>NZ_JBITJM010000020.1:0-154268 GCF_044460025.1 Streptomyces sp. NPDC050161 | reverse complement strand
GGGGACGGGGGGGGGGGGGGGGGGGGGGTGTGGGGTTTTTGGGTTCACCCCCGGGGGGGGGGGGGGGGTGGGGGGGGGGGGGGGGGGGGGGGGGGGGGGGGGGGCCCGGGGGGGGGGGCCCCCCGCGCCGGTGCGTCAGCTGACCTTCTTCGCGCCTTCGATGGCCTTGGTCAGCGCCTCGATGAGCGGTGCGGAGCCCGCGTAGGAGAAGCGCGGTTCGCTCGACCAGGGGGTGATCTGGCCTGCCTTGACCGCGGGCAGCTGGGCCCAGGAGGGCTTGGCGGCCAGGTCCTTGGGCTGGAGGGTGGCGGTGCGGCTGTCCAGCAGGAGCAGGTCGGCCCGGTACTTGTCGGCGTTCTCCCAGCTCAGGCTCTCGAAGTAGCCGCCCTTGTCGAGGTGGTCGGGGACGATCAGGTCGACGCCGAGCGACTTGTAGTACATGAGGTCGGCGTTGATGCCGGGGTTGGACGCGTAGAAGAGGTTGGCGCTGCCGGAGCAGGCCAGCACCTTCACGGGGTGGGACTTGGCGGCCTTGCGCAGCGCGGCGCTCGCCTTCTCGAAGCGGGCCTTGTCCGCGGCGACCTGCTTCGCCTTCAGGTCGGCGCCGAGCGAGGCGGCCAGCTCCGCGTACCGCTCGATGATCTTCACCAGGCTCACCCGCGAGGAGGTGATGGCGACGCTCTTGGCGAGCTGGTTGATCTTGTCCTTGCGGTCGTCGGGCACGAACCACAGGGCGCCGGGCTCGTACATGTTGGTGATGAGCAGGTCGGGGCGCAGGCTCGCGTACTTCTCGACGTTGAACTGGTTGTACTCGTTGCCGATGACGGCGACCTTGTCGACGTCGATGCCGCCCGCCTGCGGGTCGGCCTTGCCGTTCTTCAGCTTGGTCGGGCCGAAGACGCCGACGACCTGGTCGTCGATGCCGAAGTCGTGCAGCGCGGCGGCGGTGCCGGTGAAGGCGACGATGCGCTGCGGGGTGTGGTCGAGGGAGACCTTCTTCTTGCGGTCGTCGGTGAAGGACCAGGGGCCGCCCCCGCCACCGCCGTTGGCGCTCCCGGAACCCTTGCCGCCCCCGCACGCGGCGAGCAGGGCGCCGACGCCGAGTGCACCGCCTGCGGCTAGGACGCCTCGGCGGGACGGGGTTAGGCTGCGGAAGTTGCTCATGGTGGTGCGCTTCTCTCTGGGGAGGCCATGTCGGGCTGTTCTGAGGGTAGGCTAACCTAACCGACGTGTTGGTCGACAGTCCCCCCGAAGCATCGAAGGCCCCGGCGACCGGGGCGCCGCAACGGCGGCACCTGACGCGCTCCGTGGGGCTGCTCGCCTCCCTGGCCGTCCTGGTGGTCGTCACCGTCCTCGGCATCGCCGTCGGCGCGAAACAGATACCGCTCGACCAGGTGTGGCACGGGGTGTTCCACTACTCCGGCACCGATACCGACGTCATCGTCCACGACGTGCGCCTGCCCCGTACCCTCCTCGGACTGCTGGTGGGCGCCGCGCTCGGGCTGGCCGGCACGGTGATGCAGGCACTGACCCGAAATCCCCTTGCGGAACCGGGAGTTCTCGGCATCAACGCCGGTGCGTCGGCGGCCGTCGTCTCCGCGATCAGCTTCTTCGGCATCACCTCCCTGTCCGGATATGTGTGGTTCGCCTTCCTCGGCGCCGCGGTGGTCTCCGTCGCGGTCTACGTGCTCGGCGGCACCCGCGCCGCCACCCCCGTACGGCTCGCCCTCGCCGGCACCGCGCTCAGCGCCGTCCTCACCGGCTACCTCAACGCCGTCAACCTCATGGACACCGCGGCCCTGGACAAGATGCGCTTCTGGACGGTCGGTTCGCTGGCCGCGGCCACCATGCAGACCGTCACGCAGATCGCACCGTTCCTGATCGTGGGCGGCGTCCTCGCGCTGCTGCTCGCCCGGCCGCTGAACGCCGTCGCGCTCGGCGACGACCAGGCACGGGCCCTGGGCGCCAGGCTGACCCGCACCCGGGTACTCGCGATGATCGCGGTGACCCTGCTGTGCGGCGGCGCGACCGCGGCCTGCGGCCCGATCGTCTACGTCGGCCTGATGGTCCCGCACGCCGTCCGCGCCCTCACCGGACCCGATCTGCGCTGGATCCTGCCGTACTCGGCGGTGCTCTCCCCGGTCCTGCTGCTCGGCGCCGACATCATCGGCCGGATCGTGGCCAGGCCGGGCGAACTCCAGGTCGGCATCGTCACCGCGATCATCGGCGGCCCTGTCTTCATCTATCTCGTACGGCGTCGGAGGATGGCCCAGCTGTGAGTTCCCCAGTGCAGAGCGACAAGGGCCCCAAGGCGGGCCGGCGGGTGACCCCGGTGCGCACCGGCGGCGGGCTCTCGCTGCGGCTGGACGTACGGGCGGTGACCGCAGGACTGGTGCTGCTGGTCCTGGCGCTGGCCGCGAGCGTGGCGCTGATCGGTTCCGGCGACTACCCGATGACACCGTCCGAGGTGCTGCGCACGCTGACCGGCGGCGGCGACGCGGGCCAGCAGTTCATCGTGCAGGAGTTGCGGCTGCCGCGGGTGCTGGTCGGCCTGCTGGTCGGCGCCGCCTTCGGCATCGCGGGCGCCGTCTTCCAGACGGTCTCGCGCAACCCGCTGGGCAGCCCCGACGTGCTCGGATTCGGCCAGGGCGCATCCGTCGGCGCGCTGGTCGTCATCGTCTACTTCCACGGCGGCACCTTCGCGGTGGCCGCCGGGTCCGTGGTCGGCGGCGTGATCACCGGCCTCGCCATCTTCCTGCTCGCCTGGAAGCGCGGCATCCACGGCTACCGCTTCGTCCTCGTCGGCATCGGCGCCGCCGCCATGCTCTACGCGATGGTCCTCTACCTCCTCACCAAGGCGAACATCGTCGAGGCGACGCAGGCCACCACCTGGATGACCGGCTCCCTCAGCGGCCGTGACTGGAGCCAGGTCTGGCCGCTGGCCGCCGTCTGCGCCGTCCTCATCCCGCTGGCCCTGTGCTACGGACGCCCGCTGCGGATGCTGGAGATGGGCGACGACGTGGCGTACGCGCTGGGCGTGCGGGTCGACCGGGTGCGCGTCGTGGTGCTGCTGGCCGCCGTCGTCCTCGTCGCCGCCGCGACCGCGGCGGCCGGACCCATCGCCTTCGTGGCGCTCACCGCCCCGCAGCTCGCCAGGCGGCTGACCCGCTCGCCGGGGCCGAACCTGCTGCCGTCCGCCGTCATGGGCGCCCTGCTGCTGGTCGCGGCCGACTGGTCGGCGCAGCGGCTGTTCGGCGCCGACCAGCTGCCGGTCGGCGTGCTGACCGGCGTACTCGGCGGCGGCTACTTGGTCTGGCTGCTGGTCACCGAGCGCAGGGCGGGCCGGATATGAGCCGGCCCGGCGGTCCCCGGCCGCCTCGCGGACCACAGCAGTGACAGGGCAGTGCTATGACGACAACCCCCAGGAGCCCCAAGTGAGCCGTCTCACGGCCGAGAACCTCACCCTCGCCTACGACCAGCGGGTCATCGCCGAGAACCTCTCGGTCGCCGTCCCCGACCAGTCGTTCACCGTCATCGTCGGACCGAACGCCTGCGGCAAGTCCACGCTGCTGCGCGCCCTGTCGCGGATGCTCAAGCCGACGGAGGGGCGGGTGCTGCTGGACGGCTCGGTCATCTCCTCCCTCCCGGCCAAGAAGGTCGCAAGGACGCTCGGCCTGCTGCCGCAGTCCTCGATAGCCCCCGACGGCATCACCGTCGCCGACCTGGTGGCCCGCGGTCGCTACCCGCACCAGGGCGTCCTGCGCCAGTGGTCGGGCGAGGACGAGCGGATCGTCAGGGAGGCGATGGAGTCCACCGGCGTCGGACAGCTCGCCGAGCGCTACGTCGACGAACTGTCGGGCGGCCAGCGCCAGCGCGTCTGGATCGCCATGGCACTGGCCCAGCAGACGCCGCTGCTGCTGCTCGACGAGCCGACGACCTACCTCGACATCCAGCACCAGATCGACGTCCTCGACCTCTGCGCCGAACTGCACGAGGAGCAGGGCCGCACCCTCGTCGCCGTGCTGCACGACCTCAACCACGCCGCCCGGTACGCGACCCACCTCATCGCGATGAAGGGCGGCCGGATCGTCGCCGAGGGCGCCCCGTCGGAGATCGTCACCGCCGGACTGGTCGAGGACGTCTTCGGGCTCAGCTGCCAGATCATCGACGACCCGGAGACCGGCACCCCGCTGGTCATCCCGGCCGCACGCAAGCCGCGCGCGACCGCGGGCGCGGGCGCGGAGCGGGCTACAGCAAGGCCCTGAGGCGGAGCAGGTCGCGCACCCCGGCTTCGAGCCTGACCCGGCCGCCGCCCCAGGCCCGCGCGAAGGACAGCCTGCCGTCCACCAGCGCGATCAGGTCGTCCCCCGCCATCGTCAGCCGGATGTCGGCCTTGCCGGGCGGCGGGCCGGGGCGGCTGCGCACGTCCGCGATGGTGCCGTGCGCGAGGCGTCCGGTGAAGGTGACGTCCAGGTCGGTGATGCGGCAGCTGAGCGAACGGTCGAGCGCGGCGGCACTGCGTACGTCGCCGTCGGCCGTGGACAGGTTCTGCGCCAGCCGGTCGAGTGCGGCGCGGCACTGGTCGAGAGTTGCCATCGCGATCGACGATACGCCCTGCCGTGGACGGGCCCGCGCCTTCCGCCGGGCGCCGCACGCGGACGCCGACCCGGGGCCCCGCGGGTGTTCGCGGTAGCGTCGGGGACATGGAAGAGCCGACGTCAGGCCCGCAGTCGCAGCCACCGGACCCGGCCCCGCCCGCGGGGGCCGCTCCCGAGCACGGCGAACCGGAAGGCAGCAGTCCGCAGGGCGGCGAGCCCGAGGGGCCGCCGGAGCCGGCAAGGCCGCAGCCGCTGGGCGTGGGCATCACCCCGACCGGTCACGTCCCGGCCGACGCCGCCCTGGCGCGTCTCGCCGACGCCGACCACCTCGCTGCCGACGGTCACCTCCCGGTGTACGAAGATGTGCACCGTGGGCTGCGCGACGCGCTGGCCGCTCTCGACCAGCGCCCCGGGCCGCCCGCGCCCACCGCGACGACGTACGACCTCAGGAGCTGAACCACAGGTGGCAGGAGTGGCACGACGCCGACTCGACGCGGAGCTGGTGCGCCGCAAGCTGGCCCGCTCGCGCGAGCACGCGAGCCAGCTGATCGCCGCGGGACGGGTGACCGTCGGCGGGACGACGGCGAGCAAAGCCGCCACCCAGGTCGAGACCAGCGCCGCCGTGGTCGTCCGCGAGGACGCCGGCGACCCTGACTACGTCTCGCGCGGCGGCCACAAGCTCGCCGGCGCCCTCGCCGCCTTCGTCCCGCTCGGCCTGGAGGTCGAAGGCCGCCGCGCCCTGGACGCGGGCGCATCGACCGGCGGCTTCACCGACGTCCTGCTGCGCGCCGGAGCCGGACACGTCGTCGCCGTCGACGTCGGCTACGGCCAGCTCGCCTGGTCCCTCCAGAGCGACGAGCGGGTCACCGTGAAGGACCGGACGAACGTCCGCGAGCTGACCTTGGACGACCTCGACGGGCAGCCCGTCGACCTCGTCGTCGGCGACCTGTCGTTCATCCCGCTGGGTCTGGTGCTGCCCGCGCTCGCGGCCTGCGCGGCACCCGACGCGGATCTGGTGATGATGGTCAAGCCGCAGTTCGAGGTCGGCAAGGAAAGGCTCGGCAGCGGTGGCGTGGTGCGCAGCGCTGAGCTGCGCGCCGAAACCGTCCGCACCGTCGCGGCGCGCGCGGCCGAACTGGGCCTCGGCGTGCGTGGCGTGACTGCGAGCCCGCTGCCGGGACCATCGGGAAACGTCGAGTACTTTCTGTGGCTGCGCGCCGGGGCGCCTGCACTCGACCCGGCGGATGTCGACCGTGCAGTGGCGGAGGGGCCCCGTTGACCACAACACAGGCAGTTGAAGACCGCGCACCACAGCCGGGGGGCGGTGCGGCGCGGACCGTCTTCCTGCTCGCACACACCGGCCGCCCGGCGGCCGTCCGCAGCGCCGAACGCGTCGTCCAGGGACTGCTGCGCCACCGGATCGGGGTGCGGGTGCTGGCCGAGGAGGCCGCCGACCTGCCGCTGCCCGCCGAGGTGGAACGCGTCGAGTCCGAGCAGCGCGCGGCCGAGGGCTGCGAACTGCTGGTGGTGCTCGGCGGGGACGGCACCCTGCTGCGCGGCGCCGACTTCGCCAGGACGTCGGGGGTGCCGATGCTCGGCGTCAACCTCGGCCGGGTGGGCTTCCTCGCGGAGGCCGAGCGGGACGATCTCGACAAGGTCGTCGACCGCGTCGTGACCCGCGCGTACGAGGTCGAGGAGCGGATGACCCTCGACGTGCTGGTCCGCAACAACGGCAGCATCGTGCACACCGACTGGGCGCTGAACGAGGCGTCCGTGGAGAAGGCCGCGCGGGAGCGGATGCTGGAGGTCGTCACGGAGGTCGACGGCCGGCCCGTCTCGCGCTTCGGCGGCGACGGCGTGGTCTGCGCCACCCCGACCGGCTCGACCGCCTACGCCTTCTCGGCCGGCGGGCCGGTCGTCTGGCCCGAGGTCGAGGCGCTGCTGATGGTCCCGATCAGCGCCCACGCGCTGTTCGCCAAGCCGCTGGTCACCTCGCCGAAGTCGGTGCTCGCGGTGGAGGTCCAGCCCAAGACGCCGCACGGCGTGCTGTGGTGCGACGGCCGGCGCAGCGTCGAACTGCCCGCAGGGGCGCGGGTGGAGGTGCGGCGGGGCGCCGTACCGGTGCGCCTGGCCCGGCTGCACCACGCCTCCTTCACGGACCGCCTGGTCGCCAAGTTCGCGCTCCCGGTGGCCGGTTGGCGCGGCGCGCCGCACTGACCCGCGACGGGCGGGGAGCCGCGGTACGGCCTCCCCGCCCGCCGTACCTCACCCGGTGGCCGTCGCCCGGCCCGAGAGCAGGGCGCGGGCGCGGGTGAGCCCGGGGTCGCGGCGTGCGTCGAGGTCCTCGTCGGCGAAGACTCGGGTGCGGATCGCGGGGGGTATCCCGGGCCCGTCGAAGGTGTGCCCGCCGGCGGTCAGGAACTCCTCGTTCGGCAGCCCGAACTGCCAGCCGTTGGGCAGCGCGCGCTCCAGGACGTCCGAGTAGACGCCCTGGGTGTTCTCACCGATGCGGACGGGCGCGGGGGAGCGGCCCATCAGGGACTGGGTGAACGTCTCGCCCGCGCTGATCGTGAGCCGCCCGGTCAGCACCGCCACAGGGCCGGTGAACACCGGACCGTGGTGCGGCCGGACGCGTACCGGCTCCGGTGTCGTGAACTTCCCGGGGTCGTGGGCGTCGTTGCGGGTCCGCTTGGCGTACGCGAGATACGGGTGGCGGGTCAGCCGGGAGGCGATGCGCAGTCCGAGCGGGTCGTGTCCGCCGCCGTTGATCCGCAGGTCGACGACCAGGCCGCGCAGGGCCTTCGGCCCCTGCGTCCTGGACCGGGTGAACACCGCGTCCAGCGCCCGGTCCAGCTCGGCTGCGTCAGCCGCGTAGGAACCGTCGTCCGTGTACTGGGCGAACTGTGTGACGCGCAGGTATCCGACGCGGTCCGGCAGGTCGGCGTAGGCGATCCGGCCCCGGGCCCAGGTGTGCTGGGTGACCCCCGGGCCGAGGTTGGCGGCGATGGCCGCGTCCGTACGGGCCGTGAACGCGGGGGTGGGAAGGACGGTTCCCGGCCGTTTCCCGGCGAACCACTGGTCGGGCCCGGCGACCACCCGGGTGTGCGCGTCGTACAGCGGCTCGATCATCTCCCGCAGGACGGCGAAGAGTTCGTCGTCGCCGGTGGTGGCGGTGATGCGGGGACGGTAGCGGGCGCGGACCGCGGGCCAGTCGATCTTCTTCGCACGGAAGAACGGGTAGTTCTCGGCGAAGGTCTGCCAGTAGACGTCGAACACCGCCCTGGGGTCGCGGGCTGCGGGGCGGCGGCAGCGGTCGGGCAGCGCGGCGACGCGGCGCAGGGTGCGGTGGCCCACGGCGTCGGGCGACGACATCCGCGCGCGTCCCGCGCCCGCAGGTGCCACGGTCAGCGGGGCGCCGTCCGGCACGGTGAACACGCTGCGGCCGTGCGGACCCGGCGCCCCGGTACGGGTGCCGAGGAGCGAGCCGGGCAGGCAGCTGACGGCGGTGGTCTCGTACGTCCGCAGCCGGCGGCCCTCGATGGCGACGAGGGTGCCGTAGCCGTCGGTCCGCCAGACGCCCTCCAGGGAGGCGGCGCGGGCCGTGGGCGCCGGTGCGGCGGGGGCGGGGGACGCGGTGGCGGTCAGCGTCGTCAGTGTGGCAAGGAGCAGGGCCGCCCGCGCGGTGCGGCGGGCACGTCCCGGGCGGTGGCCGGGCGCCGCGGAGCCGTGCGGGGGCGCCGCCCGGGGCCGGTCGCCTGACGGCCTGGGCGCACCGGGGTTCTTCGCCGGGCGGGAGAGAGGCATGGGGTCTCCTTGTCGGATGCGGGGCCGAGGCCGGCGGGGTGTGCGGGGAGGCGGCGGGCGGTCGCGGTCCGTGGCGCCGGAGGCCGTGGCCGGTGTCGCACGGGCGGCCCGTCGGCCGCATACGCGCCTTTCCTCCCGTTTCGTCGCCCGGTCTCTCGTCCGGTCCGCTGCGATCTGCGAGCGGCTCGATGAGCAGCCTGCCGGGTCGGGGCACCCCGCACCATGAGGGGTTCCGCCCTCTTCGGGTGGGGTTTTCCGCAGTGCCGGGGGCGGCGGAGGCAGGGAGGCCGTCGCGGGGCGGCCGTGGAACCTCGTAAGGTCGTATCCGTGTTGGAGGAGATGCGGATCCGGTCCCTGGGCGTCATTGACGACGCCGTTGTCGAGCTGTCCCCGGGCTTCACGGCGGTGACGGGTGAGACAGGTGCGGGCAAGACCATGGTCGTCACCAGCCTCGGCCTGCTGCTCGGCGGGCGCGCCGACCCCGCCCTGGTGCGGATCGGCGCCAAATCGGCGGTCGTGGAGGGCCGCATCACCATGGCCGCCACCGCCCCCGCCGCGGTACGCGCCGAGGAGGCCGGCGCCGAACTGGACGAGGGGGCGCTGCTGATCAGCCGTACCGTCTCGGCCGAGGGCCGCTCGCGCGCCCACGTCGGCGGCCGGTCCGTCCCGGTCGGCCTGCTGGGGGAGTTGGCGGACGACCTGGTGGCCGTGCACGGCCAGACCGACCAGCAGGGACTGCTGCGCCCTGCCCGCCAGCGCGAGGCCCTGGACCGCTACGCCGGTGACACCGTCGCCGTACCGCTGGTCAAGTACGCAGCCGCCCACCGCAGGCTGCGCGCCGTCGTCACGGAGCTGGACGAGCTGACGACCCTGGCCAGGGAGCGGTCCCAGGAGGCCGACCTGCTGCGGTTCGGCCTGGAGGAGATCGCCGCGGTCGAACCGCAGCCGGACGAGGACACCGAACTCGCCGCTGAGGCCGAGCGGCTCGGCCACGCCGAGTCCCTGGCGTCGGCGGCGAGCGTGGCGCACACGGCGCTGGCGGGCAACCCCGAGGACCCGGAGAGCGTGGAGGCCGCGACCCTGGTCGCCGGCGCGCACCGTGCGCTGGAGGCCGTGCGCAGCCACGACCGGGAGCTGTCCGCACTGGCCGACCGGCTCGGCGAGATCGGCATCCTGATGGCGGACGTCGCGGGCGAACTCGCCGGGTACGCGGACGGCTTGGACGCGGACCCGCTGCGGCTCGCCGCGGTCGAGGAGCGCCGCGCCGCCCTGACCCACCTGACGCGCAAGTACGGCCAGGACATCGCCGCCGTACTTGCCTGGTCGCAGGAGAGCGCCGCGCGCCTCGCCGAGCTGGAGGGCGACGACGACCGGATCGGCGGGCTGACCGCCGAACGTGACGCGCTCCGCGCCGAACTGGGCGAACTGGCACAGGCGTTGACCGATGCCCGCACCGCTTCGGCCGGCCGGTTCGCGGACGCGGTGACCGCGGAACTCGCCGAACTCGCCATGCCGCACGCCCGGGTGAGCGTCGCGATCCGCCAGACCGAGGTGGCGGATGAGACCGAAGGCATCGAGGTCGGCGGCCGTGCCGTCGCCTACGGGCCGTCCGGCGCCGACGAGGTGGAACTCCTGCTCGCCCCGCATCCGGGCGCACCGCCCCGGCCGATCGCCAAGGGGGCGTCCGGCGGTGAACTCTCCCGCGTGATGCTCGCGGTGGAGGTCGTCTTCGCCGGATCCGACCCGGTGCCGACGTACCTCTTCGACGAGGTCGACGCGGGTGTCGGCGGCAAGGCGGCCGTCGAGGTCGGCAGGCGGCTGGCCAGGCTCGCCAGATCGGCGCAGGTCGTGGTGGTCACCCACCTCCCGCAGGTCGCGGCGTTCGCGGACCGGCAGCTGCTGGTGGAGAAGACCCACGACGGCTCGGTCACCAGGAGCGGCGTCACCGTCCTGGAGGGCGAGGAGCGGGTCCGCGAACTCTCCCGGATGCTGGCCGGCCAGGAAGACTCCGAAACGGCCCGCGCGCACGCCGAGGAACTGCTGGAAACGGCCCGTACGGGGCGCTGAACCGGCCGGGAGCGCACCGGAGCCCCACGGGCCGGTGCCGCAGGAGAGGAGCGCCATGGTGGCGGGGAACGGCACGGCCGGGACGCGGACGCTGCTCGCTGCGGCCGGGGTGACCCGCGCCGCCTACGAGGTGCTGCGGCGCCGGCCACCGGGTGGCCGCGCCCGGTGGGAGCGGACGAACCACGCGGGCCGGACCGTGGACCTGCACGCCGGTCTCGCGGTGGCCGCGGGCACCGCCGTCGCCGCGGCCACCGCGCCGGGGCTGCCCGCCCGCACCAGGACCGCCGCGGCCCTCGCCGTGCTCGCCGCGGGCGCCTGCGGGGCGTACGGCGACGCGGCCGGTGCCACCGACCCGCGGCGCGGCTTCCGGGCCCACCTCGCGGCGCTGCGCACCGGCGAGGTCACCAGCGGCTCCGTCAAGCTCTTCGGGATCGGCGCCGCCGGACTCGCGGCCGGCGCTCTGCTCACGAACCGGCCGGTCGACGCGCTGCTCGCCGGGGTGGTCATCGCGGGCTCCGCCCACCTGGTGAACCTCGTCGACGTCCGGCCCGGACGGGCCGCGGGCACCGTGCTGGCCATCGGCGTGCCGGGGCTGCTGCGCGGCGGCGCTGCGGGTCCGCTGTCCGCCGCGCCGGTCGGGGCCGCCACCGCCGTCATCGCCGACGACCTCGGCGAACGCACCATGACCGGCGACGCGGGTGCGCACGCGCTCGGCGCCGCCGTCGGCCTGGCGATCGTGGCGGGCAACGGCCGCACGGGCCTGGCCGCGCACGCCGCCGCCCTGATCGCCGCCGCGGCGGCGGGCGACCGCATCAGCCGGGCGGCCGGCGCGGTCTGAACCCGCTTCGGGAGACGCGGCCGGGCGCCGCGCACCCCGGATAAAGGAACGGGTGTTTTGTCACCCATGTGAGTGGTCCACCGGGGACGCGGGTGAGACATCCCACCTGAACGGCGGGCGAACGGTGCCGAATTGACGCCGACGGGCTGGCATCCTGGGGCGCGGTGCGCGCGCCCGGTGTGCCCCGCCTTCCGCGTACGGCCCGTGTGACGCGCTCGTGCCGGGGCAGCCGTACGGAGGCGCCGCGGCACCCGGAGGAACGGCGCCCCGGCCCGCACACCGCCCGCCCGGCACCACCGCACCACCACGAACCCGCCGCACACCGCACCGCACAACTCGCCCTACACGCCGCACCACGGACCTCGCCGCGCAACCCGCCACAACTCACCGCAGTACACAGCACCTTGTCGATAACGGACCGTCCAGCCGGTACGGTTCCACCGTCCGCCGACCCGGGAGCCCCGCACGTGACCAGCACACCGCCCCTGCCGCACGGCCGCGCGCCGCTGCGCACGGTCCAGGTGCTGGGGAACGGCGCCGCCGGGAGCGCCACCCACGTCCGTTCCCTGACCGCGGGACTGGTGGCGCGCGGCGTCCTGGTGACGGTCTGCGCTCCCCACGAGGTCGAAGCGGCCTACGGATTCACCGCGGCCGGCGCACGGTTCGCGCAGGTGGCACCGCGTACGGACCCGGTGAGCCTGGGCGCGCTGCGCAGCGCCTGCTGGGACGCCGACCTGGTGCACGCGCACGGGCTGCGGGCCGGACTGCGCGCCGTACTGGCGGTGCGCGGACTGCGGGCACCCCGGGGCGGGCGGGTGCCGCTCGTCGTCACCTGGCACACCAGGGCGCACCCCGAGGGCGCGCGGACCCGGCTCGTGCACCTGATGGAGCGCAGGGTGGCGCGGGCCGCGGCCGTCGTCCTGGGAGTCTGCTCCGACCTCGTCGACCGGGCGCGCGAACGGGGCGCGCGCGACGCCCGGCTGGCGCCCGTCACCGTCCCGCACCCCGGTGGAGCCGCGGGACCGCCCCCGGACACCGACCGGACGCGGCACAAGGAGCGGGCCGAACTGGGCGCCGTGGACCGCCCGTTGATCGTCTCCGTCGGCCGCCTCGAACCGCACCAGGGCCACGATCTGCTGCTGGACGCCGCGCACGCCTGGTGCGCGCTGGATCCGCAGCCGCTGCTGGTCATCGCGGGCGAGGGCGCGCGGCGTCCCGCGCTCCAGCGGCGGATCGACGCCGAGCGGCTGCCCGTCCTGCTGACAGGGCGCCGCGACACCATCCCCGAACTCGTCGCCGCGGCCGACGTGGTGGTGCTCGCCGACCGCTGGGAGGCCAGGTCACCGCTCGCCCAGGAAGCGCTGCGGGCCGGTGTCCCGCTGGTGGCCACCGACACCGGCGGTACCCGTGAACTCGTGGGCGGGGCCGCCGAACTGGTCGGCCACGGCGACGCGGCGGCTCTCGCCCGTACGGTCAGCGGCCTGCTCGCCGACCCGGAGCGGCGGGCCGCACTGGCCGCGGCAGGCCCCGTACAGGCGGCGGAGTGGCCGACGGAGGACGACACGGTCGCGCAGGTCCTCAGCGTCTACGACGAGCTGACCCAGCCCGGAGGCAGCCACTCCGGTTGACCGTGGGGGCAAGCGCCCTTAACCCCGCTCCGCGTGCCGCCGGGCGCGCAGGGCCAGCCGGAGGCCGAGCACCGTCTGCGCGTCCTCCAGGTCGGTGTCCAGGAGTTGGGCGATGCGGGCCAGCCGGTCGTACAGGGTCTGCCGGTTGACGTTCAGATCGCGGGCCGTCTCGGCCTTGCGGCCCGCGCTGGCCAGATACGCCTCCAGGGTCGGCAGCAGCGGCTGGCGGGCACTCCTGTCGTGGCGCAGGAGCGGCCCGATGGCGCGGTCCACGAAGTCCGCGAGCACCCCCTCCTCGCCGTGTTCGCGCATCCGCCACAGCAGCAGTTCGATGTCCAGCCTGCGGGCGTCGAACCAGGGCTGCGGCGGCAGTCCCTGGGCCGCGGCGGCGGCCTCCGCGGCGTGCCGCAGCCCGGATCCGGCCGCCGCCCAGTCGCCCGCCGTGCCGATGACGACCACCGGGTGCTGCGCCGACGGACGGTCGAGACCGGCGCGTACCACCCCGGCGTGCAGCGCGGCGGCCACCCGGCCGGCGAGCGCCTCGCGGTCCTGGCCCGCGCGCAGCGCGACCAGCAGCGGCACCCGGCCTTCCACGGGCCGTACGCCGAGCAGCACCGGCACTCCGGGCGCCGCGAGTTCCTCGCGCAGCGCCTGGGCGAGCACGGCCCAGCTGCCGGGGGAGGGGAGCTGGGCCGGCATCCGCATCACCACCGGGACGACCGGATCGGAGCCGGGGCGGAAGCCCAGCAGCCTGGCCTGCCCCGGTGCCTCGGCCGCCGAGACCCGGCCCTCGGCCAGATCGGCGAGGAAGTCACCGCGACCGCGCGCCGCGAGCACCTCCTCCTGGCGGGACTGGAGCATGACGACGGCAAGGAGGTCGGCGGCGCGTTCGGCGGCGATCCGGTGCACCGGGGCCGGCGGGGTGTTGACGGGCAGCAGCACCAGGCGGGCGCGCACCGCGTCCGGGCCGTGGCCGCCCCCGGGCACGTCGATGCGGACGCCGGTGTCCCGCAGCCCTTCCCAGGCCACCAGCGGGTCGGCGTCCGCGGGCCCGCAGCCGTCACCGTCATCGGGGCCCGCCGCGTACAGCGGGCTGCCGTCGGGGGCCTCCAGGCAGAGCGGATTGCCGGTGAAGACGGCCAGCAGCCGCAGTATCTCGGGGGCACCGCCGCCGCCCAGCAGCACGTCCGTACAGCGCCGCAGCAGCTCGTCGGCGCGGCGCAGCAGCGTGTAGTGGCTGTTGACGATCTCGGTGTGGATCGCTTCGGTGACCGTGACGTACGGGACCTCGCGGTGCAGCTGGATCAGCGGCAGTCCGCACTCCTGCGCGGCGTCGACCATCGCCGACGGCAGCGAGGCGAACCGGGAACCCAGCTCCACGACGAGGGCGGCGATCTCGCGGTCGGCGAGCTTGCGGATGAACGCGCGCTGCTCGGTGGGCCGCGAGCCGAGACCGAGGCCGGTGGTCAGCAGCAGCTCGCCGCCCTTGAGCAGCGAGGCGATGTGCGGCACCTCACCGGCGTGCACCCAGCGCACCGGCCGGTCCAGCCGGTCCTCGCCGGCCAGCACCTCCGGCAGCCCGCGGCGCAGGGCGGGCAGCTCAAGCGCCCTGCGTACGGTGATCTCCGCTTCGATCTTCGATTCCTGCCCCATGGCGTCGAACGGTACCCGCAGTCCGTCGTCGCACGTCACGGGCGGCGGCGGCCCGCTTGCGGTGCACCGCCCGCCGCCCCGCGCCGCCTCACCCCGACGATTCGCGGATCACCAGCTCCGCCCCGGTGATCACCGGCCGCGGCGCGGGCCCGCCGGAGTCCTGCGCGCCCAGCCGGCGCAGCAGCAGCCGGGCCATCAGCCGGCCCATCTCCTCGACGTCCTGCCGGACGGTGGTCAGCGGCGGATCCGCCCAGGCCGCAGGCTCCAGATCGTCGTAGCCGACCACCGCCACGTCATCGGGCACCCGCCGCCCCCGGGCCCGCAGGGTGCGCAGCGCGCCGTGCGCCATCAGGTCCGACGAGGCGAAGACCGCGTCCAGGTCCGGTACGGCGTCGAGGAGGCGGGCCATCGCCCGCTCGCCGCCCTGCGCGGTGAAGGCCCCGTCGGCGATCAGCCGCGGATCGGGGCCGGCCGGCGCCAGGGCGTCGTGGTAGCCGCGCAGGCGGTCGACGGCCGAGGTCTGGTCGAGCGGCCCGGTGATCATCGCGATCCGGCGGCGACCGCGTTCGACGAGATGGCGGACGGCCTGCCGGGCGCCGTCGCGGTTGTCGGTGTCGACGTACAGCGGATGCGGTTCGCGCTCGGCGCCCGGCCATCCCGGGCGTCCGCCGTAGACCGTCGGCAGCCCGGCGTCCGCGGCCATCGCGGGCAGCGGGTCGTCACCGTGCAGGGAGAACATCAGCGCCCCGTCGACGTGCCCGGCCGCCAGATAGCGGCCGATGCGGTCGTAGTCGGCGCGGTGCGTCACGAAGAGCAGCAGCAGCTGGGTGTCGGCGGCGGACAACTCCCGGCTGATGCCGCGCAGTTGACGGCCGAAGAACGGGTCGGAGAAGACCCGGGTCTCCGGTTCGGCGATGACCACGGCGACCGCGCCGGTCCGCCGGGTGACCAGGGCGCGGGCCGCGTTGTTGGGGACGTAGCCCAGGTCGGCCACCGCCCGCCTGACCTTTTCCCGGACCGTGTCGCGCACTCCGGCACCGCCGTTGACCACGCGCGAGACCGTGGCGCGCGAGACACCGGCGCGCGCCGCGACCGCCTCCAGCGTAGGGCGCGGTCCGTTCGCATCGGACGCCATACAACTCCTTTTTCCCCGCGGTGGGTTGACGCTGATGCCGTCGAGTCGGCAGGGTGCCGGTACACGATATGAGAGCGCTCTCAGAACGTGTACCCCCGTGAAACTCCTCCTTACCCCCACCGTGCCGAGGAGAGAATGTCATGAGCATGAGATCGCGGACGAAGGCGGCACTGCTCGCCGCCTGCGCCGCACTGGCCGTCACCGGCGCGTTCACCGTCGCCACCGCGTTCGCGGGTGAACCGGCCCCCACCGCCACCCGGAAGGCGCCCCCCACCGCCTTCCAGGAGGTCTGGCACACCGACTTCGACGGCGCCGCCGGATCGCGCCCGTCCGCCGACGACTGGATCACCGACACCGGAACCGGCTACCCCGGAGGAGCGCCCAACTGGGGCACGGGCGAACGCCAGACGTACACCGACGACCCCGCCAACCTCCAGATCGACGGGGAAGGCCACCTCAAGATCACGGCGCGGAAGGACGGCGGCACCTGGACCTCGGGCCGCATCGAGACCCGCCGCACCGACTTCGCCGCCCCCGAGGGCGGCAAGCTCCGCATCGAGGCGAGCATCCGCGTGCCGGACGTCTCCGGCGACCGGGCGCTCGGCTACTGGCCGGCGTTCTGGACGCTGGGCGCCGACTTCCGCGGCAACTACCAGAACTGGCCCGGCATCGGCGAGTTCGACATCATGGAGAACGTCAACGGCGCCAACCAGGTGTGGGGCACCCTGCACTGCGGGGTCAGCCCCGGCGGTCCCTGCAACGAGACCCAGGGCAAGGGCAGTTCACGGCAGTGCCCGGACACCGCCTGCCAGGCCGGATTCCACACCTACGCGCTCGAACTCGACCGCACCGACAGCGCCGCGGAATCGCTGAACTGGTACGTCGACGGACAGCGCTTCCACACCGTCACCTCCGCCGACATGGACGCGGACACCTGGGCCAAGGCCACCCACCACGGCCACTTCCTGCTCCTCAACCTCGCCATGGGCGGCGGGTTCCCGGACGGCGTCGCAGGCCAGGCCACCCCCACCGACGCCACCGAGCCGGGCGGCTCCCTCCTCGTCGACCGCGTCGCCGTCTCCGTCGCGCAACCCGCCGCGTCCCGCACCGCCGCCCGAGCCCCGCGCCCCGCACCGCAAGGAGCCATCTCGTGATCACTCGCCGCACCCTGCTCGGCTCACTCGCCGCAGGCGCCGCCACCGTCTCCGGGATCGCCGTCGCGGGACGCGCCATCGGCGCCCCCGCCCCGCTCGGCGAAGCGGCGGCCGGAATGCCGCTGCACATCGTCAACAACTCGGGCAACTACGCCAATTCCTCCGTCTGGGTCTACATCGTCGGCAACGACGGCACCCAGCAGGTGCGGGTCACACCGGAGGGCGAACTCAAGCCCGTCGCGGTCTCCGACAACGGCGCGGACGGCTTCACCGACTACGCGATCCCGCTCGCCGCGAGCGGCACCACCACCCTCCAGCTGCCGCAGATGTCCGGCCGCATCTACACCGCGCTCGGCAGCAAGCTCAAGTTCAAGGCGGTCGAGGACGGCAACGGCAAGGCGGCGCTGGCCTATCCGGCCGGCTGGGTCGCGTCCGACCCCAACTACGACGTCCTGCACGACTGCGCCGAGTTCACCTACAACGCGGGCGGCATGTACTGCAACACGACCATGGTCGACATGTTCAGCGTGCCCCTCGCGATCAAGCTGACCGGCGCCAAGGACCAGACCACCGGCACCCTCAAGGACGGCGCCCGCGCCAAGGTCTTCGCCGACGTCAAGGCCGCCGAGGGGTTCGACCGGCTGGTCATCGACGACAAGCGCGTCATCGCCCCCGGACACGGCCTGGACAGCGGCCTGTTCGGCAAGGACTACTTCGCCCCCGCCATCGACGACGCCTGGTCCGCCTACGAGGGCAAGGACCTGAAGGTGACCACCAACGCCGGTACGTTCACCGGCCGGGCCAGCGGCGGCAAACTCTCCTTCAACGGCCCCGCAACCGTCGCCTTCGACAAGCCCTCCACCCGCGACGTCCTCTTCTGCGACGGCACGCTGGCCGCCCCCAACGACGGCACCACAGGACCGGTGGCCGCCATCCTGGGCGCCGCCCTGAACCGCTCCACCCTCCTCTCCGCCGCGGCCCAGCCCGCCACCGACCCGGCCGCCTTCTACCAGGAACAGCTCACCAACCACTACGCCAAGGCCATGCACGCGGCCACCGCGGACGGCAAGGCGTACGGCTTCGCCTTCGACGACGTGGCCGGCTTCGCCTCGTACATCGAGGACGGCGCCCCGAAGGAGATCACCCTCACCCTCACGCCGTTCTGAGCCACCACAGGTCCGGTCCCGGCAGCACGCAGCGCCCCGGACTTCTACGCTGTGCCGCATGTCAGGTACCGCGCAAGCATCCAACGGCCCTGCGGAAGAACGGGGTACGGCTCCGGCGTCCACCGCCGTCCCGGACCGTGCGACCGCCGCCCTCGTGCAGCGGCGCACGGTCAGGGTGCTGATGTCCGCCCAGGTCGTGGCCGGCATCGGCATCGGCTCGACGCTGTCATCGGGGGCCCTGCTGGTCGGCAGGCTCAGCGGCTCGGAGGTGGCCGCCGGGTTCGCCACCACGTCGGCCACGCTCGGCGCCGCCCTGCTCGGCATCCCGCTCGCCGCGCTCTCCCGCTCCCGCGGTCGCCGGGTCGGCCTCGGCTGCGGCTGGCTGATCGCCACCGCCGGCACCCTGCTGGTACTGCTCGGCGCCGCCCTGGGCCGCGCGGAACCGGTCCTGGCCGGCACCCTCCTGCTCGGCGCGGGCACCGCGGCCAACCTCCAGTCCCGGTACGCCGCCGCCGACCTCGCCGACGACGGCAACCGGGCCCGCGCACTGTCCCTCGTCGTCTGGTCCACCACCGTCGGCAGCGTGATAGGCCCCAACCTCAGCGGCCCGGGGGAATCCGTGGCCCACGCCCTGGGACTGCCCGGCGAATCGGGGACGTTCCTCTTCTCCGCCGTGGCGTTCCTGGGCGGCTGGGCCCTGATCTGGTTCCGGCTCCGGCCCGACCCGCTGCACCTCGCCGCCGCCCTGGCACGGGCCGAATCCGGCCATACCGGGGACGGCGCCACGGCCGGCATATCCGCCACGCCCGCCCCGGCCCGCTTCACCACCCGCACCGCCGACGCGCTGCGCCACGTCAGGGCCTCGCCCGCCGCCCTGCTCGGCCTGCTCTCCCTCGTACTCGGCCACGCCGTGATGGTGTCCGTGATGACCATGACACCCGTCCATCTCGCCCACCACGGCGCGGCGTTGAGCGTCGTCGGCTTCACCGTCAGCCTGCACATCGCCGGCATGTACGCGCTCTCGCCGCTCATCGGCAAGCTCGCCGACCGGATCGGCAGGGTGCGGGTGATCCTCGCGGGCCAGGCCGTCTACCTCGGGGCCGCGGTGCTCGCCGGTACCGCGGGCGCCGCCCACTGGGCGACCGTCACCGGCCTGTTCCTGCTCGGCCTCGGCTGGTCCTGCGTGACCATCGCGGGATCCACCCTGCTGACCGAATCCCTCGCCACCGAACAGCGCTCCGAGGTGCAGGGCCTCGCCGACACCCTGATGAACCTGGCCGGCGCGCTCGGCGGCGCGCTCGCCGGCACCGCCGTCGCCCTGATCGGCTACGGCGGCCTCAACGCGGCGGCAGCGGTACTCGTCCTGCCGGTCATCGTGCTGGCACTCGCACCGCGGGCCCGCACCGAACGGTGAACGGGCCCGCGACAAGGGAGAGTTGATGCTGCGTCAGCCTCCGCCGTACGCCCCGCTCGCGGTCAGCCGCAGGGCGGTGTCGATCAGCGGGACGTGGCTGAACGCCTGCGGGAAGTTGCCCACCTGGCGCTTGTTGTGCGGATCCCACTCCTCGGCCAGCAGCCCGAGGTCGTTGCGGAGCGAGAGCAGCCGCTCGAAGAGCTTGCGGGCCTCCTCGACCCTGCCGATCATCGCCAGATCGTCCGCCATCCAGAACGAGCAGGCCAGGAAGGCCCCTTCCTCACCTTCGAGCCCGTCCACCCCCGCCTCGTCGGCGGACGTCGGGTAGCGCAGGATGAAGCCGTCCTCGGTGGCCAGCTCCCGCTGGATCGCCTCGATGGTGCCGATGACCCGCTTATCGTCCGGCGGCAGGAAGCCCATCTGCGGGATGAGCAGCAGCGACGCGTCCAGCTCCCGCGAGCCGTAGGACTGCGTGAAAGTGTTGCGCTGCGGGTCGTAGCCCTTCTCGCAGACGTCGCGGTGGATGGTGTCGCGCAGCTCTTTCCAGCGCTCCAGCGGGCCCTCCACGTCGCCGGACTCGATGAGCTTGATCGTGCGGTCGACGGCGACCCAGGTCATGACCTTGGAGTGGACGAAGTGCCGCCGCGGGCCGCGGACCTCCCAGATGCCCTCGTCCGGCTCGTCCCAGTGCTGCTCCACCCAGCGGATCAGCTTCACCTGGAGCAGCGAGGCGTAGTCGTTGCGGGCGAGCCCGGTCATGTGCGCGAGGTGCAGCGCCTCGGTGACCTCGCCGTACACGTCCAGCTGGAGCTGCCCCGCGGCGCCGTTGCCGACCCGGACCGGCTGCGAATTCTCGTACCCGGGAAGCCAGTTCAGCTCGTTCTCGCCCAACTCCCGCTCACCGGCGATGCCGTACATGATCTGGAGGTTCTCCGGATCGCCCGCCACCGCGCGCAGCAGCCACTCGCGCCAGGCCCGCGCCTCTTCCCGGTAGCCGGTGCGCAGCAGCGAGGAGAGGGTGATCGCGGCGTCCCGCAGCCAGGTGAAGCGGTAGTCCCAGTTGCGGCTGCCGCCGATGTCCTCGGGCAGCGAGGTCGTCGGCGCCGCCACGATCCCGCCGGTCGGCGCGTACGTCAGCGCCTTCAGCGTGATCAGCGAACGGACCACCGCGTCACGGTAGGGACCGTGGTACGTGCAGTGCTCGACCCAGTCGCGCCAGAAGTCCTCGGTGGCCTCCAGCGACGCCTCAGGCTCCGCCATCGCCGGCGGCTGGTGGTGCGAGGGCTGCCAGCTGATGGTGAAGGCGATCCGCTCGCCGGGCGACACCGTGAAGTCGGAGTACGTCGTCAGATCCTCGCCGTACGTCTCCGCCGAGGTGTCGAGCCACACCGAATCGGGACCTGCGACCGCGACCGTCCGCCCGTCCACCTTGTGGACCCAGGGCACGACCCAGCCGTACGAGAACCGCATCCGCAGCTCCGAACGGACCGGAACGCTGCCGCTGACGCCCTCCACGATGCGCACCAGCTGCGGCGCGCCGTCCCGCGGCGGCATGAAGTCGATGACCCGGACCGTGCCGGCCGGGGTGTCCCACTCGGATTCGAGTACGAGTGAGTCCCCGCGGTAGCGGCGGCGGTCGGCGGGCTGCGGTGCGGTGCCGTCGGCGTGGGCGGGGCCCATCCGCCAGAACCCGTGTTCCTCCGTGCCCAGCAGCCCGGCGAAGACCGCCGGCGAGTCGAAGCGGGGCAGGCACAGCCAATCGACTCTGCCGTCCCTGCACACGAGAGCGGCGGTTTGCATATCGCCGATGAGTGCGTAGTCCTCGATGCGCCCGGCCACGTGCATCTCCCGTCGAACTGGAGTCACGCCCCCCATGGGACGTTGTGAGCTGTCCGTCCTGCCCATGAAACGTTGTCGAGCAACGGGACCGGAAATCGGGCGGGGGTGGTGCCTTACCGGACGGCTCGTAACGAGTGCCCGAGCAGGATACGACGCGCGCAAGTGATCTGCGCGACGCTCAAGCGAGTGCAGTCACCCGAACGGGTGATGAATGCCGCGGTTCCGGTCGCGGACGTGGCCGGGAGCGACCATGCCCGGTCGCTGATAGCCTGGTACCCCGTGGACCGGTGGGCCCCACAAATGTCACGGCAGATGTCACGGCACCCCCCGAGCCGCAGCGAAGGCACCCCTCGAATCTCCGGGGCCGGCGCCGCATCGCACCTCTCCACCTCGCGACCACGGGAGTTCCCTCTTGGCCATGCCGCCCAAATCCACGACGACCAAGCACCTCTTCGTCACCGGGGGCGTCGCCTCCTCGCTCGGCAAGGGGCTGACCGCCTCCAGCCTGGGCGCGCTCCTCAAGGCGCGCGGCCTGCGGGTCACGATGCAGAAGCTCGACCCGTACCTGAACGTCGACCCGGGAACGATGAACCCGTTCCAGCACGGCGAGGTCTTCGTCACCAACGACGGCGCCGAAACCGACCTGGACATCGGCCACTACGAGCGGTTCCTCGACGTCGACCTCGACGGCTCCGCGAACGTGACCACGGGCCAGGTCTACAACACCGTGATCGCCAAGGAGCGCCGCGGCGAGTACCTCGGTGACACCGTGCAGGTCATCCCGCACATCACCAACGAGATCAAGCACCGCATCCGGCGGATGGCGACCGACGACGTCGACGTCGTCATCACCGAGGTCGGCGGCACCGTCGGCGACATCGAGTCGCTGCCGTTCCTGGAGACCGTCCGCCAGGTCCGCCACGAGGTCGGCCGCGACAACGTCTTCGTCGTGCACATCTCGCTGCTCCCGTACATCGGCCCGTCCGGCGAGCTGAAGACCAAGCCGACCCAGCACTCGGTCGCCGCGCTGCGCAACATCGGCATCCAGCCCGACGCGATCGTGCTGCGTGCCGACCGCGAGGTGCCCACCGCCATCAAGCGGAAGATCTCGCTGATGTGCGACGTCGACGAGGCCGCGGTCATCGCGTGCCCGGACGCGCCGTCCATCTACGACATCCCCAAGGTCGTGCACGCCGAGGGCCTGGACGCCTACGTCGTCCGCAAGCTGGACCTGCCCTTCCGCGACGTCGACTGGACCCAGTGGGCCGACCTGCTGGAGCGCGTCCACAACCCCGACCACGAGGTCAAGGTCGCGCTGGTCGGCAAGTACATCGACCTGCCCGACGCCTACCTCTCGGTCACCGAGGCGCTGCGTGCCGGCGGTTTCGCGAACAAGACCCGCGTGAAGCTGAAGTGGGTCACGTCCGACGACTGCAAGACCCCGGCCGGGGCCGCCGAGCAGCTCGCGGACTGCGACGCCGTGTGCATCCCCGGTGGCTTCGGCGACCGCGGTGTGGACGGCAAGGTCGGCGCGATCACCTACGCGCGCGAGCACAAGCTGCCGCTGCTCGGCCTGTGCCTGGGCCTCCAGTGCGTGGTCATCGAGGCCGCCCGCAACCTCGCCGGCATCGAGGGCGCCAACTCCACCGAGTTCGACCCGGCGGCCACCCACCCGGTGATCTCCACGATGGCCGAGCAGAAGGACATCGTCGCGGGCGAGGGCGACATGGGCGGCACCATGCGCCTGGGCATGTACCCCGCCAAGCTCGCCGAGGGCTCGATCGTCCGCGAGACGTACGACAACCAGCCGTACGTCGAGGAGCGTCACCGCCACCGCTACGAGGTCAACAACGCCTACCGCAGCGAGCTGGAGAAGAAGGCCGGTCTGGTCTTCTCGGGCACCTCACCGGACAACACCCTCGTCGAGTACGTCGAGTACGCCCGCGAGGTGCACCCGTACCTGGTCGCCACCCAGGCGCACCCCGAACTCCGCTCCCGCCCCACCCGCCCCCACCCGCTCTTCGCCGGGCTGGTGAAGGCGGCCGTGCAGCGGCAGCAGAAGGCGCGGAAGACGGGCGCCGTGAAGTAGCCCGCAGTACGACGGATACGGTTGCCGGGGCAGGGATCTTCCGAGATCCGTGCCCCGGTTTCTGCGTTGCTACAAGGCTCACACAGGAGGACGCATGGCGATCAAGGACACCCCCGAGGAGTGGACGGTCACCGCGACCACGACGCCCTTCACCGGGAACAAGACCAGCGTGCGTACCGACGAGGTCGTGATGCCGGACGGCTCCACCGCCAAGCGGGACTACCAGGTCCACCCCGGCTCCGTCGCGGTCCTCGCCCTCGACGACGAGGGCCGGGTGCTGGTGCTGCGCCAGTACCGCCACCCGGTACGCCAGAAGCTGTGGGAGATCCCCGCCGGCCTGCTGGACGTCCCCGGCGAGAACCCGCTGCACGCCGCGCAGCGCGAGCTGTACGAAGAGGCGCACGTCAAGGCGGGCGACTGGCGGGTGCTCGCCGACGTCTACACCACGCCGGGCGGCTGCGACGAGGCGGTGCGGATCTTCCTCGCGCGCGATCTGGCGGAGGCCGAGGGCGAGCGGTTCGAGGTGTCGGAGGAAGAGGCCGACATGGAGCTGGCGCGGGTGCCGCAGGACGAGCTGGTGCGCGGCGTGCTGGCCGGTGAGCTGCACAACAACTGCCTGGTGGTCGGAGTCCTGGCGCTCACCGCGGCGCAGGGCGGCACGGGCCTCGCGGACCTGCGTCCGGCCGACGCGCCCTGGCCGGCCCGCCCCTTCACCGCCTGAGCCGCCCGAACATCCGCCGCTCCGCCACCGCCGCACCGGCCGCCGTCCCGTACCGGTCGGATGATCCGCCGATCCGATCGAGTGACCCAACCGCCCTGCTCCGCACGGGGCATGACGGGTCGTGAACTACGCTCGGCAGCGTTCCCGTCCGCGACCGCGGCGGGCTCGTATGCGCAGGTGGACGGGAGAGTGGCCCGTGACGGATCAGGCGGTGGGCGGAGGGCACCTCCCGCCGGGGGCGGCGGGGCGGCCCGCCACGGCGGCGGACACCCGGCAGGTGCCGGAGGGCCGCAGAGACGGCACGGCGGCCGGCCGCCCCGGCCGTTCCGCCGCCGCTCAGCCCGCCACCGCCGTCCCCGCGGGGCCCATCCCGCCGCCGTTCACCGGCCGCACCCGCGAGCTGAAGGCGCTGCGCGCCGACATCGCCCGCGCCGGGCTCGACACCCTCTCGGGCCGCAAGGGCGCCCGCAGCCGCGTCCTGCTGATCGCCGGACGCCCCGGCTCCGGCCGCACCCGGCTCGCCGTCGAGCTGCTGCGCCACCTCGCCGACGAGTACCCCGACGGCGTGCTGCGGGCCGGGCTGACCGGTCCCGGCGGCGCCCCGGTGCCCACCGGCCGGGTCGCCCGCGGCCTGCTCGCCGCGCTCGGCGCCACCGCCCCGCCGGGAGCGGGTGACGACGAGCTGACCGAGGCGCTGCGCGGGGCGCTCGCCACCCGGCGTGCCGTGCTGTTCCTGGACGACGCCCCCGGCGCCGAGCAGGTCGAGCCGCTGCTCCCGGACGCGCCCCACTGCCTGGTCCTGGTGGTCTCCCAGGGGCCGCTCACCGGGATCTCCGACGTACGGCCGTGCACGCTCGGCGGCCTGGAGAGCGCGGCGTCCGTCGCGATCATCGGCGGGTTCACCGGGCCGACCCGGATCACCGTCGACCCGCGGACGGCCGAAGCGGTCGCCGAGGAGTGCGGCGGCCAGCCCGCGGCCCTGGTCCTGGCGGGCGGCTGGCTCGGCGCCCGCCCCAAGTCGTCCATCTCCGACCTGCGCAACGCACTGCGGGCCGTGCCGGTCCCCGCCGGCCTGCCCTCCGGCGACCACCCGCTGCACCGCGCCTTCCACCTCGCCCACGGGGCGCTGGCGCCGACCGCGGCCCGGATGCTGCGGCTGCTCACCCTGGCACCCGCCGGGCTGGTGGACGCGCACACCGCGTCCGCGCTGGCCGGCTGCTCGGTCGCGGTCGCCGCCAGGACCTTGCAGGACGTCGCCGCGCTGGGCCTGCTGCACCCGGTGCCGGGCGAGCCCACGGGGGCGGCGGAGCGGGACGCGGCCGATGGCGTGGCCGAGGCGGCGCTGCACCCGCAGTACCGGCTGCCCGGCTGCCTGGCACCCGCGGCCTTCGCGCTGCTCCAGGAACACGAGCGGCCTGCCGACATCCAGCTGGCCCGCGCGCGGATGCTGGAGCGGACCGTCCGGCTGCTCCAGTCCTGCCGGGCGATGGGGGAGCCCGCGGGTTCCCCGGCCAGGCAGCGGATGGCGGGGCTGCCGCGGTCGCTGCGATTCCCCTCGCGGCAGGCCGCCGCCGACTGGCTGCGCAGCCGCCGCGCGGCCCTGCTGGACGCGGCGCGGATCGCGGTGGCCGACGGTGAACTGGACACGCTCGACCGGCGGTTGATGGCCGCGCTGGTCCGCACACTGATGACGCACGAGGGCGCGCAGGCGGCGGCGCCGGCCCTCTACTCCCTGCACGGGCTGGTCCTGGAGGTCGCCGAACGCCGGGGCCTGACACGGGAGAAGGCCGCGGCGCTGCTCAACCTCGCTGATCTGGACGGCCAGTCGGGCCGTACGCAGGACGCGCTCGCCCGGTACCGCGGCGCGCTGGAGGCGGCCCGTTCGGTGCAGGACCCGGTGGCCACCGGGCGCGCGCTGGAGTCGCTGGGCGGTACGTACGCCGAGCTGGGTGACTGGCAGCGGGCGGCCGACTGGTACGGGCGGGCCCTGGAGCTGCGGCTGAGCCGTGGGGAGAGCGCCGACGCGGCGCGGCTGCACGGCCGGATCGGCGGCGCGCACACCTATGCGGGGCGCTGGGGCGAGGCGCTCAAGGAGTGGCGGGCGGCGGCCGGCACGTATCGCAGGCTCGGGGACGTGGCGGGCCAGGCTCGGGCGGCGGGGGAGGTGGCGCGGGTGCAGGAGTACGCGGGACGGCCCGAGGAGGCGCTGCGGACCTGCCTCGACGCCCTGCACACCGCCCGCGGCGCGGGGGACGGGCGCCTGGAGGCGGCGCTCCAGCTGCGGATTGCGGACACCCTCGACCGGCTCGGCGATCCAGCGGGGGCGCGGCTGCACCGGGCCGTCGGAGAGCAGCTCACTCAGGATCACCCGGAGTGACCTACGAAATCGGTGGTGCTTACGGAAACAAATAATGCTTTGCAAGGCTAGACAACGAGAGATCCTTCAATAAACTGGATGAGCCGCGTCCGCCGCGGTCAGCTCCGTCATGTGTCACATGAGGGATGAATCCCCTGCAAGCACTCATTCAAGGACCGTGATCGACGTGAAGGTCGGCATCCCCCGCGAGGTCAAGAACAACGAGTTCCGGGTGGCGATCACGCCCGCCGGTGTGCATGAACTGGTCCGCCACGGCCACCAGGTCTTCGTCGAGAAGGACGCCGGCCTCGGCTCCTCCATCACCAACGAGGAGTACGTCTCCGCCGGCGCGGGCATCCTCGACACCGCCGACGAGGTCTGGGCCACCGCCGACCTGCTCCTGAAGGTCAAGGAGCCGATCGCGGAGGAGTACCACCGCCTGCGCAAGGACCAGACCCTCTTCACGTACCTGCACCTGGCGGCCTCCCGCGAGTGCACGGACGCGCTGCTGGAGTCCGGCACCACCGCCATCGCCTACGAGACCGTCGAGACGGCCGGCCGCCAGCTGCCGCTGCTCGCCCCGATGTCCGAGGTCGCGGGCCGCATCGCGCCCCAGGTCGGCGCGTACCACCTGATGCGCCAGGCCGGTGGCCGCGGCGTGCTGCCCGGCGGCGTCCCCGGTGTCGCGGCGGGCCGGGCCGTGATCATCGGCGGCGGCGTCTCCGGCTGGAACGCCGTGCAGATCGCCGTGGGCCTCGGCTTCCACGTCACCCTGCTCGACAAGGACATCAACAAGCTCCGCGAGGCCGACAAGATCTTCGGCACCAAGGTGCAGACGATCGTCTCCAACGCCTTCGAGCTGGAGAAGGCCGTCATCGAGGCCGACCTCGTCGTCGGCGCGGTCCTGATCCCCGGCGCCAAGGCCCCCAAGCTCGTCACCAACGAGCTGGTCGCCAAGATGAAGCCCGGAAGTGTCCTTGTCGACATCGCGATCGACCAGGGCGGCTGCTTCGAGGACTCGCACGCCACCACGCACGCCGAGCCGACCTTCCCGGTCCACAACTCGGTCTTCTACTGCGTCGCCAACATGCCCGGTGCGGTGCCCAACACCTCCACCCACGCGCTGACCAACGCGACGCTGCCCTACATCGTCTCGCTGGCCAACAACGGCTGGGTCGAGGCGCTGCGCCGTGACCCGGCGCTGGCCAAGGGCCTCAACACGCACGACGGCAAGGTCGTCTACCGCGAGGTCGCCGAGGCGCACGGCTTGGAGGCCGTGGAGCTGCGCACCCTCCTGGGCTGACCGTCAACGACGCGTGTCAACGCAGCACATCCGGCCGGGCCTTGTCGACAGGGCCCGGCCGGTCGCTTGTGCGACACGCCGGAAGTGCGGCGCCGGCGCACCGGCGCTCAACTCGCGTTGAACGTAACCCTTTAACCGATTCGCGCACCCCCGAAACCTTGTGTGCACACCGCTTGCACCCTTGACATCGGGGGGTTCGATAGCCGACACATCGTGCCGGGTCCGGTGGATTGTGTTGCTGCGGACGCCCGACACGCCATAGAGTCGCCAACCGTCGGCATGGTGTCACGCTGACCTATCGATAAGTTTCCTGGTCACATCCAAGGAGGTAAGACGACTTGTGAATGAGTCGACATTTACTCCCGGAGGTGCTCAGCCAGGAGCGGTTGCACGGGGCCAGGCCCCCTCGGGGCACGAGGCTGTCGGCTCCGTAGCGGTCCACGCTTCCGCAGCCCGCCAGAGCACGACCACGACAGCCCACCAGAGCATGGACGGCCATCACGTGAACGCCATGGCCGGCGACCGGGGCAGTGGAGAACCCGCCCGTATCGCCGACTACGACGACCTGCCCAAGGGGCATTTCTACGATCCGGACGCGGAGTACGAGCCGGACCCCGAGTACGCGGCGACGCTCGCTCCCGACGCTGCCCGCCAGCGCCGCGAGCGGGTCGGCCCGACCGGGCGTCCGCTGCCGTACTTCCCGATTCCGGGACCGTTGTCGGAGCACGGGCCCGCCAAGATCATCGCGATGTGCAACCAGAAGGGCGGGGTCGGCAAGACGACCTCGACCATCAACCTGGGCGCCGCGCTCGCCGAGTACGGCCGCCGGGTGCTGCTCGTCGACTTCGACCCGCAGGGCGCCCTCTCGGTCGGCCTCGGTGTCAACCCGATGGAGCTGGACCTGACGGTCTACAACCTGCTCATGGAGCGGGGCATGTCGGCCGACGAGGTGCTGCTCAAGACCGCGGTCCCCAACATGGACCTGCTGCCCAGCAATATCGATTTGTCTGCGGCAGAGGTGCAGTTGGTCAGCGAGGTCGCGCGTGAGTCCACGCTCCAGCGGGCGCTCAAGCCGCTGCTCGCCGACTACGACTACATCGTCATCGACTGCCAGCCCTCGCTGGGTCTGCTCACGGTCAACGCCCTGACGGCGGCTCACAAGGTCATCGTGCCGCTGGAGTGCGAGTTCTTCGCGCTGCGCGGTGTCGCGCTGCTCACCGAGACGATCGAGAAGGTCCAGGAGCGGCTCAACCCCGAGCTGGAGCTGGACGGCATCCTGGCGACGATGTACGACTCCCGCACCGTGCACAGCCGCGAGGTCCTGGCGCGCGTCGTGGAAGCCTTCGACGAGCACGTCTACCACACCGTCATCGGCCGTACGGTCCGCTTCCCCGAGACCACCGTCGCGGGCGAGCCGATCACCACGTACGCGTCCAACTCCGTGGGTGCCGCCGCCTATCGCCAGCTCGCCAGGGAGGTGCTCGCCCGGTGTCACGCCGAGTGAGTCTGCCCGGAGCCGACGAACTGTTCCGTACCACCGGGGGCATGGGCCTGCAGTCCTCCTCGCCCCGCCGCCCGGCGAACGGCTCCACCGCGGGCGGCGAGGCCCCCCGCGTGCCGTCCCCGGCAGGCGAGGCCGACCCGGTGACGGAAGCGCCCCGTGCGGCCCCACGGGGAGGCACGGACGCGGGTGACGGCGGAGCGGGCACGGCACGCACGGCGGCCCCGGCCGAGCACAACGGACGCGAGACGGGCCAGGAAGGCGCCCAGGGCCACCGCAGGCAGGAAGGCCAGGCGGCGGCGGCCGGGCAGGACGCGGCCGGCGGTCAGAGCCGCAGGCGCGGCGGCGGTCGCGGCGCCAACCGGCGCCCCAGCGGCCGCGAACGGCACGACGAGAAGATCACCGTCTATGTCTCCGCCGAGGAGCTCATGGACCTCGAACACGCCCGCCTGGTGCTGCGCGGCGAGCACGGTCTCGCCGTCGACCGCGGCCGGATCGTCCGCGAGGCGGTCGCCGTCGTCCTCGCCGACCTGGAGTCGCGCGGCGACGCCAGCATCCTGGTGCGGCGGCTGCGCGGACGCTAGAACGCGCCGGTGACATCCGTCACCCGAAGGGGCCGCCGCGCAGGCGGCCCGGAACGCCGGAGAAGCGCGGCCGATGCCCGTCGGGGCCCGGCCGCGCGGCGCGTTCCAGAGGGCCGGGGCCGACGGGATAGCCTCGTTTTCCCGGGCTCGACGCCCGTCACCGGCCCGCCGCCTCCGGCGCGGGAACACGCAGCACATGCACATGGACCACGATGCCGACGCCCCACCACGACACCCTCTCCCCGCGCGCCCCGCGCCGTCCCCTCGGCCGGGGGCCGGACGCCGGGGAGCCGTCGGCGGAACCCGGGAACACGGCGGGGGACACCGAGGACGCGGCAGGGGACACCGGCGCCGCCGATGCCCCGGCACCGGCAGGTGACGGCAGGTTCACCGTCCGGCTGGACAACTTCGAGGGCCCCTTCGACCTGCTCCTCCAGCTGATCTCCAAGCACAAGCTGGACGTCACGGAAGTCGCCCTCTCCCAGGTGACGGACGAATTCATGGCGCACATCCGGGCCATGGGAGCGGACTGGGACCTCGACCAGACCACCGAGTTCCTGGTCGTCGCCGCGACGCTGCTCGACCTGAAGGCCGCCCGGCTGCTGCCCGTCGCGAAGGTGGAGGACGAGGCCGATCTGGCGCTGCTCGAAGCCCGTGACCTGCTGTTCGCGCGGCTGCTCCAGTACCGCGCCTACAAGCGGATCGCGGACATCTTCAGCGGTCGGCTGGCCGACGAGGCCCGCCGGTACCCGCGGACCGTCGGCCTGGAGCCCGAGCACGCCGAGCTGCTGCCCGAGGTCGCCCTGAGCATCGGCGCCGAGGGATTCGCGAAGCTGGCGGTCAAGGCGATGCAGCCGAAGGCCAGGCCGCAGGTGTACGTCGATCACATCCACGCACCCCTGGTGAGCGTGCGCGAGCAGGCCGACGTGGTGATGGCGCTGCTGCGGGAGGCGGGCGAGCGCAGCTTCCAGGAACTGGTCGCCGGGGCGCCCGACACCCTCACCGTCGTGGCGCGCTTCCTGGCCCTGCTGGAGCTCTACCGGGAGCGGGTGGTGGCGCTGGACCAGGAGGAGGCCCTGGGGGCCCTCACCGTCCGGTGGACGGGCGCGGCGGACGCCGTCCCGGTGGTGACGGACGAGTTCGACAGGGAACCGGGGCAGCAGGAGCCGCCGGGCGATACGGAGTCCGACGATGCGGAAGAGGTGGAACGGGCGTGAGCGGGGCCGACGAGGCGTATGACATCGCGGAGCACGCGGACGGTGCCGGTGCGCGGTCCGCTGCGCCGGCCGGGGCGCCGGGCGTCGCCGCGCTGGAGCTGAAGCCGGCGCTGGAGGCCGTCCTGATGGTCGTCGACGAGCCGGCGACCGAGGAACACCTGGCCAGGGTGTTGCAGCGGTCGCGCCGCGCGGTCGCACTCGCGCTGCGTGAGCTGGCCGACGACTACGCGCGCCAGGGCCGCGGATTCGACCTGCGGCCGGTGGCGGGCGGCTGGCGCTTCTACTCCCGTGCCGCGTACGCGGAAGCGGTCGAGAGCTTCGTCCTGGACGGCCAGACCGCCCGGCTCACCCAGGCCGCATTGGAGACTCTGGCCGTGGTCGCGTACCGTCAGCCGGTCAGCCGTTCCCGGGTTTCGGCCGTTCGCGGGGTGAACTGTGACGGCGTGATGCGCACACTCCTCCAGCGCGGACTCGTGGAGGAGGCGGGGACGGAACCTGAAACAGGTGCGATCCTGTACAGGACGACGAATTACTTTCTGGAGCGGATGGGCCTGCGCGGCCTGGAAGAGCTCCCGCAGCTCGCACCGTTCCTCCCGGAGGCGGACGCGGTCGAGGGCGACTCCCCGGAAGGTATCCCGTCGTTCGACGTAGACGACAGCGGCGACTCTCAGACGGATCATTGATGCGAAGCAGCGGCAGGAACAGCGGAAACCGGAACAACGGGAGCGCGGGCGCCGGCGGCGACCGCCGGCGTTCGGGTACGGGGGGCCGCGACGACCAGAAGCGCGCGGGACGTCCCCGTCCCGAGGAGCGCCGCTACGACGTGGGCGGATCCGGTGGGCAGGGCGGCTCAGCGGGCCGCGGCGACGACCGCAAGGGCGCCCCGAAGGGCGGCGACGACCGCAGGGGCGGTGCCCCGAAGAGCGGCGGCAGCCGGGGTGCTGCGGCCCGCGGCGGCGCCAAGGGCGGCCCGCGTACCGGCGCCGCCTCCAAGGGGGCACGTCCCGGCGCCAAGGGCGGACCGCAGCGCGGTCGCGGCCAGGCTCCGTCGCGGCCCCGTGAGCTGGACGCCAAGATCGAGGAGCGCAACCGCGCCCGCCACAACAAGCCGCAGGTCAAGACCCCCAAGACCTTCGGTGAGGAGGAGGGCGAGCGGCTCCAGAAGGTGCTCGCCAGGGCCGGTATGGGCTCGCGGCGTGCCTGCGAGGAGCTGATCGACCAGGCGCGCGTCGAGGTCAACGGCGAGATCGTCATGGAGCAGGGCGTCCGCGTCGACCCGCAGAAGGACGAGATCAAGGTCGACGGCCTGACGGTCGCCACCCAGTCGTACCTCTTCTTCGCGCTGAACAAGCCGGCCGGCGTCGTCTCCACCATGGAGGACCCGGACGGCCGCCAGTGCCTGGGCGACTACGTCACCAACCGCGAGACGCGGCTCTTCCACGTCGGCCGTCTCGACACCGAGACCGAGGGCATCATCCTGCTCACCAACCACGGCGAGCTGGCCCACCGGCTGACCCACCCGCGCTACGGCGTCAAGAAGACCTACCTCGCCGCGATCCAGGGCCCGCTCCCGCGTGACCTGGGCAAGCAGCTCAAGGACGGCATCCAGCTGGAGGACGGCTACGCCCGCGCCGACCACTTCCGCGTGGTGGAGAACACCGGCAAGAACTACCTCGTCGAGGTGACACTCCACGAGGGCAGGAAGCACATCGTGCGCCGGATGCTCGCGGAGGCCGGGTTCCCGGTCGAGCGGCTGGTCCGTACGAGCTTCGGGCCGATCGCGCTGGGCGACCAGAAGTCCGGCTGGCTGCGCCGGATGACCAACACCGAGGTCGGCATGCTGATGCGCGAGGTCGAGCTGTAAGCGGCCGGACCCCAGGACCCGGCAGGTGACGGCTTGCCGGGAAAGATCACCACCCCTTATTGTCATGATGACGATTAAGGGGTGGTTTTCATGGGGACCGCGGCAACCGGCACGCTGATCGGGCTCGCCCTCGGGGACGCGCTCGGCTATCCCACCGAGTTCGACGGCGTCCCGTCGATCCTGGCGCGGTACGGGCCGTGGCGGCACCTGGCGCTGCCCGGCCCCGCGCAGGTCAGCGACGACACCCAGATGACGCTGGCCCTGGGCCGCGGGCTGCGCACCGCCATGGAACGCGGACCGCTCACCGCGCAGAGCCTGGAGCGCCCGCTCCGCGAGGAGTACGTCGCCTGGTGGCGCTCACCCGACAACAACCGGGCACCGGGCACCACCTGCCTCACCGCCTGCCAGCTGCTGAGCGCGGCGGAGCGGCCCTGGGCTCAGGCCAGCAGGACCGGATCCAAGGGCTGCGGCGCCAACATGCGGGTCGCGCCGATCGGCCTGGCACCCGGACTGAGCCCGCAGCAGCGGGCCGGCGCCGCGCAGCTGCAGGCCGCCCTGACCCACGGCCACCCGACCGCGCTCGCCGCGAGCGAACTGACCGCGTACGCCGTGCAGCTCCTGGCCGAAGGCGCCAGGCCCGCCGAACTGACCGGACTGCTGCGCGAGCACGCACGCGACCGGCGCACCGGCTACCCGGACGACTGGCTCGGTGACCTGTGGCGGCACGCCCAGGACCCGTCCCCCACGGCGTTCGCCGCCCGCGGCTGGGACGAGTGCACCGCCGTACTCGACCGGCTGGACGCGGCCCTTCGGGCGCCGGACGCGGAGGCCGACCCCTGCCTGGCCACCGGCGCGGGCTGGATCGCCGAAGAGGCGCTCGCCACCGGACTGCTGTGCTTCCTGCTCTTCCCGGACGAACCGCTCACCGCGCTGCGCCGGGCCGCCTGCACCTCGGGCGACTCCGACTCGATCGCCTGCCTCACCGGGGCGTTCGCGGGTGCCCGTCTGGGCGCCGGAGCCTGGCCCGCGGAGTGGGCGGACCGCGTCGAGTACCGCGACGACCTGCTCGCGCTGGGCGCGGCCTGGGACGGGTGAGGCCCGAGCTGCGGGGCCGCCCCGACCCACTCAGCCGGCACCGGGCAGCGCCGCCCGCCGGGCCCTGACCAGGAAGTCCTCCACCCGGGCCCGGTCCGGCTCGGCGGGCAGCGGGGAACCGGACACCGCCGCCTCCGCCTCCTCGGTCAGCGTCGCCATCCGCCGCGTCACCTCGTCCCAGGACAGCTCGCCGCGCCGGACCGCCAGCAGCTGCGCGCGGGCCTGCCCGGCATCCGTCGCAAGGACGCCGCTGCGCAGGGTGTCGCGGCAGCAGACCAGGACCCGCAGCAGATGCATGGCGTGCTTCCAGCGGGGCGCGCCCTCCCGGCCGATGTCCGCCTGCACCTTCGTGAACTGCGAGGCGGCGAACCCGGTGAAGGTGCGGTGGAGCTGCCGGGACAGGAAGGCGCCGCGCAGGGCGAGCAGTTCGCGTCCGGTGGCGTCGATCCGTTCCACCAGCGGCGAGTGAAGGCACTCCAGCACGTTCGGGTCGGAGCGCAGCCCCAGCGCGCAGAACCGCTCCAGTTCCCAGGAGAACTCCTCCTCGCGCGGGCCCGTCACCTGGGACGGCGGCTTCTCGAAGCGCCAGAACAGCTCGGTGGGCGCGAGGTACACCCCGCGCCGGTCGGTGTCGCTGCCTTCGACGGCGAGACCGAAGGCGCGCGAGCCGACCACGCAGGAGTAGACGGTGTGCCCGGCGACAAGGGCGTGACCTGCGGCATCGGAGGGTGGCATGGCGCAGAGTGTGGCCGCGGGGCGGGGCGGCTGTCACCCGGATTCCGCGCCGCCGGCGGCCGTACGTCCCGGTGGGCGGTCGCCGGGCACGGCTGTCGGTGGGGCTGGATACGCTTGATCGGCGTGCAGAGGCGCGCGGGCAGGTGCAACGCAGGGAGCAGGGACGTGAGCGTACGAGCGGTCCGACGGGCCGTCCAGCCGGACCGGGACGAAGCCGGGCCGGCCAAGGCCCGGATCTCCCCTGTGCACCCCGGCGCCACCGCCGCGCCGCGAAAGGACATCGCCCAGTGAGAACCGCACTCGTCATCGGAACGGGCCTGATCGGCACATCGGCGGCGCTCGCGCTGCACGCCCGCGGGGTGCGGGTCTTCCTGGAGGACCACGACCCCGACCAGGCGCGGACCGCCGCCGCGCTCGGCGCAGGCAGCGCCGAGCCGCCCCCCGGCCCGGTCGACCTGGCGATCGTCGCCGTCCCGCCCGCCCACGTGGCTGCGGCGCTGGCGGACGCGATACGGCGGGGCGCGGCCCGCGCCTACCTCGATGTCGCCAGCGTCAAGGGCGGCCCGCGCCGCCAGCTGGAGGCGCTGGGCTGCGACCTGTCCCGCTACCTCGGCACGCACCCGATGGCGGGCAAGGAGCGCTCCGGGCCGCTCGCGGCCACCGCCGACCTCTTCGAGGGCAGGCCCTGGGTGCTGACCCCGGGTCCTGGCGGCGACACCGAGGTGCTCAACCTCGCGCTGGAACTGGTCGCGCTGTGCCGCGCGGTCCCGGTCGTGATGGACGCGGACGCCCACGACCGCGCCGTCGCCCTCGTCTCGCACACCCCGCAGCTGGTCTCCAGCCTCGTCGCCGCCCGCCTGGAGGGCGCCGACGAGACCGCCGTACGGCTGTGCGGCCAGGGTGTCAGGGATGTGACGCGGATCGCGGCGTCCGATCCCCGGATGTGGATCGACATCCTGTCCGCGAACCCGGGGCCGGTCGCCGAGGTGCTGTCCGAGGTGGCGGCCGACCTGGACGGGACCGTGCGCGCGCTGCGTGCCCTGGAGGCCGCGGACGAGGAGAAGCGGGCCGACGGCGCCGGTGGCATCGAGGACGTCCTGCGGCGCGGCAACGCCGGGCGGGAGCGGGTGCCCGGCAAGCACGGCGCGGCCCCCGCGGTGTACGAGATCGTCGCCGTGCACATCGGTGACCAGCCGGGCGAGCTGGCCCGGATCTTCGCCGACGCCGGCCGCGCCGGGGTCAACATCGAGGACGTCCGCATCGAGCACGCCACCGGCCAGCAGGCCGGATTCATCCAGCTCATGGTCGAGCCCGCCGCGGCGCCCGTGCTGACCGCGGAGCTGCGCGAGCGGGGCTGGTCCATCCGGCAGTGACACCGTGGAACACGGGGCGCGGGGGAGCCAGTAACCTTGACCACGGCCCGTTCGGCCCAGGACCCCCGCCCCGTGTAACCAGAAAGGTGTTCGTCACCGTGGAAACCGCCGCCCGGACCGCCCCGGCTGCAGTGATTGTCGCCATCGACGGCCCCGCTGGCACGGGCAAGTCCAGCACGTCCAAGGCCGTCGCGGCCAAGCTCGGCCTCGGCTACCTGGACACCGGCGCCCAGTACCGCGCGATCACCTGGTGGATGCTCTCCAACGGCATCGACGTCGACGACGCCGTCGCCGTCGCCGATGCCAGCGCCAAGCCCGTGATCGTCTCCGGCACCGACCCGGCCGCCCCGACCATCTCGGTCGACGGTCTGGACGCGGCGGGCCCGATCCGTACCCAGGAGGTCACCTCCGCGGTCAGCGCGGTCAGCGCCGTCCCCGAGGTGCGCACCCGGATCACCGACCTCCAGCGCTCCATCGCCGCCGAGGCCCCGAACGGCATCGTCGTCGAGGGACGCGACATCGGCATCACGGTGCTGCCCGACGCCGATCTCAAGGTGTTCCTGACCGCTTCCGCCGAGGCGCGGGCGGCCCGCCGCAGCGGCGAGCTGAAGGGCAAGGAAGCCGCCGACCTGGCGGCCACCCGTGAGGCCCTGATCAAGCGGGACGCCGCCGACTCGTCCCGCAAGACCTCGCCGCTGGCCAAGGCCGACGACGCCGTCGAGGTGGACACCACCGAGCTGACGCTGGAGCAGGTCATCGAGTGCGTGGTGACCCTCATCGAGGGCGCGGGCGCCGAAAAGGCGGGGCGGGTCGTGCGGTGACCGGCAGCGGCAGGGCGCCCGAAGCAGGCGCGGCCCGCCGTCCGCAGCGCAGCCAGGCGCCGAGCCCGGCGGGTGCCGCGGTCGGCCGGCGGATCGGCATCGGCCTGATGTACGGGCTGTGGAAGCCGCGGGTGCTGGGCGCCTGGCGGGTTCCGTCCGCGGGCCCGGTGATCCTCGCGGTCAACCACGCGCACGGCATCGACGGCCCGATGCTGATGGGCACCGCGCCCAGGCCGGTGCACTTCCTGGTCAAGAAGGAAGCGTTCATCGGCCCGCTGGACCCGTTCCTGCGCGGGATCGGACAGCTGAAGGTCGACCGCACCACCACCGACCGCAAGGCGATCACCGACGCGCTCGGGGTGCTGGAAGGCGGCGGAGTGCTGGGCATCTTCCCCGAGGGCACCCGGGGCGAGGGCGATTTCGCCTCGCTGCGGGCGGGCCTCGCGTACTTCGCCGTGCGCTCCGGCGCGCCGGTCGTCCCGGTGGCGGTGCTCGGCAGTACGGAACGCAGCAGCCGGCTCACCCCGGCGATACCGCCCCTGCGCGGCCGGATCGATGTCGTCTTCGGTGACGCCTTCGACGCGGGCGACGGATCGGGGCGGCGCACCCGCAAGGCGCTGGACGAGGCGACCGTGCGGATCCAGGAGCGGCTCACCCGTCACCTGGACAAGGCCAGGCGCCTGACCGGGCGCTGACCGACACTTGAGTAGTGGGCCGCGCCGAGCGGCCCACCGATGACGAAGCCACGCGGCGGACGCCGCGCATGAGCAGGACGAGGAACGGACTTCATGAACGACCAGACCCACACCGGCGACGAGCACGGTGCGCTTGGCGACGCCGAGTACGCGGAGTTCATGGAGCTTGCCGCGGAGGAGGGCTTCGACCCCGAGGAGGTCGGGGGGGACATCGCGGCGGCCGGACACGGCCCGCTGCCCGTGCTCGCCGTCATCGGCCGCCCCAACGTCGGTAAGTCGACACTGGTGAACCGCATCATCGGCCGCCGTGAGGCGGTCGTCGAGGACAAGCCGGGCGTCACCCGTGACCGGGTCACCTACGAGGCCGACTGGAACGGCCGCCGCTTCAAGGTCGTCGACACCGGCGGCTGGGAGCAGGACGTCCTCGGCATCGACGCGTCCGTCGCCATGCAGGCGGAGTTCGCCATCGAGGCGGCCGACGCGGTGATCTTCGTCGTCGACTCCAAGGTCGGCGCGACCGACACCGACGAAGCCGTCGTCAAGCTGCTGCGCCGGTCGGGCAAGCCCGTCGTCCTGGTGGCCAACAAGGTCGACGGCGCGTCCGGCGAGGCCGACGCCGCGATGCTCTGGTCGCTGGGCCTGGGCGAGCCGTACCCGGTCTCCGCACTGCACGGCCGGGGCACAGGCGACATGCTCGACGCCGCCCTGGACGCGCTCCCCGAGGCGCCCGCGCAGACCTTCGGCAGCGCGCTCGGCGGGCCCCGCCGCATCGCGCTGATCGGCCGGCCGAACGTCGGCAAGTCGTCGCTGCTGAACAAGGTCGCAGGCGAGGAGCGGGTGGTCGTCAACGAGGTCGCGGGCACCACCCGTGACCCGGTCGACGAGCTGATCGAACTGGGCGGCACGACCTGGAAGTTCGTGGACACCGCCGGCATCCGCCGCCGCGTCCACCTCCAGGAAGGCGCCGACTACTACGCCTCGCTGCGCACCGCAGCCGCCGTGGAGAAGGCCGAGGTCGCCGTCGTCCTCATCGACTCCAGCGAATCCATCAGCGTCCAGGACCAGCGGATCATCACCATGGCGGTGGAGGCCGGGCGTGCCCTGGTCATCGCCTACAACAAGTGGGACACCCTCGACGAGGAGCGCCGCTTCTACCTGGAGCGGGAGATCGAGCGGGACCTCGTGCAGATCCCGTGGGCGATGCGGGTGAACGTCTCGGCGCGCACCGGCCGCCACATGGAGAAGCTGGTCCCGGCGATCGAGACCGCGCTGGCCGGCTGGGAGACCCGGATCCCCACCGGACGGCTGAACGCCTTCCTCGGTGAGATCGTGGCCGCCCACCCGCACCCGATCCGGGGCGGCAAGCAGCCGCGCATCCTCTTCGGTACGCAGGCGGGCACCAAGCCCCCGCGGTTCGTGCTCTTCGCCTCCGGCTTCCTGGAGGCCGGCTACCGCCGCTTCGTCGAGCGCCGGCTGCGCGAGGAGTTCAGCTTCGACGGAACGCCGATCCACATCTCCGTCCGGGTGCGCGAGAAGCGCGGCCAGAAGAAGAAGTAGCGGTACGCCGAACCGGCCGGGGATGTCCCCGGCCGGTTCGGCGTGGTCGGGCCGCCCCGCGCGGCGGCCGGATCAGCGTCCGTGCGGCCTGGCGTCGCGCCGTCCCGGCGGCAGCGCGGGGAGCGCGGCGCGCGGCGTGTACGGCTGGCGGGCGACGACTTCCCAGTTGCCCGGTGTCGCCGTGGTGCGGCCCCAACTCCTGTTGCCGTGCAGCATCTCGGGACCTTCCCCCTCGCCCGACCGGTCGCCGGGCAGCGCCCGGAAGGCCCGGCGGTACTCGGCGTACAGCGCGTCGTAGATCGGCGTGGGCGAGCGGCCGGTGCCGTGTGTCCCGGGGTCCTGCGACGGACGCATTCCGGGAATCTGGTGCGGATAGGGGGCGCGGGATGAGGGGTCGTATGCGTGCACGTCTGCACCAACGACCCCGATGGCCGGGGGATGCGGCTTTGGTCCGGAAACGACTGATCGCGGGGTGTTCCCGCACGGAGTGACGGGAACACCCCGCGATCGGGGTCCGGACGGATCAGGTGCCGGCCAGCGGCATCGCGCCGGCCACCAACTCGCCCCGGGCGGCGGCCTTCTCCAGCGCCTGCCGCATCAGGTCCTCCCGCGGCTGGTGTCCGATGGCGCCGGACGGCGCGGCGTACATCAGCACCGACTGCGCCTTGGTGGCGGCGGCGCGCCAGCCGTCCGAAACGGCCAGCGGCTGGTGCGCCTGCCACCAGGCCGCCTGGCTGCCGGTGTTGCCGGGCTGCAGCACGGCGTGCAGTTTGCCCATCGCGAGCAGCGCGGACCAGCCCGGGTTGGGGGCGGGCAGCACGGCCACGTCCGTCACGGGGCGGAAGCCCTGCTCCAGGAGGAGCGGCAGGAAGTCGTCGTCCAGGCTGATCGAACCCGGGCGGGCGATCGGGCCGCTGGGCTCGACGACGAGCGCCGCGCGCAGCTCGCCCTCGACCAGCACGAGTCCGCAGGTGATCCCGAGGGTCGCCTGGCGCTCGCTGGTGGGGATGGGCGTGGCGGGCGGTCCCGGCTGTCCCGGGGCGCCCTCTCCGGTGATGGAGCGCACGGCTCCCTTGAGCTGCTCCTCCGACACCGAGACGACCTGCGAGGGGATGCACGTCGCGTGCGCGAAGGCGAGCACCGCGGTCTCCTCGCCCACGAACAGGACGGTGCTGGTGCGCTCCTGCTCGCTGTCGCCTGGCGTACGGCAAGAGGTGCAGTCGTAGCTGCCGGGGGCATTGCCACCGGCCAGCAGGCGGTCGGCTTCTTCATCGCCGATCTCGGCGCGAACGTCGTCGCTGACCTCGAGCATGCGCGGCACGGGTGGCTCCTCGATCTCTGAGTGGCTGCCGGGGGGTCTCCCGGCTCGTACAAGGACAACGGGTGATCTGCGGCCGGGGTCACGCGCGGACCGGAACGGAATCGAACCGATCGCCGCACACGGGAAAGGTGTGCCGAAACCACTCACCGAGCGCCGCCTCCCGCGCCGGAGCGCCCCACAGGCCCTGATGCCGCAGGAGCGGAGGCGCCCCGTGTCCCCGCAGTTCCCGCACATCGCTACCAATGGCCTAACTTTTTCGGAACAACTTGGCAAAAGCCCTCAACCCGGAACCCCGGTTCGTGGTCCAACCGTTCAGCTGACACCTGCGCGGCACCGTCAGGAGGGGCGGGCACGGGCCACCGGCGCCGCGTCCTGCGGAGATGCCGGAGGGCCAGGGACGACCGGGAGACCAAGGGATACGGGACGGATGCACATCTCATTCCTGATTCACAACGCCTACGGCATCGGGGGGACGATCCGTACGACGTTCAATCTCGCGCGCACGCTGTCCGAGCGGCACGACGTGGAGATCGTCTCCGTGCTGCGCCACCGCGACACCCCGGTCCTCGACCTCGCCCCCCGGGTCCGGCTGCGGCATCTCGTGGACCTCCGCGAGGAGCGCCCCACGTACGAAGGCGCCGACCCCGCCCACCGTCGTGCGGCGAAGGTCTTCCCGGCGGCCGAGGGGCGCTTCGGCCAGTACAGCGAGCTGACCGACCGGCGGATCGCCCGGCACCTGCGCCACATCGAGGCGGACGTGGTCGTCGGCACCCGTCCCGGGCTCAATGTGCACATCGCCCGGCAGACCCGGCGCGGTGTGCTGCGGATCGGCCAGGAACACCTCACCCTCGACACCCACAGCCGGGCGCTCAAGCTGGTGCTGCGCCGCGCCTACCCCCGGCTGGACGCGGTCGTCACCGTCACCGAGGCCGACGCCGCCGCCTACCGCCGCCGGCTGCGGCTGCCGGGCGTCCGCATCGAGGCGGTCCCCAACAGCGTGCCAGCGCCCGGCCTCGCGCCCGCCGACGGCAGCGGCAAGTGGGTCGTCGCGGCCGGCCGGCTCGCCCGTGCCAAGCGCTACGACGTCCTCGTCCGCGCCTTCGCCGAGGTCGTCGAGCGGCGTCCCGACTGGCGGCTGCGGATCTACGGCGGCGGCGTCGAGAAGGCCGCCCTGCGCACCCTGATCGACGAACTCGGCCTGTACAACCACGTGTTCCTGATGGGCCCCGCCAGCCCGCTGGAGCCCGAGTGGGCCAAGGGCTCCGTCGCCGCGGTCTCCTCCAGCCTGGAGTCCTTCGGGATGACGATCGTGGAGGCGATGCGCTGCGGCCTCCCGGTGGTCGCCACCGACTGCCCGCACGGCCCCCGCGAGATCATCGACGACGGGGTGGACGGCCGGCTGGTCCCGGTCGGCGACCCCACGGCGATGGCCGGCGCGCTGCTTGAACTGATCAACGACGACGCGGCGCGGCAGCGGATGGGCCGCGCCGCGCTCACCGCCGCCGCCCGCTTCGACCCCGACCGTGTCGCCGCGCGCTACGAAGCGCTCTTCGGCGACCTGCTCGCGCAGCAGCGCGGCAACCGTCTGCGCGGTGCCCTGCACCGCACCCGAGGAGCACTGTTGAGCGGCGCATACGCCACCAAGGACGCGGCCGTGGCCGCGGTGAGAGGGGTGCGGACGGCATGAACACCCCGACGCAGGCACCCGCGGCCGGATCCGGCGACGCGACGCCCGACGAGCCCGGCGCGGCCCGCGCCGCGGAGGAGACGGCCGACGACCTGAAGGCCGACTGCATCGCGGACTCCGCGGGTGGCCTCACCTTCGACCTGAACGCACCTCAGGGCGCGCACACCGCCTGGAGCGCGGCGCTGGTGCTCCGGCGGCGCGGTGACGCGGTGGACGACGAGGTACGGCTGCCGCTCGGGCCCAACGGCGCGGGCCGGCTGCGCGCCGTGCTCCCCAGCACCGTCGCCCTCGACGAGGGCCGCTGGAACGTCTACGCCGACCTCGGGGACGGCCGCGCGCCGCGCCGGCTGCTGCCCGGCGTCAACGACCTCAGGTCGCTGGTGGACCGCCGCCCCCTGGCGGGCATCGGCCGGCTCGGCGTCCGGATCCCGTACACCACCAAGCTCGGCACCATGGCGCTGCGCAGCTGGCTGCGCGGCCCGCACGCGGAGGCCGGCGACCTCCTGGTGCAGCCGGACGGCATGACGGTCTCCGGGCGTCTCTACGGCGCCGCGCCCGGCCCCGGCGCGCAGGCCGAGGCCCGCGCCCGCCGCGCCGCGCAGGACGGCGGCCCGCGCGCCACCGTGACGGTCCCGCTGACCGTCGAGGGCGCCGACTTCACCTTCACGCTGCCGTACGCGGAGCCGGCCGGACACTGGCGGCGCGGCACCGAGCCGTGGGACCTCTGGCTGCGTCCGGCCGAGGGCGCACGGCCGGTCCGTATCGCCCGCCTGCTGGACGACGTGCACGACAAGAAGCAGGTGTTCACCTACCCCGCGCTGCCGGTTGCCGCGGCGGCCGGAGAGCTGCGGGTCGGCCCGTACTACACCCTCGACAACGACCTGGCACTGCGGGTCGCGGGACCGGCCGGAGCCGACGGGGACGCCGGGGCCTGAGCCGGGCGCGCGGCCCCGGCCCGCCGTCCCCGCGCCGGATGAGTGGTATGGGCGCGGCGCGGGGCCGGGCGGGGCCGGGCCTGTGGCGGGGCGCCGGGCGGCGCTCCGGCGCGATCGGCGGGGCGTTGTGCGGAAAATGTGTGTGGAATGTGTCTCATCGGCGCCATGCGGAGCGGCCGATAAAGTCCTACGGGCGGCGGGAATCCGCCTTACCCGGGCCGGTGAATTCATGCCCTGTGCCGGGGCTCAGGGGCCGTCGTCCTTACCGCGTCCGGAATTTGATCACGACGGAATTCGGGCTGCATTATTTTCCACCCGGTTGCGGCATCGGGCGGGGCATATGAGTGAGGGAAGTTCCCGTAAACGCCCCGGCGTTGGCTGTGACACAAGTGTGACCAATGAAAGACCGTGAAGAGACCGGGGCCCGGGAACAAGGGCCTTCCACGCATCGCCGCGGGCGCCTACGGTGACTGTCATGGCTCCCGAACCACACCTTCCGAACGAACCCGATGACGACGTCGAGACCTACGTCGGCCTCGACCAGCAGGACGCCGAGGAGCGGGCCCGCGAGCGCGGCTGGACGACGGTGCGCTCGCTGCCGCCGGGCATGATGATCACGATGGAGTACCTCGGCGGCCGGATCAATTTCGAGGTCAAGGACGGCCGGGTGCACCGCAGCTGGAAGGGCTGACCGGGCCGTTGCGCCCCGTACGACGGCGAAGGCCCCGGCCCTCCAGGAGGAGTTGGCCGGGGCCTTCGGTGCGGGGTGGCGGGTGTGCGTACCGGCCCCGCGGGTGGGTCAGGTGTTCTGGGAGTGACCGCGCCCTGAGGTCGGGCTCAGCGGCGGGGTGCGCGGGACGCGGTCCGCGTGCGGCGGCCGGCGGCTGCCCGCCGGGGTGACGGGGGAGCGCTCCGCGCGGGAGGTGTGCGGCCGGGCCGGGTGGTGCGGCCGGCCGTCCGGGGCGCGGGCGGCGGTGGCACGGCCGCCCGGCGGCGCGGGGACCGCCTCGCGCAGCAGGACCTCGCCGTCCGGTGCGACGCGCTGCGGCGACAGTCCGGCGGACGTACCGACCGGCAGCGGGCCGCGCAGTGAACCGGGACGCAGCCGCAGCCACAGCCGCAGCAGGATGCCCATGAGGCGGTCCTCCGCCCAGGTCATCGCGGGCTCGAACCAGGGCAGCGCCAGCAGTACCAGCAGCCCGGCGGCCCAGCCGAGCAGCACGTCGCTGACCCAGTGCGTACCGAGGTAGACGGTGGTCATGCCGACGCCGAGCGCGCCCAGCGCGGCGATCACCGACAGGGTGCGGCGGCGCAGCGGCGTGGTCGCCAGATAGGCCAGCACGCCCCAGGTGACCACGGCGTTGGCGGTGTGTCCTGACGGGAATATATCGCCGCCGAGCCACATCTCGGTGGAGCCGACGGTGGTCGCGTAGTGCGGTCCGAGGCGGCCCATGCCGATCTTGGCCGCACCCACCGTCATGTTCAGCAGCAGCAGCGAGGCGCCCAGCACCAGCAGCGGGTGGAGGTTGCGCTGCCGCCAGCAGCGCCAGCCCAGCCAGGCCGCGACGGCCAGTGCTGTCGGTCCGCGCTGGCCCAGGACCACGAAGTAGTCGAGGAAGGCATGGATCGACGGCCATTGCTTGTAGGGCCGGAAGAGCATGACTTGCCAGTCGAAGGTGACCAGCCATGTGGAGGCCAGCACTCCGGCCACGATCGCGAAGTACACCGCCAGCGTGCCCCAGAGCAGCCATAGGCGGGTCTGTGTCATGCGTGGTCGGGCGCGATCGGTCGGGCGCTCCTCCATCTGGTCGAGCTTGTCATCGGTACGCACTCAATCGACGTTACCGCGTGCGATGTACGTGCTTGGTCAAACCGTGCGCTTTGTAATGACGATGTGATGTGGAATGGGTCTCAGGTCGTGCCGGGAAGCATGGAATCGGAACGGAATTCATGGGGAATCGGATTCCCGTACCGGCATCCGCGTGTCGTCGCGCCGAGAGCTTTATCTGTTTTTCCGTACGGCCGTTTATCCGTGATCTGTGTGCCGTTAAGTGATCGTTTCCCGGCAACTGCGGTCACAGAGAGAGATCTTGCGGTCACGGAGGGCCCGAACCGTTCAGCCAGAACGCGCCGTACGCCGCCGACGCCGCCGCCACCGCCCCGACCAGCAGCCCGGCGCGCAGCGGTCGCCACCGTGCCAGGCCGGCGGCGAGCGGCAGCAGCAGCGGGAACGCCGGGAGGATCAGCCGCGGCTTCGACCCGAAGAAGCCCTTGGCGGTCAGCGCGAGGAACAGCACGAGACCGCCGTAGACCAGCAGCGGCAGCGGCTGCCCCCGCCGTGCGCCGTGGAGGTACAGCCAGATCACCAGCACGACGGCGACCAGCAGCCCGAGCCCGGTGGCGAAACCGGGGCCCGACAGGAGGCCCCAGAGGTAGGTGGCGAACGCGATGCCGCCGTCGAAGCCGTTGCCCCAGCCGCCCTGGACGTCGAGGTAGCCGGTGAAGCTGCCCTGCCGGGCGCCCACCCACACGAAGAAGCCGCACCAGCCGAGCGGCGCCAGCAGTACACCCGTCACCATTCCGCGGTGCCTGGCCAGGCTCGACCGCAGGCTCGCGCCGCCCGCCCGGTCGTTCCACACGGTGACCGCCGCGGCGATCCACACGGCGGCGACCACCGCGGCGCCCACCGGGCGGGTCAGCCCGGCCAGTGAGGCCAGCACCCCGGCCCCCATCCAGCGCCCGGTCAGCACGGCGTACAGGCTCCAGGCGGCCAGCGCGGTGAACAGGGACTCCGAGTACGCCATCGACTGCACGATGCCGATCGGGAGTGCGGCCCACAGGGTGGCCAGCGCGATGCCGGCCCGCGGCCCGTGCAGCCGCTCGCCGATCGCGTACAGCGCCCAGGCGGCGGCGAGCGAGGACAGCCAGGCGACGGCCATCCCGGCGTCGGCGGCGGACAGGGGGAGGAGCGCCGACAGGCCCCGCTCCAGCCAGGGCAGCAGCGGGAAGAACGCGAGGTTGGAGTGGATCAGGCCGGGCACCGGTTCGACGGTGTAGCCGTAGCCCAGCTCGGCGACGCGGGTGTACCAGAGCGAATCCCAGCGGGCGGTCAGCAGGGTGTGCCAGTTGTTGCCCGCGGCGGCGGACCACACGGCGAGCACCGCGACGCCCAGCAGGCGGATGGCCGCGAACGCCGCCACCGCCGGCAGGGCGCGGCGCAGGGCGGCCCGGGTGGCGGGGCGGCACAGCGTCCGGCCGGGGGCGGCGGTGGAGGCGAGGTCGTTCATCGGGACGATTATCCAGGTGACGGGAGAGGGCCGTGCCGTCGCGGTGGGAGGCAACTCCTACCGCTGCGATGCGCGTCTCATCGAGAGGTGAGCCACACGTCCCCCTGCGCGACTCGCGTAGTCTGACGTCTCAACTCGCCCGTGCCGCCGGTTTCCCCGGGGCTTTTTCGCGCCCTGATCCGCGGTCGCGAGAGCATGACAGGAGGTGCGTGCATGACCGGGACGACCCCGTCCGGCACGGGACGGACGGCTGGTGTTCCCCGGATCTCAGGGGGCGGCGCGAACCGGTGGACCGTGCTGATCGTGCTCTGCGTCAGCCTGTTGTTCGTCGCGCTGGACACCACGATCCTTTACGTGGCGGTGCCTTCGGTCACCGAGGACCTGCGTCCCGGGCCGGTGGAACTGCTGTGGATCGTCGACGTCTACCCGCTCATTGCGGCGTCGTTGCTGATCCTGTTCGGCACCCTCGGCGACCGGGTGGGACGCCGGCGCATTCTCCTGCTCGGCTACGGCCTGTTCGGCCTCGCATCGGCCGCCGCCGCCCTCGCGCCGAACCCGCAGATCCTGATGACGGCGCGTGCGCTGCTCGGTATCGGCGGCGCCATGATCATGCCGGCCACGCTGTCGATCCTCCGTCAGGTCTTCCCCGACCGGCGGGAGCGGGCGGTGGCGATCGGCGTCTGGAGCGCGGTGGCCGCGGTCGGCGCCGCCGTCGGGCCGGTGCTCGGCGGCTTCCTCGTCGAGAACTTCTGGTGGGGCTCGGTCTTCCTCATCAACATCCCGATGATGCTGGTGATGCTGCTGATCGGGCGCTGGATGCTGCCCGAGTCGCGCGGCGAGCGCAACGGACCGTGGGACGTGGTCGGCGCGGTCATCGCGGCACTCGGTGTGCTGGGTGTCGTCCTCGGCGTCAAGCGCATCGGCAGCGGTGCGGTCGTGCTCGGCCCGACCACGCTCGGGCCGATCGTCCTGGGCGCCCTGCTGCTGGTCCTGTTCGTCCGCAGGCAGCGCAGGCGGGAGCATCCGCTGATCGACGTGCGGCTGTTCGCCAGGCCCGCGTTCGGCACCTCCGTCGGCTGCATCGTGCTGGCCATGCTCGCGTTGGTGGGCCTTCAGCTGATAGCGGTCCAGTACCTCCAGCTCGTCCTCGGGCTGACGCCCCTGCAGACCGGCCTGCGGATGCTGCCGTTGGTCTTCGCCGCGATGGCGGCGGGGCTCACCGGCTCGCGGATGCTCCAGGCCGTCGGCCCGCGCGTGATGGTTTCCTGCGGCTTCGTCCTCACCGCGGGCGCGGTGCTGTGCCTGACGGCGATGAACGCGCAGGACCGTTTCTGGCTGCTCTCCCTCGGCTTCGTGCTGCTCGGTTTCGGCTTCCAGAGCACGCTGTTCGGCGCGTACGAGTCCATGCTCAGCGAGGCGCCGCCGGAGCAGGCGGGCGGCGCGGCGGCGATCGGGGAGACCTCCTACCAGCTCGGCGCCGGCATCGGGGTGGCCCTGCTCGGCAGCGTCATGAACGCCGCCTACGCCCCGGGCCTCGGCCATGTCGACGGCGTGCCCGCGCGGGCGGCGGCTGCGGCCTCGCACTCGTTGGGCGAGGCGTACAAGGTGGCGGCGGGGCTCGGCGGTCCGGCGCGTGCGGTGCTGCGGGAGACGGCGCGCGACGCCTTCGTCCGCGGCCTGCACATCACCCTCGTCGCCAGTGCCGTGCTGCTGCTGGTCGGCGCGGCCATCGCGCTGCGGCTGCCGCGCCGGGCCGCGGAGTCGGTGGAGCGTGCGGAGGGCGACAACGCCGCCGGCTGTGACAGCGAACCCGCGGCGGCGAGGGCCGGCGGCTGACGCGAGCTGCGGCGGCGCGGCGGCTCTTGCCCGCGCGGTGCGGCGGGCCGTACCGTCGGTGCGAGCAATAACTACCAGTGCTAGTTTTCGCGCGTGCCGATCCTCCCGGAGGCCCCGTCATGTCCGCAAAGCCGTCATCGACGCTCCCGCCGTTCGACCCCGCCGACCCGCTGGGCATCGACGACCTGCTCACCGACGAGGACCGCGCCGTACGCGGCACCGTCAGGCGCTGGGCCGCCGACCGGATCCTGCCGGACATCGCCGACTGGTACGAGCGCGGCGAACTCCCCGGCATCCGCGAACTCGCCAGGGAACTCGGCTCACTCGGCGCCCTGGGCATGTCGCTGACCGGCTACGGCTGCGCCGGCGCATCCGCCGTCCAGTACGGTCTCGCCTGCCTGGAGCTGGAGGCGGCCGACTCCGGCATCCGCTCGCTGGTCTCCGTGCAGGGCTCGCTCGCCATGTACGCGATCCACCGCTACGGCTCCGACGAGCAGAAGCAGCAGTGGCTGCCGCGGATGGCGTCCGGCGAGGTCATCGGCTGCTTCGGCCTCACCGAGCCGGACCACGGCTCCGACCCGGCCGGGATGCGCACGTACGCGAAGCGGGACGGCGGCGACTGGGTGCTCAGCGGTCGCAAGATGTGGATCACCAACGGTTCGGTGGCCGGGGTCGCGGTGGTCTGGGCCGCCACCGACGACGGCATCCGCGGTTTCGTCGTGCCCACCGATTCCCCGGGGTTCTCGGCCCCCGAGATCAAGCACAAGTGGTCGCTGCGCGCCTCGGTGACCAGCGAGCTGGTCATGGACGAGGTGCGGCTGCCCGCCGATGCCGTGCTGCCCGGCGTCACGGGGCTGCGGGGTCCGCTCGGCTGTCTGAGCCACGCCCGCTACGGCATCGTCTGGGGTTCGCTGGGCGCCGCCCGTGCCTGCTTCGACGCGGCGCTGGAGTACGCGACGACGCGGGAGCAGTTCGGCAAGCCCATCGGCGGCTTCCAGCTCACCCAGGCCAAGCTCGCGGACATGGCCGTCGAGTTGCACAAGGGGATGCTGCTCGCCCACCACCTGGGTGTGCGGATGGACGCGGGGCGGCTGCGGCCCGAGCAGGTCAGCTTCGGCAAGCTGAACAACGTCCGTGAGGCGATGGAGATCTGCCGCACCGCCCGGACCATCCTGGGCGCCAACGGGATCTCCCTGGAGTACCCCGTCATGCGGCACGCGACCAACCTTGAATCGGTGCTCACCTACGAAGGCACCGTCGAAATGCACCAGTTGGTGCTGGGGAAGGCGCTCACCGGTCTCGACGCCTTCCGCTGAGCCGAGGGGAGGGGCGGTGGCGAGCCGCCGCCCCTACCGCCCGTTCTCAGCTCTGGTTGAAGAAGCCGCCATTGCGATGGCCTTCCTTCTCGCCGCTGACGACCTTGTAGTCGGCGGGGGTGAGCAGGAAGACCCGGGTCGCGACCCGCTCGATCGAGCCGCGCAGCCCGAAGGCGATCCCGGCGGCGAAGTCCACCACGCGCTTGGCGTCGGCCGACTCCATGGCCGTCAGGTTGACGATCACCGGGATGCCCTCCCGGAACAGTTCGCCGATGCCGCGGGCGTCCGCGAACCCGTCCGGGGTGACCGTGGCGATGCGGGTGCCCTGGTCCTGAGCGCTGCTGCTCTCGGCCACCCGGAGCCGTGGGTCGGTCACCCAGGAGCCGCTCGCCGGGTTGCCGGGCTCGGCCCCCTCGGCGTAGTCGTCGTCGTAGTAACGCTCGTCATCGTTGTCGTCGACGAGGCCAAGCCAGGCACTCGCCTTGCGCACCGATCCCATGGACGCCTCCTCTCACCCGCGGTGTCTGTATGTCCGCCTCTCTATGGTCGTCCATGATGCGGAGGGAGTGCCAAGTGGATAGCCGCCGCACGGGGGGTTCGTGACACATCTGGTGCAGAGAGGGTGGCGTCTCGTCAGGTCCCGGGGGTGCACAGGGAACTGACGGCGTGACGGACGTCACGATAGAGGCGGGCGGCGGGTGCTGTCGATACGCGGTCCGGACGGAACTGCCGGGTGACCGGCGGGTCGGTTCCGTGGGGAGACCTGGGTATATGTCCGAAGCATCGGGTGCCGGGGGCATCGGTCGCACGGTGCCGGATGCGGACGTAACGGTGCGGTGCGGACGGCGGGGGCACGGACGGTGGTGGCGGCCGGCCGTGCCCCGTGGTGTCAGCGGCCGAGTTCCGGCGGGCTGATCTGCGAGGTCTTGATGGCCGACGGGGAGGTGCCCCACTTCTTCAGGATCCGGTCGTACCTCCCGTCCTTCTTCAGCCGGTTGACGGCCGCCTGCACGGCGGCGGTCAGGGGGCTGCCCTTCTTGAAGGCGAAGCCGACGTCGAGGCGCTGGAATTCGTTGAGGAAGCGCAGTCCGGGCTGCTGGCGTACGGCGTAGCGCAGGCCGTTGATGGTGCTCATCACCACGTCCGAGCGGCCCTGTTGGAGGGAGATCCACAGCGCGCCCTGTTCGGCGTAGGTCTTGACGTCGTAGGGCTTCTTCCCGGCGGCGGTGCAGTCCTTGCGGTGGTCCTCCAGGGTCGCCTCGAAGGTGGTGCCCGCGCCGGTGGCCACCGTCAGGCCGCACAGCTGCCGCAGCGAGGTGACCTTCTTCAGCGGGCTGCCGTCGCGGACCGCGAAGCCCTGGCCGTCGTTGATGTACGTGACGAAGTCGATGGCCTTGCGGCGTTCGTCGGTGACGCCGAAGTTGCCGGTGCCCAGGTCGTACTTGCCGCTGTCGAGGGCCGGCAGGATCGCCTCGAAGCCGGCCACCTCGCGGGTGAGCTTGACGCCCAGGACCTTGGCGACCGCGTCGGCGAAGTCGATGTCCTGGCCGGCCACCGTCCGGCCGTCCGGGAGGTAGGTGGCGCCGGGCGGGGCGCCGACGCTGCTGGCCAGCGCGAGGGTGCCGCGCGACCGGACGGCAGCGGGCAGCAGCTTCGCGGCCGACGGGTCCTTCGGGATGCCGGAGACGACGTCGGTGGTGGGGATCTTCGCGGCGGCGGGGGCCGGGTCCTGCGCGCCGGCCGCCGGGCCGCCCGTCCCGCAGGCGGTGAGCGGGAGGGCGAAGGCGGCGAGCAGGGCCGCGGCCCGCAGGGTCACGGTGCGCGGCCGTCGGCGGGAGGTGGTGGTCATGGGTGCGCGGTCTCCAGGTGTTTCTCGAACGGCAGCGGGCCGATCGATTCCGGGGGTGCGGTGACGTCGAACAGCGGGCGGTATCCGGTGGCGAGGTAGAGGTCCCTGGCCTCCGGCTGGCGCGGGCCCGTCGTCAGGTAGATGCGGGTGTAGCCGCGCGCCGCCGCCTCCCGTTCCAGGACGTCGAGCACCCGCCGGGCCAGGCCGCGGCGGCGGTGCGCCGAGTGCGTCCAGATGCGCTTGAGTTCGGCGGTGCCGCTGTCGTAGCGGCGGAAGGCGCCGCCGGCGACCGGCGCGCCGTCCTCCACGAGCAGCAGGAAGGCCCCTCCGTGCGGCGGGGTGAACTCCTCTGCCGGGTACTCCTGGCTCAGGTCGAAGGGGTGGTTGTAGCGGGTGCTGTATTCGTGGGTGAGTTCGTCGAGCAGCGGCCGGGCGAGCGGGTCGGTGGGGGCGACGTGGCGCACGGCCGTCCGGTCGGCCCGCAGCGGGCGGGGCGTGGTGGTCATCCGGCCACCTTGGCGGGGCGGGCCGGGGCGCCGGAAGCGGCCCCGGACGGATCCGGCCAGGCCAGTGTGTCCGGCAGCTCGTGGCGCAGCGCGGGCAGCACTTCGGCGGCGGTCAGTCGCAGGACCTCGGCCTTGCGGGCGAACGGCAGCCCGGCGACCTCGACGGAGAAGAACTGCAGCGCGTGGCCGTAGGCGTCGTGCTGCCTGCGGATCTTGTCGGCGATCCGGTCGGGTGAGCCGATGAACGCGGGGCCGTGGTCGGCGGCGTCGTCCACCGTGCGGAACGGGGTGTTGTTGCCGGGGACGTCACGTCCCGCGACGGCCGTTTCGTAGTAGGGGCCGAACTCCCGGCGGGCGGTGCGGTCGTCGGCCGCGGCGTAGAGGGTGCCGCCCGAGCCGACCAGCGCCGTCGACGGATCGTGTCCGTAGGCCGCCCAGCGGGCGCGGTAGTGGTCGATCAGCCGGGCGTAATTGGCCACCGGCTGGATGGCGTTGGCGGCGAACAGCGGATCGCCCCAGAGCGCGGCGAGTTCCACCGAGCGTTCGCTGGTGGCGCTGCCGTGCCAGACGGCGGGCGGACGCTGATGGGGACGGGGGAGTGTGGTGACCGCGTCGAGCGGTGGGCGGAAGCGGCCTGACCAGGAGACCTTCTCCTCGCTCCACAGCCGGCGCAGCAGCTCGTAGTTCTCCTCCTGGAGCGCGTACTGGTCGTCCGGATCGCGGCCGAACAGGGCCCACGGTTCGGGGGCGTTGCCCTTGCCGATGGTCAGCTCCAGACGGCCGCCGGAGAGCTGGTCCACGGTCGCGTAGTCCTCGGCGACCCGCACCGGATCGAGGGTGGAGAGCACCGTGACGGTGGTGAAGAGCCGGATGCGGCGGGTGCGGGCGGCGATGGCGCCCAGGACGGCGGGCGGGGAGCTGGACAGGAACGGCGGTCCGTGCCGCTCCCCGACGCCGAACGCGTCAAAGCCCAACTCCTCGGCCAGTACCGCGAGTTCGATGACCTCGTGGAACCTTTCGGAGGGGGAGACAAGGTGCCCGGACAGCGCGTCCGGGGTGTGGTCGATCAGAGTCATGACGCCGAAGCGCATACCGCGCCCTTCTTCGAGCATGCCGAAGGAACAGGGGGGACGAAAAGGGGAAGGCGAGGGGAGTGCGCCGCGGGGCGGCGCGGGTGTGAAGGCGCGCGGTGACGGGAGAGGAGAACCGCGGATCGGCCCGGCCGGATACGGCAGCGGGCTTCAGGGCAGGGCGTCAGCTCAACAGGAGGACGACCACACGCGACCGAAGTCGATGTGGTCACGGGTGACCAGCCGCTGCCATGCATTCATGCCGCTAAGTGGAACAGGCATCCGTTTCCGCGTCAACAGGGAAGTGATCCACCGCTCACAATATGGACAACAACGTGGACACCCTTGACAGTGAGGGCTGTTCACCTCATAGCCTCTTGGGACGGCCGTGCTGAGGGGCGCGACCGTTCTGCCTGTGTGAAGGCGCTCATCTCCCGTGTTCGATCACGAATCCACGGAGCCTTCGCATGTCTTCCGGCACTCTCGACACCCTTGCCGCATCCGCCGCGGCCCCGCCCGGCGGCCCGCGTTCCACGGATCCCGTCCCGCGCATCGTGCCGCGGCGCCCCGTCGGCCAGTGGGCGGCGGCCACCGTCGTCCTCCTGCTGCTGGCCCTGGCCGTCCGCTCCGTCGTGCGCAACGACGCCTTCCAGTGGGACGTGGTCGCCGACTACTTCCTGACCGACGCCGTGCTGCGCGGCCTGGGCCTGACCCTCTGGCTGACCGGCGTCGTCATGGTGCTCGGCTTCGCCATCGGCACCCTGCTCGCCGTCATGCGGCTCTCCGCCAACCCCGTGCTGCGCGGCGTCAGTTCGGGCTACGTATGGCTCTTCCGGTCGATGCCGATCCTGGTGCAGCTGCTGTTCTGGTTCAACATCGGCGCGCTGTACCCGACGATCCTCGGCGTCAAGACCGTCCAGCTGCTCGGACCTGTCACCATCGCCGTCATCGGCCTGACCCTGCACGAGGCCGCCTACGCGGCCGAGGTCGTGCGGGCCGGCATCCTGTCCGTCGAGAAGGGCCAGCTGGAGGCCGCCCAGTCGCTCGGCCTCGGGCCCTGGCGGCGGCTGCGCCGGATCGTGCTGCCGCAGGCGATGCGGGCGATCGTGCCGCCGGCCGGCAACATGCTGATCGGCACCCTCAAGGGCACCTCCATCGTCAGCGTGATCGCGGTCAACGACCTGCTCTACGCGGTCCAGTTGATCTATCACCGCACCTATCAGGTCATCCCGATGCTGCTGGTCGCCACCCTCTGGTACATCGCGGTCACCTCGGTGCTCGGCATCGGCCAGCACTTCGTCGAGCGGCACTACGCCCGCGGGACGGCGGGTGCCAGGTGAAGCCGTCCGTGGTGATCGTGGGGGCCGGGCCGCGGGCCACCGGCATCATCGAGCGGATCGCCGCCAACGCCCCCGAGCTGTACGGCGACGCCCCCCTCGACCTGCACCTGGTCGACCCGTACCCGCCGGGCGGCGGCCGTATCTGGCGCCGGGACCAGTCCCCGCTGCTGTGGATGAACTCGCTCGCCGAGGACGTCACGATGTTCACCGACGAGACCGTCGAGATGGCGGGTCCGGTACGTCCCGGGCCCTCGCTCGCCGAGTGGGCCGCCGGGGTGCGCGCGGGGGAGATACCCGTCGACGCCGCGCTCGCCGCCGCCGTCGCCGCTCTCGGGCCGCGCGACTTCCCCGGCCGCCGGATCCAGAGCGCCTACCTGAGCTGGGTGTACGAGCAGGCGGTGGCCGCGCTGCCGCCGCGGATCGCCGTCCACGAGCACCGCCGCCGCGCGGTACGGGTCGCGGGCCCGCGCGAGGGCAGGCAGCAGGTCTGGCTCGATGGCAGCCCCGCGCCGCTGACCGCCGACCTCGTCGTCCTCACCCTGGGCCATCTCGACGCCCAACCGCCATCCGAACAACGGGAGTTGGCGCGCTTCGCGGCACGCAACGGGCTCACCTACCTGCCGCCCGACTTCACCGCCGACAGCGACCTGAGCGCCCTGCGGCCCGGCGAGCCGGTGCTCGTACGGGGCTTCGGCCTGGCCTTCATCGACCTGATGGTGCTGCTCACCGAGGGCCGCGGCGGCACGTACCGCACGGAGGTCGACGGCAGGCTGACCTACCGCCCCTCGGGACGCGAGCCCGTCCTGCACGTCGGCTCGCGGCGCGGGGTGCCCTACCACTCCAAGATCGGCTACGAGTGGGAGGGGCCGCGTCCGCCGCTGCCGCGGTTCCTCGGGCCCGCCCAGATCGACGCGCTGCTCGCCCGCCCCGACGGCTTCGACTTCCGGCGCGACGTGTGGCCGCTGATCGACAAGGAGCTGGGCTTCGCCCACTACCACCGGCTGTTCGCCGCCCACCCGGAACGCACCCTGACCACCTGGCCGGAGTTCGAACGGCGCTACGCCGCCGCGGAACCCGGCAGCCCGGCGCTCGGGGAACTGGCCGCAGCCGCGGTCCCCGACCCCGCCGACCGGCTCGACCTGGACGCGCTCGACCACCCGCTGGCCGGCCTGCGCGTCCGGGACACCGACGCGCTCCAGGACACCCTGCGCGGCCACATCGAAGCCGACCTGGCCCGCCGCCACGACCCGGAACACAGCCCCGACCTGGCGGTCTTCCTCGGCCTGCTGTCCGTCTACGGCCAGCTGGTGCGGCTGGGCGACCGCGGCCCGTGGTGGCACGGATTCTTCAGCTTCCTCGCGTCGGGCCCGCCAGGACCCCGGCTGCACCGGCTGCTCGCCCTCTCCCGGGCCGGCGTGGTGCGCTTCATCGGTGCGGACGCCACCGTCACCGCCGACGAGCGGACCGGACGGTTCACGGCCGGCTCGGCGAGCGTGCCGGGCGCGCGGACCGAGGCCCGCGCGCTGGTCGACGCGCGGCTGCCGGAGCCGACGGTGACGGCGTCCCGTGACCGGCTGCTGCGCGCGCTGCACACCGACGGCGCGGCGGCCACCCCCGCCGGGCTGCTGTCCGTGCACCCCGCGGACGGCCGGATCCTGGACCGGGCCGGCCGCCCGCACCCGCGCCGCTTCGCCCTCGGCCCGCACACCGACGCCCGCTCCAGCGGCGCCTTCACCCGGCCCCGCACCAACGCGCCCTCCTTCCGGCAGAACGACGCGAGCGCGCGGGCGCTGCTCACCTTCCTGGCGCAGCGGGCCGGCCGGCCGCACGCCGTCGCCGCCCGCACCGCACCCACATCCGAGGACTCCCATGCCGCTGACCACTGAACCGCCCGCCGAGAAGACCGCGACCGAGCGGGCCGGGCCACCGGGGGCAGGCGATCCGGTGGCGCTGAAGGTCGTGCCCGTACGGCATCCCTGGCGCTGGGTCGCCATCGCGGTCACCGCCGTGCTCATCGCCCAGTTCGCGCACGGACTGATCACCAACCCGGCCTGGGAATGGGAGGTGTTCGCCCAGTTCTTCACCGCGCAGACGGTGCTCAAGGCGGTCGGCGTCACCCTCCAGCTGACCGTCTACGGCACCGCGCTCGGCTTCGCACTCGGCATCGTGCTGGCCTTCATGCGCCTGTCGGCCAGCCCCTTCCTGCGCTGGGTCGCGCTCGGCTACATCTGGGCGTTCCGCTCCATCCCGCTCATCGTCCAGCTGCTGTTCTGGTTCAACCTCGCCTACCTCTACAAGCGGCTCGACTTCGGCATCCCGTTCGGGCCCGGCATCTTCTCCTTCGAGACGATGGGCCTGGTCGGCGCGCTGGGCGCGGCGGTGCTCGGCCTCGCGCTGCACCAGGCCGCCTACGCCGCGGAGATCGTGCGCGGCGGCGTACTGGCCGTGGACGGCGGCCAGTTGGAAGCGGCAGCCGCGCTGGGCATCCCCCGGCTGCGGCAGCTGCGCCGCATCGTGCTGCCGCAGGCGATGCGCTCGATCCTGCCGAACGCCGCCAACGAGGTCATCTCCCTCTTCAAGGGCACCTCGATCGTCTCGGTCATGGCGATCGGCGAACTCTTCTACCAAGTCCAGGTCATCTACGGACGGAACGGCAGGGTCGTCCCCCTGCTGATGGTGGCCACCGCCTGGTACATCCTCCTGACCAGCGCGCTCTCCGTCCTCCAGCACTACGTGGAACGTCACTTCGCGAAAGGCATGACCCGATGAGCGCCCCTGCCATGGTCGATATCAAGGCCGTCCACAAGAGCTTCGGATCGCTGGAAGTGCTGCGCGGCATCGACCTGGAGGTGAAGGCCGGCGAAGTCACCGTCGTGCTCGGCCCGTCCGGTTCGGGCAAGTCGACGCTGCTGCGCACCATCAACCACCTGGAGAAGGTCGACAGCGGATCGGTGAGCGTGGACGGCACGCTGGTCGGCTACCGGCGCTCCGGCGACAAGCTGTACGAGCTGCGCGAGCGCGAGATCCTCAAGCAGCGCACCCACATCGGCTTCGTCTTCCAGAACTTCAACCTCTTCCCCCACCTGACGGTCCTGGACAACATCACCGAGGCCCCCGTATCGGCGCTGCGCCGCCCCAAGAAGGACGTCACCGCGACGGCCCGCGCGCTCCTTGAGCGGGTGGGCCTGGCCGACAAGGCCGACGCCTATCCCCGGCAGCTCTCCGGCGGGCAGCAGCAGCGGGTCGCCATCGCCCGCGCGCTCGCGCTGGAACCCAAGCTGCTGCTCTTCGACGAACCGACCTCCGCCCTGGACCCGGAACTGGTGGGCGAAGTGCTCGACGTCATCAAGGACCTGGCCGACCAGGGCACCACGATGATCGTCGTCACGCACGAGATCGGCTTCGCCCGTGAGGTCGCCGACACCGTCGTCTTCATGGACGACGGCCGGATCGTCGAGCAGGGCCCACCCGCCGATGTCCTCGACCGCCCGCGCCACGCGCGCACCACGTCCTTCCTCTCCAAGGTCCTGTGACATGCGGACCCCCCGAAGAACCGCCAGGACACCCCTTTTGAGGAGCAGCCCCGTGATCCGCCGCCGCACCCTGTCCGCCGTCGCCGCGCTCGCCGCGGGCTCCGTTCTGCTCACCGGCTGCGGGGACGGCCGGGCGTCGGACGACGACGCGGTACCGGCCGGAGCGAAGGGCTCGTCCCTCAACATCGGCCCCGACCAGCACCGCATCCGCGGGAAGAAGGACGCGTCCGCCGCCGCGCTGGTGCCGCAGCGCGTCCGCAGCACCGGTGCGCTGCGCATCGGGGTGGAGGCCGGGAGCGTCCCGCCGCTGAGCTTCTACGCATCCGACGACCGGACCCTGATCGGCGTCGAGGAGGACCTGTCCACGCTGGTCGCCGACACCCTCGGCCTGAAGCCGCAGTTCGACCCGCTGTCCTGGGAGAACCTCTTCGTCGGCCTGGACAGCGGCAAGCTCGACGCCGTCTTCTCCAACGTCACCGTCACCGAGGACCGCAAGCAGAAGTACGACTTCGCCACCTACCGGCTCGACGAGCTGGCCATGGAGGCGAGGAAGGGCAGCGGCTGGAAGGTCCGCGGGCCCGAGGACGTCGCGGGCAAAACCATCGCGGTCAGCTCCGGCACCAACCAGGAGAAGATCCTCGTCGGCTGGAGCGAGCAGAACGAGAAGGCGGGTCGCAAACCGGTCGACATCAAGTACTTCCAGAAGAACTCCGACACCTACCTGGCCCTCCAATCGGGCCGTATCGACGGGTACTTGGGGCCGAACCCGACGATCTCCTACCACGTGAGAACCAGCGGGCAGACCGAGAGCGTCGGGCACTTCTCCGGGGGCGGCGACCGCATCCAGGGCAAGATCGCCGCCACCACGAAGAAGGGCAGCGGCCTGGCCGCCGCGTACGCCGCCGCGCTGCGCAAGGTCATCGCCGACGGCAGCTACGCGAAGGTGCTCGACCGCTGGGGACTGTCCGCCGAAGCCCTCACCACCTCGCAGGTCAACCCGCCCGGCCTGCCCAAGACAGCGAACTGACCCGGCGCAACGGAAGGCACACCCATGTCCGCACCACGACACCCGCTCCACCTGGCCGTCGCGCTGGACGGCCCGCGGCCCGCCGGCCCCGACGACGCGCGCCGCTACGACGCGGAGCACTACGTCCGGCTGGCCCGCACCGCCGAGCGCGGCACCCTCGACTTCGTCACCCTCGGCGACAGCTTCGGCCGTCCCGGCCCCGACGCGCCCGCCGTGCTCGCCCGGGTGGCACCGGCGACCACCCGCATCGGCCTGGTCCCCACCATCACCACCACCCACACCGAGCCCTTCCACGTCTCCACCACCGTCAGCACCCTGGACTGGGTCAGCACCGGCCGGGCCGGCTGGCAGGCCGACGTGTCCACCACCGACGCCGATGCCGCGCTCTTCGGACGGCGGCCCGCCGCCCCGCCCGCCGAGGCGTGGCGCGAGGCGGGCGAGGTCGCCGACGTCGTCGCCCGGCTGTGGGACAGCTGGGAGGACGACGCCGAGATCCGCGACCGGGCCAGTGGCCGCTTCATCGACCGCGACAAGCTGCACTACGTCGACTTCACCGGCACCGCCTTCACCGTCCGCGGCCCGTCCATCGTCCCCCGCCCGCCCCAGGGCCGGCCGGTCACCGTCGTGGACGCGACCGGTACGGACGACGGCGGCGCCGAGGCCCTGCGGGAGGTGGCCGCGGCCCACGCGGACGTCGCGCTGGTCAGGGCCGATGACCCGCAGACCGCCGGCGCCGCCCGCGAGGAGCTGCGCGCCCGCGCCCGCGCGCACGGCCGCGACCCTGACCTGCTGGTCGTCCTCGCCTCGCTGCCCGTCGAGCTGGACGCGCCGGGCGACGCCGCCGGGCTCGCCGACCTGATCGGCGACTGGCACGCCGCCGGCGCGGCGGACGGCTTCCACCTGCGGCCCGCCGACCCGGCGCGCGACCTCGGCCTCCTGGTCGACACCACCGTCCCCGTCCTCCGGGAGCGCGGCCTGCTGCGCCGCTCCTACCCGGGTGCCACGCTGCGCGCGCACCTGGGCCTGCCCCGCCCCGCCAACCGCTACGCGCTCGCCCGAGAGGCTTCGTGATGACCACGTCCCGTACCGCACCGCAGCCCGGTGCCCGCAAGCAGATCCACCTGGCGGCGCACTTCCCCGGCGTCAACAACACCACCGTGTGGGACGACGCCCCGTCCGCGGGCAGCGGTCAGGACGCCGCGCGGCACCCCTCGATCGGCAGCCAGATCGCCTTCTCGTCCTTCACCCACCTCGCCCGCACCGCGGAGCGCGGCCTGTTCGACTTCTTCTTCCTCGCCGAGGGGCTGCGGCTGCGCGAACACAAGGGCCGCATCCACGACCTCGACGTGGTCGGCCGCCCCGAATCGCTCACCGTGCTGAACGCGCTGGCCGCCGTCACCGACCGGCTCGGCCTGGCCGCCACCGTCAACGCGACCTTCAACGAGCCCTACGAACTGGCCCGCAGGCTGGCCTCGCTCGACCACCTCAGCGAAGGCCGGGCCGCCTGGAACGTCGTCACCTCGTCGGATGCCTTCACCGGCGAGAACTTCCGCCGCGGCGGCTACCTCGACCGCGCCGACCGCTACACCAGGGCCGCCGAATTCGTCGCCACCGCACGGGAGTTGTGGGACGCCCACACCGCCGACGGACACCCCGTGCCGTTCGACCACACCGGCACCCACTTCGACATCCGCGGCGAGTTCACCCTCCCGCGCAGCCCGCAGGGCCACCCCGTCGTCATCCAGGCGGGCGACTCGTCCGCGGGCCGCGAGTTCGCCGCGTCCGCCGCGGACGTGATCTTCACCCGGCACAGCGGTCTCGAAGCCGGGCGGGCCTTCTACGCCGACGTCAAGAGCCGGCTGGCGGCATACGGCAGGCAGCCGGACGACCTCAAGATCATGCCCGGTGTCACCTTCGTGCTCGGCGACACCGCGGCCGAGGCACAGCAGCAGGCCGCCGAGATCCGCAGGCAGCAGGTCTCGCCGCAGAACGCGCTGCTCGCACTGGAGCAGATCTGGGGCGTCGACCTCTCCTCCTACGACCCCGACGGGCCGCTCCCCGACATCGACCCCGTCCCCGATTCCGAACTCGCCCAGGGCCGCGTCAAGATCGCCGACCCGAAGGCGGTGGCCGACAAGTGGCGCGCGCTGTCGCAGGCCAAGGGCCTGTCCATCCGGGAAACCGTCATCGAGACCACCGGCAGGCAGTCCTTCATCGGCACACCGGAAGCCGTCGCCGAAGAGATGGACACCTTCGTGCAGACCGACGCGTCCGACGGATTCATCCTCGTGCCGCACCTGACCCCCGGCGGCCTCGACCCGTTCGTCGACCGGGTCGTGCCGCTGCTCCAGGAGCGCGGCGTCTTCCGCACGGAATACACCGGCACCACCCTGCGCTCACACCTGGGGCTGCCGGATCCGGCACGCCCGGCAGGAAAGGGTGGCAGGGCATGAGCACGCAAGCACGCCAGGAGTGGCGGAAGTGGCGCGAGGAGCGCGCCGCCGAGGTCGCCCGACCGTACGGGCCGCTGGCCCTGACCGGCATCCACTGGCTCGCCGACCACCCCGACGGGCACATCCAAGGACTGCCGGGACGCTGGTACGACGACGGCGACGCGCTGCTGCTGCGGGCCGCGGCCACCGAAGGACTCGCCGTCGACGGCACCCCGCTCGACGGCGAGGTCAGGCTCGGCCCGGACACCGCACCCGAGGCCACCCGCGTCACCCGGGGCGCACGCCACTTCCTGGTGCTGCACCGCGAAGGGCTGTGGGCGGTGCGCGACTTCGACCCGGGCTCGGCGGCCCGTACCGCGTTCACCGGCATCGACGTCTTCGACCACGACGAGCGCTGGGTGCGCCCCGGCCGCTACCGCCCCTACCCGCAGGGCCGGACCGTCCAGGTGCCCAACGCCGACGGGGTACGGCGCGGCCTCGGCCTCGCCGGTGAGCTGACCTTCACCCTCGACGGCGACGAGCACACCCTCCAGGTCGCGGTCGAGGGCGACGGCTCCCTGTGGGCGGTGCTCGCCGACGCCACCAGCGGCACGGACAGCTACCGCTTCCGCTTCCTGCGCCCGCCGGCCCCCGCGCCCGACGGCAGCGTCACCGTCGACCTCAACCGCGTCCTGCTGCCGCCCTGCGCCTTCGCCGACCACTTCATCTGCCCCTTCCCGCCGCCCGGCAACACCCTGCCCATCGCCCTGCGGGCCGGTGAACGGAACCGCAGCGCGGGCTGATCCGTCCCACCCCCGACCGAGGGGGTCACCCGCCGTCCCGGCGCTCCCGGAAACGGGCGCCGGGACGGCACACACCCCCGGCGCCGACGGCTCTTTCTGCCCTTTGGCCCCTGCCGTCCCTGCCGCCTCACGCCTTTCTGAACCCTCTTGCGCTGCGGGCCGCCGCGCCCGACACTCCCGATCAGCGCTTGTCAGGGGCACGTGGAAAAGGAACGTGCGGCTTCCCGCGTGCCCTTCGGCTGCGCCTCACGGGCCACCATCGGCGGCCCATCGATCCCCTCGGAGGAATCACGTGAGGAATGCGCGTATCAGACCCCGCAGCGGCGTACAGAGACGCATCCGGCTGCTCGCCGTTGCGTCAGGACTGGTGGCCGTGGGGGCCATCACGATCCCGACCGCCAACGCCCAGGACCCCGCGCCCGCACAGAAGTTCAGCGCCTCCCAGCTCTCCGCCGCGAGTTCCGCGGTCCGCTCCGCTGACGTCGCCGGCACCGCGTGGCGGGTCGACCCGCAGACCGGCACCCTGGTCGTCACGGCCGACCGGACCGTCTCCCGCGCCGAGCTGGCCTCGATCGAACGGGCGGCGGGCGGCAACGCCGGCGCCCTGCGCGTCGAGCGCACCTCCGGCACCCTGCGCAAGCTCATCTCCGGCGGCGACCCCATCTACGCCCCCAGCTGGCGCTGCTCGCTCGGCTTCAACGTCCGCAGCGGCAGCACCTATTACTTCTTGACGGCGGGCCACTGCACCGACGGCAACCCGCCCTGGTACACCAACTCCGCGAACACCACGAGCATCGGCACCACCACCGGCTCCAGCTTCCCCGGCAACGACTACGGCATCGTGAAGTACACCTCGTCGGTCGGTCACGAGGGAACGGTCGGCGGCCAGGACATCACCAGCGCCGGCACCCCGAGCGTCGGCCAGACCGTCACCCGCCGCGGTTCCACCACCGGCACCCACAGCGGCACGGTCACCGGCCTGAACGCCACCGTCAACTACGGCAACGGCGACATCGTCTCCGGACTCATCCAGACCACCGTCTGCGCCGAGCCCGGCGACAGCGGCGGCCCGCTGTACTCCGGCACCAAGGCACTCGGCCTCACCTCCGGCGGCAGCGGCGACTGCACCTCGGGCGGCACGACCTTCTTCCAGCCCGTCACCGAGGCGCTCAGCGCCTACGGCGTGAGCGTCTACTGACGGCGCGGAGCGGCCCGTACGCACCGCTCCTGACCTGCTGAGATACCCGCACGACCGGGCGTGTGCCCGGGATGGCGCGGTCCCCTGTCCGCCGGCGGACAGGGGACCGCACCGACAGCCGCCGACGCCGAGCGGCCATCTCACGCACCGGGCATACCATGGTAAAGAGCAACAACCCGGACGGATGGTGGATGTCAGGGGGCTCCGATGCTGGAAGAACTGGTGACCAGCGGCGTGGCGCTCGCCTCGGTGGGTGCCGTCTACGCGCTGGCGGCGGCGCGGGTGGTCAGGCAGTACGAACGCGGCGTGGTGCTCCGGCTCGGCCGGCTGACCTCATCGGTCCGCGAACCCGGCTTCACCATGATCGTTCCGATCGTCGACCGGATGCGCAAGGTCAACATGCAGATCGTCACGATGCCGGTGCCCGCACAGGAGGGCATCACCCGGGACAACGTCACCGTCCGGGTCGACGCGGTGGTCTACTTCAAGGTCGTCGACGCCGCCGACGCGGTGATCGCCGTCGAGGACTACCGCTTCGCCGTCTCCCAGGTCGCGCAGACCTCGCTGCGTTCGATCATCGGCAAGAGCGACCTGGACGAACTGCTCTCCAACCGCGAGAAGCTCAACCAGGGCCTCGAAGTCATGATCGACAGCCCGGCGCTCGGCTGGGGCGTGCAGATCGACCGGGTGGAGATCAAGGACGTCTCGCTGCCGGAGACGATGAAACGCTCGATGGCGCGCCAGGCGGAGGCCACCCGCGACCGGCGGGCCCGGGTCATCAACGCCGACGCCGAACTCCAGGCGTCGAAGAAGCTGGCCGAGGCGGCCCAGGCGATGTCCGGGCAGCCGGCCGCGCTCCAACTCCGCCTGTTGCAGACCGTGGTGGCGGTCGCCGCCGAGAAGAACTCCACGCTGGTGCTGCCCTTCCCCGTGGAACTGCTGCGCTTCCTGGAACGCTCCGGCCTCCACGCCGAGGCCGAGACGGCCCGCGCCGACGCCGAGCGGACCCGCTCCCGGCAACAGGACGAACCCGCCGCCCCACCCCCCGACCCGCACGGCACCTACATAGCCGACCTCGTCACGGAGGACCCCACCCCCCTCACCGACCCCACATCCCCCACGTCCCTCGGCCCGGACCCGGCACTCGCCCCCGACCACTACCTGGAGACGGGCCAACCACCGGCCGACGAGGACCTGGAGCCGGGCCGGCCCCCGGACGAGCAGGACGGCGAGGCGGACGGCCGGGAAGAGGGGGAGCGAGGGGCGGGCTCGCCTTGAGAACTGCCCGACAAGGCAGAGCTGTCCCACGTCATGGTCCGCCCGACCCGACAGGCAGGCACGACTTCGGACGCACTCCTCTAGGGTGATGCTGTATCCACGATGCGTGAAAGAGGGGGCGGTCATGGATCCAGACATGGCAGCGTTGGCAGGCACCGCAGGAACAACACTCGTCACTCTGCTGACGACCGAGACCTGGCAGGGCATCAGGGGAAGGTTCGTCTCGCTGTGGCAGCGGGCCAGGCCCGACCGGGCACCCGCCATCGCCGACGAACTCGACGCATCCCGCGAAGAGTTGCTCAACGCGCAGGCCACCGGCGACCGGGAAGCCGAAGCCGAACTCGGGGCGGAGTGGCAGGGCCGGATCAGGCGACTGCTCACGGCCCACCCCGAACTCGCCGACGAACTGCGGTCGATGCTCGACGAACTGGCTCCCGCCACCACTGCGGCACCCACGGTGACCCAGCACGCCACCGCCTCCGGAAACGCCCGGGTCTACCAAGCCGGCCGCGACATGCGCATCGGCGGCGGAGCGGAGGGCCCGTGAACGAGGAGGCTTCGCGGGGGGCTGCGGCGTACGGGCAGGGACGGATCTTCCAGTCCGAGCGGGACATCCAGATCACCGAACACCACCACCACGGCGCAGCGGGGAACCCGGCGTCGGCCGCCGGTCCCGCCTCGGTGCGGGTAGCGCTGTCCGCACCGCTGCGGGCGGCGCTGCGCGACAGGGAGGAACTGCGCGAGGAACTCCTGGCCGCGGTGGGCACCGGCGGCGGGGTGCACGTACTGCACGGGTTCGGGGGGTGCGGGAAGACGGCGGTGGCACGGTGGCTGTTCGATGAAGCGGCCCCGTCACAGGTGGCGCTGTGGGTGGACGCGTCGAGCGAATCCCAGCTCCGCGCCGGCATGCTGGCGGTGGCCGCGGACCGAGGCGCGTCACCGGAGGAGGTACGGGCCGCTCAGGAGGGACGGCGGGCCGCAGCAGACCTGGTGTGGCAGCGGCTCGACGACTCCCCGGAGCCGTGGCTGCTGGTACTGGACAACGCGGACGATCCGCGATTCCTGCGGGACGGCTGGCTGCGCGGCTCGGCCCGGGGGACGGTGCTGGTGACCTCCAGGCAGGCCACCGACGCCGCCTGGACCGGCGTACACGCCCGGATGCACCGGGTGGACGTACTGCCGGTGGCGGAAGCGGCGGAACTGCTCCATGACCTGGCCCCCGGAGACCACCAGCCCGAAGCGACACTCCGGCTGGCCGAACGGCTGGGATGCCACCCGCTGGCACTCACCCTCGCCGGAGGCTTCCTCTCCCAACAGCTCCTCGAAAGCTGGACGGTTGAGGAGTACCTGGAACGGCTCGGCGAAGACCCCGCCGCACTGCTGGACCGCGGCGCAGGACTGGAGAGCGGGGCCAGGGAACGCCTGAGCCGCACCTGGCAACTCTCCCTCGACGCCCTGGCCCAGCGCGGCCTGCCCGAATCACTGGGCGTGTTACGCCTGTTGGCCTGCCTGGGACACGCCCCCGTCCCCGTGGGTCTCCTGGCCCCGTCGGCGGTGCTGGCGGTCGGCGTCCCCGGAATCGCCCCGGAACGGATCGAGGCGGGCCTGCGCGGCCTGCTGTCGGCATCCTTGGTGGACCTCATCGAGGTACCGGGCTACGCGGGCGGCAGGCCCGTACGGTGTGTGACTGCGCATGGACTGTTGCTGGAAACGGTTGCGGCGGGGGTTCCGCCGGAGCAGCGCGTGGAGTTGCACATGGCCGTCGCCAAGCTGGTTAGCCAGGCTGTGCCCGGGGGAGAGGGCGCGGGCGATGTGCGGTTGGTGGAACCGCATCTGCTGGTGTTGTTGAGGAGCAGTGTCACTGCCGGAGCAGTGCTGGATGCGGCACGTCGCGTGCGAGATGTCCACGATGATGCGGGGCGGTGGACGGACGCTCTGCCATTCGCGGCGGGGGTGGCGAAAGCCCCCTCACGAGAGGGGAACGCCGGGAATGCCGACGCGGTCGCTGACGTCATCGCTCTGGGGCGGATTACGTTCTTGACCGGGGACTTTGCCAGGGCGGAGCCCGTGGTCGAAGAGGCATTGGACACTGCGACAGCGTGGGCGGAGGAGTCGCCGCTGCTTCTGGCCCAGGCACGTTTCCAGGCCGCGAGGCTGTATGGCCGACGTGGACGGTACGCAGATTCTCTCAGGTTCGCCCGTCAGGTTCAGGAAGTCAGGCGGCGCATCCTGGGGCCAGCCCACGCTGATACCGCTGAGACGATTCACCTGCAGGTGGAAATGCTTTTCTCCCTCGGGCGCTTTGGGGCAGCCGTTCGGCTCGCTCGGCAACTCCTGGATCTGCTACCGCACCTTCACGGGGAACGAAGCGACGAGGTTGGCACCTGTTCCCTCTTGTCCAGCGCGGGGGCGATGCGGGAGGCACTGATCGCGGCCCGAAGCTCGCAAGCCGTTATGAATGACGAAGCGAGTGCGCTCAACTGGACCCAGGTCTGGGAGCTTTCCCAGGAAGCCCTGCGTGCCTACATCGCTTACTTCGGTACCTCCCATCCGCTCACAGCAGCAGCGAGACATAACTTCGCGGTGGTGTCCTGGGAGCATGGCGACAGGGAAGTAGCCGTTGTAGAGATCCGCAAGGTAGTCGACTGGCGTAGGGCGGTACTGGGAGAAGAGCACCCCTTCAGTATCGAGGCGACCGCGGAACTGGCTCGCATGATTGGACTGAACGGCGACCCCGAGGAAGCTGCCAGTCTCGCGGCAAAAGCCTATGCCGACGCACTCCGCATCATCGGCCCCGACCACTTCATCACGGGACTCTGTAAGCATGCGTTGAAGCCCGCCGAGCGAGTCACCTTGGCGCAGCTGCGCAATCGCGGAACCACAGCAGGGGACGACAACTAGCCCCGGCCGCAGCGCCCGCCCCGTCCGCTATCCGGACCCCCGCCCTCCAGGCCAACGCTTTCCGGACAGGTCTAGTCCTTACCAAGTGCGTGCCATCGGCTGCTCGGTGTGGTCGGGGGTGTCCGGAGTCGGGGGCGACGTGCGCGGATATCGGTGTGGACGCGATGTGTTGAAAGGGTGAACTCCCGTACCCGAGACCGGAACTCGGTCTTGTGCGCGAGTGAGCGGGGTGGGAATACTCGGCGACGCACGTTGGCATGGACGCGACTCCCCGAGGTGATCGAGCGAGGGGCGCACGTCTGTGACCTGTTCCTCACACTCTCCGGGCCCGTGCAGTCCCCACACGGCGGGTCCTTCCCCCCACGGGAGGCATTGAGTTGAAGCACCGTCGCATACCCCAGCGCCGTGCGGTTCTGGCCGGAGCGGGAGCACTGGCTCTCGCCGCCACCGCCACACTCACCCTCACCGCCAACGCAGCCACCACGCCCCAGGCCGCCAAGCTGAGCCCGGCCGCGGCGACCACGCTCGCCTCGCAGTTCAAGACCGGCACCGCGGGCTCGTACTACGACGCACAGGCCAAGAAGCTCGTGGTCAACGTCGTGGACGAGTCGGCAGCCCAGGCCGTCCAGGCCAAGGGTGCCGAGGCCAGACTCGTCAAGCACTCGATGGCCCAGCTCGACTCGGCGCGTCAGACGCTGAAGTCCAAGGCGACCATCCCGGGCACCTCCTGGGGTGTCGACCCCCGGAGCAACAAGGTCGTGGTGACCGCGGACCGCACGGTCAAGGGCGCCGCGCTCGCCAAGCTCACCAAGGTCACCGAAGGTCTCGGTGACCGGGCCGAACTCCGCCGCACGAAGGGGGAGATCAAGCCCCTGATCGCCGGTGGCGACGCGATCTGGGGGAGCAGCGCCCGCTGCTCGCTCGGCTTCAACGTCGTCAAGGACGGTCAGCCGTACTTCCTGACCGCCGGTCACTGCGGCAACGCCGTGCAGAGCTGGTCCGACCAGCAGGGCGGCCAGGAGGTCGCCACCACCGAGGACTCCAAGTTCCCGGGTGACGACTACTCCATCGCCAAGTACACCGGTGACACCGAGCACCCCAGCGAGGTGAACCTCTACAGCGGCAGCCCCCAGAAGATCACCAAGGCCGCCGATGCCACGGTCGGTGAGAAGGTGCAGCGCAGCGGCAGCACCACCCAGGTGCACGACGGCACCGTCAAGGCGCTCAACGCGACCGTCAACTACCAGGAGGGCTCGGTCGAGGGTCTGATCCAGACCGACGTCTGCGCCGAGCCCGGCGACAGCGGCGGTGCGCTCTTCGACGGCGAGTCCGCGCTCGGCCTCACCTCCGGCGGCAGCGGCGACTGCTCGTCGGGTGGCGAGACCTACTTCCAGCCGGTTCCCGAGGCCCTGGAGGCCGAGGGCGCCCAGATCGGCTGACGCACCACGCCGTGCCCGAACGGCCCGTCGCGGCACCGCACTTCGCGGGTCCGCGACGCGCCGCAGGGCACGGCACCGGCACCGGCCCCCGGACTTCTTCGACGTCCGGGGGCCGGTGCCGTGCTGCGTGCGCGGCCCGGTGGCGGGGAGTGCTCAGAACTCGAAGACCGCGCCCGCGCCGTCCTGCATCGCGCAGGAGTTGGCGAAGGTGTGCGCGTACGCGACCCGGCGGCCCTGCCAGACGCCGTCAGCCGTCACCACGACCGGGGCCCACTCCTTGGTACACACCCGCGTGCTCCTGGCGCCGGTCACCTGGTCCAAGTCGCCCTTCACAGCGTGCAGTTGACCGCAGGCCGCGCGGGCGACGGGGTGGCTGCCGCCGGCCACCGGGGCGCAGGTCAGGGTCACCGCGCGCGCCACGGTGGAGCTCGCGCGGCTCTCGCCTTCGCCGACGGTCAGGACCAGCGCCGACGGGGCGTACAGCCCACCGCTCCGGGCGGACTGCGCCGCGGCGGCGGCCGGCGTGGTGGCCGCCTGCGCGGTGGTGGCCAGTGCGCCGAGAACCAGTGCCGCGCCGAGCGCGATCCCCCCAGTGATGTACCGCATGCCGAACACTCCCTTGCTCGAAGTTCCAGATAACGGACGGGAGTCTGGCCCAACGGCACAGTGATCGCACACCGGTCGGTGACTTTCAGGCGATAGATGAAAGCGGTGGGTAATGGCGTGAACGGATGTGGTGATGCTGTGGAGATCCGGCGCCTGTGACGTGTGCGGCCAGCGGGTATGCCGCCGCCCGGCAGCCGTCGCCCCTCCTGCCGGGGGCGGTGCCACGGAGCGGATCCGGCCGCCGTACGGGTGTCCAGATGCCGGTACGGCGCCCGGGTATTGGCCCGAAGGGGGTGCGTGGCGGGCCGCGCGGCCGGGTTCAGGCGGGCCGCGGCTCCGGTTCCCCGGCCCGCTCCCCGTTCCCGTCCTTCCTGTTTTTCCCGCTCCTGGCGTTCTTTCCGTGCAGTGCGGCCAGGACGGTGGTGAGCACCGCGCCGCCCACCGCCCAGGCGGAGAGCACCAGGAGTGAGCCGGTCAGCCCGTTGCCCCGGAAGTAGCCGATGGACCGTGCCGCCCAGGTGCCGGCGCCCGGCGGCAGCGCAGGTCCGATCGCCCGCCAGAACGGCGGCAGCAGCGGGTAGGGGTAGGCGCCGCCCGCGCTCGGGTTGCCCAGCACCACGATCACCAGGATCGCCAGGCCGATGCCGATGATGCCGAGCAGCCCCTGGAACGCCAGGGTCGTGGCCCCCACGGCGAAGACCGTCAGCGCGCCCAGTCCCCACAGCGCGAACAGGCTGCCGGGGAGCGCGCCGAGCACCGGTCCGATCACCACCGCGCCGGCCAGCCCCGCCGCGATCGAGTAGAGCGCGAGCGCGCCCAGCCGGATCACCGCCCGGGTGCCGTTCGCGGGGCGGGCGCCGGCGCTGATCGCCAGGATCGCGGCGCAGAGATAGCCGCCGACGCACCAGCCCACCACGAGGTAGAACGACGACAGGCTGCGGGCGTCGCCCCGGTCGGCGGGCGCCACGTCCTCGGTGCGCACACTGCGCCGCTGGGCCTTCTCCGCGGCGCCGACGACCGCCTCGGCCGCCTGCGACAGCGAGGCGCCGCCGCCGCTGGCGACCAGCAGCCGGTCGGTGCTGCCGCGCGGGTCGACGAGCAGCGCGGCGTCGATCTTCCGGTCCGCCAACTGGCGCCGCGCGGCGGCCTCCGACGCCACGGGGCGCGGGTCGAGCGGCGAGCCGTCCAGCCGGTCCAGCTTGGTCACCAGCTGCCCCCGGGTCTGCGCCGGGGCGACCACGCCGAGGGCGATGTCGGTCGGCTTGGGGGCGTGGAAGGCCCCGGCGTACGAGGTGATGAACGCGATCATCAGGCCCAGTACGCCGACCACCAGCAGGGTGGCCCGGGGTGTCACCGCGTCCCACACCTCCTTGATGAAGGTGGTGGGGGTGCCCTCGTCCGTCGTGGCCATTGCGCCGCTCCTCGCCCCGTCGAGCCGTGTCGTGCTCTGCCCTGCCGTGTCGCTTCCGTGCCGCTTCCGCTTCCGTACGGCTTCCGTATCCGTGCGGCTTCCGCTTCCGCTTCCGCTTCCGTGTCGTGCCGATGGCGCGCCGTGGTGGGTCCTGCGCACCCACATCCTCCGGTCGGCCGCGGGTGTGCGCAGATCGGGCGCGGCCGATCGACGGAAGGGGGCCGGTTGCGGGCCCGCTCCGCGTGTTCGTACGAATGTTCGAGCGAAGGGTTATGGTGGGGAGGGAAGCAGGGACACGGGACCAGCCGGGGGGCGGATGAGGTACAGGAGGTGCGGATGCCGGGGTTCACGCATCTGCACACCGCTTCGGGGTTCTCCCTGCGCTACGGCGCATCCCACCCGGAACGGCTCGCCGAGCGCGCCGCCGAACGCGGCATGGACACCCTCGCGCTGACCGACCGGGACGGGCTCTCCGGCGCCGTCCGCTTCGCCAAGGCCGCGGCCGGGGCCGGCGTCCGCCCGCTGTTCGGCACCGAACTCGCCGTCGGGGAGCGCGTGGTGCGGCCCCCGGACGGCCACGCGGGCACGGACCGCCGACGCACCCCGGTGCGCGGCGGCGCCTTCGTCGACGAGTCCGCCGCCCGCGTGGTCTTCCTGGCCCGTGACGGCGCGGCCGGCTGGGCCGCCCTGTGCCGGCTGGTCACGGCCGCGCACGCGGACGGCGGCGAGCGGCCCGTCCTGCCGTGGCGCGCGCTGGAAACGGCGACGGACGGGGTCACCGTCCTGCTCGGCCCCGGATCCGACGTCGGGCGGGCGCTCGCCGCCGGCCGCCAGGACCGCGCCGTCCGGCTCCTCGCCCCCTGGCGCGAGCGGTACGGCGACGCGCTGCGCCTGGAAGCCGTCGACCACGGACGCCCCGGCAGCGGCCCCGGCTCGCTCCGGCTGGCCGCCCGCACCCTCGGCCTCGCCGTCGACCAGGGCATCCGCGCCGTCCTGACCAACGCGGTCCGCTACGCCGACCCCGGACAGGGCCCGGTCGCCGACGTCCTGGACTCCGCCCGCCTCCTGGTGCCGGTCGACCGGCACCGCCCCGACACCTGGGACAGCGGCGAACGCTGGCTCAAGGACACCGCCGCGATGCACCGCGCCGCCGAGCGGATCGCCGACGCGGCCGGCTTCCGGCGCGGCCTCGCCCACCGGCTGCTCGCCATGACCGAGGAGACCGCGGGCGCCTGCCGGGTCGACCCGGCAGGCGACATCGGGCTCGGCCGCGTCCACTTCCCCGAACCCCGGCTGGTCGGCGCGGAACACCGCACCGCCGCCCGGGTGCTGCGCTCCCGCTGCGCCGCCGGGATGGTGCGGCGCGGCTACGACCGCGACCGGGCACGCTGGGAGCGGCTGCACGACGAACTGCGCACCATCGAACGGCTCGGCTACCCCTCGTACTTCCTGACGGTCGCCCGGGTCGTGGACGACGTGCGGGAGCGGGGCATCCGGGTGGCGGCCCGCGGGTCGGGCGCCGGGTCGCTGGTCAACCACCTCCTGGGCATCGCCCACGCCGACCCCGTCGAGCACGGGCTGCTGATGGAACGCTTCCTGTCCGAGCGGCGGAAGGCGCTGCCCGACATCGACATCGACGTCGAGTCCGCCCGCAGACTGGAGGTCTACCGCGCGATCTTCGACCGCTTCGGTGCCGAGCGGGTCGCGACGGTCTCGATGCCCGAGACCTACCGGGTCCGGCACGCGGTGCGCGACGTGGGCGCGGCCCTGGGCATGGACCCGGCGCGGGTGGACCGGCTGGCCAAGGCGTTCCCGCACATCAGGGCCCGCGACGCCCGCTCGGCGCTGGCCGAACTGCCGGAGCTGCGCGGGGTGCGGGAGGCCGCCGACGAGCGGCTGTGGCAGCTGGTCGAGTCCCTGGACGCGCTGCCCCGCGGGATCGCCATGCACCCGTGCGGGGTGCTGCTCTCGGACGCCTCGCTGCTGAGCCGTACGCCCGTCGTACCGACCAGCGGCGAGGGGTTCCCCATGTCCCAGTTCGACAAGGAGGACGTGGAAGACCTCGGGCTGCTCAAGCTCGACGTGCTGGGCGTGCGCATGCAGTCCGCGATGGCGCACGCGGTCGCCGAGATCGGGCGGGCCACCGGCCGCCGCGTCGACCTGGACGATCCGGCGCAGGTGCCGCCGCGCGACCCGGCCACCTATGACCTGATCCGCTCCACCGAGACGCTCGGCTGCTTCCAGATCGATTCTGTGTCAAGTCTCAGTGTGTTGCCCTGGAGAGGCGGCTGGGGCGTTGACCGGTTATGGGTGGGGTGATGTCAGCAGGTGCCCCTAAGTGGATCGAGCCGTTCACCGGGCTGAGTACGGCACAGTTCAACCGGCTGATCGCGCTGGTGCGACGTCGTGGCGGCGACGTGCAACGGGGTCGGCCATGGCGATTACCGCTTGAGGACGATCGCCGCGTCGAACACGCTCCACGTCCGTAGGCCCGGGCGTGCGATGAACGTCGATGGCGGCGAACCGCGCGCTCGGGCGCAGGAATATCACTGATTCAACTGCGGGCGGAAAATGGCCACTTGGTTACTGCAGGCTGCAGTACCGTCAGGGTATGACGACCCCATCGGCCGGAGAGCTCACCGTTTCGGGTGCGAGCGTCCAGCACTTGTATGACCTCTACCTCTCCGACCGACTTCGCGTCAACCGCCGCTACCAGCGGAAGTTGGTGTGGAACGTGGAGGAGAAACAGCGTTTGATTGACTCGCTGTTGGAGAATCTCCCGGTTCCCTTGTTCCTCATGGCGTCGACTGAGTCGATGGACGGGGCCATCGAACTTGAACTCATCGATGGGATGCAGCGACTAAACGCGATATTTTCTTTCATTGATAATGAATTCTCAACCAACGGGGCCTATTTCAATCTCGCCTCCCTTGGTTCATCCGCCGCAGTGGCCTCTCGAACCTCAAAGATTCAGCAGCGCGAGCCAATCATGCCCGAAGAGGCTTGCATGGGGCTCCTTGACTACACGCTTGCCCTTTCTGTATTTCGCCCGAAAGAAGTCGCAGCGGTATCCGAGGTCTTCCGAAGGATCAACTCAGGCGGACGTCGACTCTCACGCCAGAATATTCGACAAGCTGGGACACTCTCCCCGCTCGCTGACCTCGTCCGTGTCATTTCCTCGCGGATCAGGGGTGACATCTCCCCCGGGGACGCTGTCGCCTTTCGGGTGATGCCCCAGCTGAGCATCACGAACCGCGGTCTCGACTACGGCGTCCAAGTTGACGATATCTTCTGGATTCGCGAAGACTTGCTGCAACCCACAGAGGTCCGCGAGTCCGCCGACGAACAGCTCATCCTCGACATTATCGCCGACTTCTTGATGGATCCCCTGGCTGAAACCAGTACCAGGATGCGGGACCAGTACTACGGCTACACCAGCATCGATCAAGAGCATCCCACCACACCGTCATACAAAGAAATCAACTCGGCCATCGAGGCATACGATCCACGGGCCGTTGAGGACCACTTCATGCACGTGTACGACATCGTGCGGTCTGTACTGGCGCAGGACACCAGCACCTTCGCGAGCCTCGTCAAATGCGCGAACGGGTCCGGTTCGCGAAGATGTTTCCACGCCACCTTCCTGGCGATCTACGAGCTCACCTACAAGGAAAAGATGCGCCTCAAGTCCCCGCGCACCGCTTGGGGGCATTTGAGCGGAATCGGATCGCTTATGACAGCAACAGCTCTTCCAACGCATGACGACGACTGGCAACAGGCTCCGAAGAGGCGAACAGTCGACGCGATAAAGGGAATACTCCGCAACGCGTTCGAAATGAGGGAAGAGGCCGCACAGAACCTCGGCAGATATGGGTGGGCTAGTCAGCTTGAAAGGCTGATGGGAAACGCGATTGTCGAACAGCAGTCGTTCGACTGCAAGCAGGGCTTCCTCAGGCTGGACACCTCGCGTCATTTCGACGAGGAGGCTTTCATCAAAATCTGTCGCACTATCACGGCGATCGCCAATACTGGCCCCAGAGTGACCGGATACATAGCGGTCGGGATCGCAGACAACGAGCAACACGCGGAAAGGGTCAAGGAACTTGACTCCGTTCACTCCGAGAGATTTCGAGGGTTTCACGTAGTCGGCATCGAGAGGGAGGCTCCGCTTGTATCTAAGTCCCTTAACGACTACTGGATGTGGTTGTGTCAGCTCCTCAAGAGCAGCGGTCTCGATCCTGATCTCGCAGGAAGGGTGACTGCAGAATCCAAGCTGGTCAACTACCGAGGCCGCATGGTTGCACTTCTGCACGTGTCATCGGGCACCCAACCCTACTTTTTCGAAAACACCCTCCTTGAGCGATCCGGGTCCGAAACCCTAGTCGTGGAGCAAAACGACTACTTCCGCGTGTTCCAGCGGTTTACCGCCCCCCGGTGAGTCGCCGACCCGCGCGTCGGTCTGCGCTGACGCGCTTGGGTACGGGGTCCACAACGTGCACGATGTATCCGTCGGGCGGCGAGCCAGTGGGGCTTGGGTGCCGGGACCGCCGCCAACGTCTAAAATGAGGGCCGGCGCGGGCGGAAGGTGGCGGCGGAGCAGGCCGGTGCCTTGGGTACCCGCCGTCGGCGATCACCGGAACGCCTCGGCAGGCGATGCCGATACCCGACTCGGTGAAGACCCGGCAGTCGTTGCGGCTACCGGGCAGAGGATCGCCGACTGCCACGACCAGGTAGCTGTTGGCGTCAATGACCACCTGGTTCGTCGAGTACCGGTAATTCTTGCTGGAGGCGGCGATGCTGCGGTGGGTGGGGACTAGGGCGCCGTCGACGATGTAGGCAGTGTCCTCGCGCTTACGGCGGGCCAGTGAGATCGCTAGCAGCGCTGCAAGATGGTCCAGGATCCGATCCGCGGCTTCCGGGGTGGAGCGATCTTGATGTCGGCGCGTCCGGGCCCGCTTCAAGGCCGTGGCGGTACTCGAGGAAGATAAGGACGCTGGCGATGCGGCCGATGCAGTTGCCGCGTCCGGCCTGCTGATCCGCCCCCTACCGCTCTGTTCCCCGAGGCCGGCATTGGGGGCCGATCGCGGTGCCAGTGCGCGGCGAGGTCGAGTACGGCGAGGGAGAGTGGACCCTCGTGGTTGGTGAAGGGGTTGTGTACGACTGTGTCCGGTGATGCGGATTGAAGCACGTGTGTTGCCGCTGCCGCGTGGGCCTGAGGCAGGGCACCGGCTTGGCGCAGTGCCACGGCGAAGAGGTAAATGCGTTGCAACGGTTGTACTTCCTGGCAGGCGTCGGCAATCGGATCCCAGGAGGCGGCCAGGATAGGACTGCCCTCCCGAATGCCCATGGGATCACTTAGGGCGCCCTGGAACGCCTCGATAGCGTCCCTGTCCACGCGGAGCCGCCGGATCAGCGGCTTGGTGAACATGGGCAGATGCAGGTCCGAGATGCCCGTGCGGAATCGGGTGTGAGCGCGGGTAGCAAGGGCTGGCAGATCTTGCGGTTCGGCTGCACCGAACGCAACGGCCAAAATGCCGCCCCAGTCGCGGTAGCCGCGGGTTGCGGGGTCACTTTCGAACCACTCTTCGAGGTCTCGGAGGGTGGCGTTGGACAAGCTGTCCGCTGGAAAAAGTTGTGCGTAGGCGGCTAGCTTCTCGTTCACATCAATAAGGCCTCCTCGGGTGTCGATGGCGTCCTCGGTGAGGATTGCCTTGAACACCTCGTCGGGCACATTCCAGCTTTCTCGGTCCAGGATCGATTCGAGGATATGATCCTGCCGATGGTGCGCCGTTTGGTCGAGTTTTGCCACGAATGCACGAAGAACTCCATCATCACCTCTATTTTCCTCTTTGGCCCACAAGAGGAAACCGCGATCCTGGCGGAGCGTGGCATCACGATCGGCCTCGTGGCGAAGCATCTCGGCGATGGCGGGGTGTCGTGAGGCGACTGTTGCGAGCGCTGACATGACATGGCGCCGCTGGTCGCTGACCGTTCGACGTTGGCTGTCGGACTTCCCGGTCAGCCGCTCGAAGATTTCGTCGCCGAAGTGTGCACACAACCGGTCCCAGTTCTCGGCGACGAGGTCAACAAGGATCTGATCCACATCACCGTCGTAGAGGACATCGAGTTTGACACCGGGCGCACCTGAGTGGCCGATGGTTTCCTCGATACCGTCGATCAGTGTGAGGTCGCCGAGCATGAGCATGCCGATCCAGGCCAGTTGTCGGCGTTCTTCGAGTTCAGGGCCGTAGGCGCACAGTTCGTCCTTGATTTCACTCCGTAGCCCTTCCATCTCGGGCGTAAGCGTGTCGGAGTCCGCCGGGTCACTGTAGGCCTGCTGGTGGCGCAGGATCGCTTGGATGAGCCCGAGGAAGGCGGTGCGGCGGATCTCGGTGTCCGGGTCGTTCTTCCATTCCGCCGTAAGGTCGATGAGGTCGGCCGCAGTGAGAGAGCTGCGTGCGAGTTCGAATGCCAGGACTTCGCGCAGCTCTGGTTCGATGTGCTTGAGCAAATTGAGGGTTTTGTTGAGGATGCGCTGGGAATGGCCATCGGTCCTGCCGCAGTACGCCCTGATGATAGCGGCCGGAATGGTGTCCGGAATTCCTGACGTGATCGGTCTTGGGTCGTGGATGAGTTTTTCGGCGAACTCTTGGACGACTGGCTGCCCAGGCCAGGCGTTGATGACCGCGGGAACGTGCCACATCAAATGGTGGGGGTCCACCGACGTGCACAGGGCAGCCAATTCGGTGGGGTCGTAGCTGGCAAGCACCTCCCGCGCGGCTTCGGCCTCCCCGTTTGGTTCCCGGACGGAGTTCTCGAACCGTTTCCAAGCCTCTGCTATGGCCTGGGCAACGACAACGCGCTCCTCGGTCCGTCCATGTACGTCGGGCTGGCGCAGCAGGGTCACCAGAACTGCGAAGCCCTCCTGTGGACCGAGCACGTCGATGGCTACGCCGGCCATCGGCGCAGCATGGGCGGAGTCGCCATGAAGCCGGTCGGCAAGGACAGTCCGGACCTGCTCGTCGTCTGCGTACCGCTCGACTAGCGTGCGGGCCGCGGCGTATGGCCGGGAGGCACCCAGACCGCGCAACAGCACCGTTCGGGCGTCGGCAGGCGGCAGCGCAGCGGCGAGACCCGCTACGAGGTACGGCATCACCCCCCGCAGTTCGGCGTCTAGGTAGGGGTGGAGAGCCTGGCCGAATTCCGGATCATCGCGCCATTGCTGGGGAATCATGCCGACGTTGTACAAGATCAGGCCGCGTCCCTTCGGATCTGCGAGCTCTGCGGCCGTCCATTCTTTGAAGCGGTTGTCGTCGGCGAAGACGTTGCAGGCCAGGGTCCACGCAAGACCACGGTCGCCGCCGTTGCGTCCGTTTGTCGTCAAGGTCTCCAACGCGAACTCGGCTACCTGCGTATCCCCGGTGGCGGCGATGTTGACAAGGTCCGCTGCGGGCCATGGCCCGGAGAAGTGGTCCTCGCGGCGAAGCAAGGACAGCAGCCAGGCACGTTCCTCCGGCCGGTACAGTGCGGCATCACCTGATGCACTGCCGCGCTGCACTAGATGCAGGCCAACCAGCCGGAGTGAGCCGGACGGCTGACGTCGTGCCCAGTCGACCAACCGTGTGGTTTCGGGTGTGTCAGCCCAGCCGTCGCCGAGGGCGAGGATGGCAGCGGCCTGGGTCGCTGAGGACGGCCCCGTCTGGGTGAGCGCCACTAGTTGGCCCAGCAGATGCGACTGGCCACCGAACCGGTGCGCGATGGCCAGCGCTGCGTTGACCTTCACTTTGTCTTCTGGGTGCCGCATGCCCCAGAGCAGGTACTCCGCCGCGACGTCTTTGGCGATGTCAAGATCACGCAGCGCCCACATGGTCGGCGAAGGATCGGGACGCGGTGCTGTGAGCCACCGTTTCATGACCGGCAGCAGATGCGTGCGCGTGGCGTGGCTCGCGAGTGCGCCGGTGAGCGCGACGATGAGGTTCGCCCGATGGCGCAGCGACGGATGGGTCTCCACTCGTTCGACGAGCCGATTGATGTAGCGAGTCTGTGATTTTGGGCTGAGCTTGACACCGGAGGCAAGCGCCTCGGCGAGCAGCTCGTATCCGTCAATGTCTGCCCATTGGTGGCCGCCCGTGTGGAGGGCCGCGGTAAGCAGCGGCTCGGTTGCGTGCGAGCTGACCTGCGCGGTCAGCAATGCCAGCAGCACATCGCGCCAGGCCGGATCGTGCACGAACCGCTGCATGGCCGCGATCTGTGCTTCGGCGGGCAGCGTGGCGAGATACTGGCCGGCGAGGTGGTCGAGCACCACGCGATGCAGGAAGCCGAAGGACCCGGCGCCGTGCGACACGATCAGTCCGAACTCGTCTTCTGCCATGGCGAGGACTGCATCGGCGATTTTGCGGGCGTCGCCTTGCTGATAGCCGAGGACTTCGTTATCGGTCATCGACTCCACGATGAGCGTTCGCATCTCCGGTTTGGTGACGGTACCGGCGGGGTCTTTGACGCGGAGGCGGTAGGCCACGGCGGCGAATAGGGTAGTCGCCTCCGTAGCTGCCAGCAGTGCTCCGCGCGCGTGTGAGGCGCGCTGCCGCATCTGGGGATGCTTTTCGACGAGCAGCTCAACGAGCCGAGCGTAGATCTTGAACCGTTGACGGGGCAGGGGCTCGCCTTGCCATGTCGTGGCCAACAGCGTCAGGAGGAGCGGGGACCTGGAGAGCTCTGCGAGTTCCGGGCTGGCCTCGAGTTGATCGAGGAACGGTTCGACGCCGACGTGCCAGGGGGAGGGCGATGAGGCTTCCGGCCTCGTGACTGGTCGAAGGACGCTGGCTGCGATCGTCAGGCGCTGTTGGTTGGTCAGCGGCGTGATCTCGGCTTGCGCCCACGGGCGCCTCCAGTTGAGCCGGTCGACCGCGTAGGGGCGTGTGGAGAGGATCGCTGACGCCTTCGTGCGACCCAGGAACGCCTCCAGTGTCCCGAGGGCGCGTTCGGCTGCGCCGACGTCGCTCCACTCGTCGATGCCGTCGACGAGCAGCAGCAAGCGGTCGTCCCGCAGTGCGCGCTGGACCAGCGGACAGAGATGGGTGGCGCTCTGCGACTTCAGCCAGGCTTCGGCGGCTGAGACGAGCGAGTTGTCCGTCGACGCTTCGAGGTGGCGGCACAGGAACCCGAACGGTAGCCAGATCGGCAGGTCGGTGGCGTGTTCCCGCTGTAGCGTGATCGACTGTGGTTGGGACGAGAGCAGGTCCGTTGCCATAAACCGCAGGAGGCTGGACTTTCCCGCTCCCGGACGGCCGATGAGCAGCCGGTATTTACCGCTGGCTAGCCACTCGTCGGCGGCAATGGTGCCAGCGCTGGCTGGCGCAGCTTGGCTTCTGCGCTTGAGCAGCTGGCGGGCGGACCTGAATGACTGTCGGCGAGCGCCGAGCCGCGAGGCGAGGTAGGTGTGACCGTCGCCCGAATCTTGTGCAGGGCGAAGTTCTTCAACGGTCGGCTCGGGTTGCTCGGTGCCGATGACGTCGGCCGGTTGGCGGTTGGGGTCGACGTTCAGGATGACGAAGGCGCCGTCGGGTTCTGCGTTCTCGACTGGGTGGAATCCGCCTTGGGCGGAGAAGACGGCGTGGTAGAGATCGCGCAGCTCTGCGCGTAGTTCTCTACTGTCCTGGTGGGGCAGGTTGTTCGCAATGGTCTGGGCTGCGTCCGGGCCGCAAAAGCGCTCAACCCACGGTCGGCCGAAGAAGTCATCGATGATGCGGGGGTGATCTTTCAGCAGGTGGGAGACCTCCTGCACACCCCACGGAACGAAGGTGATCTTGAGTTTGGCCAGCCGTTCGGTCTGCTGGCGGACCGCAGCGTCCAGCTTGGCGTTCTGCAAATCGAACGAGGTGGCGAAGTGGAACGCTGTCGTTTTGGCGGCCCACTCGCCCTTCAGTAGGTCGTCGACGGCCTTCTTGATCTTTGCCGCGGTTAGCGCTTTGATCCGCCGAGATTGCAAGGTGATGTAGTCCCGGCCGCCGGATTCGCCGTGCGTCAGATCGAGCGGAAGTCGCGCGTAGGCGTCGATCCCGCCTTGGGCTTGGCCTGGCACACCGAAGAGCTTGGCGTACTGGACCGGCCGGACGGCGTGCAGCAGCCTGAGGAACAAGCGCTCAGCGTCGGGCCATTCCAGTTCGCCGATGGGCAGCACCTGCGCCCTGGTGTCGATCGGCGGTGCCGGCACCGCACCTGTGGGGGCAGACCACAGAAGCGCTTCGGTGCGGTCTCGCCCACCCGCCCCGTCCATGAATGCCATCATCGCCATTACTTCGCTGCCTCCCGCCTCGGCTGCGGCTGCCAGACGATGACCAGTGTCCTATATCCGTTCTTGGTCCAGCCGCAATCGCCCCCTCGGGTGCCTTCGTCGCGGTTTGGTTACTTCTGCGCCAGCAGGGTGTTTGGCGGTGGAGAATGCTGCCGACATGAGGGATCTAACTGCCGCTCACCGCGGTTATGAGTACCAGGACTTGATGGAGGCAGGCCGCGTCGTCGACCTGCTACTTGGCGGGATCGCCAGGGTCCACGTCGACAAGAAGCTGGTGACGGACGACCGCTTCGACGACCTCACGGTGATCAACGCAGACGGATCCCGTGAACGGACCCAGTTCAAGCACTCGGACGAGAAAGGCCCCCTCGGGTACGCCACGTTCACGATTGACGATCACCGCGGACTGGGGCTGGACCGTCTCGTGGCGGCTGCTGTCGCCGATCGGGACGGACCGGGCGCCGCCGCCACCGCCCACCGGCTACGCATAGTGATGCGCGACGCGCCACCGGATCACGAGGCACTGAACGAGGTGATGGTGCCAGCCCGCTCCTCCGACGTGCCGTTCCTGCCGGGGATGAACAGCACACTCCTGCGGTTCGACGCGGAAGCACTCTGGCGAGGGTACGACTTGCCCGCGCGGGGTCGGCGCCCGGAGGGCAACATTTTCGGGTTCCTGACCAGCGGTGACAGGGCTGTGTCCAAGCAGGACCTGGAATGGCTGTGCGAGCACCTGGTGGTGGAGGTCGGTGCACCGGCCATGACGACGGACCTCCTGCAGCCAGGGCCGGCCGAACAACTCCTCCTCCAACGCGTGCGTGGCGAGCTCGGTGCGGGGATCTATCCCAACGAGGGACGCTCACCGGTGGACGTAGCCGAGGCGCTGATCCGCGCAGTCCGCTCCGCCCGGCAGCGCGGAACCGACGTGACACCCCGCGAGCTACTGCGCCAGACCCAACTGCGCAGCGACCTCGGCGCCGTGGTGCGCGCGAACCCTGTCGACCGAGCCCTGGAAGTGGCCAGGCCTGCCACGGTCGGCGTCCTGGCGGAAGCGGCCGGGACAGCGGCAGCCGACGGGGGATTCCTGCTGGTCACGGGCTCTCCGGGACAGGGTAAGTCCTGGGCGTGCCAGCAGTTGGTCGACCAACTCACCAGTGACGGATGGCTGGTCGCCGAGCACTACTGCTACCTCGGCGACGCCGACGGTGACCAGCTGACCCGGGTGGTCACCGAAACGGTCTTCGGCAGCCTGCTGGGCCGGTTGGCCGAGTCGGACCCCGACCTTGTCCAGGAGCAGCGCCCACGTTTTGCCGCCGATGCGCAAGCACTGACGACGGCTGTGGACACCGCTCTGCGCAAGGACCCCGCCCGGCGCGTGGCGCTCGTCGTGGACGGACTGGACCACGTCACCCGCGTACAAGGAGGAAGGACCAGGAGAGCCGATCCGTCCCTGGCCCTCGCCGCGGTCCTCGGCTCGCTGTCTCTTCCGCCCGGTAGCGTCCTCATCGTCCTCAGCCAGCCCGGGAACCACCTCGTCCCCCTCCAGGACGCCGAGGTGGCTTCCGTCGCCGTGCCGCCACTGACCGCGCACGAGTGCCGCGCCGTCGCGGAGCGGCTCGGGCTCGTCCCGGCGGCGGACGACGAGCGCACTGAAGCCCTCCTGACCGACAACCGCGACGTGACCGACTTCCTGGACGCGCTTCAGGAACGCTCCGGCGGCAACGCCCTGTACGCGACATACCTCTGTCGCGAGGTCGCCCTCCGGCCGGAGACGATCACGAAAGCCGCGGCAGTGGTGCGGGCACTTCCGGCCTACCAGGGATCGTTGGAGGGCTACTACGCCCACCTCTGCGACACGCTCGGCGCGGAAGCCGATGTTGTTGCGGACATCATCGCCCTGCTCGGAATGTCCGTCACCCGCGAGGAGCTCGGGCAGATCATCCCGGACCGGGCGCACAGGATCGACGGCGCGCTGAAGGTGCTGGCCCCGGTGCTCTCCGGGACGGCCGGACCCGGCGAAATCCGCGTCTACCACGAGTCGTTCGCCCGCTACCTGCGCCTGGGCTACGGCAGCGACCCTGGGGCCCTGGAATCGACGCTGGCGCTGATCGCCACCTGGCTGACTGGGAAGGGACTGTTCGACGACTCGCGGGCCTTTCGCCGCCTCCTGCAGATCCTCGCCGAAGCTGGACGCGACACGGAGGTGGTGGACTACATCGGGCGAGACTTCGTCACCCGGGCCGTCGCCACCGCCCACCCGGCCTCGGCGATCAGGGACAACCTGGCCACCGGCGTGCGCTGTGCCGCGCGGACGGCGAACTGGCCGGTCGTCGCGCGGTGCGTCGAACTCGCCAGGGCCGCGCAGACGTACGAGTTCGAGCGCTTCGACTCGGACCTGGTGGAATTTGCCGACGTGCCGATCGCCTTGATGGGGGCTCAGGCGCTGTCGGACCGGCTCCTGCACGACGGCCGGACCGTCATGCCCGTCCGGGCAGGTCTGCAGATGTGCGCCGTCCTCGACGCGGCAGGCGCCGTGGCACCCTGGCACGCGTACATCACGGCACACGACCACGAGGCCGAGTCGGACAACACCTCCTACGGGGCGGAGTCCGACCGAGCCGTCGAACTGGCTTACCTGCGTGGCCGGTTGCGCCTGTCGGCTACCGATCAGGGGGTAGGTGAGGGGTTCCCCGAGGACAGGACTGACCGGCCGGTGTCGCTGGACCGCATCGCCGAGTGGTTCGACGAACGGGGTGACCAGGCAGCGGCCGACGCCGTCGTGAAGATGCTCCTCGACACCGTCGGGATCGAGGCCGTCACCGACCTGGTGCCGCGCCTTGAAACGGGCGGCCCAATATGCCTCGCACTCGCCGAGCAGATCGCCGCAGGCGCGGTGCCTGGAGAGGTGGGCAACGCCACGGACTGGGCGCAGAAGGCCGCCGACCTGGGCTACCTGCCGGGAGCGGCGCACCGGCTGCTCGCACTGGGGGTCGCCGCCGCCGATCTCGCCGTCGACCTTGCGGTAGACGAGACTTCGACCGCCCGCGACACCCTGTTCGCGCTCACCCGCGGCGTACAGAACGAACAGGTCCGGTGGAGCCCCGAGCCCGTGGCCAGGTGGCTCGATGCCCTGGCGATCACGACCCGGACCGATCTCATCGTCCTGGACGCGGTACCGGCTCTCGTCCAGGGGGCCGGCTGGTACCCCTGCTGGCTGCGGTTCGCGATCGCCCTCGCACGTGCCGAAGCCGCCGAAGCATCCACCCGGTCCGGCCTGGTCATCGAAGCCCTCGGGCTCCTGACCGCAGACCTCAGCCCCTTCGCCGGCGAACCCCGTGCGTGCGACCTCTACTCGATCCATCCGCTCATTGAAGAGTCGGTACGCCGGGCGGCCGCCCTCGTGTCCGACCAGGACTGGCCGCAGGCGTGGAAGACCCTCATCCACGTCAGCCGGAAAATCAGTGTCAGCCTGGGCGGCGAGATGGGCGGACCGCTGCCAGCCGACACACTCCTTACGACCGCTGTCGAGCACACCACGCCCGCACGGCGGGCCGGCGTCGCCGAAGCTGTTCGCAACGAGTTCCTCCAGCAGGCCGGCGGACGCTTCTACAGCGACCTCGCCCGTTACCTCCTCATCCACGCGCGCCTCGCCCTCACCGCCGAGGATCTCGCCGAGGCCGAGAAGCACTGGCTGGCGGCCTGCCACTTCCTAGTGGCCTACGGCTGGCGCAAGGACATCACCGTCTATGAGGTACTGGATCCGCTGCCCGCCCTGGTCACTGCGGACCCGGCCCGGGGGCGGGCGCGGGTGGCGCGAATCCAGCCACTGTGCGAACGCCTTGTCCTTCACACCGACGGCAAGGAGACCAACGCTGCCCGCCCGCGGTGGTGGAACGTCCTGGCCGGGGCAGACCCTGCGGCCCTTGCCGATCTCGCAGCCACCGGCCTGCTCAGCGACTGCAACGGCCCGAATACCATCCTCCATGGCGCCCGAGAAGACCTCTGGCGCGCGTGGAACGACACTGCCGATCCAGTCGTGGCAACCGCGCTCCGCATCACCTTGGACACCCCGCTCCTCCAAGCTGACGCCGCGCTTCTGGACCGGCTCGCCCGGACAGTCTGCCCCTCCACGCCCGATTGCGTTCGACAACTGCTGCGCATCGCACTGAGCAGGGCCGACGAACGGCAAGCCAACCGCGACTCCTCCAGCGACCAGACCAGGCAGGCCGACGCACAGCTGGTCGCGGAACTCAACGCCGTCGCCGAACGCGTCGGCGCCCCGCAGCTCACCCGCCTGCCCGAACCACCGGTCACCGACGAGTCTCAGCCCCGCCGCAGCACACCTGTCCCCGCGCAGTCCGCCACGGCCCCGACCTCACCTGCCGCCCCGTCGCCCGCGCCCTCCGAACCGGTCGGCCTGATCCAGGTACTGCGCGCATGGCACCTGAGCCCGTACGAGGCCGACGCACCACAACACACCCTCGAACAGATGACAGACCTCGTCGGCGACGGCCTGCTCAACCTCGCCACCCGAGGACAGACCGACGAGGCCGCACAAGTCCTGCGTGCCATCGCCGGCCCCTTCGACTTCCGGGACGGCCCACTTCTGCTGCGCCAACTCGCGGACAAGCTCCGTCAGAACGGCCACGACACTCTCGCCGCCGAAGCCTACGCACTGACCTGGGTACGCACCCGCGGACAAGGCGGATGGCTGAACTTCGGAGGCGAAACAGCCCTCGACGCCCTTCGTATCGCCGCGCAACTCGATCGCACGCTCACCCATCGCGTCATCACCAAAGAGGCCGAAGCAGTGGTGAGCGCCGGCCGGTACGGGACCCACGGCATCACCCAGGCACTAATCTTCGCCTTCGCCCAACAAGCCTTCGGCCTGCCCCCGAACGACTCCCTCGACCTGGCCTTCGCCCTCTGGGACGAAGCCGTAACGGTCATCGAGAGCAGAGCACCACGGGTCCACGACAGCGACGACCCCCAGCACCCCTACCGCGCCCCCGACAAGGGAACCCCCGCTCCCGGCAATCTCGACCACGCCTTCGCGACCGCGGCACTGGCCGCAGTCGCACACGCGGACCGGGAAGGCAAACGCCGAGCGATGGTTGCGACGCGATCTCTGGTCACACTGCGTCCCGAAGTCACGGCACCCGCCATGGCCCTCGCGCTGGAGCAACTCTCCGATCCGGCGACCCTGATGTGGCTGCTGTGCCTACTCCAGGAGCAGGGGCCGCAAGCCCAACCTGTCGTGGACCACTGCCAGGGGGCGCTCGAGGCACTGGCCCGAGGGCCGCTGCTCACCGTCCGCGCCCTCGCCCGTCGGCTGCTCACCGATGCGGCCAGTGTGCCCATGGGAGCATCGGAATCGGCCGGGCTGAACCCGCCGAGCCGCTTGTGGACCTCCGCCGCACAGGGAGACAGTCAGAGAGACCGCGTCGTGACGGGGATGGTGGCAGAGGTGGCTGGCGCGCGGCTGAACGAAGCCGAGCAACTGCAGCCCGGGCTGATCCGAGCGGTCCTCGCCAGGGTTCGCCGCGAGGTTGACACGGAGCGCACCATCGAGAGGAACAAGGTTCAGTCCCGCGCCAACCGCAGCGTCGACGAGGGCGAGCTGCCGGACGCCTATCTCACCATCGAGGAGACCATCGAAGAGGCGATCCAAACGGTGGCGGCGGGTAGCCGCGCGTACAGGGTCTCGCAGGGCTTGGGCATGAGCGATCCGGCAGCTTGGGAGGATCAGCTGGCCACCGTACTGACAGACGACCCCCGCTTTCCGCTGGCCTTCGAAGAGGCACGCTGGCCACGCCCCGACCTTCCTGTGCCACCAGGCCCGGACGCCCCGGCCAGCCAGGTCACTCCGCTGACCGGAACAACCGCCGAGACCATCTCCACACGGCCACTGACGCAAGCCGCCGTCCTCACAGGACAGACCCTCCCGGGCTGGCGCATCCTCGCTTCCGTGGAGGAACGCAAGTTCCTGTCACCGCAGACTCGGAAGACCGGCCTGACCGTCGTGAGCTTCTCAGGCCCGGAAGCGAGGGATTACGGGAATCAGGACAGCGACGCTATCCCCTTCTCAGACGGCGACATTGAGGAGTGGACCCGACCGCCGGGGCAGCACCCCGCCGCTGACCTCCCGCCGGGGATCCCGCTCCTCGGTCTCGACCGCGCCATGACCACCGCCGCAGACGCCGCCCAAGGCCTGGGACTACCCGGCTTCACGCTGACACCCACCCCGTGGCTCCGCACCGCACTCTGCCTGAGGCCCGGAGCCCCGCTGACACTGGAGGACGACCGAGGTCCGGCCCTGCGGCTCGTCTGCTGGCGCACCGAGTACGAGCGGAGTGCCTACCGCCTGCCCTGGCCACGGACGACCGGCTGCGCCGTCGTGATCCGCCCCGACCTGCTGGACATCCTGTCCGAGCAGGAATCCGCACCGATCGTCACCCGAGATGTCGTCATCCGGTTGGAAACGGACTGAAGAGAAGTAGACAGGGCACCGTGGTCTGAAGGGACGGCACCCAGTACCAGGCCACGAGTACGACCTGCCCGGCGCCAGTGCGTGCACACGACGTGTGCGGGCCCTGGCGCCGGGCGTGCTCGGGATCAGGCAGTGGGCTCTGCTTCGGCGGGTTGGGGCGCGTGGGGCCGCAGGGGGGCTCACGGAAGAAAAAGTAGAGGACCGGGACCACTGTAGAGGGCCCAGACCGCGAGCTGGAGCACGGTGGGGTCGGACTGGAAGTTGAAGATGCCCTTGAGCAGGGTCCTGTACCAGTTGGTCTTGGGGATGGTGCTGAAGGTGTCGCAGGTGAGGTTCTGCAGACCGGGCAGGTTGCTGGCCTCCTGACGCCCTAGGCGAGCACTCCGGCGACGATGACAACCAGCCACAGCAAGATCGGTTGGCTGAAATCTTTTTATCGAACTATTGTGCGAGTAGATCGGATGTGGCGTCCTGGTCGCAGGACGACAGACGAGCAGGGGGTGCCAGAGCAGATTTGGAGGTGCACGATGGGCGTTTTCACGCATCTCCACGTCGCTTCCGGGTTTTCCGCCCGCTACGGGGCCTCTCATCCGCAGGACCTGGTGCGCCGGGCGGCGGAGCTCGGCATGGGTGCGCTCGCGCTGACTGATCGGGGCAGTGTCACCGGCGCTGTGCGGCACGCGAAGGCGTGCCTGAGTGCCGGGGTACGCCCAATCTTCGGGGTGGATCTCGCCGTCCCGGCGTTCGACACGACAAGGGCTCCTCGCCGCTCGCGCACACCGGTCCGCGGTGGTGGGCACGTGGCGGAGCCGCGCCTGAGGATCACGCTGCTGGCAGGCTCCGTGAGCGGGTGGGCGTGTATCTGCCGTCTCGTCTCCGCGGCCTACGCGCATCCGGTCGACGGCTTTCCGGTCACCTCGTGGGAGGCGCTGCAGGAGGGCTTGGGCGAGGATGTGGTGGCGATCCTCGGGCCGACCTCCGAGCCTGTACGTGCGCTGGCCGCCGGGCGGCCGGACGTCGCGGAAAGGCTGCTCGTCCCGTGGCGGGAGACCGCGGGTCAGGGACTTCTCCGGCTGGAGGCGGTCGCCTACGGACTGTCCGGGCTGGGCGCGGGATCGGTGCGGCTGGCCGCGCACACCCTTGCTCTGGGTGACCGGCTCGGCATCCCGACGGTGCTCACCAACGCGGTGCGTTACGAGCGGCGCGAGCAGCACCGTCTGGCCGACGTGCTGGACGCCGCCCGGTTGCTGCATCCAATCCCGCAGCGTGAAGCCCTTGACCCGGGCGAGCGGTATCTGAAGTCCGGAGCCGAGATGGCCGAGGTGGCAGAGCGGGTGGCCGCGGCCGCGAGCGCCCCGGCCGGTCGAGGGCGGCGTCTGATCGAGGAGACGGCAGCTACCGCCGAGCAGTGCATGGTGGACCCGGTGCGCGACCTCGGCCTGGGGCGGGCACACTTCCCCGAGCCGTACGTGGTGGGAGCCGGCACCCGGCCGGGGGACGGGATGCGGTTGCTGCGGCAGCGCAGCGAGGCCGGGATGACCGCCCGCGGCCTCGACCGGGACGTGCGGGCGATGGATCGGCTCGGCTACGAGCTCGGGGTGATCGAGCGCCTCGGATATGAGGCGTACTTCCTCGCGGTGGCCCAGGTCGTCGCGGACGTGCGGTCCATGGGGATCCGGGTCGCCGCCCGCGGCTCCGGTGTCGGGTCCATGGTCAACCACAGCCTTTTCATCGCCACGGCCAACCCGCTCTCGCACCGGCTCCTGTTCGAACGCTTTCTCAGCGAGCGCCGCACCGCCTTGCCGGACATCGACCTCGATGTCGAGTCGGACCGGCGCCTGGAGGTCTACGACCGGATCTTCGAGCGGTTCGGCTCCGAGCGCGTGGCGGTTACCGGGATGCCGGAGACCTACCGGGCCCGTCACGCCCTGCGCGATACGGGGCTTGCGCTCGGGATCCGCCCGCAGACCGTCGACAGGATCGCAAAGAGCTTTCCGCACATCCGCGCGTGCGACATCGGCTCCGCACTGTCCGAGCTGCCCGAACTGCGGCAGCTCGCGGCCGAGGCCGACCAGTACGGTCCGCTGTGGGAGCTGGCCGAGGGCCTGGACGCCCTGCCGCGCGGCTTCGCCATGCACCCGTGCGGAGTGATCCTTTCCGACGCGAGCCTGCTCGGTCGCCTCCCGGTGCAGCCCGCTCCGGGAGGCGCATATCCGACGGTGCAGGCGGACAAGCACGATGTCGAAGACCTCGGCCTGCTGAAGCTCGATGTCCTCGGCGTGCGCATGCAGTCGGCGATGGCGCACTCGGTCGCCGAGATCCGCCGCACCACAGGCCGGCACATCGACCTCGACAGTCCCGACCACGTCGACCTCGCCGATGAGTCCACCTTCGAACTGATTCGCAGCACCAAGGTGCTGGGCTGCTTCCAGCTCGAGAGCTCAGGCCAGCAAGATCTCATTGCGAGGCTCCAGCCACGGCACATGCAGGATGTGATCGCCGACATCAGCCTCTTCAGGCCCGGCCCGGTCGCCGGGGGCATGCCCGCGAAATTCATCGCCGCCCGGCACGGGGTCGAGGAACCTCGATATCCCCACCCCGACCTTGTGCCGATCATGGACGACACGTACGGGGTGGTGATCTGGCACGAGCAGATCATGATGATCCTGGCCATGATGACCGGTTGCGACCGTGCCGCCGCAGATGTCGGACGCCGCGCCCTCGCGGACGCCGAGCGGCTGCCGAAGGTGGAGGCGTGGTTTCGCCGCTGCGCCGACGAGCGCGGCTACACCCCGGACGTGATCGGCGAAGTCTGGGACATCGTCAAGGAGTTCGGGGCCTACGGATTCTGCCGCGCGCACGCCGTGGCCTTCGCGGTCCCGGCCGTCCAGTCGGCGTGGCTCAAAACGCACTACCCCGCCGCGTTCTTCGCCGGGCTGCTCCAGCACGACCCCGGCATGTGGGCGCCCCGCGTCCTGGTCCAGGACGCGAAGCAGTTCGGAGTGACGATCCTGCCGGTCGACGTCAACACCTCCCGCAGCGCACACAGCGTCGAGCCGACCCCGAACGGCTGGGGCGTACGGCTCGCGTTGTCCACGGTGCGCGGGATCACCGAGGCGGAGAGCGCCCGCATCGAAGCCGGGCAGCCGTACGCCGGACTGCAGGATCTGTGGCTGCGCGCCCGCCCGTCCCTGCCTCTCGCCCAGCGCCTCATCAAGATCGGAGCTCTCGCTCCGCTGCAGGGCGGGCTGACCCGGCGGGATCTACTGTTGCAGGCCACCGAGCTGCACCGCTCCGCACGCAACCGGACCGCGATCGACGGCCAACTGCCGCTCGGCGACGAGACGCACGCGGGCGAGCCGGCCGGGCTGCCCGAGATGACCGGTCGCGACGTGATGAGTGCCGAAATCGACGTGCTCTCCATCGACGTCAGCCGTCATCTGCTCGAACACCACCACCGCCTGCTCGCCGAGCTCGGCGCGACCGATGCCCACCACTTGCAGGCGATGCACCGCGGACAACAGGTGCTGGTCGCCGGCGTGCGGGCATCGACCCAGACGCCGCCGATCCCCTCCGGCAAGAGGGTCATCTTCGTGACCCTGGAGGACGGCTCCGGCCTCGTGGACCTCGCGTTCTTCGAGGACTCCCACGACACCTGCGCGCACACCGTCTTCCACTCCGGCCTGCTCCTGGTCCGCGGAGTCGTCGAGGAACGCGGCCCTCGGCGCACCGTGGTCGGGCAGGCGGCCTGGGACCTCGAGGAAGTCGCCACCACCCGCCGCGACCTGGGCCCCGAAGCCGCTCTTGGCCTGCTCGGCCGCACCACACCCGCCCCCACGCCTGCCCGTGATAGCACGCCGGGCGCGGGCCGGACACTCGAAGACGGAACGGCCGGGGCAAAGCTCAACGCCTGGAGCGATCTGCGGCCCGCCGGTTCCCGCTCCGCCGACCTGCGACGCCTGGGACATCGATCTCCCGGATCGGCGGGGTGAGCGCCATGACCACCCGAGCCCGAAGCATCCTGCGCATTCAGCTCCACGACCTCGGCCCGGCCGGCCAGGAGACGTACGAGCGGGCCCTCGCGCTGCTGCGTGATCTCACCCCGCTGGTGCAGGCACTCCCCCCGGACGCCGCCGACCTCGATGTCACCGGTGCCCTGCGGTTCTTCGACCGAGACACGGGTGGCTTGGCGGCCATGGCCGCACTCCGCCTGGCGGCACACCTCGGGCTACGCGCGACGATCGGCGCCGGCCCGAATCGGATGCTGGCCGCGATGGCGGCCGACACGACCGCTCCCGGCCAGGTCACCGTCGTCGCCCCGGCCCCCGGGGCAGTCGCCGCGTTTCTCCGTTCCAAGCCTGTCGGTGCCCTCTACGGGGTCGGCCCGGCCACCGCCCGTACGCTCGGGGAGTACGGCCTCCACCGCATCGGCGACCTTCTCGACGTTCCGTTGCTGACGCTGCAGCGCATCCTCGGCAAGGCCACTGCCGTGACGCTGTCGCAACGGGCCCGCGGCCTGGACCCGCGCCCTGTCACCTCCGAGACGGCACCCAAGTCCACCGGTTTCTCCTACGAGTTCAGCCACGACGAGCTCGACCCCGCCGCACACCGCCGTGCCCTGCTCGACCTCTGTGAACGTCTCGGGCTGCGGCTGCGCACCACCGGCCAGGTCGTCGCGCGGCTCGCGCTGAGCATCTCGTACGCCGACGGCGCCACGACACAGCGATCGCGCACGCTGGAGGAGTACACCGCTCACACACCGGCACTCAGCGCTGCCGCGTACGACCTGTACTCCCGCTTCGGGCTGCAGCGCGCCCGTGTCCGCACGATCACTGTTCGCGCGGACCTCACCGATGCCCAGTACGCCGTCCAGCAGTTGCTCCTGGACCCGGCGGACGGCAAACGACGCCGCATCGAGCAAGCCGCCGACCGGGCGCGGGCCCGCTTCGGTGATCAGGCGATCCGCCCGGGAACCCTCGCCCAGCCCAACGGCACACCCATGTCCCACCTCGTGACCCGGGCACCTGTCAGACCACAACGGAGCGGATGTGACGGCGCGGGCACGGGTTCCATTCGCTGACAAGATCGCCCAGCTCTTGGGCCCCGCCTCCCACGGGAGTTCACGGTGCTCCGCTCCTATGACCCGCTTCCCCTGCCCCGGCGGGAGGCCGCTGCTGAACTGGGAGTGCCCGGACCACGCCATCCTTCCCGGCCGACTGCCTCAGCTGCTGATTCTCGACCTCCAGCACGTGGACCACACGCGCCATCTGTTTCACGTCCACACGCAGTTGGTTGTACTCGTCGCGCAGGTCCGAGAGCCTTATCTTGAGCTCGTCGTTCTGCCGCTTGAGGCCGTCGAATGCCTTGGGTCGTGCGTCCTGCATGCGCACCAGGGCGTAAAAGAGGTCCTTAAGCCCCGTGTGCTTGTGGGTGAGCTTGTTGCGTTTCAGCCCGGCTTCCTCGGCGAGGGACTTGATGGTCAACTGCCCGTCGGAGTGCAGGGGGGTTCCGATCAAGAGGCGGACCATGGCGTCGGTGATCGCCCGGATCTCTGCGGCATCGCCGGGGTGCGCCGAGGCTGCCGCATCGGCGGCCATTGTGTAGACCCGCCCGACTGTCTCCGCGATTCCCGCAGCGGCCGGCAGTGCGGCGTCGTCCTCGGTGAGTTCTCGCTCAGAGACTGGCGCTGATCCGAGGTCTGTCGTCACGTGCTGTCCTTGTGGATACGGTCGGCCGGAGCGGTCTCGTGCTCCATGATGATCTGCTCCTTGTTGGTGCGGCAGAGCTCAAGCCGTCGGCGCAACGGGTACGGAGTGAGAGGATCCTGGCAGTCGGCGTCGATCTCCGCGATCTGCTCGCGAGCACGTTCGATGTGGGTGTCGGTGCGGGAGACATTCGCGCAGGACGGATTGCAGCGATTCCAGTTCGGAGTGCGCAGCGATGGCTTCCTGCCGACGGCGAGATCGCTGTCGCACACTGCCTTGTACGGATCGAGGTTGCAGGTCAGCAGGGCCTGTGGGTCCTCAAAGATCTGGAGGCGGGGATTTTGACGCAGGCTCTTCATCTGCCCCTTGGTGGCGAACCCGCCGCGGTATCGGGTGTTGAATTCCTCCACGGTGGCCAAGTAGCGGTCGGCAGCTGGGCCGCTGATCTTCTCTCCGGAGGCGATGCGGTCGCTGGCCTCTGCGAGGGTGTCCGCCAGGGCCAGGGTCTTCTCGAAGTCGAGGATGTCGAGCATGTCGGTCTTGGTGCGCCCACCGTACGACTCGGCCATGGAGGTTGCGACATGGCCGTACTGCAGGCCAAGAGCGATGCGCCCGCCGGGCCGACGGTAGATGAACCAAGCTACGGTCCGCCGTAAGCGGCGCATGTTGATCCGCCCGTGAGGGTCGGCCGGGATGACCTCGTGGTTGCGATCCAGCCGGGAGGCGGTCTTGTTGGCCCATGCGATGAACGTCTTGATGCGATCGATGAACCTGGCGGGCATCAGTCCCTCCGCGGACAGTTGGCGCTCGGCCGGCTCCCAGGTGCGAACGGTCATGGACCAGGGGAACAGCAGCCGCTCGTCGTGGAGTTGCTCCATGACCTTCACAGCGAGCGCGACGACTTCGATGACCGTCCACGGTTCTGGGCGAACCTCACCACGGGGCTTGGTGTTGCCGTCCTTGTCGGTCACTCCCTTGAAGTGCAGCCCGCTGATCCGGTGGCGGACGGCACCGTCCTCCCCTTCGATCTCCTCCTTGCTCGAGCATCCGCGCTCCAGGTGCAGCACTTCCTCGGGACGCATACCCGACAGGTAGGCAATCGTGATCATGGCGGCTGTCATCAAGTGCCCGGCGAGCTGCTGTGCTTCGTTGAAGTCGATGGCGCCGGTCCACGGCACGCCGTCGATCCGGCCGTTCACGGCGACTGGCAGCGGAGACCCGTCTGTCACCGGAAGCGCCTGCCATCGCGCGGGCACCTTCGAGAAGACCTGATTGACAACCTCGGTGGAGACCCCCAATTGCGCAGCTAGGAGAAGGCGGTTGACTCCCTGGCTCGAAGATCCCCAATGAGTGCGATTATGCTCCATCAGGGGTGCGCCCCGCTTTCCGACGTATCCGGGCAGGCTGCCGCCGGTGTCCTTCAGGTGCAGCAGGTGGGAGCGGACGATGTCGTATTCGCCGGGCGTGCGGTCCAAGCACGTCTTGGCCCGCAGCGCATACCACGCACGGTAGGCATCGACGATGTCCGGACCGAGATCAAGCACAAGGCGGACCGCCCAGATGATCAGGGGCGACATGGTGGCAGGGTGGATGACCACCACGTTGTTCTCGCCCGCCTCGCTGCGGAAGTCGTCGAGGAAGTCGATGATGGCGGCGCCGGGGTCTTCCCAGGGCGGCATCACCAGCCGGTCCCCGGGCAGCAGGTACGGCGCATACGCCCATACCCGCGTCAGGGCGTGGAGTTGCCGTTCGTCATGAGGGTCGGTCCACCCCTTCTCGCCCAAGTGCTCGGCGTACTCGGACAGCGCGCCCTGGTCGATCTCGGCGGTCTGCGTGATGCCCCGCTTCTCGAGCCACTTCGCGAACTTGCGGAACCCGGTTAGGGCAGTCATGACCGAACTCGCTGAGATCACCGCACGCGACCGAGAGCCCAAACGCGCGTGGAGCACGTCTGGGGTGGGAATGTTGATCAAGGCCCAGGCGATCCGCATGAAAGAGTCCCGCAGCGCCTCTGGGAAGTTCGACCACAGGAACGCCTTGGTGCCGGTTGTGTCCTTGTGCTCCAGATGGGCCAGTTCCCACCGCAGGTGGCCGAAGAGGCAGACCTCCTCCTCGTGCAGTCCCGGCCGCAACCGATGCGCCGGCACTACCGGAGTCGTCGGACCAGGGTTAACGAGGTCCACGGCATCTTGGGCGGATGTGCCGCTGCTCACGGGTCGAGTTTCCTTTCCAGCAAGCGATCGATGAGGTCGCGGTCCAGCTCCGTCAGTGCCTGCAGCAGGCCGGAGTGCTGGCCGAGATCGGTGTGCTGCTCCAGCAGGGTTTCCACGCGGCGGTGGTGAGCTTCCCAGTCTGTCTTCCAGACCGCCGTCGGCACCGCGGCCCGCACAGCTTCCATGGCCCGGAACAGGTAGACGATGCGCGGAAGGTGCCTCGCAGTGGCCAACGCGTTCGGGCAGGCGAAGCACAAGAGGAACGACACCTGGCACAGGCTGCCGCCGCTGAGCGGACTGTGATCGATGTCCTCGCACGCCCCCACCGCAGTGTCCAGTTCCCCGCGGGCCGCCCGCTCAGCCACGTCCAGAGACAGCCCCGCCTGATCGGAGAAGTCCTGGGCGCTGGCATCCTGGCCATCGGCGGAGATCATCCGCATCTGGACAGTGGCCTGGGCATGGAGGAAGGCGTCCTCCAGACCTGCGGCCACCACGGATCGCGAGGTCTCGATGACCCGCTCGTCGCGGCGCAGGTAGTGTTCCTCCTGCACACGTCGGCTGTTGTGCCGAGGCCGCTCGTAGAGCACCTGAGCGGTATGGCGCAGTAGCCGTCGGTTGAGCCGACGGCCCAGATCGCCCAGCTCTTGCTCCCCCCACGCGTCGATAGCATCGGCCAATCCGACCGAGGCGTTGCTCCACATCGGGTGACGCGCCCCACGCGACCACAGCAGCAGATCACTGGGCCGTCCGAGCAGCTCCAAGGTGCGCCGGGCCTGGGCAGTCATGGCGATGATCTGCCGCATCGCCTGGCCCGGTGAACCGTCGCCCACGTCGACCAAGTTGCTACTGGAGTGCCGTGCCCGGCCGCGGCGGGCCTTGTCGGTCTCCATGCGATGGATCGCCGGCTCGGCCTCGTCCTCGTCCGCGTTCGGCCACTGGTCAGGCACCGTCAGTTTCTCGAGCACTGACCCGTTCCAGCCCTCGTGGCATACCAGGAGCACCGAGGCCGCGCCCTTCTCGTTCACTGAGGGGAACAGCTGCATTACGGCCGTCTGCATACTCCATGCGCCGAGCCGGCGGCGGCACTCGTTCTTGGCCCAATGGCGCACTGTTCTGCCGTCGGGGAAACGCGGCACGTCGCCGGTGCGTGCCAGGTGATCCAGGTACTCACCCCACAGTGCATCCGGATGCTCGGTGATCTCGCCGGCCCTCCAGCGCTCCAGGAGCGCGAGATTGGTGGCGATGCGCTGCTCGGCACGGCGCACCGTGTGCGCAGCGACCTGCCGCACACGTTTCATCTCAGTGCCGGTTAGGCTCTTCTTGGCCTTGGCCGCGACGAACTGGCGGCGCTTGGTCATCGCGGCGGCAGCTGCTGCGGGCACGCCGGGAGCCTTCCGCAGTAGGACGGACAGATGCTTGGCCCGGACGAATCCGCCCGGTGCCTCAGCCCACATCCTCCAGATCTCCGCGGTCAACTCGGATAGGGACTCCACAGGCGGCTCCACCTCCGCCATCGTCCGCAGGAAGTGCCGCACGCTCTTGTCGTAGGTGGTGCAGGATGCCTTGCTGTCCCAGTGCGCGCGGGCATGCCGGGCGAAGGCCCCAGCCACCTCGCGCCGCAGTGTCTGCGAGCCTGGCAGTGCGGTGTAGTCGTAGGTCCCCAGGTCCTCACCTTTCTCGCCGAGGGGGCGCACCACCAGACCTGATGCATCGACGATCTCGCGCCGCCTGCGGCCGGTGGGCGGGAGCAGAGCCCGCAGGCCCGTCGGGCTCATGCGGCATCCAAGATCAGGCCGGTGCGCCGGGCCAGCTCGGTGAACCAGGCACTGTTGCCAGGGTTGTCCTCGTCGTTAAGCAGGCTCTCGATCTGCAGACCGCGGACCGGCTCGAGGTAGATCTCCCGCGTCGTGACCTCGGACTGATGACCCAGCAGATCCTTGACCATGGTCCATACACTGCCGTACGCGTCCTCGTAGTCTTTCCGCTGCTCGGGAGTCAGCCCGAAACGTCGGTCCAACGCGTGGTGCAGGTGCACGAGAATGCGCAATGCCATCGAATGGCGCAGCATCTTCGGCGTCGCGTAAACCTTCAGGCCCTGGCTCCTGCACCGCACGCTGGCTCGCTTGAAGACCTTCGTCCAACTCTTGTGGTGCATCGGCATGCCGGTCTCGGTCAGCCACAGCATCGCGGGCTCCAGGCCGTTGAGCCCCTCAACGAACATCCGTAGGCGCTGCACGACGGTGACTTCATCCACGTGCGCCTCGAGCGTGCGGCCCGCCTCATCGCTCCACCGAAGGACGCGGCGGTCGTCGGAGATCTCTCTCAGCAGCAGTCGACCCTCCACTTGGTCATAGAGTCCGCGCCTTTGTGCCTTGCGGACTACCGCGTCGCGGGTGCCGAGCCGATACACGTCGGTCTGCTGGAGAGCTGGTTCGCTGACGTAGTAGAAGCGCCCGGCCCGCTTGGCCACTTCCTTGGCGACCCAGCCTGAGTGGTAGCGGCGAGCAGCGAGGTTCTCCAGGGGAGGCAACTCCCAGGTCAGTAGTGTGCCGACTTCCCGCCTGCGCAGCCCACTTGAGTAGATGTAGTCGGCGAACGCCACGTCACGGCCGTCGTTCCGGCCCGGCCAGCTCGGGTTCTCCAGACCGCTGCGAAGCATCCCTCCCAGACCTACGTCCCGCCACAGCCGATACCCCCGCGGCGAGAGCCATTTCACGTTCGAGCTGCGCACATCTGTGGGCGCGAGGCCCGCCACCTCGGCCGTGCCGCCGTCCGGCGTGCTCACGGTGTGCGTCAGCACCGGCGAGTGATCCACGAACCCCAGACTCTTAGCGATCTTGTAGAAGAGGCCGAATGCGGCCAACTCCCGTTGCCACTTCGCCCCTCCGATCCTCCGGGGGTTTCCTTCGCCGCGTCGGCGCCAGTCCTCCCAGTCGTCGAGGTCCTCGTCTGTGGCCTGATCCCACCTCACTCCCCGTTGCCACAAGAAAGTGAAGAACAGCCGGTAGTCCGGCGCATACGTCTCCTTCGTGCCATCCGCCTTCCTCGCGAAATCACGGTGTCGGAAGATCTGGCTCAGCCGAGGATCGGACCGGCCTGTGGGATCGATCAGAATTGGCTGCCCGACTCGGATCTTGAGGGCCCGCTCGCGCTCGGCCAGGTCTCTCCAACCGTCGAGAACGTCCATGCCGGCCCCGGCCGGTTCGCCGCCAGCACCCACCCAAAACAGCCGCCACTCGCTCACAACTCAGTCCATCCCCTGCGCAACACGACCTCCAGCAACACGGGGACCGTACACAGAAGCTCGAGTCGCCCGGCCAGCGTGACCTGGTCGGCAGGCTGCAACCTGCCTCCTTCCACGACCTGGTCGTCGACATCTCGCTCTTCCGTCCCGGACCGGTCGCCGCCGACATGGTGCGGCCCTTCATCGAGGCCAGGCACGGCCGCAGGCCCGTCCGCTATCCGCACCCCGACCTGGAGGAGCCGCTGCGCGAGACCTACGGCGTCGTGGTGTTCCACGAGCAGATCATCGAAATTCTGCGGATCATGACCGGCTGCGCGCGGGACGAGGCGGACGAGAAGCGGCGGGCGCTCTCGGATCCGGAGCGCCAGGGGCGGGTGCGCGCCTGGTTCGCCGACCGTGCCGGGCGGCGCGGCTACCCGCCCGAAGTGACCGCGCGTACCTGGGAGATCGTCGAGGCGTTCGGCGCGTACGGATTCTGCAAGGCGCACGCGGTGGCCTTCGCGGTGCCGACCTACCAGTCCGCCTGGCTCAAGGCGCATCATCCCGCGGCCTTCTACGCCGGGCTGCTCACCCACGACCCCGGGATGTACCCGAAGCGGCTGCTGCTCGCGGACGCGCGGCGGCGCGGGGTGCCGGTGCTGCCGCTGGACGTGAACCGCTCGGCGGCCACCCACCGTATCGAACTGGTGTCCGGTCCTGTGGATGGCGGCCCCGGCGTCTGGGGGCTGCGGCTCGCGCTCGGCGACGTGCACGGCATCGGCGACGACGAGGCGCGGCGGATCGAGGCCGGGCAGCCCTACCCCTCGCTCCAGGACCTGTGGCAGCGGGCCGCGCCGCGCCGCCCGGTGGCCGAACGCCTCGCCAGGGTGGGCGCGTTGGACGCCTTCGGCGCCAACCGCAGGGACCTGCTGCTGCACATCGCCGAACTCCACCAGCGGCAGCGCCGGGCCCCCGCAGGACAGCTGACGCTGCCGGGCCGTACCGACGGCGACGAGCGGGCCGACACCGCCGGACCCGTCGGGCTGCCCGACCTCAGCGACGTCGAACGGCTCAGCGCCGAGCTGGGTGTCCTCGGCATGGACACCTCCCGCCATCTGATGGCCGACCACCGGGAGTTCCTCGCGGAGCTGGGCGCGCTGCCCGCCAGGCTGCTGCGCGACGCGGGCAACGGCGAGACGGTGCTGGTCGCCGGGGCCAAGGCGGCCACCCAGACGCCGCCGGTCCGCTCCGGCCGCCGGGTCATCTTCACCACCCTCGACGACAGCACGGGCCTGGTCGACTGCGCCTTCTTCGACGACAGCCACGAGGCGTGCGCGCACACCGTCTTCCACTCCTGGCTGCTGCTGGTGCGCGGCACCGTCCAGCGGCGCGGCCCGCGCAGCGTCAGCGTGGTCGGCGCCGCCGCCTGGAACCTCGCCGAACTCGCCGAACTGCGCCGCGACGGCGGCCTGGAGGCGGTCACCACCCGCCTCGCCGCCGCACCGCAGGCGCCGGACGCCGCACCGGGACGCACCATCCGGCTGGAGACCGGCTACACCCTGCACCCGTGGGCCGACCTCCAGCCGCCGGGCGGACGCGCCGCCACCGGCCGCAAGCTGTGGCACTCCAGCCCGGGGAGCGCGGGATGACCACCGCACCGGAGCCCGGCACGCTCCACATACGGTTCTGCACCGCGGACGGCGAGCCCGTGGACGCGGAGACGTACGAGCAACTGCTCGGCCTGCTGGCGCAGTTCACGCCGGCGGTCGAGGCGCTGCCGCCGGACGCCGCGCTGGCCGACGTCCGCGGGGCACTGCGCTACTTCGGCCGGGACGCGGCGGGCATCGCCGCCCTGGTGCGGCTGCGCGCCCTGGCCTGGTACGGCGTGCGGTGCACGATCGGCGTCGCGGGCAACCCGCTGCTCGCGCGGATGGCGGCCCAGGGCGCACCGCCGGGCGAGGTCAGGGTCGTCCCCGCGGACGAAGGGTCGGTCGCCGCCTTCCTCGCCCGCCGTCCGGCCGCCGCCCTGCACGGCGTGGGCCCGGCGACCGCGCGCACGCTGTGCGCCTACGGGCTCGACAGCGTCGGGCGGATCGCCGCCGCGCCACCCGCGACCCTCCAGCGGATCCTCGGTGTGAAGACCGGCCGGATGGTGTACGAGCGGGCCTGCGGCATCGACCCGACACCGGTCTCCCCGCACGCCGCCGCCCGCTCGATGGCCGCCGAACACCGCTTCTGGCACGACGAACTCGACCCGGCCAGGCGGCGCGGCGCGCTGCTCGCGCTCGCCGACGGACTGGGGGCCAGGCTCCGGGCGGGCAGACAGGCGGCCCGCGCGCTCACCCTCGTCGTCCGCTACGCCGACCGTTCATCGACGACCCGCACCCGCAGGCTCGCCGAGCCGACCGCGCACGGCCCGGCGCTGACCGAAGCGGCCTACGCGCTGCACGCGGCGCTCGGGCTGCAACGGGCGCGGGTGCGGTCGGTGGCCCTGCGCGCCGATGACCTGTGCCGGGCCGAACTGGCCACCAGGCAGCTGACGTTCGACCCGGTGGACGACAGGGCCCGCCGGATCGAGGCCGCCGTCGACCGGGCGCGGGCCCGCTTCGGCGAGCGCGCGGCAGGCCCTGCGGCGACGCGCCCGCCCGCTTCCCCGGCGGGCACCGGCCACCGGGCGCGGGGCCCCCGCGGCTCAGCCGGCTGACCCGCGCGCCCCCGGCAGGTCCCGGCGCCGCAGCCCGCGCAGCGTCAGGAAGCCGAACGAGGCGAGCGCCAGCGCCGTCGGAATCAGCAGCAGCCACCCGGAGAAGGCCAGCACCCCCGCCGTCAGCACGGCACTGGCGATCACGCCGTACCACAGGGGCGTGCGGCGCGGCAGCAGCACCAGCGCGGCGCCGAGCCCGGCCAGGGTGACCGCGGCCAGGCAGGTGGCGGTCGCCCGCATCAGCAGATCCAGGTCGGCGCCGCCGAAGCCCGCCGCCACGGCCAGCAGGACGCAGGCACAGCCGAGCACCGCGAGCGCGCGGCGCGGCACCTCGCCGGGACCGCCGCCCCTGGCCAGCCAGCGGGGCGCGGCCCCGTCACGGCCGAGCGCGGCGCCGAGCCTGGAGGCGCCCGCCAGATAGGAGTTGACCGCGCCGAAGGTGAGGAACAGGGCGGCCACGGCGGCGACCGGCCGCGCGGCACCGCCGATGCTCTGCGCGAGCAGCGCGGTCAGCGGGGTGTCCGTACCGGCCGCCTCCGGGCCCAGCGCGCCGATGGTGGCGAGGGCCAGGCCGAGGTAGAGCACCGTGATCGTGATCAGCGTGTTGCGGGTCACCCGCGGCAGGTCCCGGGCGGGGTCGGCGAATTCACCGGACAGATGGCTCGCCGCCTCCCAGCCGGCGAACGCGAAGAACAGCACCGAAGCGGCCGAGCCGACCGACGACCAGCCGCCGGGCAGGAACGGGGTGAAGTGACCGGCCGACACGTGCGGGGCGGCGGCCAGCACCGCGCACAGCAGCACCGCGGCCAGCAGCCCGCCGAGCAGCAGCTGCACCCGGCCCGACATCCGCAGCCCGACCGCGTTGGAGACCAGCGAACCGGCCAGCACCACGCCGCCGACCGCCGCGGCGCCCGCGTCGCCCCAACCGGCCGCGTCCGCCACGTACTTCCCGCCGATCAAGGCGGCCGACACCACCCCGATCGGCACCGCGCCGAAGAACCACCAGCCCACGGTGGCCGCGGCCCGCGGCCCCGCGGCCCGGTGCACGTACGTGGCCACGCCGCCGCCGTCGGGGAACCGCGCGCCGAGCGCGGCGAAGGCCGCCGCGACCGGTACGCACATGGCGAGCAGCACGACCCAGGCGAGGATCGAGGCGGGTCCGGCCGCCGCCGCTGCCAGGGACGGCAGGGTGAGCACGCCGGGCCCGAGCACGGCACCGGCGCACAGCGCGGTGCCGCTTCCGACGCCCAGCCGCCGTACAACCGGCGTGTGAGAGACGGGAAGAGGTGTCTGTTGAACGGTCACGATGGCAGAAGTTAGCCGGAACAATGATCAAAGGAAGCGCTTGCCGAACGAAATTCGGTGTATAGGGCACCATGGGGCGGCATGGACGACATTGATTCGGCGATTGTCCGCGAACTGCAGCGCGATGCACGGCAGAGCAACCGCGATCTCGCCCGCACGCTGCGCATCGCCCCCTCCACCTGCCTGGAGCGGGTCCGCGCGCTGCGCGCCCGCGGCGTGATCACCGGCTACCGCGCCACGGTCGATCTGCGGGCGCTCAACCGCCCGGTGCAGGCCCTGCTCACGGTCCGCATCCGCCCGATGAACCGCGAGGTCATCGAGCGCTTCAAGGCGTTCTTGACCTCGCTGCCCGAGGTGCTGAGCGTCTACGTCGTGGCGGGCGGCGACGACTTCCTCGTGCACGTCGCCGTCCCGGACGTCGACCGGCTGCACGCGCTGTTGATGGATCAGGTCTTCAAGCGCCGCGAGGTCGTCGACTGCCGCAGCTCGGTCATCTACCAGCACGTGGCCACGGACGTCGTCGAACCGCTGCCGCCCGTATAGCCCGTGGAGCCCGTGGCGGCGGGCCGCACGGACCGGCCGTGACCGGCGCCCGCTGCGGCCGTGTCCCAGACTGGTCCCATGGCGGGAAAACGCAGTGCAGGACTGCTGCTCTACCGCGTCGGCGGCTCCGGCGTCGAAGTGCTCCTGGCCCATATGGGCGGTCCGCTGTGGGCCCGCAGGGACGCCGGCGCCTGGTCCGTTCCCAAGGGCGAGTACGTACCGCCGGAGGAGCCGCAGGCCGCGGCCAGGCGGGAGTTCGAGGAGGAACTGGGGCTGCCGCCGCCGGGCGGCCGGTACCTTCCGCTGGGCGACACCCGGCAGGCGGGCGGCAAGACCGTGACGGTGTGGGCGGTCGAGAGCGACCTCGATCCCGCCCTGATCGTGCCGGGCACCTTCGAGATGCCCTGGCCGCGCGGCTCCGGAACACTGCGCAGCTTCCCGGAGATCGACCGGGTGGAGTGGTGCACACCGGACGTGGCGCGCGGGCGCCTGGTGGCGGGCCAGCGGGTCTTCCTGGAACGGCTGGCCGACCGCCTGGAGGGGGAGGCGCGGCCCCCGGAATGAGGCGGGTCGCCCGGGAGTCGGGACGGCGGGACGGCGGGACGGCGGGGTGGTGGGGGACGGGGGGGGGGGGGGGGCCCCAACCCCCCCCCCCCCCCCCCCGCCCGGGGCCCCCCCCCCCCCCCCCGCGGGGGGGGGCCCCCCCCCCCCGGCCGGGGGGGGGGGCCACGCTGCCGGGGCCGGAGCGGTCGGCGCCCGGCGGACCGGGCCGCAGCCCGGGGCCCATGAGGGGCGGCGACGCGTCAGCCGCGCCTGCGGACCGCCCTGCGGTGGTTGGCGGTGAACAGGAAGGCGGCGCCCGCCGCGAGCACCGCGCTGCCGCCGAGCGCGAGCGGCGTGGCGCTGGAGTCGCCGCCGGTCTCGGCCAGCCGCTGCCCGCCGGCCGGGCGGGCACCGCCGCCGTCGGTCCGCGGGGCGTTGCCGTCCGTGGCCGTGGCCGTGGCCGCGTCCGTAGCCGTGTCCGTGCCGTCGTCGTGCGGCATCTTGTGGACACCGGCGGGGTGTTCCTGCCCGGTGCCGGTGCCGGTGCCGGTGCCGGTGTCGGTGCCGCCGTGCCCGTGGTGGTCGACGGTCGAGTGCCCGGCGCCGGCCGCGATCTGGGTGTCGGTGGGCGCCTGCGCCCCGCCCGCCCTGCCCGCGCCGTCCTTCCCTCCCTTGCCGGATCCGTCCTTGCCGAACACGACGTCCGAGCAGGTGTAGAACGCCTCCGGACTGTCCGAGCGCTGCCAGACGCTGAAGACGAGATGGCGGCCCTTCCTGGCCGGCACCTTGCCGTCGAAGACGTAGTCACCGTTCTTCAGCTCCGGGTTCGTGACCTCGGCGAACGGCGTGGACTCCAGGTCCGCCCAGGTCAGCGGCTTCGCCGGGTCGTAGCCCTCCTTGGTGAGGTAGAGCTGGAAGGTGCCCTTGTGCGGGGCGGTGGCCTTGTAGCGGAAGGTGTGGGTGCCGGCCGCCAGCGGGGACGCGGGCCAGTCGGCGCGCGGCAGATCAAGCCCCTTGTATTTGTCGCGGCCCGCGCTGCACAGCTTCCCGTCCGGGATGATCTCCTTCGACCGGCCGCCCGCGTCCGGGATGTTGACCTCGTTCCAGTCGTAGAGCGCCTGGGGGCCACCGGCCTGCACGGCGGCCTTGCACGCGGCGGACCGCGGGCTCTCCGGCCCTTCGGCGAAGCAGGCCGAGACCCGGCTGACCGGGTCCGCCATCGATCCGTGCGCGACTGCCGGTGCCGCCGACAGGACGGTGAGGGCGAGCGGGGCGAGGCCGGTCAGCGCGATCCCGGTGGCCTTGCGACGAGCGGTCATCTGCGGGTCTCCTTCAGGTGCCTGGTGCCGGGGCGCAAGGCGGGCGCGGTGGGGGGTCGGGATGCGGGTGGCCTGGCCGGCCCGGGAGCACACCGCCGAGGTCCGCGCCCCGCCTTGCGAGCAGCACGCTAGCCACGCCGACCAGCCCGTTCGGGCCGGAAAGCGCGCTCGGGCCGATCCTTATGGCGCCTTTAAGGCGGGGCTAAGCGGCGGCACAGGTTCCGCCCCCGGCGGCCCGCGGCGGTGCCGGGGGCGGGCCGCGGTGACCTGAGGGTGGCGTCGCCGTGGGCAGGGCCCTGTCGAGAGAGGGGCCGTCACGAGATATCTTGACGTCAAGCAATGTTGCAGACGTGGAGCGGAGCACCCGGTGACTGACTCGACCATCATCTATACCCACACCGACGAGGCGCCGGCCCTGGCGACCTACTCGTTCCTGCCGGTCGTCGAGGCCTACGCCTCGACCGCCGGAGTCGCTGTGGAGACCCGCGACATCTCCCTCGCGGGCCGGATCATCGCGAGCTTCCCCGAGCGCCTCCGGGAGGACCAGCGCATCGACGACGCCCTCGCCGAGCTGGGCCGGCTGGCCAAGACGCCCGAGGCCAACATCATCAAGCTGCCGAACATCTCGGCGTCCATCCCGCAGCTCAAGGCGGCCATCGCCGAGCTCCAGGAGCAGGGCTACGCGCTTCCGGACTACCCGGACGACCCGAAGACCGACGAGGACAAGGACGTCCGCGCCCGTTACGACAAGGTCAAGGGCAGCGCCGTCAACCCGGTCCTGCGCGAGGGCAACTCCGACCGCCGCGCCCCCGCGTCGGTCAAGAACTACGCCAAGGCCCACCCGCACCGCATGGGCGCCTGGACCGCCGAGTCCAAGACGAACGTCTCGACCATGGGTGTGGACGACTTTCGCTCCACCGAGAAGTCCGCGGTCATCGCCGCGGACGGCGCCCTCCGCATCGAGCTGACCGGCGACGACGGCACCACCACCGTGCTGCGCGAGTCGGTGCCTGTGCTCAAGGGCGAGGTCGTCGACGCCTCCGTGATGCGCGTCGCCGCGCTGCGCGAGTTCTTCACCGCGCAGGTCGCCCGCGCCAAGGCCGAGGGCGTCCTCTTCTCGCTGCACCTCAAGGCCACGATGATGAAGGTCTCCGACCCGATCATCTTCGGTCACGCCGTGCGCGCCTTCTTCCCCAAGACCTTCGCCGAGTACGGCGACGTGCTGGCCGCCGCGGGGCTCACCCCCAACGACGGTCTCGGCGGCATCCTCAAGGGCGCCGAGGCGCTGCCCGAGGGCGCGGCCATCAAGGCGTCCTTCGAGGCCGAGCTGGCCGACGGCCCCGAGCTGGCGATGGTCGACTCGCACCGCGGCATCACCAACCTGCACGTGCCCAGCGACGTCATCGTCGACGCCTCCATGCCCGCGATGATCCGCACCTCCGGGCACATGTGGAACAAGGACGACCAGGAGGCCGACACCCTCGCCGTCATCCCCGACAGCAGCTACGCCGGCATCTACCAGGTCGTCATCGACGACTGCCGCGCCAACGGCGCCTTCGACCCGGCCACCATGGGCTCGGTGCCCAACGTCGGTCTGATGGCGCAGAAGGCCGAGGAGTACGGCAGCCACGACAAGACCTTCGAGATCCCCGCGACCGGCACCGTGCGCGTCCTCGACGGCAACGGCGACGCCGTCCTGGAGCAGGCCGTCGGCGCCGGCGACATCTTCCGCATGTGCCAGACCAAGGACCTGCCGATCCAGGACTGGGTCAAGCTCGCCGTCACCCGCGCCCGCGCGACCGGCGACCCGGCCGTCTTCTGGCTCGACGAGGGCCGCGCCCACGACGCGCAGCTGATCGCCAAGGTCAAGACGTACCTCGCCGACCACGACACCGACGGTCTGACCATCGAGATCATGACCCCGGAGGCGGCGACCGCGTTCTCCCTGGAGCGCATCCGCCGCGGCGAGAACACCATCTCCGTCACCGGCAACGTCCTGCGTGACTACCTGACGGACCTGTTCCCCATCCTGGAGCTGGGCACCAGCGCCAAGATGCTCTCCGTCGTCCCGCTGATGAACGGCGGCGGCCTGTTCGAGACCGGCGCCGGCGGCTCCGCGCCCAAGCACGTCCAGCAGCTGGTCAAGGAGAACTACCTGCGCTGGGACAGCCTGGGCGAGTTCCTCGCGCTGGCCGTCAGCTTCGAGCACCTCGCGCAGACCACCGGCAACGCCCGCGCCCAGGTGCTCGCCGACACCCTGGACCGTGCGACCGGCACCTTCCTCAACGAGGACAAGTCGCCGAGCCGCAAGCTGGGCGGCATCGACAACCGCGGCAGCCACTTCTACCTGGCCCTCTACTGGGCCCAGGAGCTGGCCAAGCAGACCGACGACACGCAGCTCGCCGAGGCGTTCGCGCAGCTCGCCAAGACGCTGGTCGAGCAGGAGCGCACCATCGTCGACGAGCTGATCGCCGTGCAGGGCTCCCCGGCCGAGATCGGCGGCTACTACCAGCCCGACGCGGCCAAGGCGGTCTCCGTGATGCGCCCGTCGCAGACGCTGAACCAGGCGCTGTCCACCCTCGGCTGACGCCACCGCAGCCGGCACAGGAGGGGCGCCCGCCCGGCGCCCGCCCCGTGCCCGCACCCGTTCCGCCCCGGCTGGGATACCTTCCCGCCGGGGCGGACCCGTTCTCCCGTATGGGGCCGCGCACCCACTGCCTTGGCCCCATCGCCTTGGTCCCACCCCCGCCCGCTTCACCCCCAAATACCCTCTGGCGCCGGATATGCGGACGGCGGGATTCAGCCGCGCGGCAGTTCGCGGACGCAGCGCCATTCCGTGGCGCAGGTCCGGTAGCCGAGGCTTCGGTTGATCGTCAGCATCGGGGTGTTGGCGGCGTCGTTGCCGGTGAACGCCTCGGTGCAGCCGGCGTCCCGGGCGCGGCGCAGGGAGTCGGTCTTGGCGAGCCGGGCCAGGCCGCGACCGCGGAACGCGCGCCGGGTGCCGGTCATCGCGGAGGAGTAGCGGCCGGCGCCGTCGGTGGTGGCCAGGCTGAAGGCCGCGATCTCGCTGTCGACGGTCACCACGGACGTGAGGTGCAGGTCGTTGTCCGGGTGCTCCCAGGTGTGCCGCAGCCAGTCCTCGTACGTCATGGCGTCGCCGGCGACGTCGCCGGGTTCGTCGGCCGTCACCTCGGCGTCCGCGCGGAAGAGCGGGTACGGATCGGCGCCGAAGTCCGCGCCGGTGTGCAGCCGGACGCCGGGCGGCAGTTCCCCGGGCGGCGGCAGCGCGGCGTCCGCCAGGCCGAGCCGCAGGAAGCGGGCCGGGCGGGTGCGGCGGTAGCCGTGGCGTACGGCGAACGCGTCGGCGGCGGCCGTGTCGTTCGCCCAGGCGAAGACCCGCTCGGCGCCGACCGCGGTGAGATGCTCCTCGGTGGCGCTCAGCAGCGCACCACCGATGCCCGTGCGCCGGTGGCCTGGGTGTACGCAGGGCGTCGCGACGGCCTGCCCCGTGACGCTGCTGTCGTGGACGAGTCCGCAGGTCACAGAGCCCACCACCCGGCCGTCCAGGACGGCGACGAAGAGCCGCAGCCGCTGTGCGGGAGCGGCGTTCGCGACATGCCAGGCGATGCCTTGCGGGGTGAAGATGAGATGGGGCAGTACGGCGCGCCGCAGGTCGGCGACGGCCTTGGCGTCGGAGGGCCGGAAGTCGCGCAAGGTGAGCGTCATGGGCGCGGACAGTACGCCCCGCCGTGTCCCGGTGCCTCCCCATTTTCCGGGCGTCCGGCGGGCGGCCCGTACGTGATCTCCCGGGGAGCGGAGGCCCGGTGGCCGGTTCCGGACGGTCCGGATCCAGTATAGGTGGCCCTTGCAACTATCTGGGCGTACGGTGATCACCGCGGACCGCAGCCGGGATGCGGCGGCCCGCTGCCGACGAAGGAGGAGCCGCGAACATGTGCGGAATCACCGGATGGATCTCCTACGACCGTAACCTCACCACCGAGCGCGCCACCCTCGATGCCATGACCGAGACCATGTCCTGCCGCGGCCCGGACGCCGCCGGGATCTGGCTCGACACCCACGCCGCGTTCGGCCACCGCCGCCTCGCCGTCATCGACATCGACGGCGGCAAGCAGCCCATGTCCGTCGAGCACGACGGCCGCACCCTGATCGTCACGACCTACAGCGGCGAGGTCTACAACTACCGTGAACTGCGGGCCGAGTTGGAGACCCTGGGGCACGCGTTCCGCACGAGCAGCGACACCGAAGTCGTCCTGCACGCCTACCTGGAGTGGGGCGAGGCGTTCGCCGAGCGCCTGAACGGCATGTACGCCTTCGCCCTGTGGGATCCGCGGACCGAGGAACTCCTCCTCATACGCGACCGGATGGGCATCAAGCCGCTCTACTACTTCCCCACGTCCGACGGTGTCCTCTTCGGCTCCGAGCCCAAGGCGATCAACGCCCACCCCGATGTGCGGCCCGCCATCGACACCGAGGGCCTCGCCGAGCTGATCACCTTCACCAAGACCCCAGGACACGGCGTCTTCAAGGGCATGCACGAGGTGCGGCCCGGACACATCGTCCGCGTCAGCCGCAACGGCGTGTCCGTCAGGAGCTACTGGGCGCTCGAAGCCCGCGAGCACACCGACGACCTCGACACCACCGTCGCGCGCATCCGCGAGCTGCTCGACGACATCGTCGCCCGCCAGCTCATCGCCGACGTGCCGCTGTGCACCCTGCTCTCCGGCGGGCTCGACTCGTCCGTCATCACCGCGCTGTCGGCCCGCGCGCTGACCGCCCAGGGCATCGGCCCGGTCCGCTCGTTCGCCGTCGACTTCACCGGCTACACCGAGAACTTCAAGGCCGACGACCTGCGCGGCACCCCCGACGGCCCGTACGCCCACGCGCTGGCCGAGCACGTCGGCTCCGACCACCACGACATCGTCCTGGACACCGCCGCCCTGATGGACCCCGGCCACCGCGCCGCCGTCCTGGCCGCCCGCGACCTGCCCAACGGCTTCGGTGACGGCGACACCTCGCTCTACCTCCTCTTCAAGGCGGTGCGCGAACAGTCCACGGTCGCCCTGTCCGGCGAATCGGCCGACGAGGTGTTCGGCGGCTACCGCTGGTTCCACGACCCCGAGGCCGTCCACGCCGACACCTTCCCCTGGATCGCGGCCGGCGTGTCGGGCCGGTTCGCCGGCGGCAACGCCACCCGCGAGGCGCTGCTGGACAACGGCCTGCTCGACAAGCTCGACCTCAAGGGCTACGAACAGCGCCGCTACCGCGAGGCGCTCGCCGAGGTCCCGTACCTGGACAGCGACACCGGGCTCCAGCGCCGGATGCGCGAGATCAGCTACCTGCACCTGACCCGCTTCGTGCAGGTGCTCCTCGACCGCAAGGACCGGGCCAGCATGGCCGTCGGCCTGGAGGTCCGCGTCCCGTTCTGCGACCACCGCCTCGTCGAGTACGTCTTCAACACCCCGTGGTCGATGAAGACCTTCGACGGCCGCGAGAAGTCGCTGCTGCGCGCCGCCGCCCGCGACGTACTGCCCGACCTGGTCGCCGACCGGGTCAAGAGCCCCTACCCCAGCACCCAGGACCCGCGCTACAACGAGGCCCTGCGCGCCGAACTCAAGGACCTGGCGGCCGACCGGAACGCCCCCGTGCAGCCGCTGCTGGACGACGCCGCCGCCGCGGAGGCCACCGCGGACGGCGCGACGAGCGACATCCGTCCGGGCGCCGAGCTGATCCTGGGGCTCGACGCCTGGCTGCGCACCACGGGGACGTCACTGGACCTGTGAGCCGACGCCCGGGACCACCGGGCATCCGCCGGGCGGCCCGCCCCCGACCTTCCCCCGAAGGGGCGCGGGCCGCCCTCCCCGGGAGGGCCGGTTTCCCGGCTTCCCCGGTAGCGGCACGGCGGACGCCCCTGGCGCACAATGGGTGCCACAAAACCGCGCACCACCACCGTCAGGAGCGCCCGCCGTGTCACCGCAGCAACTGCAGATCATCATCGACCCGGAGGCGGCCGACGCACCGTTCGAGCAGGTACACGCCCAGATCGCGGAGCAGGCCAGGACCGGTGTGCTGCCGGTCGGCCACAAGCTGCCGACGGTACGCGGCCTCGCCGACGAGCTGGGTCTGGCCGCCAACACCGTCGCCAAGTCCTACCGGGCCCTGGAATCCGACGGCGTGATCGAGACCCGGGGCCGCAACGGCAGCTTCATCGCGGCTGCGGGCGAAGCCGCCGACAAGGAAGCCGCCGCGGCTGCCGCAGGCTACGCCCGGCGGGCCCACCGCCTGGGCCTCGACCGGCGGGCCGCCCTCGCCGCCGTCGAGGACGCCCTGCGCGCGGTCTACGACACGGACGGCTGACACCCCGTCCGCCCCGCCCGCACCCAGCGCCCCAGGAGGAGCCCCGTATGCCCAGCCGGCACGCCCTCGTCCGTCGACCCGGCCCCCGCCTCGCCGAAGGACTCGTCACCCACATCGACCGCAGGCCGGTGGACGTGGCCCTGGCGCTGCGCCAGTGGGAGACCTACGTCCTGACGCTGCGCGAGCACGGCTGGCACGTCACCGAGGTGCCGGCCGCCGACGACTGCCCCGACGCGGTGTTCGTCGAGGACACCATGGTCGTCTTCCGCAACGTCGCGCTGCTGACGCGCCCCGGTGCGGACACCCGCAGGCCCGAGATCGACGCGGCCCGGGAGGCCGTGCGGGCGCTGGGCTGCTCCGTCAACGAGATCCGCGCGCCCGGCACCCTCGACGGCGGCGATGTGCTGAAGATCGGCGACACCGTATTCGTCGGCCGCGGCGGCCGGACCAACGCCGACGGTGTACGCCAACTCCGCGCCGCCTTCGAGCCGTTGGGGGCCCGCGTGGTCGCCGTGCCGGTCAGCAAGGTGCTGCACCTGAAGTCCGCGGTGACCGCCCTGCCCGACGGCACGGTCATCGGCCACCCGCCGCTGGTCGACGACCCGGCCGCCTTCCCGCGCTTCCTGCCCGTCCCGGAGGAGTCCGGCGCCCATGTCGTCCTGCTCGGCGGCGGGAAACTGCTGATGGCGGCCGACGCGCCGAGGAGCGCCGAACTCTTCGCCGACCTGGGATACGAGCCGGTTCCGGTGGACATCGGCGAGTTCGAGAAGCTGGAGGGCTGCGTGACATGCCTGTCCGTACGCCTGCGCGAGCTGTACGCCTGACCGCGCATATCGTGACGGTATGAGCAACCTCGATCTCAAGCCCGCGGCGAACCTGTGCGGGGGGAACGGCCGCACGGGCCCGGTCCGCGACGTCCAGCCCGGCAAGCAGGTGCCACTCGGCGAGAGCACGGTCGTCCGGAGGCTGCTGCCCAACCTCGGCCGGCGGATGGTCGGCGCCTGGTGCTTCGTGGACCACTACGGTCCCGACGACATCGCCGACGAGCCCGGGATGCAGGTGCCGCCGCACCCGCACATGGGTCTCCAGACGGTCAGCTGGCTGCGCGAGGGCGAGGTGCTGCACCGTGACAGCCTCGGCAGCCTCCAGACCGTACGCCCGCGCGAGCTGGGCCTGATGACCTCGGGCCGGGCCATCGCCCACTCCGAGGAGTCCCCGCGCGGCCACGCGCCCCTGCTGCACGGCGCCCAGCTCTGGGTCGCGCTCCCCGGCGAACACCGCGACGCGGCACCGGCGTTCGAGCACCACGACGACCTGCCGGTGATCACCGGCGGCGGCCTCACCGCCACCGTCATCCTCGGCGAACTGGCCGGCGCCACCTCCCCGGGCACCACGTACTCCCCGCTCGCCGGCGCCGACCTCACCCTCGCCGCAGGCACCGACACCCGGCTGCCCCTCGAACCCGACTTCGAGTACGCGGCGCTGACCATCTCCGGCGAATCCACCATCGACGGCGTCCGGCTCGCCCCCGGCGCCCTCCTCTACCTCGGCTGCGGTCGCAGCGAACTGCCGCTGCGGGCAACCTCCGACAGCAGCCTGCTCCTCATCGGCGGCGAGCCCTTCGAGGAGGACATCGTCATGTGGTGGAACTTCATCGGCCGCACCCAGCAGGACATCGAAGAGGCCCGCACCGACTGGATGACGGGCTCCCGCTTCGGCACCGTCCACGGCTACGACGGCGCCCGGCTGGCCGCCCCCGAACTCCCGGCGGTGGCGTTGAAGGCGCGGGGGCGGGTGCGCTGAGCCGGGGTGAGATCCTGGGCCGCTGCGCCCGGGGGCGGGGCCCTGGTTACGCGTCCACGGGTCGGGGGGCGTAGGCGCGCAGGAAGGTGTCGACCGCGGACCGTCCGACCGCCCGCAGTTCGGCGTCGGGGACCTTGCGGGTGCCGAGGCGGGAGCGCAGCTCCATCGGTCCTGTGAGCAGCGCGAGGAACTGTTCGGCTGCGAGGTCCGGGTCGTCCGTGTGCAGTCGGCCGGAGAGCGCGAGGCGCGCCAGGCGGTCGGCGAGGGCGTCGTGGAGGCGCCGGGCCCCCTCCTGCTGGATCAGCTCCAGCAGTTCGGGGAAACGGGCCGCTTCGGCGTGCAGCAGCCGGCGGAGGGCTTGGGACTCGTCATCGCAGTGGTGCAGCAGCAGCCGGTGACCGGCGTCCTCCAGTCCGGCGCGCACGTCGCCCTGCACGTCCCGCAGCGCGTCGAGTGCCGCCAGGCCCTGGCCGACCGTGCGACCGGCGGCGGCCCGCATCGCCTCGCGGAACAGGGTCTCCTTGTCGCCGAGGTGGTTGTAGATGGTGGGCTTGGCCACGCCCGCCTCGGCTGCGATCTCCCGTACGCAGGACTGCCCGTATCCCTCGCGGGCGAACGTCTTGAACGCGGCTTCGAGGATCGCCTGCCGCTTGTCGACGCGCCCGCGCGGCACAGCACGCCCGCTCAACTCCGAGGCCGTGGCTGGGGTCTTGGGTCGGTTCACCCCACTACCATATCGCCTCGCTCCCCTGAATGAACCGTGCGGTTCAAAAATGTGGGCTGACTGGTTGCAGCCGGACCCGACGGGTCGTTAAGTTGAACCGCCTGGTTCAGCGGCGTGTGCGTGCCGCGCTCGACGGAGTGGGAAAGTGATGTCTCAAGTCAGAGATGACCGCCTGGACGCGGGGCTGTTACGGCTCATCGGCGTCACCCTGCTGGGCGGGATCATGGGGATCCTCGACAGCACCATGGTCACCGTCGCCGCCGACACCCTTGCCGACGAGTTCCACACCACACTGAGTGCCGTCAGCTGGGCCTCGACCGGCTACCTGCTGGCGCTCACCGTGACCATCCCGGTCACCGGTTGGGCCGTCGGCCGGTTCGGCGTCAAGAAGCTCTGGCTGTTCGGACTTGTGCTGTTCCTGGCCGGCTCACTCGCCTCCGCGCTCGCCTGGAACCTGTGGAGCCTGGTCGCCTTCCGCGTCGTCCAAGGCGTCGGCGCCGGCGTGGTCGACCCGCTGGTCCTGGTGATCCTGGCCCGTGCGGCGGGAGCGAGCCGGGCGGGACGCGTGATGGGCATGATGGGTGTGGTCCTCTCGCTCGGCCCGGTGCTCGGCCCCGTCCTGGGTGGAGTCGTCCTCGAATCGCTGGGCTGGCGCTCGATGTTCGCCATCAACCTGCCCATCGGGATCGTGGCCGTCCTGCTCGCCCTGCGGGTGATCCCGGCCGGTGCGCCCGCCGGGAGGAAGCCCGCCGCCCGGCTCGACCTCATCGGCGCCGTGCTGATGGCCCCCGGTTTCGCGGCGATCGTGCTCGCCCTCACACAGGCGGGTGAGCAGGCTCGGCTGGACGCGCCGTCCGTGCTCATCCCCCTGATCGGCGGGATCGTGCTGCTCGCCGGGTACGTGCTGCACGCGCTGCGCGTCCGACGGCGCGAACCGCTGATCGATGTCCGGCTGTTCAGCAGCCGCAGCTTCGCCGCGAGCGTCACCGTCCAGGGACTCGTCGGACTGGCCACCTTCGCCGGGCTGTTCGCGCTGCCGCTGTACTACCAGGTGCTGCACGGGCACGGCGCCCGCGCGGCCGGCCTGCTGGTGGCGCCCCTGGGACTGGGCTCGGCGCTCGCCATGCCCCTCGCCGGACGGCTGAGCGACCGGCTGGGTCCGCGCAGCCTGGTCCGCGGGGGAGCGCTCCTGGCGGCGTTCGGGGCGGTCGCCCTCACCCGCATCGGCCCGGACCGCAGCGAAGTGTGGTCGGCCCTGGCCGTGTTCGCCATCGGTACGGGTCTCGGCGGCGTCGGCGCGCCGACCATGGGGTCGCTGTACCGGACACTGCCGCCGGAAAAGGTGGCGCAGGGAAGCTCCGTCGTCTACAACCTCAACCAGCTCGGCGGTGCGCTCGGTGTCGCCTGCGTCGCCCTGATCCTGGCGGTCACCGGCACGGGCACGGGCCCCGCGGCGGACGTCGGCTCGGGGATCGGAGGGTTCCAGGTCGTCTACGGGTTCGTGTTCGCGGTCGCCCTGGTCATCGTCGCCGCGGCACCGCTGCTTCCCGGTCGCCCCGAGGCGCAGGACGCAGCGCCGGACGACGCGCCGGCCGGGGAGCGGCAGGCGGAGCGCGGCGGGAAACCCACGTCCCCGGTGAGCTGACGTTCCCACGTCGTCGTCCCGGCTCCGGGGAAGGAAGGGGAATCCGTAATCCTCTGCCCGCGGGGCACGGCCGGGCCGGGCGGCGGCTGTGTCGCTCTCTCGGTCTTGGCCGACAAATCTTCCACGTACCGGTTGGGCGCCACATAACGGTCTACTGTGGCGTCCGGCGGACGGTGCAGGCGTCATCGCCTCACTCCGCGCAACCGTGAAGGCACGCCAAGTACGCCCGCAGGGCGTCTAGTCGAGGGTGGGTTACATGACGAGTTCTCGAACGGGCCGCCGGGGCCGGGTGGCCGCGTACGGCATAGCGGGTGTGGTGCTGGCGCCGCTGCTGGCCGGGCTTCAGGCCGTGCCCGCGCAGGCCGCTTCCGCTTCCTCGTCCTGGTGCGGTGGCCTTCGGGGCCCGTACCAGAAGCAGGCCGAGAAGTTCCTGGGGCGCAAGGCCGACGGCCGGCAGTCGGCAGGGGACTGCAGGGCGATCCGGTCGTTCCAGGTGGCGCACGGCGTCTACCCGCAGTACGGCTACGCGGGGCCGGCCACCTGGAAGGTGATGAAGGTGGTCAAGAAGCAGCGGAGCGCGTGGAAGAACCCGAACCGCGCGGGCCGGTGCCCCACCAACCGTGGGCGCATCGCGTGCGTCGACCTGACCCGGCAGATCAGCTGGATCCAGGACGGCCGCCACCTCGTCAAGCACCCGGTCCCGGTACGGACCGGCCGGAACGGCGACGAGACGCGCACCGGGCTCCAGCGGGTCTACTGGCGGCACAAGAACCACGTGTCGTCGCTGTACCACAGCAAGATGCCGTACTCCCAGTTCTTCGACGGGGGCGAGGCGTTCCACGCGATCGGCGGCAGCGTCTGGTCGGCGCCGGGCTCGCACGGCTGCATCAACATGCGGACGGCGGACGCGAAGGCGTACTGGAAGCTGCTGTCCGTCGGCGATGACGTGTACGTCTACGGGCGCAAGTCCGGCACCTGAGCGGCGCCGCCTGTGGCGCCCGGCCCGGGAGACCGGGGTGCGGCAAGGGCGGCAGCAATATACGGACGCCCGGGACCAACTGGTCCCGGGCGTCCGCGTGTGCCGCGTGGGGGTCAGTGCCGCGCGGCCTTGGTGGCCGTCACGTCAGCGGCGTTCACCAGGACGTACCGGTGGTTGAACTGGACGGTGTAGTAGTGCTTGGCGCCCTTGACGACCGTGCCGTCGGACGGCGAGAAGTCCTCGCTTTCGACCGGCGGTTGCTCGGCGACGTAGCTCTGACCCGCCGGGATCGCGTAGTTCTTCCCCGTCAGCGGGGTCTGCTTCGAGGGGGACATGCCCTTGGGGTACTCGGCGGGGTCCGGGTACGCGGTGCCGTACACGGGTGCGGCGGTGGCGCCGCCCGCCTTGATGAGGTGGGCCCCCACGGCGGGTGTCGTGTTCTTCCCGCCGGGGTTGTGGATCCAGCCCTTCTGGCCGTCGAACCAGATGGCCGTCCAGTCGCCCTGCCGGTCGGCGACGACGAACTTCTGGCCGGCCTGGACGGTGGTGCTCCAGTCGGAGACCCGGTCGGTGCCGCTGGTCTCGTCCTTGCCGCCGTGCACGACCGGGTCGAGGAGGAGCGGCGCGTCGTCCCGGGGGGCGCTGCGCACGAACAGGGCGCTCGACGGTGCCGTCACCGGGCCGCAGCTCTTGACGGCGCCGGACGGGTCGTCGTCGGGGCAGACGGTGTGGGTCTGCTGGTTCTCCTCGAAGCCCGGGGTGATGGTCACCGCGGTCCCGATCGGGCCGACGCCGCGGGGACCGTCGTCGATCGGGGCGCCGAGCACCCGCATGAAACGGGTCCAGTCCCAGCCGTTGCCCGGATCCCAGTGCATGCCGGAGACGGTGTCGGTCGAGGGGCCGGCCACGTTGTCGTGACCGAGGATGTGCTGGCGGTCCAGCGGCACGTGGTACCGGGCCGCCAGGTACTTCACGAGCGTGGCCGTCTGCTCGTACACGGCCGGTGTGTACCAGTCGGCGCCGTGGGCGGAGAAGCCCTCGTGCTCGATCTGGATCGCGTGGAGGTTGCTGTCGTAGTTGCCGTCACCGAACGCGACGTCCTTGTTGGGCACCATCTGGGTGACCGAACCGTCCGCCGACTTCATCACGTACTGCGACGAGGCGCCTCCCGCGGTCTGGAAGGTCTTGATCGCGTTCTCGTACGAGCCCTCGGTGGTGTGCAGGACAATCTGATTGATCTTGATGCCGTTGGCCGGGCGGTCGGAGACCTGGCCGTTGGACGCCGCCGCCGGGATGAACCGGCAGGTCATCTCCGGAGGGCACTCGGCCTGGGGCGACGGGGTGTCCTTCAGCTTGAGCTTGCCGAGCTGACCGGCCACCGGCTTCGCGGCGGGCTCGGCCTGCATCGTGACCGAGGGGCTGTGCGCGGACTTCTGCCGCGCACCGGAGGTGATGGTGGCGAAGACCTTGTCGACGTACGACGTGGCGGCCTTCTTGTCCGTCAGGCGGCTGTACTTGGCGACGGCGGCGGTCCACTGCGAGGGATCGTCGGATGTGCCGCCGGTGAGCTGCTTCTGGTACGCGGCGAGCAGGGCGGCGCCGCCGCGGATGTTGTCCTTGCGGTCCTTCCTGAGCCGGTCGGCCGGGACGCCGGTCAGCTTGGCCGCGGTCCGCAGGGTGTGCATTTCGGGGTGGTCGGTGAACGAGCCGAGGTCGGAGCGCCCGGCCGCGCCCGCGGAGCCGCCGGCCACCATCTTCGGCGTCACGTCGGTGAGGTTCATCAGGCCCCAGCCGCCGGTGTTGCTGTATCCGCTGTGCTGCTGCCAGCCGGATTCCTCGTGGGCGACGCCCAGAAGAACGGCGAGCGGAACCTTGAACTCCGCTGCGGCGGCGGCGAAATCGGCCTGGGTGCTCGACGCCTTGGCGTCGTCCTCGTTCTGTGCCTGAGCGAAGGAGGGCAGGAAAGCGAAAGCGCCTGCGGCGAGGGTGCCGCCGAGTACTGCCGCCGGCAGCCAGCGCTTTACTTTTCGCTTGTGCAAAGATCTTCCCTTCGGTGCAACGGTGCCAAGGCGTCTTCGACAGAGGGGGCGTCATGGAGCGCCCTGCGCACCGGGATAGGGGGGATGGCGCCCAGAACCGGCGCAGGCACGCCGAAGTGCGCGGTGACCACCTCGACGGAGAGGTTCTCGGCGCCGGTGACATCAGATCAGAAAAACGTTCGAGGGCCCAGCGCGAGGTGCCGTGGAGGCCCATCTGCCGTTCCGCCGAGGGGTCTTCGGCGCGTTACGGTCCGTTCTGCGGGCTTATGGGGGAGGAACTCCCGTGCCCGGGTGCGGGGTTCGCCGCAGAACGACCGAGCGCGCCTCCCTGCCGGTGGCCGGGAAGCGCGCTCGTGGTGGCCGAGGCCCGTGGCCTCAGCGGGGTGGTACCGGGGGTCAGGCGGGGAGGGTGCCCGACTCGGCGATCGTGATCTTGCCCTTGGTGGCGCCGCTCTGCGAGCCCAGCGACTCGATGCGGGTCACCAGGTCCTTGCCCTCGACGACCTCACCGAACACGACGTGCTTGCCGTCGAGCCACGAGGTGACGATCGTGGTGATGAAGAACTGCGAGCCGTTGGTGTTCTTGCCGGCGTTGGCCATCGACAGCTGGAACGGCTTGGTGTGCTTCAGCTGGAAGTTCTCGTCGGCGAACTTCTCGCCGTAGATGCTCTTGCCGCCGGTGCCGTCGCCGCGGGTGAAGTCGCCGCCCTGGAGCATGAACTCCGGGATGACGCGGTGGAAGCTGGAGCCGGCGTAGCCGAAGCCGTGCTGGCCGGTGGCCAGCTCGCGGAAGTTCTTGGCGGTCTTGGGGACGATGTCGTCGTACAGCTTGAAGACGATGCGCCCGGCGGGCTCGCCGTCAATGGTGATGTCGAAGAAGACGTTCTCGGTGCTCATGGAGGCATTGTGGCACCCCGGCCCGGCGCGGCCCGCGGGTGGTCGCCCCGACCCGCGGGCGCGGCGCCACAGGGCGGGGCGGTGGCTACAGGTACAGCCCGGCGTCCCGGCCCGCGTCCTGGGGCGGGACGGAGGCCGGGCGGCTGCCGCGGCGCAGGGCGTACAGCTCGGCGAGGGAGGCGCCCTCCCGGCCGATCCCCTCTTCGGTGCCGAGCCAGCCGACCGCTTCGGTGTGGGTCAGCGGGCCCACCTCGATGCGGGCCAGGCAGCGGCCGGGGCGGACCACCGCGGGGTGCATGCGTTCGAGGTCTTCGTTGGTGGTGACGCCCACGAGGACGTTGCGGCCCTGGCCCAGCAGCCCGTCGGTGAGGTTGAGCAGCCGGGAGAGCGCCTGGCCCGCGGTGTGCTTGGCCTCGCCGCGGATCAGTTCGTCGCAGTCCTCCAGCAGGAGCAGCCGCCAGCGGCCCTTGCCCGTGCTGTCGTCCTCGCCGATGGCGATGTCCATGAGGTAGCCGACGTCGTTGAACAGCCGCTCCGGGTCGAGTACGCAGTCCACCTGGCACCAGTCGCGCCAGGAGCGGGCCAGGGTGCGCAGCGCCGAGGTCTTGCCGGTGCCGGGCGGGCCGTGCAGCAACAGCAGCCGGCCGGCGATCTCCTCGGGGACCACTTTCATCAGGGTGTCCAGCGCGCCGGCCACCGGGGCGGTGTAGTTGCCGCGGATCTCCTCCCAGGTGCCCGCCGAGATCTGCCGGCTGGTGCGGTGCGGACCGCGGCGGGGCGAGAAGTACCAGAAGCCCATCGGGACGTTCTCCGGCTGCGGCTCCGGCTCGTCCTCGGCGCCGTCGGCGGCCTGGCCGAGCACCTTTTCGGCGAGGTGGTCGCTGACGGCGGTGACCGTCACGTCCGCGCCGCGGTTCCAGCGTGAGACCAGCACCGTGAACCCCTCGCCCTCCGCGAGGGTGGCGCTGCGGTCGTCGTCGCGCGCCGAGCGGAGCACCGTGCTGCCCGGCGGCAGCAGGGTGTGGCCCGACTTCACCCTGTCCACCGACCTGCTGCGGGCGTACGGCTGGTCGCCGTTGGCGAACCGCCCCAGGAACAGGGCGTCGACGACGTCGGAAGGCGAGTCGCTGTCGTCCATGGTCAGACGGAGCGGCACGGACTTCTCGGCGGCGCTCGGCGGGACGGGGTCGGCACTCATGCCGCCATGATCCGCCAGACCGGCCGCCGCGTACACGGAATATCGCGACGGCGGGGCGGCGCCGGGTGCGGATGGGGCGTGCGGGAGGGGTGGGGGGCGCCGCTGACGGTGGGTGAACACCCCCACGCATCGGCAGATTTGCCGTGAACTCTCGACGATCTTTGACATGAACGCTTCCGGTTACTCGTGAGTCCTGCTACCACAGAGTTGGCAGAGATCCTGCCTCTGGGGAGGTTCCATGAGACTGTCCCGTATTGCGGCGATGGCATCCGCCTTCTTCGTCACCACGGCGCTCGCGCTGACCGGCGCGAGCGCCGCCGTATCCGCCGAACGCCCCCTGGCCACCGGCTATGTGGCACTCGGCGACTCCTACGCGGCCGGCGTCGGCTCCGGCAGCTACGACAGCGGCAGCGGCAGCTGCAAACGCAGCACCAAGGCGTACCCCGCCCTGTGGGCCGCCGCCCATTCCCCCTCGTCCTTCGACTTCGTCGCGTGCTCGGGCGCCCGCACGGGCGATGTGACCGGCGGTCAGCTCGGACCGCTCAGCGCATCGACCGGGTTGGTGAGCATCAGCATCGGCGGCAACGACGCCGGGTTCGCCGACACCATGACGACCTGCGCCCTCCAGGGCGAGAGCGCCTGCCTCGACCGGGTGGCCAAGGCCGTCGACTACATCAACAGCACACTGCCGGGGCAGCTCGACGGGGTGTACGACGCGATCACGCAGAAGGCCCCGGCCGCGCACGTGGTGGTGCTCGGCTATCCGCACTTCTACAAGATCGGCGGCAGCTGCTCCGCCGGCCTCTCCGAGAAATCCCGCAGTGCCATAAACGGTGCGGCCGACACCATCAACGGCGTCACCGCCAAGCGCGCCGCCGACCACGGCTTCAGCTTCGCCGACGTCAACAGCACCTTCACCGGCCACGAACTCTGCTCGGGCGACCCGTGGCTGCACAGCGTCACGGTCCCGGTCGACGAGTCGTACCACCCCACCGCCACCGGGCAGTCGGACGGCTACCTTCCGGTGTTCGGATCCGCGGTGTAGTCCGCCGCTCACCGCCGCGGGGGAGGGCCTGCCGTCCGGGCCCTCCCTTGCGTGTCAACCACCAGGAACCGGGTCATGGCGGGCCAACTCGCCCTGGTGGCAGCCTTGTACGGGGGTTCCGTAGGGTGTCCGTCAACGTCACGCCGGGGCAGGTGAATCCGATGGTCGGTCTGCACGTGTGTCCTCCGGGAGAGATAGGGTTACCCTGCCCGGGGCCGGGTGCCCTCGTAGGGTGGGGAGAGTCATGGAACAGATAACAGTGCGCAGCAGGGCGCGAGTCCCTGCCATCACATGCAAAAGCGGTGCGTCCAGTGCGCGCCTCGACCGTCATCTCGCGGTGCTGGGCGGCCCTGCCATCCCGCAGCGCGAGGCGCAGGGCGCGACGTCGCTGATGCAGGAGCTGACGGCTCGTGACCACTCGCGTACGAGGCGGAGTCGCGGCGCACGGGTGTCGCTGTTCGCGCCGCTGCGCAGGCTGCGGCGTTCGCTGTTCGGCGGCCACAGCTGACCCGCGGCTGAGGCGGACACCCCGGCGACCGCGCCGTCCCGGCGTGGCGCGGCGATCCGATCGCTCGCCAGGCCCGGGGCGGCTCCCCGCCTTCACCACCCGTACTCTGCGACGGGTGGTTTTCTTGCGTGCGCCCGCGGCCCCGGACCCCACCCCGGCGCCGCGGGCGGCGCCCGTTGTGTCCGTATTCGTGGAAGGCGTACCGGCACCACACCTCACGACGTACAGCGTACGTAACTAGGATGGTGGGTGAGGTGATCGATCCATGGCAGCAAACGGCCGCGCGGCCGGACCCGAGGTGATCTGGGCGCGCCCCGAGCGTGCCGGTCGCGGACCCCGTCCCGCCTTCACCCGCGAGGAGATCGCCGCCGCCGCGGTGCGCATCGCCGACGCGGACGGCCTCGCGGCGGTCTCGATGCGCCGGGTGGCGACGGCGGTGGGCTGCGCGACGATGTCGCTGTACAACTACGTGCCGAGCAAGGGCGACCTGGTCGACCTGATGGTCGACCTGGTCGGCGGCGAGTACGAGCTGCCCGCCGAACCCTCCGGCGACTGGCGCGCCGACCTGCGCCAACTCGCCTACCAGGAACGGGCCATGATGCGCCGTCACCCCTGGATGGCCGGTGCCGTCCTGTCGCACAACTTCCTCGGCCCCAACGCCCTGCGCTACCTGGAGTTCGCCCTCGCGGCCCTGGCGGACAGCGGGCTCGACGACGGGCTCAAGCTGGAGCTGATCTCGATGGTCAACGGCACCGTGATCTCCATCGCCTCGTCCGAACTCGCCGCCGCCGAGCGGGCCAAGGAGTCAGGACACACCGTCGAACAGCACCGCGCCGCCCAGGCCGGGTACCTCGCCCGGGTCGTCGCCGATGGGCAGCACCCGCGGGTCGCGCGGGCGTTCGCGCACAGCAGTGTGCCAGCGGTGGACGCGGACGAGGTCTTCGACCGGGTGATCGGGCGGGTGCTCGACGGGTACGCGGGGCCTGCGGGGCCGGAGCCGAAGGGGCGGTGAGCGGCCGGGCACGCCCGCTCACAGCAGCGCGAACTGCCCCTCCGGGCCCTCCTCCTGGTGGTCAAGGACCGACGCCGGGCGGCGCGCGGCATCCGGGGGCGGCAGGATTCCGGCGGCCCGCAGCGCATCGGCGCCGATCCGCGGCCCGTCCGCCGTGCGCTGCCACAACTCCGCGCGACGCGGCTCCAGTTCGGCCAGCAGTGCCAGGACGGTGATCAGCTCCAGCAGCTCCGACGTCCACTCCTGCGGCCAGGCCGGCGGCCGCAGCGCCGCGAGGCCCGGCGCCTCGTCCGCTTCCGTGCCCGGCGGTGCGGCGGCCGACCGCGCGGCGAACCACGCCTCCAGGACGCGCACCCCGCCGGCGTGGAAGTCCCAGGCCCCGGCGGGCACCGGCGCGATGCGGCCGGTCCCGAGCAGCAGCGCCTCCTCGCCCGGGTCGTAGGCAAGGGTCTGCGGAAGGCCGCGGGCGGGCAGCGCGGCGCGTACGTACGGGCGGCGGCCACCGGGCATCCGGGGCCGCTCGCCCGCCGGGCCGCCGCGGTCGTGCGCGCCGCGGGTCTGGAGCCACAACAGCCGCTCGCCCAGGGCGACTCCCCGGTCCCAGAGGTCCCCGTCCGCGGTCAGCGGCACCACGCAGCCTTCGGGGGAGTACCGGCAGCACGCGGTGATCCAGGCGAGCAGGTCGGCCGGGTCGGCGCGGCGGCCCAGCCGGTCGGCGAGCAGCCCGGACAGGCCGGGCGCGAGGTTCGGCTCCCGGCCGCCCGGCCTGCGGTACAGCGGGCGGATCCGGCCGGGGCGGCCGGCCGGTGAGCGGCCGTCGGGCAGCACCGCGGAGCACACCACGGCGGGGCCAGGCACCTGCGGCACCTGTGCCCACTCCACGGCGAAGCGCTGGTGGGTGTCGGCGACCCGCCACAACTCCGGCCGCGCGGCGTCCAGCAGCCGGTGGTCGGGCAGCAACCACTGCCGGTCGAAGGGCCCGTGGGCGATCCGTACCGGCTCGGGGCAGGCGCCTTCCGCCCGCGCGAGGCGCCCGGTGGCGGTGGCCTGGCCGGGGAGCTGGCCGACGGCGGAGTGCAGCGTACGGGCCCTGGACGGCTGGAAGAGCCGGGCGCGTTCGGCCGGGTCCGCGGCACCGACCAGCGCCTTCCAGCGGCTGCGCAGCACCGCGGGGTCGGGCGCCATGACCCAGGAGCGGCCTGGCCGCAGCGGCGCCACGGACCAGGGCAGCAGTTCGGACAGCCGTGGCGCGTCCTGCTTCGCCGTCACGCGGAGCCCCTCCCGGACCGTTCGGTTGACCCCGGCATCGTAACCAGGGCCGGCCGGGCCGCGTTCGGCTCCCGCCGGGCGCCGGGCACCGGACCGGTGCGGGCTTCCGCCAACTGATCTTGAGAGGTACGGTCCTCGCCGTACGCCGGAGGGCACGGTGCGGGCGGGTGCCTTCCGCCGTGTGCGCCGGGATCTGCACAGGGGAGGACCGCCTTGACGGACACCACCGTTGCCGGCACCCGGGCCGCCGCGCGGCTCGACAGGCTGCCGGCCTCGCGCTGGCACCGCCGCCTCACGTTCATCGTCGGCATCGGCGCCTTCTTCGACCTCTACGAGATCTTCCTCGGCGGGGTGCTGGCCGCGGTACTCGCCGAACAGTGGCACCTCGGGCACGCCGCGAAGTCCTGGGTGATCGCCGCCGGGTTCCTCGGCATGTTCGTCGGCGCGAACGTCCTGTCGGTGCTCGCCGACCGGCTCGGCAGGCGCCGGATGTTCCTGGTCAACCTCGGCGCCTACTCCCTCTTCTCGCTGCTGTCCGCGTTCGCCCCCGACCTCCCGTCCCTGCTGGTCCTGCGCTTCCTCGCGGGTCTGGGGCTCGGCGCCGAACTGGTGCTGGTGGACACCTACCTCGCGGAGTTCCTGCCGCGCGCGGTGCGTGGCCGCTACGTCGCGTACGCCTACACGTTCGGCTTCGTCGGCGTCCCGGTCGCCGCCCTGCTCGGCGCCCGGCTGGTGGCCGCGCACCAGGTGCTGGGCATGGCCGGCTGGCGCTGGCTGCTGATCGCCGGCGCGCTGGGTGCCGTCTTCATCCAGCTGATGCGCAGCCGGCTCCCCGAATCGCCGCGCTGGCTCACCGTCCAGGGGCGCGACGCGGAGGCGGAGCGGATCGTGGGGGACATCGAGGAGCAGGTGGCGCGGGAGAGCGGCGGGACGCTGCCGTCCGTTCCGGAGGCGGACGCGGTGCCCGAACGGCGGGTGCCGCTGCGCGAGATGTTCCGCGGTGACCTGCGGCGGCGCACGCTGATGTGGTGGGTGTTCCAGGTGCTCCAGACCGTCGGCTACTACGGCTTCGGCTCGCTGGCCCCGGTCGTGCTCACCGCCAAGGGGTACACGGTCACCGATTCGCTGCTGTACGCGGCGCTCAGCTTCAGCGGCTACCCGATCGGCGCGGCGCTCTCCATCCCCCTGATCGACCGCATCGAGCGCCGGACGCTGATCATCGCGTCGGCGCTCGGCATCGCCGCCTGCGGCCTGGCCTTCGGCTTCGCCGCCGTCCCCTGGGCCATCGTCACCTTCGGCTTCCTGCTGACGGTGTGCAGCAACGTCTTCTCCAACGCCTTCCACGTCTACCAGACCGAGATCTTCCCGACCGGGCTGCGCAGCAGCGCCATCGGCATCGCCTACTCGCTGTCCCGGCTCACCTCGGTCGTGCTGCCGTTCATCGCGCTGAGCGTGCTCACCGACCTCGGCGCGGTCGGCGTCTTCACCGGCTCCGCCGTGCTGATGGTGCTGCTCTGCCTCGACGTGGCGCTGTTCGGGCCGCGCTCGACCGGACGCAGCCTGGAGCGGATCTGAGGCGGCGCGGCGCGGCTTCCCGGGCCGCGCCGCCTCAGTGGGCGTCCATCGTGACCGTGAACGAGAAGCGGTCGCCCCGGTAGTGGATCCGGGCGACGTCGACCGTCCGGCCCGCCTCGTCGTACGTGATGCCGGTGTAGTGCAGGATCGGGCTGAGCAGCGGTACGTGGAGCAGTCTGGCGGTCTCCGGGTCGGCGAGCCGCGCCTCGACGGTGTCGGTGATCCGGCTGATGCGGATGCCCACCGCGTCCCGCAGCACCTTGGTCATGGGCCAGCGCGCCAGGTCGTCGAGGTCGATACGGGCCGCGATGTCGGGCCGCACGTAGTTGCGCGCGTGGTTGGTCGGCTCGCCGGTCTCCTCGTCGCTGCGCAGCCTGCGGTAGCCGGCCACCTCCGTCATGTCGGGGAAGTACTCGGCCAGTTCGGACGGCACGGGGGTGCTGCCGTGCTCCAGCAGTTCGCTGCGCATACCGGACTGCTGGGCCACGATGGCGTCCACCGACCCCAGCAGCCGCACCGGGGCGCCGCGCAGCGCGCTCGGTTCGATGAACGTGCCGCGCCGCCGGTGGCGGCTGATCAGGCCCTCCGTCTCCAGCTCCTTGAGCGCCTGGCGCATGGTCAGCACGCTCACGCCGTAGTGCACGGCCAGCGCGTCCTCGGTCGGCAGGCGCAACGGCGCGTCGGGGGAGCGGCCCAGTATGGAGGCGCGCAGCGACTGCGAGATCTGGTACCACAGCGGCAGCTTGCGGTTCAGAGCGAGCGAGTCGGGGGCGAAGGTGGTCACAGAGCGTTCCCCGGTGTGCAGAGTGTGGCCCGGTGTCACGGGCGGAAGTGGCGCTGGAGACCCTGCCACACGTCGTCGTAGCCGCGCTGGAGATGTCCGGCGTCGCGGGCCTGTTCGGTCAGGGTCAGCGGCCAGCGGGTCTCGAACATGAACGCCAGGCCGTCGTCGATCTTCTGCGGCTTCAGCTCGGCCGTGCTCGCCCGGTCATAGGTCTCCCGGTCGGGCCCGTGCGCCGACATCATGTTGTGCAGCGACCCGCCGCCCGGCACGAAGCCCTCCGCCTTGGCGTCGTAGGCGCCCTCGATCAGCCCCATGTACTCGGTCATCACGTTGCGGTGGAAGTAGGGCGGCCTGAAGGTGTCCTCGCCGACCAGCCAGCGCGGCGCGAAGACGACGAAGTCCACGCCGGCCAGGCCGGGGGTGTCCGACGGTGAGGTGAGGACCGTGAAGACCGACGGGTCCGGGTGGTCGTAGCTGATCGAGCCGATGACGTTGAAACGGTGCAGGTCGTAGACGTACGGGACGTGGTTGCCGTGCCAGGCGACGACGTCGAGCGGGGAGTGGTCGTAGGTCGCGGACCAGAGGTTGCCGCAGAACTTGTTGACGGCCTCGACGGGCCGCTCCACGTCCTCGTACGCGGCCACCGGGGCGCGGAAGTCCCTGGCGTTGGCCAGGCCGTTGGCGCCGATCGGGCCGAGGTCGGGCAGCTGGAAGGGGCGGCCGTAGTTCTCGCAGACGTAGCCGCGCGCGCTCCCGTCCGGCAGTTCGACGCGGAAGCGGACGCCGCGCGGGATCAGCGCGATCTCACCGGGCGCGGCCCGCAGCAGGCCGAATTCGGTGCGCAGCAGCAGCGCGCCGCGCTCCGGCACGATCAGCAGCTCGCCGTCCGCGTCGCTGAACACCCGGTCGGTCATCGGGGAGTTGGCGTGAAACAGATGCACCGCCATACCGGTGCGCTGGGTCGCGTCGCCGTTGCCGCCGAGCGTCCACAGTCCGTCCAGGAAGTCGACCGGTCCTGACGGCTCGGGGAGCGGGTTCCAGCGCAGCCGGTTGGGGTCGGCGGCGCAGTCGGTGAACGGCGCCGAGCGGACCGCGTGCTGCGCGGCGCGGACGAACGGCGGGTGCGCGGCCGACGGGCGGATGCGGTAGAGCCAGGACCGGCGGTTGTGGCTGCGCGGTTCGGTGAAGGCCGAGCCGCTGAGCTGCTCGGCGTACAGGCCCAAGGGGGCGCGCTGCGGGGAGTTGCGGCCTTCGGGCAGTGCGCCGGGGACGGCTTCCGAGCTGTGTTCGTTGCCGAATCCGGTGGCGTACGACAGGTCATCCGGCGCTCCGGTGGTCTTCCCTGTCCGCTGTGTGCCTGTGCCTGTCATCGCGCGCTCCCGCCGCTCAAGGAATCCTATGCAAGACATTAGGATTGAGTCCGGAGGCCGTCAACGGAGACTCCCGGCCCACGTGGCCGGATATCGGCGCCCGGCTCCCGGCCGACGCCCCACAGTGCGCCATCCCGGCCCCCGTACCGCAGCCCCCGGCCGCGAACCGCCGTGCGGCACCGGCATCCGACCGTGTCGGCCCGCCCGCCCGGCGGGCAGGATGGGACCGTGCAGCAGCCCAGTCCGCTCCGCCGCGTCCCCGTCCAGCGCCGCAGCGCCCAGCGCCTCGCCCGCATCCTCGACGCCTGCGCCGAGGTGCTGGAGGAGACCGGGTACGAGGGCCTCAGCACCCGTGCCGTGGCCGGCCGCGCCGAGGTCCCGATCGGCTCCGTCTACCGCTTCTTCCCCAACAAGCGGGCGATGGCCGAGGCGCTGGCAGGCCGCAATCTCGACAGCTACGCGGACCGCATCACCCGGGAGCTGGCCGACCCGGGCGGGCCGGTCGCCTGGCGCCGTGCGATGGACGTGGTGGTCGACGAATACCTCGCCATGAAGCGGACCGTGCCCGGCTTCGCCCTCGTCGAGTTCACCGTCCCCGCGCCGCGCGAGTCCCGGCAGGCCAACTACGCGGTCGCCGACCGGCTGCTGGGCCTGCTCGCCGGGCGGCTCGGCGTGGACGCGGCCGACGAGCGGCTGCGGACCGCCTTCCTCGTCGGGGTGGAGGCGGCGGACGCCCTGCTCCAGCTCGCCTTCCGGGTGGATCCCGACGGCGACCCGGCAATCGTCACCCAGACGAAGGAGTTGCTGCGTTCCTACCTGGGGCGCTATCTGGGCGGCGAGGAGACGCCGCGAGGGGCGGGTGCCGGGACGCCGGAGGGGCCGCCGCCCGGCGCGGAACCACACCTTCCTGCGTGACCTGGTGTTTTGCTCGTATTGCTCGCACGTCAAGACCTTGTTAACGCAAGTTTCAGCCACCTAACGTCACCTCGACCGCCATCCCTGGCGGGTGTTCAAGGGCGAACGTGAGGTACCCCATGCTGACAATCCTCGGATTTGTCATGATCGCCACCTTCCTGGTGCTGATCATGATGAAGAAGATGTCGCCGATGGCAGCGCTCGTGCTCATCCCGGCGCTGTTCTGCGTCCTGGTCGGGCAGGGCGCGCACCTCGGCGACTACGTCGTCAAGGGCATCGGCGATCTGGCCCCCACGGCCGCGATGCTGATGTTCGCCATCATCTATTTCGGCGTGATGATCGACGTCGGCCTGTTCGACCCGGTCGTCCGGGGCATCCTGCGGTTCTGCAAGGCGGACCCGCTGCGGATCGTGGTCGGCACCGCGGTGCTCGCCGCGGTCGTCTCGCTCGACGGCGACGGCTCCACCACCTTCATGATCACCGTCTCGGCGATGTACCCGCTCTACCGCCGGCTGAAAATGAGCCTGGTGGTCATGACCGGCGTCGCCGCCACCGCCAACGGCGTGATGAACACCCTCCCTTGGGGCGGCCCGACCGCCCGCGTCGCCACCGCTCTCAAGCTCGACGCGGGCGACGTCTTCGTCCCGATGATCCCGGCGCTCGCCTGCGGCATGGCCGCGGTCCTCGCCCTCGCCTACGTGCTCGGCCGCCGCGAGCGCAAGCGGCTCGGCGTGCTGACGCTCGGCACCGCCGATGCCGACGAGCCCGCGCAGGCCCTGGTGACCGCGGGTGGCGCCACGCCCGGCGCCGGCACCGCGGCCACGACGACCGGTGGCGCGGGCGACGCCCCGGGCGCCCCGGACGAGGGCTTCCAGGGCCTCGATCCGCGACGCGCCACCCTGCGCCCCCGGCTCTACTGGTTCAACGCCGCGCTCACCCTCGCGCTGCTCACCCTGCTGATCCTCCAGACCCTGCCGATCCCGGTGCTCTTCCTGCTCGGCGCCGCCCTCGCGCTGACCGTCAACTTCCCGCGGATGACGGACCAGAAGGCCCGCATCGCCGCGCACGCCGAGAACGTCCTGAACGTCTCCGGCATGGTCTTCGCCGCCGCCGTCTTCACCGGCGTGCTCACCGGCACCGGCATGGTCGACCACATGGCGCACTGGCTGGTCGGCAACGTCCCCGACGCGCTCGGCCCGCACATGGGCCTGGTCACCGGCATCCTGAGCGTCCCGCTGACCTACCTGATGTCCAACGACGGCTTCTACTTCGGCATCGTGCCGATCCTCGCCGAGGCCGGCGCCGCCCACGGCATCGCCCCCGTCGAGATCGCCCGCGCCTCCCTCGTCGGGCAGCCCCTGCACATGTCCAGCCCGCTGGTCCCCGCGGTCTTCGTGCTCATCGGCATGGCCAAGGTCGAATTCGGCGACCACACCAAATTCACCATCAAATGGGCCGCGTTGACCTCCCTGGTCATCCTCTGCGCCGGCCTGCTGTTCGGCATCGTCTAGGCCCTGTCGACAGAGACGGCCGCGTACGGGCGGTCCGCGGCAGCCCGTGCCCGGATGCCCTGGCGCCGGAAAACTACCGGCGCTAGTTTGGGGTGACGCCCACCAGCAGGCCCGGGAGGACCACGACGTGAAGCAGCACGACGGGATGTACATCGACGGAAGCTGGCGGCCCGCGGAGGGCAGCGGCACGATCGAGGTCGTCGGCCCGGCCGACGGGAAGGTCATCGCCACCGTCCCCGCCGGATCGGCCCGGGACATCGACACCGCCGTCCTGGCCGCCCGCGCCGCCCTGCCCGGCTGGGCCGCCACCGCGCCCGCCGACCGCGCCGCCGTGCTGTCCGCGCTGCACGGCCAACTCGCCGCCCGCGCCGAAGAGATCGCCGAGACGGTCACGGCGGAGCTGGGCTCACCGCTCGCCTTCAGCCGGGCGGTGCACGCCGGAGCGCCCGTCGCGGTCTGCGCCTCGTACGCCGAACTGGCCGCCTCGTACGCCTTCGACGAGCGCATCGGCAATTCGACGGTGCTGCTCGAACCGGTCGGCGTGGTCGGGGCGATCACCCCCTGGAACTACCCGCTGCACCAGATCGTCGCCAAGGTCGCCCCGGCGCTCGCGGCGGGCTGCACGGTCGTGCTCAAACCCGCCGAGGACACCCCGCTGGTCGCCCAGCTGTTCGCCGAGTGCGCCGACGCCGCGGGGGTGCCCGCCGGTGTCTTCAACCTCGTCACGGGGCTCGGCCCGGACGCCGGGGCCGCGCTCGCCGGGCACGAGGGGGTGGACCTGGTGTCCTTCACCGGCTCCACCGCCGTCGGCAGGAAGATCGGCGCACTGGCGGGCGCGGCCGTCAAACGGGTCGCGCTGGAGCTGGGCGGCAAGTCGGCCAACGTGATCCTGCCGAGCGCCGACCTCGGCAGGGCGGTCGCCGTCGGCGTCGCCAACGTGATGTCCAACTCCGGCCAGACGTGCAGCGCCTGGACCCGGATGCTGGTCCACACGGACCACTACGACGAGGCCGTGGAACTGGCCGCGGCGGCAGCGGCGAAGTACGTACCGGGCGAGCGGATCGGGCCCGTGGTCAACGCCGCGCAGCAGAGCCGGGTGCGCGGCTACATCGAGCAGGGCATCGCCGAGGGCGCCCGGCTCGTCGCGGGCGGCCCCGAAGCGCCCCGCCCGGAGGGCTGTTACGTCTCCCCGACCGTCTTCGCCGACGTCACCCCCGGCATGACCATCGCGCAGGAGGAGATCTTCGGACCCGTGTTGTCGATCCTGCGCTACGAGGACGAGGACGACGCCGTCCGCATCGCCAACGGCACGGTCTACGGACTGGCGGGCGCGGTCTGGGCGGGCGACGAGGCGGAGGCCGTCGCCTTCGCCCGCCGCCTGGAGACCGGGCAGGTCGACATCAACGGCGGCCGGTTCAACCCGCTCGCCCCGTTCGGCGGTTACAAGCAGTCCGGCATCGGCAGGGAGCTGGGCCCGCACGGCCTGGCCGAGTACCTCCAGACGAAGTCGCTGCAGTTCTGAGCGGGCACCGCGCCCGTCTCGCCCGCCGCCCTTCCCGCCCGTCCGTGCACCGAGGAGAACCCGTGGTCCGCGCCGCCGTCCTGCCCGCCGTCAACGCGCCGTTGCAGCTCACCGACATCGACCTGCCGGAACCCGGCCCCGGGCAGGTGCGGATCCGGCTCGCCGCTGCCGGTGTCTGCCACTCCGACCTCTCGCTCTCCAACGGCACACTGCGCCAGCCCGCGCCCGCCGTTCTGGGGCACGAGGGCGCGGGCACGGTCACCGCCGTCGGTGAGGGGGTGACGCGGGTGGCCACCGGCGACCAGGTGATCCTCAACTGGGCGCCGTCCTGCGGCGAGTGCCACTTCTGCGGCATCGCCGAGCCCTGGCTCTGTGCCCGTGCGGGCGCCGCGGCCGAGGTCCCGTACGCCACGCTCGCCGCCGACGGCAGCGCGCTCTACCCGGGCCTCGGCACCGCGGCCTTCGCGGAGGAGACGGTGGTGCCCGCGCGGGCCGCGCTGCCGCTGCCGGACGGTGTGCCGCCGGTCGACGCCGCGCTGCTCGGCTGCGCCGTGCTGACCGGCTGGGGCGCGGTGCACCACAGCGCCCGGGTGCGGGCCGGTGAGTCGGTCGCGGTGTTCGGCGCCGGCGGGGTCGGCCTGGCCACGCTCCAGGCGGCCCGGATCGCGGGCGCGGGCCCGATCGTGGCGGTGGACGTCTCGGCGGAGAAGGAGGAGCTGGCCCGCTCGGCGGGCGCCACCGAGTTCGTGGTGGCCGGCGACGACACCGCCAAACGCATCCGCAAGCTGACCGGCGGGCAGGGCGCCGACGTCGCCGTGGAGTGCGTCGGCCGCGCGCAGACCATCCGTACCGCCTGGTCGTCCACCCGGCGCGGCGGACGGACCACCGTCGTCGGCATCGGCGGCCAGGACCAGCAGGTGACCTTCTCGGCGCTGGAACTCTTCTACTTCGGCCGCACGCTGTCCGGCTGTGTCTACGGCAACAGCGATCCCGCCCGGGACCTGCCGGTCATCGCGGAGCACGTCCGCAGCGGCGCGCTCGACCTCTCCGCGCTGGTCACCGAACGGATCGGCCTGGACGGCATCCCGGACGCCTTCGACGCGATGCTCGCGGGCCGCGGCGGCCGGGCCCTGATCGTGTACTGAGCCGGGACCGGGTACGGAGCCGGGTACGGACGGGTGGCCGCGCGGGGCGGTGCGCTCAGGCGGCGTCCGCCGGTGCGGCCGTGGTTCTGCGCAGCCGCGGGAAGGCCGGCGCCGCCACCAGGAAGACCATCGTGACCAGGACGAACGGCCAGGTGAAGGTGTGGCCGCCGGACGGTGCGAAGAGCGCGGCCATCGCCGAACTCAGTCCGGTGGCCGCGACCGCGCCTGCCACCGCGTAGCCCAGGCTCCAGGCGTCGGCGACGAGGAAGACCCCGCACAGGCCCATCGCGACCAGCACCGCGTTGTAGCCCATGGTGCCCTCGGCCACCTCCGCTGCGGGCGCGCCCAGCACCCAGGAGGTGAGGATGCCCACCGCGCTGCCCACGCAGGCCAGCACACCGGCGAGGCGGCTGGCCGCGAAGATACCGATCAGGAAGATCAGCCCGACGTACCACTGCGGCATGAAGAAGATCTGGGCGAAGTTGGCGAAGAAGGCGTGCCACAGATCGGTCGGGCTGAGTGCGGTCGGGCCGCCCGCGGGGTGGGTCAGGGTGGCCAGGCCCGTGCCGTGGTGCCAGACCCGTTCAAAGCCGGGCGCCCCGATCGTCATGGCGCTCGCCATCAGGCAGTACGGGAGGGTGAAGGTCGGCAGGTCCCAGGTGGCCAGTACCCGTGCGACGGCGCCGGTGACGACGGTGGTCACCGCGCTGCCGGCGAGCGCGAGCAGCACGGTCGAGAAGTGGCCGGCGCCGAGGAAGACCGCGAAACCGACCGATACCAGGCAGGAGTTGAACCCTTCGAGACCGGCGGTGACCCGGCTCTCGGTGACGCCCAGCAGCCGGGCGGTGGCCGTGCCGACCGCCGTGCCGACGAGGCCGTAGACGCCGTACTCCCAGCCGGCGGCGAACAGCGCGACGGAGAAGATGGCGCCGGCGAGCGCGCTCGGCAGGAAGTCCACCTGTGCCTGGCCGCGCAGCACTTCGGCGGCGAAGGGCTGCCAACGCCCCGTGGTGTCACGGCTCGTGGCCGCTGTCAGCTGGCGCATGGCGCCTCCGCTCCCTGACGCTGCCCCTGCCCGTCAGGGACTGGTGCACTCTACATCTATGACCTAGGGGTGTTACGGGTGGGGTGCGGGGATACGTGTGGGGCCATAGAGGTTCGACGGGTACGGGAGGTCTGTCGGTAATGCGACAGCAAAGGGCAGGTAAGGGTGGGGTGTTGTGGCCGGTGGCCTCGCCGCACGGACCGGCTCCGGCTCCGGCGCCGCAGGGTGCGGCCGTGGCGCTACCGGCCCGGCGGGGCGAGACCGGGGTGGCGCAGCGCGAGCCCGTCGACCAGCGCGAGCAGCCCGGCGTCGAACGCCCCCTCGTCGACCTGGCGTTGATGGTCGGGGAGGAGGTGGGCCTGGCCGAGATGGGGGTAGTCCGCGGGGTCGTAGGCGCCCGGGTCGTCGACGAAGCCGCGGGCGAACGAGCCGAGGGCGGAGCCGGCCACGAAGTAGCGGACCATCGCGCAGATCCGGGTCGCCGCCCCCGGGGGCCAGCCCGCGTCGACCATGCCGCCGAAGGCCGCGTCGGCCATCTTCAGCCCGGCGGGGCGGCGGCCGGGGCCCTGTGCAAGGAACGGCACGACGTGCGGGTGGGCGGCGAGCGCCGCACGGTAGGAGCGGGCCCAGCCGAGCAGCCCGGCCCGCCAGTCGCCGGTCGCGAACGCCGAGACGTCGACCTGCGCGATGACCGTGTCGGCGACCGCGTCGAGGATCTCGTCCTTGGTGGTGAAGTGGTTGTAGAGCGAGGGCCCGCTCACCCCGAGTTCCGCGGCCAGCCGCCGGGTGGAGAGCGCCGGGAGCCCTTCCGCGTCGATGAGGGCCAGCGCGGTGGTGACGATGCGCTCGCGGCTCAGCAGGGGCTTGCGGGGTCGGGCCATGCCGCACATGGTAAGGGCCGCCGACGGAAAACTAGCAGCGCTAATCACGGCCGGGCCGCCGTCCGCGCTTCCTAAGCGTGCGCTCAGTGGCGCGGTATCGTGTGCGATCCGTCGGCGGAAGGCCCGCGGCGGGTCGAGAAGCGGGGTGCGCGATGGACACGGAGGCGCAGGAGGCGGCACAGACCGGCGAGGAGTGGGCCGATGTGACGCCGGATGCCGCGCGGCGGCTGGTCGGCGCCGCCGTCGAGGCGTTCGCCGAGCGCGGCTATCACGCCACCACCACACGCGACATCGCAGGACGGGCCGGGATGAGCCCCGCCGCGCTCTACATCCACTACAAGACGAAGGAAGAGCTGCTCTACCGCATCAGCGGCATCGGCCACGAGAAGGCGCTGCGCATCATGGACGCGGCGGCCGGTGCGGGCGGCAGCGCCACCGAGCGGCTGACCGGCGCGGTGCGGACCTTCGCCCGCTGGCACGCCGAACACCACACCACCGCCCGGGTCATCCAGTACGAACTCCAGGCGCTGAGCCCCGAGCACTACGCCGAGATCACCGGCCTGCGCCGCAGCACCGACCGGCTGCTGCGCCAGATCATCCAGGACGGCGCGGACAGCGGGGAGTTCAAGGCCGACGACGTGCCGGGCACCACGCTCGCCGTGCTGTCGCTGTGCGTGGACGTCGCCCGGTGGTTCGCCGCCGACGGGCCGCGCACCCCCGACGAGGTCGGCGCGCTCTACGCGGACCTGGTGCTGCGGATGGTGGGCGCCGACGCGGTGTGAGCGCGGCCGTGCGGACGCGGTCACCGGAGGTGCGCGCACGACCGTGCGGCACGCCCGTCCGACGTGCCGCACGGTGCGGCTCAGAGATATCAGAGGTAGAAGCGGCTGACCGCCTCGGCGACACAGACCGGCTTGTCGCCGCCCTCGCGCTCGATCGTCACCGTCGTCGTGAGCTGCACGCCCCCGGGCACCTCGGTGACCTCGGCGATCCTGGCGGTGGCGCGCAGCCGGGAGCCGACCGGGACGGTGGCGGGGAAACGCACCTTGTTCGTGCCGTAGTTGATCCCCATCTTGACGTTGTCGACGCGCATCAGCTGCGGGACGAGCGCGGGCAGCAGCGACAGTGTCAGGTAGCCGTGCGCGATGGTGGTGCCGAACGGTCCGGCCGCGGCCTTCTCCTCGTCGACGTGGATCCACTGGTGATCGCCGGTGGCCTCCGCGAACAGATCGATCCGCTTCTGGTCGATCTCCAGCCAGTCGCTGGTGCCCAGGTCCTCGCCGACCGCGGCCCGCAGCTCGTCGAGCGATCCAAACACTCGGGGCTCTGCCATCTCCGTCTGCCTCCTGAAGGATCCGTGCGCCGGACACCCGCTCCGCCGCGTCCGTACGCTTACTAAGCGCTTGCTCAGCATGCTGAGTGCGGGCGCCCGCTGTCAACGGATGCGGGGCATCCGGGCGGACGGCGGGGTCTCGACGACAGGACCTAGGGTTGGGACCGTGCCCCAGCTTCCGTTCAAGGTTCATGAACTCACCGTCGGCCAGCTCTCCGCACGCAGCGGGGCCGCGGTGTCCGCGCTGCATTTCTACGAGTCCAAGGGGCTGATCAGCAGCACCCGCACCTCGGGCAACCAGCGCCGCTACACCCGTGACGCGCTGCGCAGGGTCGCTTTCGTGCGGGCCGCGCAGCGGGTCGGGATCCCGCTCGCGGTGATCAGGGACGCGCTCGCCGAACTGCCCGACGAGCGCACACCCAACCACGAGGACTGGGCCAGGCTCTCCGAGGTGTGGCGCTCCGAACTCGACGAGCGGATCAGCCAACTCGTCGAACTGCGGGACCGGTTGACCGACTGCATCGGCTGCGGCTGCCTCTCGCTGGAGCGCTGCGCGCTGTCCAACCCCTACGACAACCTCGGCATACAGGGGCCCGGCGCGCAGCGGCTGCGCGTCGACCGGACCGCCACGGACCCCGTGACCGCGGGCAAGGGGGCACGGGACGGACGGCGGGCCGCGGGCGGCGAGGGTCCGGCGGACGGCTCCGCCGGACCGTCGACCGCAGGGCCGTGCGCCGCACCCGGGGACGCGGCTCAGCCGTGCGAGCCCTGAGCGGCGGCGGCCGGGACCGCCGCCGTCGAGCGGCAGGGCCGCGGGCCGGTCACCACAGTGCCGGCTTGCGCGCCGCCCAGGGCCTGGCCTGCTCCAGTTGCGCCGCCAGGGCGATCAGCCCGGCCTCGTCGCCGTACCGGCCCCCGAACATCACGCCGATCGGCAGGCCGCTGTCGGTCCAGTGCAGCGGCACGCTGATCGCGGGCTGACCGGTGGCGTTGTAGAGCGCCGCGAACGGGGTGAACGCGCCTATGGCGGCGAACTCGGCGCGGGGATCGGCGTCGTTGCGCAGCGCGCCGATCTTCGGGGCCGGTGCGGCGACCGTCGGCGAGAGGATCATGTCGTATCCGCCGCCGGGCGGCATCAGGCCGTCCGCGACGGTCTGGGCGAGCATCCGGAACGCGTGCAGCGCGCCCGCGAGGTCGGTCCCCTGCACCGTGCCGCCGCGCTCGCGCAGATGGCGGGTGAGCGGCAGCAGCAGCTCCTCGTGCTCCGGCGGCACCGGGCGCAGCGCCGCCATCACCGACCAGACGCGGGTGAAGGAGTGCAGCAGGCCGTCGTCGGCGGGCAGTGACAGCTCCTCGACCTGATGGCCGAGGTCCGAGAGCAGCGCGGCGGTCCCGGCGACGGCGGCCCGGCAGTCGTCGTGCACCTCGACGCCGGGGACGGGGGCGTCCGCGAGCACCGCGATGCGCAGCCGCCCGGGGTCGCGTCCCGCCTGCGCGGCGAAGGTCTCGCCGGGCGGCAGCGCGGGCGCGGTGTACGGGTCGCCCGGCATCGGGCCCGACAGGACGTCGAGCAGCGTCGCGGTGTCCGCGACCGTGCGGCCCAGGGGCCCCGACGTGCTCAGGCCGGTGATGTCGTGCAGCACAGGGCCCGAACTGACCCGGCCGCGGCTCGGCTTGATGCCGAACAGGCCGCAGGCCGCCGCCGGGATGCGGATCGAACCGCCGCCGTCGGACGCGTGCGCGAGCGGCGCCAGGCCACCGGCGACGGCGGCTGCCGCGCCACCGCTCGAACCGCCCGCCGACCGCTCCAGGTCCCAGGGGGTGCGGGCGGGCGGCGCCAGGGCGTTCTCGGTGTAGCAGGGGAGGCCGAATTCGGGGGTGTTGGTCTTGCCGAGCAGGATGGTGCCGGCCGCGCGGAGCTTGCCGACGACGTGGTCGTCCACCGGGGCGATGTGGTCGGCGAACGCGCGCGAGCCCATCGTGCAGCGCACGTCGGCGACCTGGGACAGGTCCTTCACCGGCACCGGAACGCCGTGCAGCGGCGGCAGCGCGCGGCCCTCCCTGCGGGCGGCGGTGGCCTCGTTCTCGGCCTCGGCCGCCTGCTTGCGGGCGATCTCCGGGGTGCGGGTGAGGAACGCCCCGAGTGTGTCGTCGAGCCGCTCGATCCGCGCGAGGTAGTGCTCGGTCAGTTCGACGGGGGAGAGCGCCCCCGATCTGATGTTCCCGGCCTGTTCCAGAGCGGTCAGATCGTGCAGTTCGGCCATGGACTCCACCCTCTCGCGCGTGCCCGTGCGGCCCTGCTGCCGCACCGGCGGTCGGGCCGCCGCCGGTGCGGGACGGCCCGTGAACAGTTGTTTCAGCTCCCGGCGGGTTCGTAAAGCCCCCGCCGGGGCGTGGGGGACCGGCGGCCGGGACCGTGCGTGGCGGACGCCGGGCGGTGCCCGACGGCACGCCGGGGCGTGGGCGTGGCACGATCCGGGGGCGGTCGCGCCGGCCTCATCCGCCGCCCTCCTCGCCGGCCGCGTCCGTCAACGACAGGGCGGCGGCGACCAGTTGGGCGTTGTCGGCCGCAGGGGAGCCGTCGGGCAGCAGCAGGGTGTCCTCGATGCCGACGCGGGTGGCCAGGCCGATGCGGGCGGCCAGCCGCACCACAGGCCAGGCACCGGCGTCCCAGCCGTGCAGCAGCACCGGGCGGCCGTGCGGTATCTCCGCCAGCGCCGCCAGCAGATCCCGCGCGGACCGGGCCGCCGACGCGGCATCCCGGTCGGTCACCTCGGCGAGCACCCGCAGGACCCGCGGCGCCAGCGGGGAGCGGGCGAAGCGCTCCGCTCCCGCCGTGCCGGACCACACACCGGCCTCGACGCCGACGCCGCGCGCCAGCAGCGCGGCGGCCACCTCGTCGGCGCCCGGCTCGTGCCAGTTCACCGAGGCGTGGTCGGGCAGCGCCGTCCAGGCCCGTATGCGCGCCACCCGGCGGGCGGGATCCGGCTCGGCCCACGCCCCCGTCGTCACCCCCACCGGTACGTCGACCGCCGCGCGTATCGCCTCCAGCACCGGAGCGAGGACGCGCGGCGAGAGGGAATCCGTGCCGCAGGGGGTCTTGGGGTGGACGTGGACGTCATCGGCGCCGGCCGCGACGGCGCGCCGCGCGGCCTCGGCGAGCGCGGCGGGCGACAGGGGCACCGCTCCGGAATCGGCCGCGGTCCGGGGCCCGTTGAGACAGACTTGCACCATGCCTCGATAGTGCCGCACGGGTCTGACAACGGCGCCCGGCCGCCCGGCGGACCGGTCACCGCCGTGCGCCGCGCCGCCTGGCGCAGGGCGCGCCGTCGCCCTCGCCGGACGCCCCGGACGCGCTGCCCCTCAGGCCGCCGCGTACGCCGGGAGCCGTCCGGCCCCGGCCTCGTCGCCGCCGGGCCCGGCGGCGGTCAGTGCCTCGCGGGCGAGGACGGTGGCCGGGACCACCACCCCGCAGTCGCCGCACACGGGGCCGGCCGCCGGGCAACCGCCGGTGCCGGTGAGCCGGTTGAAGCGGTCGCCGCCGCACACCGGGCAGTCCCGCCGCGGCCTGCCGGACTCCATCGCCGTGATCATGCTGCGCAGGACGACGGCGAGCCGGGCGGCCGGGTGCAGGTGCGGCGCGGCGCAGGGCACGATGTCGCAGCCGCCCCAGGTGCGCCGGTGCCAGTCGTCGATCGCGCTGGGCTGCCGGATGCCGTCGTGCTTCTCCCGCCTGCGCCGGGCGGCGAACTCCGCCTCGTACGCCAGCCAGAGGGCGCGTGCCTCCTCCAGTTCGGCGAGCGCGGCCAGCAGCCGTTCCGGGTCGGGGTCGCGGTCCTGGGTGGCGATCCCGGACCGTGTGCACAGGTGGTGCCACGTCGCGCGGTGCCCGTAAGGGGCGAAGCGCTCCAGGCACTTGCGCAGGGCGGTGCGCCGCTGGGCCGCGACGAGTCGCGGATTGCGGACCTGTTCCGCGAGAGCTCTGAAACCGGCCAATTTCATCCCACCTCCGTGGGGAGGACCCGACTGGACAGGGAATGGACGTAGCGGACCGTCCGCCGGATCCATCGAATTTTCTTGCGGTTTCGGGAGGGCGGGAGCGGGGCAGCGGGTGTGCCCCTGTGGGGAATTGGAAAAGGTGACTGTTGTTCATCTTCCGGCGGCGAGTAACCGGCGGTAACGTCCGGCGCACCCTCCCCCGGGCTCCCGAAGAGCGGGGGGAATCCCGTTCGAGGAGCAGGAATGCGACGACGTACCGGAAGGCTCAGGACCGCCGCCGCGGCAGCCCTGTTCGCCTTGGGTGCCACGTTCTTGGCACCGCCGCCCACCGCTGCCGCGGCCGACGGACCGACCGGCACCACCGATTACTGCCAGGGCCAGTGCGCCGACATCCTGCCGCCCGGCGCCAACGGCAACGCGACCCTGGCCGAGATACTCGCCAGCAAGGTCTTCGGCACCCACCCCGGGCACTCCACCGACCAACTCGCCCCGTACGGCGCCCTGGCGAGCGGTTACCAGTCGCTCACCGACGACACCCTCACCGACTTCTTCAACGACGCCTCCTTCGGCGTCCCCAAGGACCAGGTGGCCAAGGTCACCGCGCCGCGCGACGACGTCACGATCACCCGGGACAAGAAGACCGGCGTCCCGCACATCAAGGGCACCACCCGCTACGGCACCGAGTACGGCGCGGGCTACGCCGCGGGCCAGGACCGGCTCTGGCTGATGGACCTCTTCCGCCACATCGGCCGCGGCGAACTCACCTCCTTCGCCGGTGGCGCCCTCGCCAACCAGGGCCTCGAGCAGCAGTTCTGGCCGCAGGCCCCGTACACCGAGGCCGACCTCCAGGCCCAGGTGGACCGGATCCGCGACACCAACGGGGCGCGCGGCAAGCAGGCCATGGAGGACGCCCAGGCGTACGTCGACGGCATCAACGCCTACCGGGAACAGTCCAAGAACGGCCGCTACTTCCCCGGTGAGTACGTCCTGACCGGACACGTCGACGCGATCACCAACGCCGGTGAGATCGCGCCGTTCAAGCTCACCGACCTGATCGCGCTGGCCTCCGTCGTCGGCGGCCTGTTCGGCAACGGCGGCGGCGGTGAGGTCCCGTCCGCCCTCGCGCTGCTCTCCGCCCAGCAGAAGTACGGCGTCACGAAGGGCACCGAGGTCTGGGAGTCCTTCCGGGAGCGCAACGACCCCGAGGCCGCCAAGACCCTGCACGACGGCCAGAGTTTCCCGTACGCGGTCAAGCCGGCCAAGGCCAAGGGCACCGCGCTGCCCGACGCGGGCTCGGTCACCCCCGAGCCGCTGGTCTTCGACCGCACCGGAGCGGCCGGCGACAAGAAGCCCGCACAGCACCCGGTCAAGGCGCCGGAGAAGTACCGCAAGCTGGAAGGGATGTTCAAGGACGGGGTGCTGCCCAAGGGCAGCTTCGACCCGACCCAGCACCGCGGCATGTCCAACGCCCTCCTGGTGTCGGGCAAGCACACCGCGAGCGGCCACCCGGTCGCCGTCTTCGGCCCGCAGACCGGCTACTTCGCGCCGCAGCTGCTGATGCTCCAGGAGATCCAGGGCCCCGGCATCAGCGCCCGGGGCGCCTCCTTCGCGGGGGTCGGCATGTACGTCCAGCTCGGCCGCGGCCAGGACTACGCCTGGAGCGCCACGTCGGCCGGCCAGGACATCACCGACACCTACGCCGTCGACCTGTGCAACAAGGACGGCTCACCGGCCACCAAGGAGTCCACCTCCTACCGCTACCACGGCGCGTGCGTCCCGATGGAGAAGCTGGAGCGCACCAACTCCTGGAAGCCGACCATCGCCGACCCGACCGCGGCAGGCTCGTACCGGATGCAGGTCTTCCGCACCAAGTACGGCACCGTCACCCACCGCGCCACCGTCGGCGGCAAGCCCGTCGCCTACACGGCGCTGCGCAGCACCTACCGCCACGAGGCCGACTCCATCATCGGCTTCCAGATGCTCAACGACCCCTCGTACGTCCGTGACGCGGCGACCTTCCAGAAGGCGGCCCAGCACATCGGCTACGCCTTCAACTGGTTCTACGCCGACTCCCGCGACATCGCCTACTACAACAGCGGCCTCAACCCGGTCCGCAACCCGGACGTCGACCCGGCGCTGCCCATCAAGGCGGACCCGGAGTACGAGTGGCGGGGCTACGACCCCAAGGCCAACACCACCGACTACACACCGCCCGACCAGCACCCGCAGTCGGTCGACCAGGACTACTACATCTCCTGGAACAACAAGCAGGCCAAGGACTACGACTCGGCGGGCTTCGGCAACGGCTCGGTGCACCGCGCCGACCTGCTCGACGACCGGGTCGCGGCGCTCACCAAGGAGGGCGGCGTCACCCGCGCCGCGCTGACCCGGGCGATGTCCGAGGCCGCCGTCACCGACCTGCGCGGCGAGGACGTACTGCCCCGGCTCCTGCGGGTGCTCAACAGCAAGCCGGTCACCGACCCGAAGCTCAGGACGGCGGTGCAGCAGCTGGATTCCTGGCGCAAGGACGGCGCCCAGCGCCGCGAGACGAGCGCCGGCTCGCACACCTACACGCACCCCGACGCCGTACGCCTGATGGACGCCTGGTGGCCGCTGATGATCGAAGGCGCCTTCAAACCGGGCCTGGGCGGCGACCTCTACGACGCGCTGGGCGCCAACCTCGCCGTCGACGAGTCGCCTTCGGCGGGCCACGGTCCGACCGGCGCACACGCCGGATCGGCGTTCCAGTACGGCTGGTGGAGCTACGCGGACAAGGATCTGCGCGCGGTGCTCGGCGACCGGGTCCAGGGCCCGCTCGCCGTGCCGTACTGCGGCAACGGCGACCTCGCCGCCTGCCGCGACACCCTGCTGGACACGCTCAGGCAGGCGAGCGGCAAGACCGCCGAGCAGGTCTACCCGGGCGACGACAGCTGCAAGGCGGGCGACCAGTGGTGCGCGGACTCCATCGTGCAGCGCGCGGTGGGCGGTCTGACCCACGACGCCATCAGCTGGCAGAACCGGCCGACCTACCAGCAGGTCGTGGAATTCCCCTCGCACCGGTAGGCCCTCTCGGCCCGGGAACAGGACGGCTCCCCGTACGGCACGTCCGTACGGGGAGCCTCGCGGTTCAGGCCAGTTCGCGTTCCCTGGTCTCGGGCAGGGCCAGCACGCACAGCAGCGAGACCACGGCCATCGCGCTGACGTACCAGCCCACCGACGCGGAGCCGAACGCCGACTGGAGCCGGGTGGCGAACAGCGGGGCGACCGCGCCGCCCAGCACGCCGCCCAGGTTGTAGGCGAGCGAGGCGCCCGAGTACCGCACGGTCGGGCCGAACAGCTCCGGCAGGTAGGCGCCCATCGGCCCGTACACGACACCCATGCAGAACAGCGCGCCGCCGATGCCGAGCGCGATCAGCACCGGCTGCCCGGTGTCGAGCAGCGGGAAGAGGACCAGACCCCACACCACGGCCAGGCCGGTGCCCGCGAGGATCAGCTTGCGGCGCCCCGCGGCGTCCGAGCGGGTCGCGGCGAGCCAGGTGCCGGCCGCCAGGAAGAGGCAGGCGACCAGGGAGAGGCCGAGCATGGTGTTGCGGGAGACGCCGAGGGAGCCGGTGGCGTAGGAGAGGCAGTAGGTGGTCGCGGTGTAGAAGAGGCCGTACGCGATGATCATGCCGCCGGTGCCCAGGAGGAGTTCGCGCGGATGCCGCCGGAACACATCGAGGGCGGGCGCCCGGCTCGCCTCCTGCGCGTCCAGCACCTTCGTGAAGACCGGCGTCTCGCTGATCTTCAGCCGGACGAACAGGCCGACGCCGACCAGCAGGAACGACAGCAGGAACGGCACCCGCCAGCCCCACGAGCGGAACGCCGCGTCGTCGAGCCCGGCGGACAGCGCCCAGAACACCCCGGTCGCCGCGAAGAACCCGACGGACGGGCCGAGTTGCGGGAAGGCCGCGTACAGTCCGCGGCGTGCGCGCGGCGCGTGCTCGACCGCCAGCAGTGCCGCGCCGCCCCACTCGCCGCCGAGCCCGATGCCCTGCACGAAACGCAGCAGGATCAGCAGCAGCGGGGCCCAGATGCCCAGCGTGCCGTAGCCGGGGAGCAGGCCGACGAACGCGGTGGAAAGGCCCATCATCAGCAGCGAGACGACCAGCACCGACTTGCGGCCGATCCGGTCGCCGAAGTGGCCGAAGACCAGCGAGCCGAGCGGCCGGGCGGCGAACGCCACCGCGTAGGTGGAGAACGACGCGAGGGTGGCGTTCACCGGGTCGAGGGTGGGGAAGAACGCCTGGTTCAGGACCAGCGCGGCGGCGGTGCCGTAGATGTAGAAGTCGTAGAACTCGATGGCCGTCCCGATGAAGGAGGCCACCGCCACCCGGCGCAGGCTCTCGCCGCCGCCGGACTCCGCACCGTCCGCCGTATCCGCCGCTCCCGGCGCTTTCTTCGCTGGTGTCGCATCAGTTCGCACGAGCGGCATGCTCACGTCCTGTGGACGGGGCAGTCAATAGGTGGAATGTTTCGTCCTGGTATGTGAGACGAAGGCGGGCCGTGTGCGCTCAGTGTCCGGCGTCCTCCATGAGGTGGGCCGCCAGCTCCAGGAACGCCTCCGCGGTACGCGACTTGAGGCGTGGGAGCGACACCTCGCGCAGCCCGGCGAGGTGGGTGTCGAACGGGACGAAGACCAGCGGCAGCGGAGGGAGGGCCGCCCTGACCGTGTCGTCAGGAAGCGGGTCGGGGACGCCGACCTGGGACACGACGACCACGGCGTGCTCGGCGAGACGGCGCCTGGCCGCGTCGGCGCGCCAGCTCTTCAGGAGGGCCGCAGCGGTCTCCACCGAAGCCCTGGCCGGTGAGACGCACAGCACCAGACGGTCCGTCAGGCCGAGTACCGGGCCGATGGCGGGGCCGGTGGCGGGCGCCGCCCAGTCGGTGAGCACCAGCGGATAGTGGTGCGCGCTGAGCGCCAGCAGCCTGCCGTACTCGTCGGCGTGCTGACTGCGCCCGGCGGCGGCACGCGCGGTGAAGGGGAGCACCTCCAGGCCGCAGGCGGTGGACGTGACGAAGGGCAGCAGACGCTCGTAGGGCGCGTCGGTGGGCAGCTCGCTCACCTGGCGCAGCGTGGTGGGCACGGGCCGCGGGAAGCGGTCGCGCAGATCGCCGTGGCCGGGGGCGCCGTCCAGGGCGAGCACCGGCTCGGCGCGCACGGCGGCGTACACGGAGCCGAGCGCCACGGTGGTGGTCAGCCGGCCCGACCCCGGGGCGGTGCCGACCAGCGTGATGCGGTGGCTGTGCGACAGCGGCCTGCGGGCCGCCGCCACCCGCCTCTCGTGCGCCGCCCGGCGCCCGCCGAGCCCGGCGCGCGGCGACCGCCGGCCGATCCTGCTGACCGGTTCCGGCGCCCCGGCGGCGCGCGGCGTGAGCGGGGGCCGGGCGGCGGGTGACGCGTCCGGAGCCGCAACGCCCGCTGCCGCGCCGCCGGTTGCTCCGCTGCCGGTCCGCGGTCCTGCCGCACCCGTCCGCGGCGCCTCGGTGCCCTGCATGGCCTGGGCGAGTGCGACGTACCGTGCGAGGGTCTCCGCCGCCTCCGCCGCGGTGGGCCGTTCCGCCTCATCCGTCGCGGAGCAGCGGGCGACCAGCTCGCGCAGCGGCAGCCAGATGTCGCCCTGCCACAGGTGCATGCCCTCGGCCACCCAGGTCTGCACACCGGGCGGCTTGCTGGCCGTGGCGCGCAGCACCTCGCCCAGCGCGCTGATGTTGCCCGCCTCGGTCGGCGCGGGGCCGGGCCCCGACCACGCGCCGTCCACCGCGCAGTCCGACAGACCGGCCAGCAGCACCGTGCGGTCGAGCACCATCACGTCGGCGGGTGTGAGATCGGCGAGCACCAGGCCGTTCAGATGGCAGAGCCGGACCGCGTCGGCGAGCTGCCAGGCGATGGTGAGGCTGCTGAGGATGTCCAGGACCCCCAGCTCACCGGGGAGCACGATCTCCAGCAACTCGTCCAGCCGCGCCGGCGCGTCGCCCTTGGCGCGGCCACCGGGCCTGCCGTGCGTCCGGTCGGCCCGGCGCACCTGCTGCATGGCGAGCCACGCGGGGCGGTCGTTCAGCCCGGTGGTCACCAGACGGGGCGCGTACCGGCCGTTCATCCGGCGCAACGCCTCCGCCTCGGTGGCCAGCAGCCGTTCCGTGGCGGTCGGCAGCCCCGGGCGCACCGCCCGCAGCGCCGCTTCCCTGCCGCCCGAGTCCCGGCCGTGGTAGACGACGGTGCGGGCGCCCAGGCGCCTGCCCAGCAGGGTGAAGTCGCCGAGCCGGCGCGGATCCTGGCCGGTGAGCGGACGCCACGAAGCGGGCGCTTCGGCGCCGGGCGCCGCTTCGGGGGCCAGGGGGGTACGGGAGCGCAGCGACTCCATGCTCTCCACGCTGACCCCGAACCGCTTCAGCAGCCGGCGTTCGACCGCGGTGAACGGGCGGAAGGCGTCCGGCAGCGCGTCATCGCCGTCCGGGTGGGCGAGCCAGGCGGGGAAGTCCGGTGAGCGGCCCGCCAGTTGCTCCAGGTGACGGCCGATCCGGCGGCTGGTGCGGATCAGTTCGGCGCTGGGCACGGCGTCCAGCAGCGCGCTCTTGGCGTCCTCGGTGAAGTCGAAGATCCGGTGCTTGACGGGCACCGGCTCCGGCACCGGCGCCGGCGCGGGGCCGACCAGACCGCCGAGGAACACCTCCGCCAGCTGCGCGGTGCGCGCCTGCCACGGCACCGCCGCCTGCACCAGCCGCATCACCGGCACCGACACCGGCGACACCGCCGCCAGATGCGCCGCGAGCCGGTACGCCTCCGGTGACGCGGCGTCCCGGAAGTGCTGCACCGTGCCGACCTCACGGGCGGCGGTGACCGCCGCGTGGTGCCGGGGCTCGGTCAGCAGCGGCAGTTCCGCCGTGGTGCCGGGCGAGGCGACCAGCCGCGCCCACTGGTGCAGCGCCACGGCCGACGGCTCCAGCAGCGGGACCGGCACACCGTGGAACGCGGCGAGTTCCACGGGGAGCACCGGATCGGCGACGTCCCAGGCGGTGTGCGGGCCGCCGGGCCGGTGGGTGGTGACCTGCCAGCGGTCGGCCTGGAGCCCCGAGCCGCGCCACAGCGACGGCGGCAGGGTGTGCAGCACGGCGGTGGGCCCGGCCGAGGCCCAGCGTTGCAGCACCTCGTGCATCCGGCCGGTGCGCCAGGCGGCCCCCATACCGTCGCTGATCACCAGGACCAGGGTCTGCCCCGAAGGGTCGGCGGCCGACGACGGCGCCAGCGTGGCCTCACCGGGGTCGAACGGGCGCCCGCGCAGGGCCACTTCGCCCGAGGTGCGGGTGTCCAGGCCGTGCACCTGGATCGAGCGGAAGGCGCCGAGCCGCTGGAGGGTGGTGCGCAACTCCACCGCGAGCTGATGCCACAGCAGCATCGACAGACCGTCGTCCACCACCAGCACCAGGCGCAGCCAGCGCTCCCTGGCCGGACGCGTCACCACGTCCGGCAGCCGGGTCTCGGCGAACGCCGCCGCGGTCGCCGACTCGTCCAGCTCCTGCCGCCACCGGCTGGGCCGCTGCTGTTTCAGCGGCCGAAGGGCCCGCCCGACCAGCAACTCCTGGGCGAGCGCCTTGACCTCGGGCACCCGCACCGGCAGCGCGGGCTGCGGCTCGTCGGGGTCCTGGGGTGCGACCGCGGGCGGTTCGGACGGGCGGGACCGCGGGGCGGCGTGCAGCTCGGGCACCGGAAGGTCGGGCAGCGGGTCGGTGCCGGGCTGCTCCGCCTGCGGCTCCGCGTCGTCCGCACCGGGTTCCGCCGGCACGTCGTCCGCCGCGTCCGGCACCGGGACCTCGGCGTCCTGCCGGGCGAGCGCCAGCGGCAGCCGCGCGCCCCGGCCGCCGTCCGGCAGCCGCCCGGCCAGCCAGAGCACGTCCAGGGCCTCCTGCGCGTCGAGGTCACAACCGGCCGTGCGCAGCACCCGCAGCACGGCGCCGAGACGCTCCTCGCGCGCCGCGTCCCGGTCCCGGTCCACCGCGGCGTCCCCCGGATGTGTCATGGCGCTCAGACGTTTCCGGTCAGCTGGTGCAGGACGGCGTCGAGCAGCCCCTTGCCGTCCAGGTCCACGCCGCCCGCCCGCAGGAACACCGCGTTCAGCAGCTGGTCGGTGGCCAGTTCGCCGGGCGCGCGGCGGCTCAGGAACTTCTGGAGCACCCCGTCGGCCTCCTGGAGCGCGTCCGGGCCCAGATGCGCCGTGACGATCTCCCGCAGCCGTTCCTCGCCAGGCACCGGCAGGTCGAGGCGTACGCAGCGGCGCAGGAAGGCCGGCGGGAAGTCGCGTTCGCCGTTGCTGGTGATGATGACGACCGGAAACTCGGTGCACTGCACCCGGCCCCTGCGGACGGTGACGGTCTCCTGGTGGTCGGCGGTGTGCACCTCGATCTCGGCCGACTCCTCGGGCAGCCGCACCAGTTCGGGGATCTCGAAGACGCCGTCCTCGAAGACGGTCAGCAGGTCGTTGGGCAGATCCACATCGCCCTTGTCCATCTCGTCGACCAGCAGCACCCGCGGCGCCGCACGCGGCACCAGCGCCGTGCCCAGCGGCCCGAGCCGGATGAAACTGCCGATGGACGGCTCCGCCTCGCCGCGGTCCCGGCTGAGCGTCGTCTCGCGCAGCCGGCCGATGGCGTCGTAGCCGTAGAGCGCGTCCTGCACGCTGGAGCGGCTGTTGACCGGCCAGCGCAGCAGTTCGCCGAGGCCGAGTTCATGGGTGACGGCGCGGGCCAGCGAGGACTTTCCGGTGCCCGCCGGTCCGGTCACCAGCAGCGGGCGGCGCAGTTGCAGCGCCGCGCTCACCACGTCCGCGTGCTCACGGGAGATCAGGTACGGCAGCGGGGCGACGGAGCGGTCGTCCGGTGAGAAGCGGCGCCAGGGCGGCGCGGGCGGCATGGTCACCCGGCGCGGCACCCCGTCGCCACGGAAGAGCCGCCAGTCGTCGTCCGACGGCGGCGATGCGGGTTGCGGTACGTCGTTCACGGGCCCTCCTGAGGCTCCGACAGATGCAGTTGCGGCACCGTACGGTCGGCGTCCGCCCAGGCCAGCACCGGACGCCCGGTGAACTCCTGCGGCCGGTGGACGGACTTGGCACGGTAGGTCCTGACCTCTTCGGGCAGTTTTCTGGTGGTCACCGCCGTCATCTCGCGCACGGCGTGCGAGCCGCCGTCGTCCGCCTGCCGGTCCCACACCACCACCGGCACCCCCACGGACAGACAGGTCTGCACGATCGCTTCCCGCAGCGCCTGCGGGACGTCCACCGCCACCCGCACGGTGTCCGTACGGTCCAGCAGCATGGCGTACACCTCACGCACGCCCACCGCCGCGTCGTCCAGCCGCAGCGTGTGGCCGGTGTCCAGCTTCCGCCAGCGGTCCCGCCAGTCGTGCAGGAAGCGCTCCTTGCGGCGCAGGTCGGGGCAGTTGACGACGAGCGGGTACCCCACGCCGAGCACTTCGGGCACCACGTCGTCGGGCCCCACGCTCTCCCATTCGTCGATGGGCAGATTCAGCGCGCCCCGGTCCACCAGCGCCTCCACCACCGGCCTGCTCTCCACCGGCGCGGTCCGGTACAGGGATTCCACCGCCCGCAGCAGCACCCGGGCGGCCTCGGTGGCGCTGTAGGTGACGTCGCCCTCGGTCGACACCTGCCGGAGCCCCGAACCCTCGTCGCACCACACCCGCAGCCGGTAGCGGTCCCCGGCCTCCAGGCCGATCTGGGCCAGCACCCGGGGGACGGCGCCCTGGGCCCGTGCCCGGTCCTGCGTCTGGTGCCAGCCGGCGGCCACCGACCGGCGTTCGGTCATCGCCTGGCGGGGGACGGCGAGCCGCTCGGCGACCCCGTCGGACCACAGGCGCAGATGGGCCCGCTGGGCGGGCGGGCAGAGCGCGGAGAAGTACTCGACGGCCGTCAGGAGGGCGGGCACGCGGGGGCCGCCCCGCTCGCTGCGGCTGTCGCCCGGCAGGTATTCCAGGTGGTCGAGGAGCGCGTCGAGTGCCTGGGCCGTGCCGGTTCCCGACGTCTCGGACGTGTCCCGCCCGAGGTGCCCGGCCACTTCCTCCACCGGGAAGGAGGCGGTGCGGGGCAGCGCGGCCCGCACCGCCTCCGGCAGCCTGGCCAGGGCCCCGGCGGGCACCGTCGCCAGTACGTCGTGCAGCCTGCGGTACTCGCGCGGGGCCAGCAGCCGCGGCACCCGGGAGAGCCAGCCGACCGCGAGCAACTGCGCGGCGGCGTGCGGTTCGTTGCGCCGCAGCACCTCCGACAGCGCCGCCAGCGCCCGGGGTTCGGTGACCAGGAACGCGGCGAACTCCTCCGGGGAGGGCGAGGACGCGCCCTCGGGGTAGCCGTAGCCGCAGCGGCCGGCGACGGCCCGCGCGTAGTCGGCGCGCCTGACCCCCGACGGCAGCAGGCTCTTCAGCAGGCTGCACAGCAGCCCCGCCGCCGGATCGTCCGCGTCCGCCTCGGGCGGGTCGAAGAGGTGCCCGGCGCCCGCCGCCCGGAGTTCTTCGGTGATCCGCTGCCAGGGCATGCCCCAGCTGCGCCGGGCGATGTGCTGCGGGGTGTAAGGCAGCGGCCGGCCGGCGGCGTCGGTGGGCGGCCCGACGTGCGCGCAGACGAGACCGACCACGGCGTTGTGCATCGTGGACCACAGCGGGCCGCCGCTGTAGGCGGGCCCGATGGCCATGCCGGTGGGCCAGCCGTCCATGTAGCCGATCTCCCCGTCACAGGGCCCGACCCGGACGTCGGCGTAGGTGCTGCTGCGCGCCGAGCCGTGCCAGGCGCGCAGCATCTGCCCCTCGGCCATCGGCGCCCACTGGGGCACGTGCACCTCGCCGTCCGCCGCCTCGATCTCCAGCACCGCCAGGTCGCCCAGCCACTCGGCGTCCTGGAGCGGCCGTACCGGCAGCCGGCCCGCCGCACCGGGCCCGCCCGGCACCCGGCGCCTCGGCGGCAGCCAGTGGGTGACCGCCGCCCAGGTCCTGGTGACCTCGTGGGGCCGGTGGAGCGTCACCTTGACGCGTTCCCCGGACGGTTCCCGGTCGTCGAACATCGGGCGTTGCAGGGCGTCGTTGACGACATGGGCGCAGGTCAGCAGGGTGGTCGGGGCGAGCAGGACACCGGCGCCCGCGCTCTTGCCGTCCTTGGCCCGCAGCACCGAGACCACGGAGTACAGCGGCTGCGCCGACGGCGACCTGACCGAGGAGTGGAACCAGCCCACGCTCAGTCCCCGCTGCTGCCGGGCCGCCAGGACGCCGCGATCGTCAGATGGGCCTGGCCGGTGCCGCCCACGACGCCCAGTTTCAGGTCCTGGCCGATCTGGACGCCGAAGGTCACCGTGACCTCTTCCGGCGGCTGCGGCGCCGACAGCACCGCGTCGTGCACCTCCTGGAGCAGCGAGCCGACGGGCGCGAGCGCCGCCCGTACCGTGCGCACCGCCATCCGGGACACCCGGCTGTCCCCGTCGCCCCGGGCGACCGGCACGCTGGGGCCCATGCCGTCGGGCAGTTCGGCCATCGCCTCCTCGTCCGGCGCGCCGGGGCCCTCCGGGTGCCGGGACTCCCCGGCGTCATCGGGGAGTTGGCCGGCCCCGGGGGCGCCGTCCGGCCAGGGTGTGCCGTCGCCCGCCGTCACGTCGAACCGGATGGCGGTTCCGTCGGCGAGCTGGAGTTCGTTGAAATTTCCCACCCCTGCATTGTGCCGATCATCGCCGTCCGGGGCACGGTTGTTCCCAAACCGGTGCGGACATCCGGAGGTTGGCGCGGTCGCCGCGGCGGTGTCAGCGGTAGCGCAGGTGGCGGGCCCGTTCGGTACGGAAGCGGGCCAGGTCCGGCTGCCAGGCCGCGACCACCTCGTCGGTACCGGCGCCCGCGTCGATCATCGTGCGGACCCGCGCCGAGCCGGTCAGCCGGTCGATGCCGTGGTCGGGACGCCAGGCGAAGCCGCTCCACACCCGCTTCGCGGTGACCAGCAGCGCGATGCCGGTGCGGACCGGGTCGAACAACTCCCGGTCGTGGACGTGCAGTTGGACGCCGCCGATCGTCTTGCCCGCGAACTTCGAGAACGTCGGCGCGAAGTACGCCTCCCGGAAGCGGACCCCGGGCAGCCCGAGCGCGTTCACCGCCGCCGCCCACCGGCGGTCGATGCCGTCCGCGCCCAGGAGTTCGAACGGCCGGGTGGTGCCGCGCCCTTCGGAGAGGTTGGTGCCCTCGAAGAGGCAGGTGCCCGCGTAGACCAGCGCGGTGTCGGCGGTGGGCATGTTGGGGCTCGGCGGCACCCACGGCAGCCCCGTCGCGTCGAAGAAGTCACCGCGCCGCCAGCCGCCCATCGGGACGGTTTCCAGCCGCACCGGGCGCCCGGCGGCCCTCGGCACGAACAGGTCGTTGAAGAGCAGGGCCAACTCCAGCGCCGTCATCCCGTGCGCCTGCGCGATCGGCTCGCGGCCGACGAACGAGGCGTAGGCCGGGTCGAGCACCGGTCCGGTGGCCGCGCGTCCGGTGACCGGATTGGGCCGGTCGAGCACCACGAACCGCTTGCCCGCCAGGGCGGCGGCCACCATGCAGTCGTACAGCGTCCAGATGTAGGTGTAGAAGCGCGCGCCGACGTCCTGGATGTCGAACACCACGGTGTCCACGCCGGATTCGGTGAAGATCGCGGCGAGTTCCCTGCCGCTCCTGTCGTACGTGTCGTACACCGGGAGGCCGGTCGCCGGGTCGTCGTGGCGGCCCTCCGAGCCGCCCGCCTGCGCCGTGCCGCGGAAGCCGTGCTCCGGGCCGAAGACGGCGGTCAGCCGTACCCGGTCGTCGGCGTGCATGACGTCCACGATGTGCCGCAGGTCCCGGGTGACCCCCGTGGGGTTGGTGACGATGCCGGTCCGGTGTCCGTCCAGGAGCCGGTAGCCGTCGGCGGCCAGCCGGTCGAAGCCGGTGTGCACCGTCCCGCCGCCGTGGGCGGGGTGCGCGGCGCGGGCCGGGCCGGCGTCCGTGCCGACCGTGGCCGCCGCGGCTCCGGTCGCCGCCAGGCGTCCGAGCAGAACGCGTCTCGACAGGGCCATGTGCGCACCTCCGTGAGCGGTGGGAACGACGTGCCCCGCGCACGCTAACGCTCCGTGGCCCGCCAGGGAACGATCCCGGCCGCCTGGGCTCCGGCCTCTTCCGCTGGGACATACCGACTGGTTAGTCTGCTGGGGCCTGTCGTCGAACTCCCGTCGTCCGCCCGGAGGGCGGGCCCTGCGGCGTCTGGTGCGTGCGCTCGCAAGGCGGAGGGTCTTCCCGGTACTGGGCGTACCGGGGAGATCCCGACAACGCGGCGAGCGTGCGTGCCAGG
>NZ_JBITJM010000019.1:0-156734 GCF_044460025.1 Streptomyces sp. NPDC050161 | reverse complement strand
ACGCTACGAGCGCAAGGCTGACCACTTCCTCGCCTTCACCAGCATCGCCTGCACCCTCATCTGCTACCGCAGACTCGCCAAATGAGATGACTTCTAAAGCCCCGCCCCTGCGCCACGGGGGCAGCGCACGGACGGGGCACCGTCACTCAGCGGGCACGACGAGATGGGCTACTCCCCGTCGCCACCACTCGGTTCCGGGTCACGCGGAGCCTCCGGGGGCATCGGGCCACCGTCGTGCCGGCCACCGTCAACTGCCGTCACATCAGGCATGTCAGGCATGTCAGCCGGGTGCCGGTACGGGATACCGCGCCACCCTTCGGCATCGGGCATGCGCGTCTCGTACCCATCGACGCTCGCACCGCTCATCCACCAACCTCCTCTTTCGCGGGGGGCCGTGCCGCCGTACCGCCGGTGGCATGGCCCGTGGGCCGCAGGGGGATTCCTCTGCGGTGGGGTCACCCGCCCCGGCTGCTCGACTGTCCAGGTTTCCGCGGCCGGGACGGGGGTCTCAGCAGCCGGTTATCGCTGCGCACATATGGCATAGCCACATGCCGGACTCTTCGCGCCCTGCATCGCTGGAGAGGGCGGCACACGCTTGGCAACCGAGGGCCGGCTCGCCCTCCAACAGCCAGCCGTCGAGTGACAGCTCAACGGGACGTCGGCTGTACCGAATCGGGCTCGTCATTCCTGCGCTGCCTCCCCGGCTGGATTCGTCGAAGCGATGATCCTCCGGGGAGTTATATGCGCCTAGCCTGTTTCCTGTTCCCTCAAGAGTGCGTCTCGGATGCCCTCAAGTACGGCCCTCATACTGTCGCCGGAAAGAGCTTGTTCCACGAAACCATCGAACTTGGCCGCGTACAAGGCAACGTCTCTCGGGTCGGTCACCGTCACATCAGCGTGCACCGTCTCCACTGACACGACCCGGTCGTCCCTGATAACGAAGGCATGGTTGGGGATGTCATTCTTGGGCCCTGCGAGAGGAACGATCCGAATATCGATGTTGGGCATCCGGGACAAGGCGATGAGCCGGTCTACTTGCCCAGCCATGACGAGCGGCGGAGTAATCAACCACCGAAGCACCGGTTCCGTGATCACGAAGCGAAGGGTTTTGCTCACTTCGTACAGCACTTCCTGCCGCTCAAGACGGGCACTTATAGTCCGCCGTACTGTCTCTTCACTCAGGTCTTCGTGCCGGGACAGGATGGCCCGCATGTACTCCGGGGTCTGAAGCAAGCCAGGCACAAGAGCTGGCTGGAAGAGTCTCAGGAGGCTCATACGGCCCTCGATGGCCTGTAGCTGCTTCTGTGCCTTGTGGAGTCCAGCACGCTGGATGAGACGCCACGCTGTGGCCTCCGTGGCTACCGCCCGCGCGGCCTCCATGTACTCCGTCTTCACGCCCTCCGAGACGCCGATGGCGGTCAGGATGCGGTCCACGTCGTCGACGCTCGGGGCGAGCTTTCCGGTTTCGATCTTGCTGATTTTACTTGCGGACATGACAGAGCTGCGGGCCACGGCTTTTGCCTCCTTACCAGAGGATTGCCGCAATACCCGCAGCGCTGCACCCAACTCCGAACGGTTCACTTGCCGTGTTCTGCCCACCAGTCCGCGAATGGCACCGCATGCCCAAGCGCCCTGTCCCGGTAGGCGACGTACTCAGGGCCCCGGTCGTCGGGGAGTACGTCAGCTCCGAGATACTTCCCATCAGGGCCGTAGCGCATCGGCGCGGCCGTGACTGAATCAAAAAGCCAGAAGTCCCCGACGTCAGCTATGGGATTGGGGCGATCCGTGACATCGAGGATGAAGAATTCTTCTCCCGCCGTCGCGTTCGTGACGTAGCCCCACCCAAGTTCGAATCGCAGGTACGGGGTCAGAGGCCGCGTCAGAATGTGGACGCGGTACATCCGCCGCCCGCCCCCCACGTGCCCCTTGATCTCTTCCAGCCAGTCAGCGTTGTAGCCGTCGGGCCGATCCTGGCCGGACAGGAAGGCTCGATATGCAGCGACGCTGCCCGACTGGCTGTAGTCGTCCAGGGTCTCCAGCCGAAACGCTTCGCGGTCGAAGGTGTCGAAGAGGCTGCCTAGAGTCCTAGATGAGGTTGTCACGGATGACCTTCTGGAACAGTTCGAGCGGGATCTCAACCAAGGTTTCGTGGGCGGGGATCCGAAGCCCGTGATCGACCGGAGTCCCGCCCTGTACCAGTAGGGTGCCCCGATCCGTCTTGTAGATCGTGGGGCAGTCCTTCTTGTCGCATGATGTCGCGAGCATGGAGACTTCCATGACCTCCCCTTCTTCATGGCCCAGGTTCCTGGTCAATCGTTCCGGCGGTTCCTCATGTGAGGCAAGGGGGCAGAGTTGCAGGAACGGGAAACCGGCGCTGGGCACCCCCGTACGAACGGGGAGTACCAAGAGGGTGAGTGCCGACAGTGACGGAAGCGGGCTGCCGGGCCACGTCATAGGTGCCGCCGTTCCCGAACCAGAGCCGTGCCCTGCCCCCCGGTACGAAGGCGGCATACGGCACGATGGGCGGTATGAGCATCGTGAAGATCAATGCACTGACCGTGCCCGCCGAGCAGCGTGAGGTGCTGGAGCAGCGCTTCGGCGCCCGCGCCGGGACCGTCGACTCGTCGGACGGCTTCGAGTGGTTCGAGCTGCTGCGGCCCGTCGAGGGCACCGACCAGTACCTCGTCTACACCCGCTGGCGGGACGAGGAGTCCTTCCAGGCGTGGATGGAGGGCCCGATGAAGGCCGCGCACCAGGGCGGCGGCCAGGGCGGCGGCGAGGGCGGCGAGCGTCCCAAGCCGGCCGCGTCCGGGTCGACCCTGTGGTCCTTCGAGGTCGTCCAGCAGGCCGGCCCGAAGCAGGGCTGACGAACTCCCGGGGCGGGGCGAGCGGATCGCCCCGCCCCGGGCTGCGCTCACCGGGAGCACCGCCCGGGGTGACCGGCGAACAGCCCGCAGCCATCGGCACGGCGGCAGTCGGGCAGGACGACCAGCTCGGCGAGCGGGCCGAGCCATTTGATCCACACCACCAGGCCGCACAGATCCCGCACGACGGCGTAGTGCGGACCGCCGTGGGCCGTGGGCAGGACGCACCACCCGAGATCGAGTTCCGGTTCGGCATGCCGTCCCCCTTCGACGGCCAGCGCGGCCTCCGCCAGGGCGGCGGTGAGGCGGTAGTCCCCTTTCCAGCACGTCGGCGGGACGGCCGCCACGGCTTCGTTGACGTCGAACAGGCGGGGCGGCGCGGGAGCCCCGGCGGCCGATGCGTCATCCGATGTGTCCTCAGTGGCCATCGCTCTCCCGCAGCGCCACCGGAACGTCGTCGTGCTGCGGGTGCCGCCGGAGCAACACCCGGCAATCGACGGCCTTGCTCGCGTCTCCCGCACGTTCGGCGGCAGACAGCTCAGCGGTGAGCCGTGCGCACGTCGGGCACCCCACCGCATCACGGCGGCTCATTCCGGCCTCCCCAACGCGCGGAACTGCGCCCGCCGTTGACCGTCCGCACGGACCTGCGCACGGAGACGGGCGAGAGCCGGACTGTCCGCCGCCCGGTCCCGCTGGACGTTCGGCGGCGCCTTGAGCGAGCAGCCCGGGTCGGGACACTCGCACGGCCCGTAATCACAGGGGTAGGGAGGCAGCGACTCCCCCTCCGCCTCACCGGCCCCTCCCTCACCGCGGGCCGGGACGCCCGACGGTTCCTGCCCCTCCGGGAGACCGCTCTTTCCACGCACGGCCACTCCTCTCCGTAGTGGTACGACTACTCAGGCGGCTCAGCGTGGCCTAGGCTCGGGCTGTCTTCAACGTTCCGGAAACGGAGGGCACTTTGGTAAACATCAAGGAGTTGAACCCGGACAGTTCGCCCCAGGCGGCCTTCGGTGCGCGCCTACGCAGCGCGCGTGAGACACGTAGCTGGAAGCAGGACGAACTCGCCGCGCAGGTCGGCTACTCGGGCCGACACATCTCGGCAGTGGAAACTGGCCGTAAGCCGCCAACTCTCCGGTTTTCGCGGGCCTTAGACGTAGTCTTCGGGCTCACCGGGACCGCAGACTCGTTCGAGCGCGCATGGGGAGAACTCCGCAACGGCAGTCTGCTGGAGGGCTTCCCGGAGTACCTGGGGCAGGAGGCGCGTGCGGCAGAGATCCGGTTGTTCGAAGTAGGGACGATCCCTGGATTGCTCCAGACACCGGAGTACGCGGGAGCCCTGGAAGAGGGCAACGTGAAGCGGGGAACACTCAGCCCCGACCAGGCCGCTGAGCGCGTCTCGTTCTTGGCGGAACGGCAAGCGGCTCTGATGCGGCCCGTCCCGCCCATAGTCATCGTGGTCTTGGATGAGAGCTGCATCCGGCGCCTGATCGGTGGCGCTGGGGTCATGGAACGCCAACTGTCCCAGCTCGTCGAATTCGCTGAACGGCCGAATACTGTACTCCAGTTGGCGCCATACACCCTGGGCGAGGGCCGCCCGTTCAATCGGGTCGTAAATCTCTTGACCCTGCCCGACCGCTCCGTGGTTTCCTACGTCGAGTCCGAAACCCACGGGCACTTGGACAGAGAGATCACATCCGTGCTGCCGCTGGTGAGGGCCTACCATCAGCTCCAGGCCGAAGCGCTTTCCCAGGCGGACTCAGTGGCCATGATCGAGCAGGCACGAAAGGGCACTCCGTGACGACCGACTCCCTCCCCCTCATCTGGTTCAAGTCTTCCTACAGTGGCGGCAACGGCGGTACCTGTGTCGAGTGGGCGCCCGCGCATGCGACGGCCACCGGGATAGTCCCCGTCCGCGACTCCAAGAACCCGAGCGGACCCGTCCTGAACATCCCCGCCACCGCCTTCTCCTCCTTCGTCGCAGGCGTCAAGGACGGCGCGTTCGGCACCGTCTGACCTGGGACGAAAGCCCCGCCACGCCCCCGGACCGGGAGGCGCGGCGGGGCTTTGGTCTTGTCTTGACGTCCGGTCACGTGATGGTCGGCTGACGGACGCCGCCCGGAGTCCAGGCGTACGGGCCCCCGCCATCTGCCACTCGTCACATGGGCGGCATGCCCGACTTCACCGATACCCTCCAGCTTGCCTGGACTCTCGCCGCCGAGCCGTCGCGCTCTCCGGACGCCATGGCCCTGCTGCGCGCGTACTACACCGAAACCTCCGACCGCTACCACGAGTTGCACGAGCGGCGGCGCTCCACGTCCGAAGAGATCGAACAAGGGCTGGCGGAGTACCCGAGCGACTCCCTGGCCCCGCCGCACGGCGTACTGCTGGTCGCCCGGTACGGCGGCGTGGCGGCAGGCTGCGCGGGGGTGCGGCTGCTCGACGCGCGGACCGCCGAGCTGAAGCAGATGTACGTACGGCCCGCCCGACGCGGCCTCGGCGCCGCCGCCCGACTCCTGACGGCCGCCGAACAGGCCGCCGCGGGACTGGGCGCCGAACGGATTCGGCTGGACAGCCGGCTCGACCTGGTGGAGGCGGTCGCGCTCTACCGCAGGCACGGATACCGCGAGATCGCCCCGTACCACGGCGGCCCGTACGTGGACGTCTTCTTCGAGAAGCGGATACCGCGTCCCCGCCCCCTGATCACTTCGCCCGATCCGGCGGGCGCGGGACACCGGGCCGGGCGCCGCCCGAAACCCAGGTGTGCACCGCTCCACCACCCGCCACACTGACGCCATGCCCGACGCCCCTTGGACCCTCGCCGCCGAGCCGCCAGGCTCCCCGGACGCCGCGGCCCTGCTGCGCGACTACTACACCGAAGTCGCCGATCGCTACTACGAGTTGCACGAGCGGCGGCGTTCCACGTCGGAGGAGATCGAGCAGGGGCTGGCGGAGTACCCGAGCGACTGCCTGGCCCCGCCGCACGGTGTGCTGCTGGTCGCCCGCCACGGCGGTACCGCGGTCGGTTGCGCGGGGGTGCGGCTGCTCGACGTGCGGACCGCCGAGTTGAAGCAGATGTACGTACGGCCCGGCGGGCGCGGTCTCGGCGTCGCCGCCCGGCTGCTGGCCGCCGCCGAGCGGGCCGCGTCCGGACTGGGCGCCGAGCGGATCCGGTTGGACACCCGGCTCGACCTGGTGGAAGCCGTCGCCCTCTACCGCCGGCACGGATACGCCGAGATCGCCCCGTACCACGTCGACCCGTACGCGGAGATCTTCTTCGAGAAGCGGATACCGCGCGCCGCCCCCTGATCACTTCGCCAGATCCGGCGGTCGCGGGGTGCGCGGGACGCTCTGGCGGGCGTCGCCGTTGTGCGGTTCCTCGGCGTCCGATCCGCACATCTCGGACGTCAACTGCTGGACGAGTTCCGCGAGGTCGTGCGGGCGGTCGTCGGTCCACCAGTTGCCCAGCATCCGCGCCAGCGACTCCTCGCGGGCGGCGGCGAGCCGGGCGGCGACCGCGCGGCCCGAGTCGGTGAGCATCAGGTCGAGGCCCTCGCGTACGGCGAGACCGCGCTCCTCGACCTGGCGGGTGGCCGCGGCTATCACCCCGAGCGGCACGGAGGTGCGCTCGGCCAGCAACGCCGGTTCCACCGTTCCGTGCCGCTGGATGCGCAGCAGCAGCCAGCTCGCGGCCGGTTTCAGGTCGAGACCGGCCCGTTCGGTGATCGTCTCGTAGATCCGTCTCCGCCCCTCCATGCTGCCGAGTTTGGACAGGGCGCGGGCGCATTCGTCGTACGAGGAACGCTCGACGGGGTTGGAGGACAGCACCTCGGTGGTGTCCGGCGCGGTGACGCTGCTGCGCAGCGGTTCCTCCCTGAGGAACCAGGCCAGCGCGAAGGCGACCAGGACGACCGGGACCGCGTAGAGGAACACGTCGGTGATCGAGACGGAGTAGGCGTCGAGCACGCCGGTCCGCAGGGATGCCGGGAGTTGGGAGACCACTCGCGGGTCCTCGGCGATGGTGGACGGGGTGACGCCGGGGGGCAGTTGGCGTCCCGCGACGGCGTCGGCGATGCGGGGGCCCAGGTTGTTGGCGAAGATCGTGCCGAAGATGGAGACGCCGAACGAGGCGCCGATGGAGCGGAAGAACGTGGCGCCGGAGGTGGCGACCCCCAGGTCCTTGTAGTCGACGGCGTTCTGCACGATGAGCACCAGCACCTGCATGACCAGGCCGAGCCCGAAGCCGAAGACGAAGAAGTAGACGCTCATGGCCGTGACACTGCTGGCCGGGCCGAGTTGGTGCAGCAGCAGGAGGCCGATGGCGGTGACGGCGGTGCCGGCGATCGGGAAGAACTTGTACCTGCCGGTGCGGCTGACGATCTGCCCGGACGCGGTGGACGACACCAGCATGCCCAGCACCATCGGCAGCATGTGAACGCCGGACATGGTCGGCGAAACCCCCTGCACGACCTGGAGGAACGTCGGCAGGTACGTCATCGATCCGAACATCGCGAAGCCGATGACGAAGCCGATGACGGCGGTCAGCGTGAAGGTCCGCATGTGGAAGAGGCGCAGTGGCAGGACGGGCTCGGCGGCCCGCCGCTCGACGTGGATGAACAGGGCCAGCAGGACGATGCCGAGCACGCCGAGCCCCACGATCTGCCAGGAGTCCCAGGGGTAACTGACGCCACCGAGCGAGGTCATCAGGACCAGGCAGGCGGCGACGGCGGCGATCAGGCCGGTGCCCAGGTAGTCGATCCGGTGCGGGGTGCGGCGGACCGGGATGTGCAGCACGGCGGCGATGACGGCCAGCGCGATGATGCCGATCGGCACGTTGATGTAGAAGACCCAGCGCCAGCTCAGATGGTCCACGAACAGGCCGCCGAGCAGCGGCCCGAGGACGCTCGTGGCGCCGAAGACGGCACCGAACAGGCCCTGGTACTTGCCGCGTTCCCGGGGCGGCACGATGTCGCCGACGATCGCCATCGAGAGCACGATCAGACCGCCGCCGCCCAGACCCTGAAGGGCACGGAACCCGATCAGCTCCGGCATGTTCTGCGCGATGCCGCACAGCACCGAGCCGATCAAGAAGATCACGATGGCGGTCTGGAAGAGCTTCTTGCGCCCGTACTGGTCGCCGAGCTTGCCCCACAGCGGCGTCGCGGCCGTCGACGCCAGGAGGTAGGCGGTGACCACCCAGGAGAGGTGGTCGAGACCGCCCAGGTCGCTGACGATCGTGGGCAGCGCGGTGGCGACGATGGTCTGGTCGAGTGCGGCGATGAGCATGCCGAGCAGCAGCGCGCCGATCGCGACGAGGACCGACCGCTGGGACCTGCCATCGCCGGGCACCGCCGGTGCACCGGTGTCCTGCGCCATGAGCGCCTCCCTCTCTCCCGGCCTGCCGCCCGCCGCGCCGCCCACTCGGCCGCGGCCTGGCTTTCGCGGTCGGCCGTCCTTATCCATCCTGGTTGTTTCCTCCCGATATGGCCCGCTGAGGGGGCGGGGCCGCCGCCCGGCGCCGTGTCGCTGCCGTCGCACCCTCGTGTCGCTGCCGTATCGATGCGGTATCGCCGGTGATGTCGTATACGGGCCCCCGGGTGCGGCGGGCGGCTGCGACGGATACCTCGCGGATGTCCGTGACTGCCTGCGCGAGGCGGTCCGGCGTCTGGATAATCGCTGCCGGTTCGACGGCTCCGGGGCCGCCGCCGCAACGGTCGTCCCCGGACTTCAGGGAAGGGGCCGCTGTGGCATCGGAGACCTGCCCGGACTGCTGCGCTCCGGTACGGGGCGACGGACGGCCGACGTGCCTGTGCGCCGCGGTCGCCGAGGACGACTTCGATCCGCTGCGGGTGCGGCCGTACGTGTCGTTACCCGATCCCGAGGGGCCGGAGAGCGCGGAGCGGGCACGGTGGGCGGAGTGGTCGGAGTGGTCACAGCGGGTGGAACGGGCTCAGGGGGCACAGCGGGCTCGGGGGGCACACCGGGCACCTGATCCTCCGGGCTTCCCCGGTATCCCCGGTATCCCTGATACCTCCGCCGCTCCCACCGTCCCCACCACTCCCACCGTCCCCGCCGCCCCCAGCCTCCCGGATCCCCCGGGTCTCCCGGATCCCCCCGCGTCACGAGAGCTTCACGACCTCCCCGACCTGCGGAATCTCCGCGGGGTCAGGCCCGTCGGCCGGGTCCGCGCACCGCGTATGCCCCCGAGGCCGAACCGGGCCGCGGGGCCGACGTCCAGGACGGTCGATTCGTCGGAGCCCGGTCCGGCACCCGGCGGCGGTCCGGCAGGCACCGACGGCGGCGGAGGCACGCACCGGAGCGGCCGGAAGCGCGCGCTGCTGGCCGTCGCGGGCGCGGCGGTGGCGGCGAGCGCGGCGCTGGCCGGCGGCGACGCGCTGTTCGGCGGGGCCGAGGAGCGGGCGACCGAGCCCGGCCGGGGCCTGACGGCGCCCCTGCCCGCCGCCGACGATGACCGCCCCTCGGAGAGCGGCATCCCGACCTCCCGCTCCGCCACCCGCTCCCCCGCACCCGCCCGCCCCCCGGACACGTCGGCGACGGACGCGTGGGCCCCGGACGCGCCGGACATCGGCCCTGCGGTGCTGCACCCGGGCTCGGGCGGCGGCGCGGTGGTGGAACTCCAGCACCGGCTGCGGCAGTTGGGGCTTTACTTCGGCGCCGACGACGGCCGGTACGACCTCGCCGTACGCGACGCGGTCACCCACTACCAGTGGCAGTACGGCGTCCGGGGCGACCCCGAGGGCGTCTACGGACCACGGACCCGCTTGTCACTGGAGTACCGCACACACTCCTCGTGAACGCTGAGCGCTGAGCGACGGAGGCGACCACGACCGGGGCGACATTCCGCCCTGAGATGCCTTGAGGTGCCTTGAGGTGCCTTGAGGTGCCTTGAGGTGCCCGCGGTGCCCTGAGATGCCTTGAGGCCCCTGACGTGCCTGAGGTGCCATTTCCGCCAGGTCGGCATTTCCCCCCAGGGTGGTATATCCCACTGTTTCGCCCGGCGCTCCGCGAAAAGGCGTCCGCCCCGACGACGGCGCGGCCGACGCGCCCGCACCCCGCACAGCTCCACACCCCACCCCATTTCCGCAGGTCAAACGGCTACACCCACCAAATCCCCGGCCCCGCACACCCCGCCGCCCGGCACCTCCCGCGACGGATCCGGTGGCCACGACGGGCCACCCCACCGCCCCCCGTCACCGGGGGCCGGTTGTCGACGCCCCGACGCGCTTTGTATCGTGTAGGAACAAAGTGGTTCCGCCCGCACTCCCTGACCGGCGGGCGGAGCCACTTGTTTTTCTTCACCTGCGGGCACGGACGCGTCGGCCGCACTCGGCCCCGCACCGCCGCACGCAGATCCGCGTACGCCACCTTCTGCCCGTAGCGCCCAGGAGCCCGCCGATGACGGCAACCACCACGCTCACCGCCCGCGCACTGCTGCTCGACATGGACAGCACGATCGTGAACTCCGAGGCCGTGGTCGAGCGCTGCTGGCGCCGCTGGGCCGCCGAGCAGGGGCTGCCCGCCGCCGACGTCCTTCAGGTCGTGCACGGCAGGCAGGGCTGGGCCACCATGGCCGCGCTGCTGCCGGACCGCCCCATGGAGCTGAACATGGCGGACAACCGGCGGATGCTGGCGCAGGAGACCGCCGACACCGACGGTGTGGTGCCGGTCCCGGGCGCCCCGGCCTTCATGGACGCGATCGCCGCACTGCCGCACGCCCTGGTGACCTCCGCGGACATCGCGCTCTCCGACGCCCGGATGGCAGCCGCCGGGCTGGCCGTGCCCGACGTCCGGATCACCGCCGAGAGCGTCAGCGCCAGCAAGCCCGACCCCGAGGGCTTCCTCAAGGGCGCGGCCGAGCTGGGCCACGCGCCCGATGACTGCCTCGTGTTCGAGGACTCGGAGGCGGGCATCAACGCGGGCCTTGCGGCCGGTATGCGGGTGGTCGGCGTCGGCGACCGTGCCGCGGCCTTCGCGCCGACGGTGCAGGTCCGCGACCTGACCGGGATCCGCGTCGAGGCCCTGGCCGACGGCCGGATCACCCTGCACTTCCCCGCCTGAACCGGATCACCCCGCACTCCCCGGCCTGACGGTCGGCGGGCCGCTCCGTACGGAGACGCCACGGCCCGCCTGCCGCCCCGGGCTCAGCCCGCGATCGCCTCGTACAGGCTGAATCCCGCCAGCAGGATCATCACGCACGCCGCGACCTTGGTGATGAGCCGGAGCGGGACGTGCTTCATCAGGGTGCGGCCCCCGATGATGCCCAGGCCCGCCACCGCCCACAGGGCCAGGACGGCGCCGATGCCGACGGACAGCGGGTCGTCGTAACGCGCGGCGAGGTTCGCGGTCATGATCTGGGTCAGGTCGCCGAACTCGGCCACCAGAATCATCATGAAGCCCGCCCCTGAGACCTTCCAGAAGCTCTGGTCGGCGGGCTTCTTGACCTCTTCGTCGTCCTCGTCCTTCTTGAAGAGCAGGACCGCCGCACCGGCCAGGAAGAGCACGCCGACCACACCCTGCACGAGCCGGTGCGGCAGCAGCGTCAGCACGCTGCCCGCGGCGATCGCCAGGGCGACGTGGACGAGGAAGGCCGCGGCGACGCCGACGAAGACATACGAGGCGCGGTAGCGGGTGCCGAGCATCAGGCCGGCCAATGCGGTCTTGTCGGGCAGCTCGGCAAGGAAGACGACGCCGAAGACGACGGCTGCGACGGTGAGACTGAACACGGGGCTGTATACCTCGATCGGTCGGGCCGCACCGAGGGGGCCCGCCAAGAGGGGTCGCTTCGGCACGGCAGCGTAGAACACTGCGGCCGAAGGTCTCGCTGGCACGGTACGGATACCGGCCTCCGGGCGCCGGCTCGCCACTGGGGCGGGCATTATGTCGACGGTCCGGCGAAGAGCTACTCCCCTTCTGCTGCCGTCAAGGGTACGCGGTGGATGTGCCCGCGCGCGACCAGTTCCAGCACCACCGAGACCGCAACCGCCTGCACCGCCATCAGCGCCACCAGCACGAACAGCTGCACCGCACCTGCCTGTACGGGCGATGCGCCGCCGAGCAGCATGCCGACGAACGCGCCGGGGAGTGTGACCAACCCCACCGTCCGCGTCTGGTCGAGCCCCGGAAGCTGCGCGTCCGCGGCGGCCGGCCTGGCCACCTCCATCCGCGCGTCCCGGTCCGGCAGGCCCAGCGCGAGCCCCGCCTCCACCTCCCCGTGCCGGGTCGCCAGCTCGTCCAGCGCGCGCCGCCCGCCGAGCACGGTGGCGGTCAGCGCCCCGCCGATCAGAATGCCGGCGACGGGGACGAGGGCCAGGCCGCGCGGCGGGACGAGCCCGGTGAGCAGCAGCAGGCCGACCACCGGGACGACACCGGCGGCGATCGGCACCGCGGCCCACCACCACGTGCCGTTACCGGTGATCCGGCGCCCCGCCGTGCGTACCGCCACGGCGAACATCAGCACGAGGAAGCACAGCAGCCACGGGAGTGCGCCGACGACCCAGCCGATGAGGTAGGAAACGGCGGCGAGTTGGGCGGCGGCGCGCAGCCCCGCCACGGCGATCTGCCGGGCGTGACCGAGGCGCGCGACGGCCGTCACGGCCACGGCGGCGATCAGCAGGACGGCGAGGACGACCCCGAGGGTGGTATTGACCGGCAGGAGCACGCGCTCACTGTAGGGGCGCGTGCGCGGGAGCGTCCCAACCCGACTGCCACGACACGAAGATGGCGTGCCGTCAAGCCCTTGATCTGACGTGGGCATGTCGCCACTCTGTTACGTGGTGCCCATGTACCGGCAACCCCACGTCGCCATCATGGACCCCGCACCGCACCCAACTTCCCCCCACACCAAGGGAGTTCCGATGCCAAAGGTCTACGCGCGTCGCGTCACCGTCGCCGCGGGCTCGGCCGCAGCCCTGGTCTGCACGCTGATGCTGAGCGGCCAGACCGCGCAGGCGGCGCCGCCCAGCCCGCCGGACGTGGCCACCGCAAAGACATACCTCGCCGACATAAAGGAGCAGGCCGAGGGGCCGCAGGACGGCTACAGCCGCGACAAGTTCCCGCACTGGATCGACCAGGGCGACGGCTGCAACACCCGCGAGGTGGTGCTCAAGCGCGACGGCACCGACGTGCAGACCGACGACAAGTGCGCGGCGACCAGCGGAACTTGGAAGTCGGCCTACGACGACGGCGTGTGGACGAAGTCGTCCGACGTGGACATCGACCACGTCGTCCCGCTGTCCGAGGCGTGGAAGTCGGGCGCCGCGCAGTGGACCACCGAACGCCGCCAGGAACTGGCCAACGACCTGACGCACTCCCAGTTGATCGCCGTCACCGACAACGTCAACCAGGAGAAGGGCGACAAGGACCCGGCGAAGTGGCTGCCGCCGAAGACCTCGTACCACTGCGAGTACGCCCGGATGTGGGTGTGGGTGAAACACGAGTACGGCATGACGGCCGACTCCGCCGAGAAGGCGGCCCTGAAGAAGATCCTCGACGGCTGCTGAGGATCCGCGGGCACCCCGTGGGCCCGTCCGGCGCGACCGCGCGCCGACGCATCGATGCCGAGCGCCCGCCGGCCGGAGCCCGCCTCCGGCCGGCGGGCGCTCGGCGTTCCCGGGTACTGCCGGGTGCTCCCGGCACTCCGGAGGGCCCGCATGTCCGGTGACCGGTGCCCCGGGTACCGGTGAGCGCGCTCCGCGCCCCATGTCGAAATTGGTTCAGACCAAAGGTCCCTTTTGGCCAGAGATTGAACTTGCAAGCATAGTTTAGGTATCCCTAACCTGTGCCTCCATCGGTTGCACGTCCCCCTCGGAACCGAAGGAGTCCCCACATGTCCGATGCAGTCAATCCACTCAATTCCCCGCCGACCGCCTCCTTCACGGAGAAAGCCGCGCCGCACGTGCTCGCGCTCTACCGGGTCGTCGTCGGGCTGCTCTTCGCCTGCCACGGCGCGTCCACGGTCTTCGGCGTGCTCGGCGGCGCGATGGGCAGCGGCGAGGCACTCCCGGCGGGCACCTGGCCCGGCTGGTACGCCGGCGCCATCCAACTCGTCGGCGGCATCCTGGTGCTGTGCGGCCTCGGCACCCGCGCCGCGGCCTTCGTCAGCTCCGGCTCGATGGCGTACGCGTACTTCTCCACCCACCAGGGCACCGCGCTGTGGCCGATCCAGAACGGCGGCGAGGCGTCCGTGATGTTCTGCTGGGCGTTCCTGCTGATCGTCTTCTTCGGCCCCGGCGCCTGGTCGGCCGACCGGCTGCTCTTCGGTTCCCGCGCCGGTCAGCGGGGCCGGGAACAGGGCGGCCTGGGGACGGGAGACCGCGAGCGGGCCGCCGCCTGACCGGTCCGCCGCCCGCGGCTCCACCGCACCGCACGGCAGCCGCCCGCAGGCCCACGCTCAGGCCCCGGGCGGACACCCGTGACGCACCACCGGCCCGTACGGCACCCCAGCCGTGCGGGCCGCCTCTTGGAGAGGCCGACCGTTAGCGGTCATCAATGAACGCGAAGTGTGCGTGACACGTACAACATCTGTCCCCCTGGGACAGAACCGGGCAGAGCACAGGCGTACGCTGTATGGCTGTACAGCCGCCCCTGCCGCCCCATGCGACGTCGCGGCGGGGTCCGGACCGGGAGTGGCGCGTTGTTGGAAAGCCTGGGGCACCTCAGTGGCACCCCCTGGGTGTACGTGATCGTCACCCTCTCGGTCGTTCTCGACGTCTTCGTCCCGATCCTGCCCAGCGGGGTCCTGGTGATCACCGCGGCCACCGCCGCCGCGGGCACCGGCACCGCGGCGGGCGCGGTCAGCGCGGTGGGCGCGTCCGTGAGCGCCGGAACACACCTGGCCGAGATGTTCTCGCTGGTGCTGTGCGCCGCCTCGGCATCGGTGCTCGGCGACATGGTCGCCTACCGGCTGGCCTGGCGCGGCGGCGACCGCTTCGACCGCGCCATCGGCCGCTCCCGCCGCCTGACCGCCGCGCAGCAACGCCTCGGCACGGCGCTCAACCGGGGCGGCGGCGGCATCGTCGTCCTGGCCCGCTTCGCACCGGCGGGCCGCTCGGTGGTCAGTCTGGGCGCGGGTGTCGCACACCGTACGGTGCGCGAGTTCCTGCCCTGGTCCGCGCTGGCCGGTCTGGCGTGGGCCGCGTACAGCGTGAGCCTGGGCTACTTCGGCGGGCAGTGGCTCGGCACGTCCTGGATCAGCACCGGCCTGTCCGTCTGCGCGCTCTTCATCGCCGGGTCCGCCGCCGCCTTCCTGATGCGCAGGCCGGAGCGGCGCCCCGCGCACTGAGCCCCCGACGGCGGCCGGGCCGGGTGGCCGGGCCGCCGTCGCCGCGTGCGCTACGAAGCGCCCTGCGCCGCCCCGTCCTGGTCCACCGGCACCACGGCGATCGGGCAGACCGCGTGCAGCAGCACCGCATGCGCCACCGAGCCGAGCCGCGGCCCCACCGGCAGCCTGCGGCGATGCCGGGCCACGACCACCAGATCGCTCTCCTGCGACGCCTCCACCAGCAGCCCGGCCGCGCTCTCCTCCTGGAGGACCACCTCGACGTCGACCTCCGGATACCGGTCACGGTGCGGCGCGAGCACCTCCGTCAGCTGCTTGCCGAGCGCGTCCGCGTAGTCCTGCTGCGTGGCCTCGTACGCCGCCGCGAACTCGAAGGCGGGCGGCATCAGCATCGGCCAGGTGTAGCCGGAGAGCACCTTCAGGCGGGCGCCGCGGCGGCTGGCCTCGGCGAAGGCGAAGCCGATCGCGCCGGGCTCGTCCGACGAGGCGTCCACGCCGAGCGCGACCTGCGGGGTGCCGGGCGGCGCCGCCGTGACCTCGTCCGCCCGCCGGGTGCGGTCGCGGTCCGGGCGCGGGACGACGACGACCGGGCAGGCGGCGTGGGCGGCCGACGCCAGGCCGTTGGAGCCGAGCAGCAGGCTGGCGAAGCCGCCGCGACCGCGCGAGCCGAGCACCAGCAGCCTGGCCTCGGCGCCCAGCTCGGGCAGCACGGTGTCAGGCAGCCCCGCGAGGCCGTGGAACTCGATCTCCGGCAGCCCGGCCCCGCGGCTCTCCTCAGCCGCCAGCTTCGTCCGCAGCTCCGCCAGCACCGGGTCGGCCTCGGCCGCCGCGGCCCGCTCGGCCGTGGCGTACGGCCAGACGTGCACCACCTGCAACACCGCGCCCCGCAGCCGGGCCGCATCGACCGCCCAGCGCAGCGCCCGCTCACTGTCGGCGGACCCGTCCACAGCGACGATGACGGGAAGGGTGTCCATGTGCGCCTCCATACGAACGACGGGATCCACGGCGCGGTGTGCCGCCGTGGCCGATGCACCGCACGGCAGGGCAGGGCCGACGGGTCCGGCCCGTGCCGCGCGGAACATCAAGATCAGCTGCCTTCATCCTGCCCCGCGCGTACGGCCATCGGCACGGGGCGAAAGTCCCGGCTGCCCGCCGGTCACCGGCCGCCCGCCCGGGGCCGCCCCGCGCACGGAGTAAAGTCGACCGTCACCACCCCGCCGTACCGCTCCCGCAGACCGCGCCGACCCGCGCCGCCCGGGGAGCGCGCCCGGCGCCATCGGCGGCCCCGCAGCGCCACGGCTGAGCGGCGGCGCCCTGGCAGGGGTCCGAACCACTGACACGAGGCACATTTCGGTGAATGCACCGCCGGTCGTCGAATGGACCGAGGCCGACGAGGCCCGCTCCGCCCGTTGGCGCTCCGAAAACGGCGCGCCACCGCCCCGCCGGATCATGATCGCGGACGACCGGATGAAGGCCGACGCCGCGTACAAGCTCGCCTGCGAGGGCACCGCACTCCTCTGGCGCGGCGATTTCCACAACGCCAGGCAGCTGCTGACGGCGCTGACCCGCCGCATCGACCGCCGCCCGCGCAAGACGCTCCCCGACGACCCGGCGCAGGCGTTCCACCAGCACCGCGCGGCGCAGAACCAGCGCGCCCGCATCCTGGGCATGCTGCTGATCCCCCTCGACGCGACGCACGCGGTACCGCTGCACCGCGCCCCCGACGTCCGCGCGGCCTGCGCCCAGGCGTACGGCCCGCCGCCTGCCGACGCCCCCGCACAACCCGGCCCGCACCGCACCGCGTCCGTGGTCTCCCTCCGGGAACTCCTCGGCCTGATCGGCGCGTACGAATGGCGCAAAAAGGGAGTCGAGATCCCGGCGCTCGGCGGTGACCGGATCCACCCGCACTACGGCGTCTTCTCGCCCGCCCGCGGCGAGTACGTCGACCTCGTGGCCGCCGCGCCGCTGCCCGCGCAGGACCTGGCCTTCGACATCGGCACCGGCACCGGCGTCCTCGCCTCCGTACTCGCGCGCCGGGGCGTGCGCCGGGTGGTGGCCACCGACCAGGACCCGCGCGCGCTCGCCTGCGCCCGCGAGAACACCGAACGGCTCGGTGTGGCGGGCCAGGTGACGGTGGTCGAGGCCGACCTGTTCCCGGAAGGCCGCGCTCCGCTGGTGGTCTGCAACCCGCCCTGGGTGCCGGCGAAACCGACCACACCCATCGAGTACGCCGTGTACGACCCGGGCAGCCGGATGCTGCGCGGCTTCCTGAACGGCCTGGCGGAGCACCTCACACCGGGCGGCGAGGGCTGGCTGATCCTGTCCGACCTGGCCGAACACCTCGGCCTGCGGCCACGCTCCGAACTCACCGCCGCCTTCGCGTCGGCCGGCCTGGAGGTCGTGGACCGGCTCGACGTCACCCCGCGCCACCCGCGCGCCCGCGACACATCCGACCCGCTCCACGTGGCCCGCGCCGCCGAGGTCACCTCCCTGTGGCGGCTGACGGCCACGCACTGACACCCCGCCGACCCGCCGCACCGGGGCCGCCGCACCCGCACCGGCACGAGGGAGCAACCATGGACACGGACCCACCGCACCTCCTGGCCCGCGCCCGCCGGCTCGCCGCATCCGCGGCACCCGGGCGGCGCCGCATCCTGGGCATCACGGGGCCACCGGGGGCCGGCAAGTCCACCCTCGCCGCCCACCTGGTGACGCGGCTGGCCGGGCAGGCGGCGCTGGTCCCCATGGACGGCTTCCACCTCGCCGAGTCCGAACTGCGCCGCCTCGGCCGCACCCACCGCAAGGGCGCGCCCGACACCTTCGACCCCGACGGCTACGCGGCGCTGCTCGCCCGCCTGCGCTCCCCCGCCCCCGGCACCGTCGTCTACGCGCCCGCCTTCGACCGCCGCATCGAGGAGCCCGTGGCCGGCAGCATCGCCGTCCCGCCGCATCTCCCGCTCGTCATCACCGAAGGCAACTACCTGCTCGTCGACGCACATCCGTGGGCCCGCGCCCGCGCGCTGCTCGACGAGGTCTGGTACGTGGACCTGGACGGCACGGAGCGGGTACGGCGGCTGGTCGACCGCCACGAACGGTTCGGCAGGCCGCGGGCCGCCGCGGAGCGGTTCGTGCAGACGTCGGACGAGGCCAACGCCCGCCTGGTGGCGGCCACTCGGGAGCGCGCCGACCTCGTCGTCACCTTCACGCCGGGGGCGGCCCCGCGCCCGGATGGCACCTGACCGGTACGGGAAGGCCCCCGCTTTTGTAGGGGGGAACCCCCTCTTTTCGACTGGGCGAGGAATTCCGGCACCTCGCGCGCGATCCGCACGTTGCATCGAAGGGACGCGGCAGTTCCGGCAGTTCAGACGGTTCCGGCACAGCGGATACGCCCGATGAGTTCAGACGAAGGATGGCAGGGAGCATGACCCAGGGAATCAGCACATGGGCCGACATCGAGAACGGCACCGTGCCGGTCGACGACGGCGAGCTGTTCTACGAGGCGGCCGGCACGGGCCCCGCCGTGGTCCTGCTGCACGGCGGCATGCTCGACCAGCGCATGTGGGACGAGCAGTTCGCCTGGCTCGTCAACTCCGGCCTGCGCGCGATCCGCTACGACCTCCGGGGCCACGGCCTCTCCTCGTCCGTGACCGGCGACTGGTCCAACCACGACGACCTGCGGGCCCTGCTCGACGCGCTCGCGGTGCCCCGCGCCGTCCTGGTCGGCCTCTCCCACGGCGCCCGCATCGCCCTCGACACCGCGCTGGCCCACCCCGAACGGGTCGCGGCCCTGGCCCTGGCCTCCCCCGGCGTCAGCGGTCGCCCCTTCACCGACCCGTTCCTCCTCGCGCACATCAAGGAACAGGTGGCCGCGATGGGCGAACCGGACGCCGCGGAGCGCTACGTCGAGCACTTCCTGCGGATGTGGGTGGACGGCCCGCACCGCGAACCGGCCGCGGTGGACGCCGCGTTGCGCGAACGGCTCCGCGCCTCGGCCCAGGCCAACGCCGAGGTGCACGCCGACGCGATGGGCGCCGGCCTGCCCGTCGAGGTCGGGGCCGCCGACCGTCTCGCCGACATCCGGGTGCCGACCGCCGTCCTCGACGGTGACCTCGACAGCACGGACATCTCCGCCAACGCCCATACGATCGCCCTGACCGTGCCGGGCGCCCAGCGGATCCGGATACCCGGCGCGGGCCACATGGTCAACCTTGAGAACAGGGCCGCCTTCGACCACGCCCTGCACGGCTTCCTCTCCTCGCTGCCGTACTGACCCTTTCACGCCACCCTCACCGGAGGCCCCACACACCCTCACAGGCCCATCAACCAGCACAAACAGGCTCATGGAGGCCGCCGGGAAGCTCCGTTAGAGTGGCCGGGCCGTGGTGCTCGGGAAGACCGGTGAAGGGCCGAAGGCCCCAGCCCGGAGCGGCCCTCGCCACTGTGATCGGGAGTTTCCGACCCCTTCGGCACGCGCGCTCCGCCGCACGTGCCGGGCCACTGACCGCAGCCCGCGGCCGGGAAGGCCGGGCCCGGACGCGTGCACCCGTAAGCCAGGAGACCGGCCACGGCATCTCACGAAGTGATCCACGAGGTGCTGGAGCGTGACCGCCGTATGGCCCTGTCCACCGATCCCCCGCATACCCCTGCCCCGGCCCCGGAGTTCCGCTGGCGCCGGCAGGACACCGTCCGTACCGCAGGGCTGATGGCCGTCATAGCCGCCCTGCACGTCGTCGCCTTCGGCGTGCTCTTCCTCCTGGTCGTCCCGTACCACTACACGGTCGGCAGCCAGGTCTTCGGCGTCGGCCTCGGTATCACCGCCTACACCCTCGGCATGCGGCACGCCTTCGACGCCGACCACATCGCGGCGATCGACAACACCACACGCAAGCTGATGGCCGACGGCAAACGTCCCGTCTCGGTGGGCTTCTGGTTCGCCCTGGGACACTCCAGCGTCGTCGTCGCGATGGCGGCACTGGTGGCCGGCGGCGCCCAGCTCGCCGGCACCCTGCTCAACGACGATTCGCGCGCCCACCAGGTACTCGGCACCGTCGGCACCACCGTGTCCGGCAGCTTCCTCTACCTCATCGCCGCGCTCAACCTCATCGCGCTCGCCGGTATCTGGCGGGTCTTCCGCGGTATGCGCGAGGGCAGGTTCGACGAGGCGGAGCTGGCAGCGCGGCTGGATTCCCGCGGGTTCATGAACCGCTTCCTGGGACGGTTCACCCGGTCCATCTCCCGGCCCGGCCAGATGTTCCCGCTGGGCTTCCTCTTCGGCCTCGGGTTCGACACCGCGACCGAGGTGACGCTGATGGTGATGGCGGGCAGCGGCGCCGCGGCCGGTCTGCCCTGGTACGCCATCCTGTGCCTGCCGCTGCTGTTCGCCGCCGGAATGAGCCTGTTCGACACCCTCGACGGCACGTTCATGAACTTCGCCTACCAGTGGGCGTTCGCCAATCCGGTGCGCAAGGTCTACTACAACCTCACCATCACCGGCCTCTCGATCGCCGTGGCCTTCTTCATCGGCACCATCGAGCTGGTGACCGTCCTGCACGACAAGCTCGGCCTCACCGACGGCGTCACCGGCTGGATCTCCGGCCTCGACCTGGACAACGTCGGCTTCATCATCGTCGGCCTGTTCGTGGTCGTCTGGGCGGCGGCGCTGGCGTACTGGCGGCTCTCCGGCGTCGAAAAGCGCTGGGCGGACCGCGCGGCGACTCGGACCTGACGAGTCAGCTGCCGGCCGCGGCCCCGTCCCGCGAGGCCCGGTCGGCAGCCCCGGCACCGTCGGCAGTCGTGCCGCACCCCGCCCCCGTACGCGTATCTCAGGTGGCGGTGCCCGCCGCCGCGCCCGTTTCCCGGTCCGGGCCCCAGCGACGGAGCGCCGCGGCGAGGTCGAGCGGGCGCAGCCGGTCCGGCTCGTCGGGGCCAGGCCAGTCCTCGCGGGGCACCCGCCACATCACCTCGAACTCGTTGCCGTCCGGGTCCTTGGCGTACAGCGACTTGGACACGAGGTGATCGCTGGAGCCGACCAGCGCGCCGCGGGCGGCAAGCCGTTCCTCCGCCGCGACCAGATCGCCCAGGGTGCCGACCTCCCAGGCCAGGTGGTAGAGCCCCACCCGTCCGACCTCAGGACCCGGCGCCTCGGCGCCCACCGCGAAGAGGCCGAGATCGTGATCGTTGAGCGAGCCGGGCGCGGCCAGGAAGGCCGCGCGGCCCGGCACCTCGTCGGCCGTCGTGAGCCCCAGGGTCTCCCCGTAGAACGCCACGGACCTGGCCAACTCGCGGACGTAGAGCACCGCATGATTGAGGCGACGTACAGACATCGGCCCCTCCTTCTCCTCCCGGTTTCCCGCCACGTACGGACACCGGCCCAGGGCCGGCAGCCGCCGCTAGTCGCGGACCAGCAGCATGATTCCGGCGACGACCACGGCCAGCACCAGCGCGGCAACGCCGTACAGCAGGCGGTGCGACTTCAGGACCGGCAGCAGGCGGTCGACGGCGTACCGGCCGGGGCCGGTCAGGGCGAGGGCAGCCGCGCCGGCGGCCAGCAGCAGTTCGTACTCGACGCCCTTGGGGGCGAAGAAGCCGCCGCCCCACTTGACGGCCAGCGCGTTGATCATCGTGCCGACCAGCGCGGCTGCCGCGAGCGGGGTGAGGAGCCCGAGGACCAGCCCGAGCCCGCCCAGCGTCTCGGTCAGCCCGGCCACCACCGCCATGGCGTGGCCCGCCGGGTAGCCGCTCGCGGTGAAGAACTGCCCGGTGCCGTCAAGACCCGGGCCGTCGAACCAGCCGAAGAGTTTCTGCGAACCGTGCGCGGCCATCGTGAGCCCGACCGCGAGCCGCAGCAGGAGCAGGCCGACGTCGTAGCCGTGCGGGGACGGGGCGGGCAGCGCCGAAGCGCCGGTGCGCGCGGTCGGGACGGAGCCGAGGGGGGTGGTCATCGAAAGCCGCTCTTTCCGGATCGGGAGTTACTTGAAACTTCAAGTCATTGCTTTCGACCATACACAGCGCCTCCGCCACGAACAACCACGGATACGAGCCACGGGGCCGTCCTGCCCCTACTTCCAGGGTCCGCCCATGCCCCGAAAGCAGCAGCAGGGCCGTGGACTCCCGTCACACGGACGAGTCCACGGCCCTGCACCCCGGGCCCCGGCGGGCCCACACCTCACGCGTGCCAGACCTCCCGGACGTGCGAGACATCGCCGGATCCGCTCACGGTGAGTTCGTAGATGTTGCCCGCGCAGGAGAGCGGCGGCTCGACGGGCCGGTGCTTCAGGCAGGCGGTCAAGTGGCCGGCCAGTTCGGTGGTGGGCACCGTCCGGTACGTGGTCGCGCCGGTGTTCAGCTCGACCGTGGCGCCCGCCGCGAGCCGGTAGTGGGCCGCCTTGCCGGTCCCCGCATACCCCCCGCCGTTGGGGTCGCACGCGAACTCCGCCTCCCGCACGGACAGCGCGCCACCGGACGAGGCAGCCGTGACCTGCACCATTCGGTGGCCCGCCGGGATCTTCCGTGGCGTGCAGTCGAACGAGGGCTCGGGGTCGACCGGCTTGTCCCCCGATTCCGGCGCCGAAGCGGACGGGCCGGACGCCTTGGACGGGTCGGACGACGCGGCGGGCTCCGATGCGGCGGACGACGCGGATGCCCCGGGCGATGCGGTCGCGGTCGCGTCGTCGCTCTTGCAGGAGGTGAGCGTGGCCAGCGCGGCGGCCAGGGCGGCTGCGGCGAGCAGGCGGCGGGTGAGCATGTCGGCGTTCTCTCTCATCTTCGACGGGGGCGATACGGACATCGGACGGCGCCGGCGCACACCCGCGGGCCCGCCGGTGTGCGCCGGAACGCGGGATCGCTCAGAGACCGTTGCGGCGGTAGGGCAGGTACGGGTGACCGCCCGCCTTCTCCGACGCGGCGTCGCCCGAGTAGTACGGGTAAGGGATGACGTGCGAGACGGTGCCCTGGGAGCCGTTGTCCTCCAGGGCGATGTACTTGGTGTGCGAGGAGTCGGCCCAGCCGCCGAAGAGGACGGTGTGGTCGCCCGCGACCAGGGCGTCACCCGGCTTGAGGTCGTCCTTGGTGATCTGGTGGGCGGTGTCGCCACCCATCAGGCCGTAGGTGTTCAGACCCGGCGGCTTCAGGCCCCAGGCGGCGGAGACGAAGCCCGAGCAGTCGTCCCGGTACCCGTTGGTGGTCGCCGACTGGCTGTAGCCGATCCGGTGTTCCACCCGCTCCAGGGCGCGGTCGATGATGTCCTTGCGCTCCGCCGGGAGCCCCGACGTGTCGGGCCTGTCCTGGACACCGGCGCCGGTGGTCGTGTGGTGCTTGCCCGGCGACCAGGCGTCCCAGTTGCCTTCCGTCTTCCACTTGCCGTCGCCGTGCCCCTCGGCGGGAGCGGGCCCGCCACCGCCGCCGGTACCGCCGCCACCTCCGCCACCACCGGTGCCGCCACCACCGCCACCGGTGCCACCACCGCCGCCCCCGGAACCGCCGCCACCGGTTCCTTGCGGCGTGGGGTGGTCACTCTTCTCCGGGTCCTTGATCTTCTTGAGGTCGTCCTCGGTCTTCTTCTCGTTCGCCTCGTACTCGGCCTTGACCTTCTTGATCTTCTCGGCGTCCGCCGCCAGCTCTTCGAGCAGCTGCTTCTTGCTCTCCTCCAGGCGCGCGCTCAGCTCCGCGATCTCCTTCACGTCCGCGAGCACCTGGTAGGCGACGCCGAACCCGGGGAGATGCGCGAGCGGCGCCGTGGCGAGGTCGATCGCCGCCGCCTTGGCCAGCGTCTCCTTGATCTCGCCGAGCCGCTCGTTCAGCTCCTTCATCCGCCGGCTGGCCGTCTGCCAGTCCTTCTCGATCTTGCCGAGTTCCGCCATCTCGACGCCGAACGTGTCGCCTGCCATCCCTACAACCCCCGTGATGTCGTGGTGAACCGCACTGACCGCGGCGCACCGGTAAAACGCCGGACCCCGTGGCCGTCAACTGGCCGTCAACTCCCCCGGCCGCCCGGCCCGTTGGCCACCACGCCCGCTCGGCGCCGGGCCTCAACCGTCGGACCATGGGGCCATCGCGCGCCACGACCGTCGACCCCAACGGAGGGCGGCCCGCCATCAGCAGACGCTTTCCAGCCGTCACCAGCCGTCAGTAGACCTTCGCCAGCCGGTCGACCGACTTGCCCAGGGCGGACAGGTCGTCGGAGACCTTGTTCATCTCCTTGACGCGGCCGTTGGCGACCTTGGCGAAAGCGTCGGCTGCCGGCCCGTGCCAAGTGAGCTGCCCCAGAGACGAGTTGATCTCCTTGGTCAGCCCGTCCATCTCCGTGCTCAGCTTGGCCAGCTCGGCCGCGATCTTCTGAAGGTCGGCCTCGCCGCCGCCGAACATCTGCGTCAGCACCCAGTGCGCGATCTCGGCAGGCGCCATCATGACGTCCTTGCCGACCTCGACCACGTCGCCGACCAGCTTCTTACCGTCGTCCCAAAGTTCCCCGAGACCCATCGCTACCCCCGTGGTGTGCGCGTGGCTCATACGCTGATGCCCGGTCAAATATTAGCAGTACTACGTGTACCTGACATCTCATACGCGCCACCCTCAGCACCCTCACGACACAGCCACACAACCGCCTCCCGGAGCCCACCCGGACCGCCCCCAGCACCGACCACCGACCCCAAAGAACCAATCCCCCCGCCCAGTTCATCCCCAGGTCAACGCGGGAGCGCCGACCCTCAACCCCGGATCAGTTCTCCCACCGCCCGCTCGGTCCAGTGCCCGGCCGCTCCCGGGCAGCTTGCGACGTAGGCGGTCACCGTCGCGGCATCCCACGCCCCCGCGTCAAGGAGCCCCGAGGCCAGAAACCGCACGTACGCCGATGAGGGCGAGGTCCAGGCCACATCGCCGATCCCCCACGGAGCGGTGAAGGTGAGAACGGGAAGGCCCCGCATCCGCCCGGCGCACACAAGGGTCTCGTAGCGCCCCTCCCCCATCACCGCCCTCCCCTCCGACAACACGGGGTTCAGATCCAGATCGACACCCGGTTCCCGGTACATCTCCTGCGCGGCAATATCGGCGAACTGCGCCGCCGACACCAGATGCGCCCGCGCCAGGACGCGCCCCTCCGCCGCCGGATCATAAAAGGCACACCCCCCTCCCCACACCGGCGACCGCGTAGCGAAGTACATCCTCCCGACCAACTCGACGGGCACCGATTCGGCGGGCATGCGGCGATCCCGACACCCCGGATAAACCCGACTCGCCCCCGGAGGCCGACCACCAGCGAGGTAACAGGCGAGCCGGCCCACGTGCATGTTCGACCCATACGACGTGTACCAGACCCGCTCCGGCCTGAGCCCACCGAACGACCCCGGCTCAATGGTGTGGTGACTGCTCATATTTACTCGCACCTCACAGGTTGGAACACCGGCCCGTCCTAGGGAGTCCCGTCAAGTTCTACCGCCGACGCCTCCGTGGAGGGATCTCCGGCGGGGGCGTTTCGGATCGGATGGTGGGCACAGACGGAATTGAAACGCCGACGTCTGCTTTGTAAGCCCGGGGGCTGAGGCTTCGAGCCGGGCCAGGTGAGCTGAACACTCGCTTTAGGAGTGCGGTTTGAGTCCGGGCCGGCTGCGGTCGGCGACTGGTGCGACGGCCGGGCAGGGGCGCTGGTGTATGCCCCGTCCGGCGTCATTGATGTCAGCCGTGGATGTCAGAAACCTTGTGATCCGTAGCTCTACAGCATCGATCGTTGGAGGTCTTCGGGCTGCCGGGAGCGTCGTGAGGGGCAATGTGGGGCGCCAGCAGTCGCTGAGGCTGCTGTACTACGGTGCTGTACAGCAGCACAGAGAGCCCACGCCATCTCGTGATCAGGTGTTCTGCATTAAGAGCTGACGCTGCTGGATGGCTGCCTGCAAGTCGTCTGCGAATAGGTCGGGTCGTTGGTCGGCCAGGTCCTGGTAGGTGCCAACGGCGCGGGTGATCGCAGCCAGGGCCTCCTCCCGCCGGTCCAGATCCGCCAAGCGGCTGGACTGGTTGTTCAACGAGCGGGCGAGGTTGGGGAGGAAAGCGTCGGGTCGTTGGTCGGCCAGGGCTTCGCGGATCTCGACGGCGCGGGTGATCGCGGCCAGGGCCTCCTCCCGCCGCCCCAGATCCGCCAGGCGGTTGGACTGGTTGTTCAGTGCCGTGGCGAGGTTGGGGAGGAAAGCGTCGGGTCGTTGGTCGGCCAGGTCCTGGTAGGTGCCAACGGCGCGGGTGATCGCAGCCAGGGCCTCCTCCCGCCGCCCCAAATCCGCCAAGCGGCTGGACTGGTTGTTCAACGAGCCAGCGAGGTCGGGGAGGAAAGCGTCGGGTCGTTGGTCGGCCAGGTCCTGGTAGGTGCCAACGGCGCGGGTGATCACGGCTAGGGCCTCCTCCCGCCGCCCCAAATCCGCCAAGCGGACGGACTGGTTGTTCAACGACCCGGCGAGGTTGGGGAGGAAAGCGTCGGGTCGTTGGTCGGCCAAGGCTTCGCGGATCTCGACGGCGCGGGTGATCACGGCCAGGGCCTCCTCCCGCCGCCCCAAATCCGCCAGGCAGTTGGACTGGTTGTGCAGCGAGCTGGCGACATCGGGGAGAAAGGCGTCGGGTCGTTGGTCGGCCAAGGCTTCGCGGATCTCGACGGCGCGGGTGATCGCAGCCAGGGCCTCCTCCCGCCGCCCCAAATCCGCCAAGCGGACGGACTGGTTGTTCAACGACCTGGCGAGGTCGGGGAGGAAAGCGTCGGGTCGTTGGTCGGCCAGGTCCTGGTAGGTGTCGACGGCGCGGGTGATCGCAGCCAGGGCCTCCTCCCATTGGCCCAGATCCGCCAAGCGGCTGGACTGGTTGTTCAACGAGCCAGCGAGGTTGGGGAGGAAAGCGTCGGGTCGTTGGTCGGCCAAGGCTTCGCGGATCTCGACGGCGCGGGTGATCGCAGCCAGGGCCTCCTCCCATCGGCCCAGATCCGCCAAGCGGCTGGACTGGTTGTTCAACGAGCCAGCGAGGTTGGGGAGGAAAGCGTCGGGTCGTTGGTCGGCCAGGTCCTGGTAGGTGTCAACGGCGCGGGTGATCGCAGCCAGGGCCTCCTCCCGCCGCCCCAGATCCGCCAAGCGGCTGGACTGGTTGTTCAACGAGCCAGCGAGGCTGGCCAGGTCGGGTGTAGGCGTGTCGTGGTGCTCGACCAGGGCTGTGTCCAAGGCGGCGGCCCATTCGCTGAGGGCAAGGGTGGAGTGCGGTAGCCGGTTGCTGAGCTGGTACATGAGGTCGATGTCGTGGGTGGTGTCGGTCAGGTGCGTCAGTGCGGTGATCAGAGGGGCGGGGTGAGGTGTGAGGGTTGCTGTGGTCAGGGCTGCCGGTCCCAGCCGGTTCGGGGCTGCGGTGATGGCGTCCTGGAGGATGCTGCTGACGGTGTCGTGGTGGTGGGCGTGCTGGGCGGTGCGTGCCAGGACGGTCAGGGCCTGGGCGGCATCTTCCTCGGGCAGGGTCGCCAGGATGCGGGTGAAGAGGGCGGGTTCGCGGCGGGCCTCGGTGCCGACGTGGTACTCGGCGATTCGGTCGGGCTGGAGACTTCCCCAGAGCGATCCGGCCGGCGTGGGGTAGAGGTCGCTGAGCCAGGTGGCCAGGGCGCCCCGGACCGCAGCGGCACTGTCGTCGGCCAGGCCGGGAAGCTGGGCCAGGAGGGCACGGGCGTGGTCACGGTCGGTGGCGGGGGTGAGGCAGGCCAGGGCGACAGCGAGTGCCCGGGTCTCACTGCCGCTGCGCTCCCCGGACAAGCCCCGCTCGGGCCTGGCGGCAGTCTCGTCCCAGTACTTCTGCTCATGCCCCAGAAGCCGGCCTTCCAGCGTGGTGGCTTGCTGAGTGGTGGGCCGGGGGAGGCCGGTGGCGTCCAGCAGTGCGAGCAGAGCAGCCATCTGCACCGACAGGGGCGTGTCGAACTCGGCCCGCGCCAAGGCAGGCAGAGCGCCCGGGGCGGTGAGTGCGGGGACGAGGGCCGTCCAGTCGGTGCCGGGTGCCATGCGGCACAGACGGGTGGCGAGGTCGCCCAGAGCCTGCTGGTAGGCGGTGGTGCGGTCGTGGGGGGTGTGGTGCAGGGCGGGGATGGGTGTGACGGTCGCGGCGGCCAGGGCCTGGCTGTGCGGATGTACGGTGGCCCGGCTCCACCAGTCGCCCGCGGCGCGAGCCAGGGCCAGGATGCGCACGGGGGCGTGGGCCTGGTCGTGGTCGACGGCATCGAGCAGGACCTGGATCTGGGGGGTGCGTGTCTCGGCGTAGTCGGCGACGATCAGCAGCGGCCGGCGTACCTGGGTCAGGGCGTCCAGGGGTGTGCTGGTGCCGGTGGTCAGCCGGATTGCGGTCCAGCCACGTCCGGTCATACGGGTGCAGAGTTCGGTGGCGAGCCGGGTCTTGCCCGCACCGCCGCCACCGGTCAGCAGCCGCGCCTGTACCGGGCCCCCGTCCCACGGCCAGGTGCCGGGCGTCGTCTCGCTACCAGAACCGGGCTGGGCCTGCTCCGATGCATCCTGGCACCAGTGGGCCAGGTTCTCCAGCAGCTCCTTGCGTCCCATGAAGGACACGACGGCTTGTTCGGGGCGCAGCAGGTCGGCCGGTGAGCGGGGCGGGCGGGGGTGTGCGGTGCGGTCGGTGACGTGTTGCAGGTCGGCCGGCTCCAGCAGCATCGTCCGCCCGGTGTGCTCCTCGATCAGAGAGGGGAACACCGGATCGGAGGCCAGCACGTAGGCGGGCACCGCCTCCAGTCGGGTGTGGCTCAGACCGGGCGGGTCTCCGGCCACCACCCCGGTCAGCAGCGGCGGCATCCCCGGTGTGCTGCCACACCACAGGGCGGCTCCGGACATCCCGCTCCAGGGCGAGAGGCCGTCAGCGCGGGTTTCGGCACCCGCATCCCCTGCAAGGACGTACCGGTCACGGTCTCGGCCGCTCTCGGGCAGCACCCGCCCGTCGCGCTGTACCCGCGTCACCGCGTCCGTCCCGGCCTGTCCCACGACCGGATAGCCGATCGCCTGGGCCGGGCACGCCTGCATGGTCACCAACCGGCCCCACCGCACCGGCGGTAACGCCCTTGCCGAGAGGGGTTCCCCGGCCAGCAGCAGTGCCGCGTCCCAGCCCTGCGAGCCCTCCTCCAATCGGTCCCACACCACCCGGCACCACACACGCCCCTGCCGGCCGGGCAACTGCACCGACACCTGGTCACGGACCTTGAGCACGTGCGCCGCGGTCAGCACCAGCCGCTCACTCAGTACATAACCCGAACCCTCGGCGCTCCCGGAGCGCACCACCACCGCCCGAGCCCCGTCCACCTCGGACCCCCTTCACCCGTACTCAAAGACCATGGGCGCATCCGGCGCGTGCGCCCGCACTGCGCGCGAGGCACCGTTCCGGGTCACTCGCCGAAGCGAGAGCCGAGCATGTCACCCGCCACGTCCGGCCGTTCTGTATTCACGTGATACGAGCCGTTCGTCGCCGTGTCCTTCGGCGTCAGCACCAGCTTCACCCGGTGCACCGACGCCTTCGACACCGACGCCTCCGCATCCGCCGACACCACCCACGCCTTCACCCCCGCCTTGCCCTTGCCCTCCCTGCGCATCTCCACCGAGAACTCCAGCTCCACCGGCCCCACTTCGAACCGCGGACCCGCACCGCCACCGGCCGCCGCAGCCATCAGCTCCGCCCGCAGATGTGCCACAGCCTCCGCAATCCCGATCTCCTCAGCCACCCGAGTTCCTCTCCAAACCCACGACACCGTGCGCGTAGCGGCGCATCACCACAAACGACGGACCCCACCCGGCCAGTTCCCCGACCCGGCGGGCGGGATGGAAGCTCCCCACGCACGCCTCCAATGGACTCGCAGTCGGCGACGGCGCCCCCTCCACCCCGGTGCCGGCCGATCCCCCGCCGGAGGCACCGTTCTGCCCTTGACCAGCCTGCGTGCGGTACTCGGCTCATAGTTCCCGGCTCGTTCACCGATGCGCGGTGCGGGCGCCGGCCAGCCGCACGCGGGGAGCGGAGCGAGCCGCCCTGATGAGGTAGAGAACACCTGTAACACCCCCGCCCCGACGGCTAGTTTGGAGAATCTCCTGCCGCCGATTTCTCAGGGGCCGACATGCCGAACCCCGGCGATGACCTCGTTGCCAACCGCGCTGGTGATGCGGTCCGCCGCAAGCTCGTCGAGCTGGAGCCGAACGCGATCAAACGCTTCATATCCCGCTGGTCGAAGGCCGATGGCGCCCGGGAATTGAGAAGCTGGCACCAGGGCCTGGTCGGGGAACGTCACACCGCACGTCGTCTGCGCACGCTCGGCCGCGGTTGGTACACCCTGCACGCGGTGCAGTACCCGTCCGGCACGGATGTGGACCACCTTGTGATCGGCCCGGCCGGGGTGTTCACAGTGAACTCCAAGCACCACAAGGGCAAGAAGGTCTGGTACGGCGATCGTGCCATCACTGTCAATGGCGGTTCGACGCGCCATATCCCAGCCAGCCTGAGTGAGGCCCGTAAGGCTTCGGCGACGCTGTCCCGTGCATGCGGCTTCACGGTCGAGGCTCGGCCGGTTCTCGCCGTGGTGGGAGCCGCGAAGATCACTGTGCGGCAGGCTGCACCGCCGGTTCTCGTGCTGGCCGCCGAGGATCTGCCGTCGCGCCTCAGCGGCATGTCCCCCGTGCTCACCCCTGAGCAGGTGGAGCGCATCCACACGGCCGCCTGTTCCGGCCGCACATGGTCCGACTGAGGCACGTCACACGTCGAACGCGCACTCCAGGACGTAGGACGCGGCATCAAGAGTCATCTCGTTGACCTCAACAGGGTGGCCGTCCGCGGCGAACGCGGTGCGGCAGACCAGGCTCCACGGGCGTCCCGAACCCTGCCGACTCAGCGGACGGAAGCCTCTTGCGAAGACTCCGGCTCCTTTCCTCGCCTCGGCCGAGCCTTCGCTCTGAAGGACCCCGATCGCCTGGCGGGCGGCCATCCGGGCCACCTCGTAGGTAGCCATGGCGACAGGCTGCCGTGCGTGAGCGTGCCGGGGACGGCTGGGCGGAGACCGGTTACGTCTTCACCACGCGTACTGGTCGGCCGATCGAGCCTCGGAAGATCTTGGGGCACAGCAAGATCTCCATCACGATGAGCACGTACACGCACGTGGTGCAGGACAGGCAGCGTGAGGCCGTGAGCCATGTGGACCGCATGATCAGGAGGCGCCCCGGCCGCCGTGAATAGCCGTCGCCGTTGATGTCGAACCCGGATATGCCAAAGACCCCCTGCCATGATCGACAGGGGGTCTTTCGACTGGTGGGCACAGACGGATTTGAACCGCCGACATCTGCTTTGTAAGAGCAGCGCTCTACCGCTGAGCTATGCGCCCTGGCCGAGCCGACAGACTACCTTGCCGCCGGGGCTGAACTGCAAGCCAGTGGGTGAATCGCGAACTTACCGGCCGGTGTGTTCGTTTCTCCCGAGTGGGAGAATGACAGCCGGTTCTGGGGCGATCCGATCGGGAGAGGGATGTGACGGCGACACACACGCAGCCGCACGAGCAGCGAGCACGCCGTCGAGCCCGCGGGGGGCCGGTCCGTGATCTGGTGGCGCTCGCGCTGCTGCCGTTGCCGTTGCTGGTGGCGGCGGCTCCGGCGGCGTTCGCCGGGGGCGGTACGCGGCGCTGGTTCGGGCGCGGGGACGGGCAGCGGGCGGAGGCGCAGGCCGCGAAGGATGCCGCCGCGGCGGCGTTCTACGAGCTGGACACCGCGCAGCGGGAGCTGCGGATCTCGATAGAGACCATCACCGCGGTCGACAACTCCCCGCGCGCCAGGAAGGCCGCCGCTGACTATGAGGCGTTCGGCCACCGGATCGACGAGGTCAGCCAGGGCTATATCGCCGCTGTGGACAGCCACGACCTGGACCGTGACGATCTGGACAGCGCGTCGGCAGGGCGTGCGCGGGCCGATCTGACGCGGGCCAAGGAGGAGCTGGAGCGCGTCAAGGGCGAGCTCGAACGGTTCGCGCAGGGGCTGGGGCCGCTGTTGCAGACCGCGGAGACGCAGCTGGCCCGGCTGGCACCGGCCGTCGAGCGGGGCAGACAGGGGCTGCTCGCGGCGAGCAACGCCCTGGACGAGGTGCGCGCGAAGGGGCTGAAGGCCGACGATCTCGCGGCGCGGCTGGCGTCGCTCGCGCCGGAGCTGACCAAGCTCAACGAAGGCGCGGGCCGGCACGGCGTGCAGGAGACGATCCGGCGGGCCGATGACGTGCTGCGCAAGGCCGAGGAGCTGCGGGCGGAGGCCGAGCGGCTGCCGGAGCGGGCCGCGGAGATCGACAAGCGGCTGGTGTCGCTGCGGACCCGCGCGCAGGCGATCACGACCCGTGCCGGGCAGGTCGATCCGGTGCTCAGCGAACTGCGGCGCCGCTACAGCGCGGCCTGCTGGCAGGACCTGCAGCAGGTGCCTGAGCAGGCGGCGCAGTCCGTACGGCAGGCCGAGGTGAAGCTGCGCGAGGCCCAGCAGGCGCGGGACGAGCAGCGGTGGGCGGACGCGACGAGCCGGCTGGCGACGGTCCGTGCGCTGCTGGACACCACGGGGGACGCGGTTTCGGCGGCCGGTGACCGCCTCCAGCGGCTCGACGCGGTGTCGTTCGACCGGCAGCAGGAGGTGGACCGTACGCGCTTCGCCATCCGGGACGCCCAGCGTCTGGCGATGTCCGGACGCAGCACCCCCGATCCCCGGCACGCCCGCCCCTTGGACGACGCGGTGGCGCGGCTTGACCGTGCGGTGGCGGGCCTGGAGGGCCGGCATCCGGATTGGTGGCACTTCCTGACGGAGACCGAGGCGGTGCGTCTGACCGCGTCACGGGTGGTGCAGGAGATCCGGGAGAAACGGGGCGGCGCGGGCGCCTGAGGGCCTGCGGTCCGGAGGCGGGGGCGCGGGCCGAGAGGCGGCGCGTTGGCGCGGCACGGCATACCGGCGGATCCTGTAGTGGAGTACGGCCCAGGCGGCACATCTGCGCGAGGGAGGCCGGACATGGCTACCACTGGGGCTACCGGGACGACGAGGGTGGGGCCTTCCGGCCTGCACGGGCCCTCGAACCTGTTCCACGGGGGCAAACTGCGTCACACCCGTCTCAACGAGCATCTGCCGACGGACCACAGCCTGAGCAAGGTCTACCGCGTCGGCGCGGGCCTGATGGGGCTCGTGCTGCTCGCCTTCGGCATCCTCGGCCTGATCGACAAGATCGGGTTCTTCGACATCGGCGGCGACACCGTCGCCGGGCTCAACACCAACGGTGCGCTGAGCGTCCTGTCCATCGTCGTGGGCGTGGTGCTCTTCGCCGGCATGGTGATCGGCGGGAATTTCGCCTCCACCCTGAACATCGTGCTGGGCGTCCTGTTCCTGCTGAGCGGCTTCGTGAACCTGGCGCTGCTCGAAACGGGCGCGAACTTCCTCGCGTTCAAGATCCAGAACGTGCTGTTCAGCTTCGTGGTGGGCCTGCTACTGCTGGTGTTCGGGATGTACGGGCGGGTCAGCGGCGGGTTGTCGCACGACAACCCGTACTGGCGGGCCCGCCATCCCGAAGCGGTACGGGAGGGGACGCATCAGCGGGTGCATCCCGGCACCGCCACCGGCGCCCAGCGGGCCGTGGTGGGGCCCCATCGGGCCGGCCCGGGAGCCGGCGGGGAAGCGACGCCGCAGCAGACGGCCGCCCGGCGCCGGGTCGCGGAGGAGGCGCAGGGTACGGAGCGGACGCATGGTGAGGAGCGGACGCACGGTGAGGGCCGCACGCGCGAGTAGGCGGGGCGTGCGGAGAACGAGCAGGAAGGGCCGTCCGGAGCCCATGCCCCGGGCGGCCGTTCGCTTCTCGCGCCCTTCACTTCTCGCGCCCTTCACTTCTCGCGCCGGGAAAACAGATCTCGAAAACAATTGCTAATTAACTATTTCTTGTGCGAATCTGGAGGGGCACCGGCAGCAGAGGCCGTCGGCGCGCAGGGATCAGCACGGTCGGAGGGGGACGACAGATGCCGCAGTCCGGGGGCCCCGCCGCGTACGCGGGGCGTGGCGTGCATGCCGTGGCGGTGGAAGCGCTGGCGAAGCGGATCTTCAACGGCACCTACGGCGTGGGGGACACCGTCGACCTGCGGGGCCTGATGGCCGAGCTGGACGTCAGCCAGACGGTGCTGCGCGAGGCCATAAAGGTGCTGACCACCAAGGGCCTGCTGGACGCGCGGCAGAAGCGCGGCACCTTCGTCCGCCCCCAGGAACAGTGGAACCTCCTCGACAGTGACGTGCTGCGCTGGAAGCTGGCGGCGGGCGCTTCGCCCGGTTTCTTCGCCGAGCTGCTGGCGCTGCGCCGTTCCATAGAGCCGGCCGCCGCCGCGCTGGCCGCGCAGCACCGCACCGAGGACGACCTCGGCTCGCTCGACGCCGCGCTCAGCGCGATGGCCGCGACCGACAGCGATCCCGTGCTGCTGGTGCGCGCCGACGCCTCGTTCCACACGGCGCTGCTGGCCGCCTCGCACAACCGCTTCTACGCGCAGATGTACCGCGTGATCGTGCCCGTACTGATCCAGCGCGACCGCACGGTGCACGCCGGCGCGTTCGAGCATCCGCACCCCTCGCACGCCGAGGTCGTCGAGTCCATACGCAGCCGGGACGCCGAGGGCGCATCCCTGTCGATGCACGCACTGCTCGACATGTCCGGCCGCGACCATCCCTGACGGGACGCGACAACCGGAGCCCCGGCCTCCCGGCACCTCCGCGCCGCACCGACAGATGCGGCGAAGACCGCAACCGCGGCGAGACGAAGACGAAGACACAGGCGAAGACGAAGAGACGCAAAAGGCAAGGCGCGAGGCGTAAGACTCAAGACGCACGTAGCGAGCCGGTGCACGGCGCCGGGAGGAAAGGACGGCCGTCCCGTGAAGATCAGCCGCATCGAGACGTTCCTCGCCCCGCCGCGCTGGATGTTCGTGCGCGTGGAGACCGACGACGGCCTGGTCGGCTGGGGCGAGCCCGTGGTCGAGGGACGGGCGGAACCCGTGCGGGCGGCCGTGGAGGTGCTGGCCGAATACCTGCTGGGCCAGGACCCGGCGCGCATCGAGGACCACTGGCAGGTGATGACCAAGGGCGGCTTCTACCGGGGAGGCCCGGTGCTGTCCTCCGCCGTCGCGGGCCTCGATCAGGCGCTGTGGGACATCAAGGGCAAGCGGCACGGACTGCCCGTGTACCAACTGCTCGGCGGGCCGGTACGCGAGAAGGTCCGGGCCTACGCGTGGGTGGGCGGCGACGAGCCGCGGGCGATCCGGGACGCGCTGACCGCGCAGATCGAGGCCGGATTCACCGCCGTCAAGATGAACGGCTGCGGCCGGATGACTCCGGTGGCCACCCGCGCGGAGATACGGGAGTGTCTGCTGCGCGCCGAGACCGCGCGGGAAACGCTCGGCGAGGAACGGGACTTCGGGCTCGACTTCCACGGCCGGGTCTCCCCCGCCAACGCCCGCAGACTGCTGCCGCTGCTCGCTCCGTATGCGCCGATGTTCGTCGAGGAGCCCGTGCTCTCCGAGCAGATGCACGCCGTCCCCGACCTCGTCAACGCCTCCAACATCCCGCTGGCCCTGGGGGAACGCCTCTTCAGCAGGCGGGAGTTCCTGGCACCGCTGGCGGCGGGGGTGGCGATCGTGCAGCCGGACATCTCGCATGCGGGCGGCATCTCCGAACTCCGCCGGATCGCCGCCCTCGCCGAGATGTACGGCGCCCAGCTCGCTCCGCACTGCCCGCTCGGCCCTGTCGCGCTCGCCGCCAGCCTCCAAGTCGCCTTCACCACACCGAACTTCCTCATCCAGGAGCAGTCCATCGGCATCCACTACAACAAGGGCGCAGAGCTGCTGGACTACGTCGCGGATCCGGAGCCGTTCCGCTTCCACGGCGGGTCGCTGCTGCGCACCGACCTGCCGGGGCTCGGCGTCGAGGTGGACGAGGCCGCCGTACGCGCGGCCGACGCGAAGGGGCACGCCTGGCGCAACCCCGTCTGGCGGTACGAGGACGGGTCGTTCGCCGAATGGTGACGCACCGGCCCGAGCCCCCACGGCAAAGCTGACCCACGCCTACGCCCACGCCCACACCGCACCCACACCGCCCCACACCCGCACCACTCCGCACCCTCACCACCCCCACACCCCGCACGACCCGCGCAGCGCACCGGCGCCGGGAGCACGAGAGAAGAGAAGGCAGGAGCCGGACCATGGACTTCAACGCGGCGCTCGACACCGAGCGGCTGGTGGCCATCATCCGCGGCAAGGACGCCGAGGCGTCCTTCCGTACGGTCATGACCTTGGCCGAAGCCGGTATCCCGCTGATAGAGGTCTCGCTCAGCGGGGCCGACGCGCTCGGCGTCATCCGGCGGGCACGCGCCGAACTGGGCGACGCCGCCTGGCTCGGCGCCGGCACGGTACTGACCGCGCAGCACGCCGCCGACGCCGTCGACGCGGGCGCGAACCTGCTGGTCACTCCGGGTCTCGGGGCCGGGGCCGAGGAGGCCGTACGGCTCGGCGTCCCGGTGCTCGCGGGGGTGCTGACGCCGTCCGACGTGATCGCCGCTGATGCGCTGGGTGTGACGGCGCTGAAGTTGTTCCCGGCCTCGGTCGGCGGGCCCTCCTACCTGAAGGCGCTCCGCGCGCCGTTCCCCGGGCTGCCGTTCGTCCCCGTCGGCGGGGTGGACGCGGTCGCGGCGCGCGCCTATCTGGACGCCGGGGCGGTGGCGGTCGGCGTCGGTTCCCCGCTGATCGGCGACGCGGCGGACGGCGGCGATCTGTCCGCACTGCGCCGTCGCGCCGCGGAGTTCACGGCGGTGTGCGCACGATGAGCACGGTGAGCGAGCGCCCGGACGTCTTCACCTTCGGCGAGACGATGGTGGCGCTGCGCGGCAGCGGCCCGCTGAAACTCGGCGGCACGATGGAGGTCTCCGTGGCCGGCGCGGAGAGCAACGTCGCGATCGGCCTGTCCCGCCTCGGCCACGAGGTGCGCTGGGCGGGGGCGGTCGGCGATGACGAGGCGGGGCAGCTCGTGCTGCGGACGCTGCGCGCCGAGGGGGTGGACGTGTCCGGGGCTTCGGTCGACTCCGGTGCGCCGACCGGCCTGCTGCTCTTCGAGCCCCGGCTGCCGGACGTGACGCGGGTGCATTACTACCGCGCGGGCTCGGCCGGCTCCCGGCTCCGTGCGGAGGCCGTCGAGCGGGCCTTCGGCACGGCCCCGCCGCGCGTCCTGCACCTCACCGGCATCACCCCGGCGCTCGGCCCCGCGGCCCGCGCGGCGGCGGAGACCGCCCTCCAACTGGCCGAGCGGCACGCCACGTTGGTCTGCATCGATGTGAACTTCCGCGCCCGTCTGTGGAGTCGCGAGGAGGCCGCGCGGGTGATGCGCGCCTGGGCGCCGCACGCGGACGTCCTGATCGCCTCCGACGACGAACTGCCGCTCTGCCTGCCCCCGGCGGGCGACTCCCCGCCGGCCGGCCCCGCCCTGCCCCTGGCGGCGCAGGCCGAGGCGTTGCGGGCGCTGGGAGCCGGCGAGGTTGTGGTGAAACTCGGCGCCGACGGGGCGACGGCCTTCACCTCCGGCGGCTCGCTGCACCGCCGTGCGATACCGGTGCGGGCGGTGGATCCCGTCGGCGCGGGCGACGCCTTCGTGTCCGGCTACCTCTCGGCCCTGCTGGACGGCGCCGCTCCTGACGAACGCCTCGAACGGGCCGTGACCACCGGCGCCTTCGCGGTGGCCTCGCCCGGCGACTGGGAAGGCGCGCCGACCCGCGCGGAGCTGAGCATGCTGGGCGCGCCGCCCGGCACCGTCGTCCGCTGACCGGCCCCGGCTAATCTGTGGCCATGCCTCGTTACGAATACCGGTGCCGCCCCTGCGACGTCACCTTCGAGCTGAACCGGCCGATGGCCGAGTCGTCCGCCCCCGCCGTCTGCCCCGATGGGCACGAGGACACCGTGAAGCTGCTCTCCACAGTCGCCGTCGGCGGCTCCGCCGCTGCCCCCGCGCCGTCCGGTGGCGGTGGCGGTGGCGGCTGCTGCGGGGGCGGCTGCTGCGGCTAACCGCACGGCCCGGCGGGACGCAGGAAGAAGACCTCCGGTGTGATGGAGCTGTCCAGGAACACACCACACACGGAGGTCTTCACCTCCCACCGTAGTACCCCGCTGACCTGCCCGGATCCACATCGTCCCGGAACGGGGCCGCGGACCGCCCCGGAAGGCCCCGCGCCGCGCCGTACCCCGCGCCGCGGACGGCGTCGCCTGGGCATCGGATCCGCACCCGCTCAGCCCTGGACGCGCCCCGGGCCTGCGCCGTGGAGCGCGTCGGCGTGGGCGAGGATGCGGCCGACGTCCCAGGCGTGGTGCACACCGTCGTGCGCGTTGTTCCGGGCGACGCCCTCGGCTCGCTGGGGGCCACGCGTGGCGTGCTGGAGCACCACGCGCCGGTCCATCGCGGCCGATACGGACTCCGCCCAGGCGTCGGCGGCCCGTTGCAGCGACCACAGGGCCGCCGCGGGCGCGATCTCGTTGTAGCAGCGCGCCCGGCCGACGAGGTCCTGGTCATAGCCCGGCACCCGGGTCGCCCCGGCCAGCCTCGCGCCCGCCAGCCGTTCGGCCCAGGTCCGCAGGTTGTCGGTGACGTGACTGACGTAACCCGCAGGTGTCCACCCCAGTTCCGGGTGGCGCTCGTGGCCGCTACGGCCGTCGAGGAGCGCGGAGAAGCGGGCCGGGAACCCCCTCACCAGCCCGATCGCGTCATCCGGAGCGAGCGACCAGACGAAGCCGCACCCCCGGCAAGGACGCCCGGACCGGCCGGACGCCCTGACCGGCCGGCGCCCCATAAGCGTCAGACGTCCCGCCCCGTCGCCCCGCGCAGGAAGGCGCGCAGGATCTGCTCGCCCGCCGCGGCCCCCCGTGCGGTGAGCGCGGTGACGTGCGGGGCCTGCCAGCCGGTGTCCGCCAACTCGCCGTGTCCTGGGCGCCATCCGTGGTCGGCGGCGAGCAGCAGATCGGCGTCCAGCAGCGAGTCGCCCGCCGCGAGGACCTCGGTGGCGCCCGTGCGGCGTACGACCTCCGCGACGGCCGCGCTCTTGGTGAGCGGCTGGGGGACGGCGTAGATCTTGCGGCCCTGGAGGGACACCGTCCAGCCGCGGTCCGCCGCCCAGTCGGTGAGGTCCTTCACCCAGGTGTCGGGCAGCAGCGCCCGCTCGACGACCAGGTAGGCGAAGAGGTCTTCCGCGGTCCGCTCCTTGAGCAGCCAGGCCGGGTCTGCCGTGCGGACGAGGTGTTCGCGGACCTCGCCGAGCGGGGCGCACCGCGCGGCGAGGCGGTCGGCGACCGTGCGCTGCCAGTCGGGGTCCGACACGCCGTTGACCAGGAGGTGCCCGCCGTTGGCGCAGATCGCGAACTCCGGTGCGGGGCCCGGCAGATGGATCCGCCCGTACTGCTCGCGGGTGCGGGTGGTGGTGGGTACGAAGGTGGTGGATCCGGCCAGTTCGGCGAGGAGTCCGGCCGCCGTCTCCGTCAGGTAGGAGAGTGGCCGCTGCTCGTAGACCTCGACGCAGAGCAGCCGCGGCGCCTGCGCGTCCGGCATGGCCAGGCCGAGGGCCGCGGCCGAGTAGATCAGGGTGCGGTCGAGGTCGCTGGCGACGATGGTGCGCATCAGAGGGCCACCGCCTTGCCGTCGGCGCCCGTAGCGCCGCGGGTGAACCGGGGGTGGATCAACCCCACGCAGGTGTAGGGGAGTTCGTCGACTTCGACCACGGGTACGCCGCGCTGTTCCGCCAGGAGGCGCACATGGTCGAGGTCGGGCCCCGCGCCCCGCCGGGCGAGGATCTTCCAGGGCACCCGGCGCAGCAGGACCCGGGTGGTCTCCCCCACGCCGGGCTTGACGAGGTTGACGTCGTGGATGCCGTACTCCTCGCTGATCCGCTCGACGGCGGCCCAGCCCTCCCAGGTGGGGGCGCGGTCCTCGGCGGCCAGTTTCGCCACGTCGGCGGCGACGGCTTCGGTGACGTCGTCGAAGCGGGCGGCGACAGTGTCGATGAAGTCCCGCGAGAGGTCGGCGCCGGCCAGTTCGCGGTAGAACTTGGCGCCGTGGAAGTCGTCGGGGCCCACCAGGTCGTCGCGCAGGACGGTGCGGGATATCAGCCCGGAGACGGTGGAGTTGAGGCAGGCGGACGGGATGAGGAAGTCGTCCCGGGTGCCGTAGGTCGCCACGCAGCCGCCGGGGTCGGCGAGTACGGCGATGCGCGGGTCGAAGCCGGGGAACTCCTCCAGCGCACCGGCGAGTTCGCTGGTGATGGCGCCCTTGCCCGTCCAGCCGTCGACGAAGACGACGTCCGCCGGGTCGTGGTGGGCGGCCAGCCAGCGCAGCGCCGTGGTGTCGATGCCCCGGCCCCGCACGATCGAGACGGCGTAGTGCGGCAGGTCCAGGCCGTGCGCGTGCTGCGCCCAGCGGCGCATCAGCACGCCGACGGGGGTGCCGGCCCGCGCCAGCGAGACGAGCACCGGGTGTGCGCCGCGCTCGGCGAGCACGGTTTCGGTGACGGCGCCGACGGCTCGGGCGATCCGGCCGGCCGAGGTCTCCAACGCGCTGTGGAACAGCGCCTGGTAGGCGTCCGACGGCTGGTATTCGACGGGCAGCGACTCCGCGTAGTGGGCGCCGCCGCTCTGGATGGCCTCCTCGCGTTCCTCGGTGGGGGCCTCCAGCGTCACCGACGACAGGTCCTGCAGCAGCCAGCCGACCTCGTCGGCGGCGTAGGAGGAGAAGGCGGGGCCGCGCAGCGGCTCGGGGAGGTGCACGGTGCGGGCCTGTCGTTGCGGGGCGTGGGGTGGCTGCTGTGGCGGGACGTACGTGGGGACGACGGCGAGCAGCAGCCGGTCGGTGTGCGCGGCGAGGCGGTCCAGCAGCCCGCCGGGTGCGTGCAGTTCGGGTCCTTCGCCGTGCGCGTCGACGACGGCGACGATCGCGTCGAACCGCCGCGCGGGGTCGGCGCCGGGCGCGACGTTGTACGCGTAGCGCTGTCCGGGTCCGTCGGCCGGCCGGTCGTGGGCCGGGAAGGAGAGCCGGGTGCGGATCGCGTAGCCGGGGTCGTCCACGGCGAGCACGGGCGACCGGGTGGTGGTCGAGAAGCGGACCCCGGGGCCGTCGGCGGGTCCTGCGCCGTCGCGGGCCCATGCCTCGGCGGCCTGCTCGGCGGGGAGCGTGCCGATGCCGCCCGCCGGGGAGAGCTGCGCGTCCAGGGCCTGGGCCAGCCGCAGCGGCGCGTACATCAGCTCTTCGTTGCCGAGTACGAGGATGCGGCGCGCGCCGCCCAGGTGGTCACGGAGGCGGGCGGCCATGGCGGGCAGCGCGGCGTCGAGCCGTTCGCGGTGCGCCGGGGTGAAGCCGTGGCGGCCACCGTCGGGCACCCCCGCGGGCCATTCCAGGGCGACGCGTACGGGCTCGGCGGCGCGCCCGCGGTCCGTCGCCGCGGAGTCGTCCGGGCCCGAAGGCCGCCCGCCGTCCGGGACTTCGTGGGCGGCGACGAGTTCCTGGCCTCGCCTGAGCACGTCGGCCGGCAGGCAGACGGTGCCCGCGGCCAGGGCGATGAGGTCGACGCGGGCGCCCAGGTCGGCGGCGAACTTCTCCAGGTGCCTGCGGTCGCCTTCGGAGCGCATGTCGACGAGGGCGACGACGACGTACCGCTCGCGCGGGAAGCGTGCGTGCAGGGCCTTGATGGTGTTCAGGACGGTCCTGCCGGTGGAGAACTCGTCGTCGACGAGGACCAGCGGCCCGTCCCCGGCGAGCAGTTCGCGCTCCTCGGGGAGCAGCAGGTGCGAGGTGGCGTGGCTGTGCTCCTCCTCGAAGCCGCCCGCCTGCGCGACTCCGGGGACGGGGCGGCGCGTGGAGTGCAGGTACGGGGCGAGCGCCAGCCCGTCGGCGACGGAGTGGCCGAGGCCCGTCGCGGTCTCGGCGTAACCGAGCACGACGGCACGGGCCGCGGCCTCGTCGCCGAGCAGTTCGCGCACCCTGCGGCCGAGTCCGACGCCGACGCCGTGCACCACCGCGGGACGCTGCGGTACGTGCTTGCCGAGCACGTGCGACACGAGCAGATGGGCCCGCTTGGGGTTGCGCCGCAGCGCAAGCCCCAGCAGTCCCGGCAGCTGGTCCCCGCCGCTCAGCGAGACTCCGAGCCGCCGAGCGACCCATTCTCCCGTCCACACCACGCGTTCTCTCTCCTCCATCATGTCGTCGGCCGGTGTCCTCACCGGCTTCCCGCCGGTTCCCCGGCCGGGTCGGTACTCGGTTCTTCGCGACCCGGGTACCGGGGGTGTTCCGGCCGCCCTATGTGTGCGGCAGGCTCGCGGCGAGCAGTTCCACGAAGCCGATGCCTTCGCGTGCCACGCCGAACACCTCGGCCCGCAGCAGCGTCCGCTCGGCCCACGCCCGGTGGGGTTTCACCTCGTTCATCTTGTTCGTGTAGGCGGAGCGCAGGACGCCGCCGTCGCCGCGCTCGGGCCTGAGGATGTCGGCGGCGTCGCTGAACTCCTCGTGGCTGACCACGGAGAGGGCGTGCACGGGCGCGACGTGTGAGGGGTGGATACAGGTCTTGCCCTGGAGGCCGTTGGCCCGGTCCAGTTCGATCTCCCGCAGCAGGCCGTCCATGTCGTGCTCGATCAGAGCCGTCCGCAGCTCCTCGGCCCGCCCCAGGAACGGGCTTTGGCGCAGCTGCGGCTTGAACATCCGCTCGTGCAGCCGGAAGTACTCCCACACGGGCCCGGTGACCGTGAATCCGGTGCCGTCGGCCCGCCCGAGCACGTTGACGACATCGGCTATCACGGAGGCGACGATCTGGACGTCGTAGGCCGTCATGTCGGGTGCGCGGCGCAGCCCGTAGGCCGAGCAGAAGTCCGTGACGCCCAGGCGCAGGGCGAGCACCCGGTCCCGGTGCGCGCCGACGATCCTGGCGACGCCCCTGAGGGTCTCGCCGCGGGTCTCCAGATGCAGCAGCTGCGGGGATTCCAGGACCGGCATCGCGTAGAGCCGCTGCCCGCACTCCGCCTCGGCGGCGGCCAGCGCCGTCAGGAACGCCGTCCCGCGCTCCTCGGTGAACTTGGGGATCACGAAGCCGGAGAGCCTGCGGACGGCCGGGCCCATCCGGCGTGCCAGGTCCGGTATCTGGTCCGGTGTGCGGACGCGGACGAACAGCAGCGGGAGAGCGGCGCCTTCGGCGGCTGCCGCGTCGAGCAGGGCGAACTGCCGGACGAGGTTCTCCTCGCCCGCCTCGACGTCCGCGTCGCCGATGGAGTCCTCCAGGCAGAGCACCATCGACACGACGCCGCAGCCGGCCTGCTTGACGACGTCGTCGGCGAGCCGCGGCCGGGTGGCCGGGCTGTAGAGCGTGGCGCCGAGCGCGACCGCGAGCAGGCGGGCAGGTGATCCGGCGGTGAACTCCACCGGTTCCTGGTGGAAAAGCTTCTTCCGAATGTCGGGCGCAAGATGCCCAAAATGCCGCATACAACTCCCCGCATACAGGCGCGAACCAGGCATACCTGCCGCGTCCCACCCTCTGGATCCAGCCGGTAATCGTACGTGCGCGTGGGTGTCAATAGTTCCCTCGTGCGCGAAAATTTCATGATGTGCACGAAGCGTCGAGGTGTCCTGACGGTGCACACGTGCCCCGCTGCCAGGGCCCCGCGTTGTCCCTCCGACCTCCGGGAAGGCAGGATTGCGACATGACGCACGCGATGCTGAAAGGGTCGAACGTACCCCTCGACACCACGGCGGTACGGGCCGTGCTGCGCTGGACCCCCGGCGCCGGCGTCCCCGATGTCGACGCCTCGGCCCTGCTCGTGGGCCCCGATGGCCGCGTGCGCTCCGACGAGGATTTCGTCTTCTACAACCAGCCGCAGCATCCCGGCGGACACGTCAGGCACCTGCCCAAGAGCCCGCTGGCCGATCAGCTCGCCGACACCGTCGAGGTGGACCTGTCCACGCTCGACCCGTCGGTGGACCGCGTGGTGCTGGCCGCATCGTCGGACGGCGGGCCCTTCGCCGGCGTACCGGATCTGCGCGTCCTGCTGTACGACGCGACGGCGGCCGGCGGCGATCCGCTGCTGACCTTCGACGTGGTGCCGGACACCGGCGAGGAAACGGCCCTGATCTGCGGCGAGCTGTACCGCCGCGGCGACGGCTGGAAGTTCCGCGCGCTGGGCCAGGGGTACGACAGCGGACTGGTGGGCCTGGCCACCGAGTTCGGGATTTCGGTGGACGACGGGGACGCCCCGCATCCCGGACCCGCGCCGCAGCCGCCCGCCGCGCCTCCCGCGGACGGCACTCCCCCGCCGCCGCCCGCAACCGGCGCCCCGGCAGCCGCCGACGGCGCACCGCCGCCCGCCACCGCCTGGCCCGAGCAGGCCGCGGTCCCGCCCGCCGCAGCGGCCGGACAGCCCCAGGCCGACCCGGACGCGGCCACCCAGCACGTGCCCGACCCGCTGCCCGAGCCCTTCTCCGCCGCCCCGCTCCCCCCGGGCACCCCGCCGCCCACCGGCGGCTACGGCTACCCGCAGCCCACGGGCGGTGGCTACGGCTACCCCCAGCCCACCGGCGGCGGCTACGGCTACCCGCAGAACGTCCCGCCGCCGCCCGCCCAGCCGCCGTCCCCGCCCGCGTACGGCTACCCCGGCCCACCGGTACCCCAGCAGCCGGGCCCGCCGCCGTACCCGCCGCAGCAGCCCGCTTACGGCTACCCGCAGCAGCCGCAGGCGGCGTACGGGTACCCGCAGCAGCCGCCCGCCGCGCCGGACCCGTCCTTCGTCCTGCCACCCCAGGGCCCGCAGTTCCAGCGCCGCTGAGCCCGGCGGCAGGCGGAGGTCACACCTTCGACTTGTAGCCGCGGCCCCAGTGGAGGCCCCAGCCGTACAGCCGGTCCAGCTCCGCCTGGAAGCCGTAGACGTACTTGACCTCGCGGCGCACGGTCAGGTCGTCCTTGGTCTTCTCCAGCGTGAAGATGGCGCAGGAACGGGCCTGCGGCGCCCGCTCGTCGAGCCGTATCTGGACCCGTGGCCCGGTGGTCGGGTAGAGCGTCACCACCGCGTGCGTACGGTCGAAGGCGGGGGTGCCGTCGTAGATGTAGACGAAGATCAGCAGCCGCTTGATCTCGTCACGGTGATCCATGTTGATGTACAGCGTCTCGCCGGATGGTGAGCCGAACCGGTCGTCACCGCTCAACTGCACGTAGGGCGGGGCGTTGAGGTCGCCCAGGAAGTCGCCCAGCGGCTGCACCACGCCCTTGGTGCCGTCCGTCAGCTCGTACATGCAGGCCAGGTCGAGGTCGATCTTGACCACGGCCGGTCCCTGCGCCTGCACCACCTCGGGTTTGAACATCTTGCCCGGGTGCCGCAGCAGGCTGCCCAGGCTCCGCTTGCCGCGGTCCCCCAGATCCGAAGTGCGCATCTGCCAGTGCAGGTTGACCCGCATGTGCCCGCTGTCGGCGCCCTGCTTGGTCAGCGAGACGACCGGATTCCGTTTCGTCAGCTCCACGACGTACGACGCACCGCCGCTGTCGTACTTCGGCGCGCCACCGCGCCACAGGTTCCCCAGGAACGACACCTTGCCCACCCCACTGCTCGGCCCATATGACAACGGGGCGGCCCGAGGTCTGCACCCCATGGCCGCCCCGCTGAGAGCGTTCCTCAATCAGGCCCGCGTCACACGCCGGAGGATACTTCCACCTTCGGTTCCGCGCCGCCGCCCGGTTTGCCGTCGCGCCGGTTCTTCAGCACGGACGAGCCGAAGGAGAGGGCGATCAGCGCGATGCCGACGAATCCGGTGATGAGTTCGTGGATCTCGTACCTGATCGTGATGAGCAGGATGACGGCGAGCGCGCCGATCGCGTAGTGCGCGCCGTGCTCCAGGTAGACGTAGTCGTCCAGGGTGCCCTTGCGGACCAGGAAGACGGTCAGAGACCTGATGTACATCGCGCCGATGCCGAGACCCAGCGCCATCTCGAAGATGTCGTTGGTGATGGCGAACGCGCCGATGACGCCGTCGAAGGAGAAGGACGCGTCGATGACCTCCAGGTAGAGGAACATGAAGAACGCGGCCTTGCCGGCCAGACCCACGGTCGCGCTCGCGCCGGCGCCCTTCTTGGCCGGTGGCTTGGCGCCCTCGGCCTCGTCGCCGTCTTCCTCCTCGTCCTCCAGCTTGTCCTCGAAGTAGCCGGAGATGCCGCCGACGACGAGGTACGTGATGAGGCCGGCGACGCCGGAGAGCAGGACTGTGGCGCTCTTGTCACCGCCGCCGTGCGCGACGTTCGTGGCGACCGTCATCGAGGCCACCAGGAGGGCGACCAGCGCGATGATCACGGACAGCGTGTCGAGCTTGCCGAGTTTGGCCAGCGGCTTCTCGATCCAGGCCAGCCACTTGTAGTCACGGTCCTCGAAGATGAAGTCGAGGAAGATCATCAACAGGAAGATCCCGCCGAACGCCGCGATGGCGGGATGCGCCGCGGTGACGAGTTCCTCGTAGTGCGCCTTGTCGTGGATCGCGAGGTTGACCGCCTCGATCGGCCCCAGTTTCGCGGTGATCGCGACGATGACGACCGGGAAGACCAGCCGCATGCCGAACACCGCGACAAGGATGCCGATGGTCAGGAAGATCTTCTGCCAGAAGGCGTTCATCTTGCGCAGGATGCCTGCGTTGATGACCGCGTTGTCGAACGAGAGCGAAATCTCCAGGATGGACAGGATCCCGACAATCGCGAGCCCCTGCCACCCCCAGAGGACGCCGGCCAAGGCCAAGCCGAGCACCGTGACGGCGAACGACCAGCCAAAGGTTTTCAGGAGCACTGCCTACCCAATCCCTCGCTGTATGGGCCCCCCGCGCGCGCAGGGCGGCGGCTTTACGAAACGTTGACCCCGAAGTCTAGAGCGATGCCCCGCAGGCCCGACGCGTACCCCTGACCCACCGCCCTGAACTTCCATTCGCCGTTGTAGCGGTAGACCTCGCCGAAGATCATCGCCGTTTCGCTGGACGCGTCTTCACTGAGGTCGTAACGGGCGAGTTCGCTGCCGTCCGCCTGATTCACGATGCGGATGAAGGCGTTGCTGACCTGCCCGAAGCTCTGGCCGCGCGCCTCCGCGTCATGGATCGACACCGGGAACACGATCTTGTCGACCTGCGCGGGCACGCCCGTGAGGTCCACCAGGATCGATTCGTCGTCCCCTTCGCCCTCGCCGGTGAGGTTGTCGCCGGTGTGCTCGACGGAACCCTCGGGACTCTTGAGGTTGTTGTAGAAGACGAAGTACTCGTCGCCCAGCACCCGGCCCGATGCGCACAGCAGCGCACTGGCGTCCAGGTCGAAATCGGCTCCTGTCGTGGAGCGCGCGTCCCAGCCGAGCCCGACCATGATCTGGGCGAGATTCGGAGCGGCCTTGGACAGGGAGACGTTGCCTCCCTTGGCGAGCGTGACGCCCATGATGTTCGCTTCCTCCCCGGTATCGGCGCGGACCGTGCGCGGCCCGCGGCCCCTTCAAGCGCGTCCGGCGCCGCACGTCCCCCGAGGGGGCGTACGGCGCCGGACGCGGAAAACCTGTCCGCTGCACACGGCCGGCACCGCCGGCCTGCGCTGCGCGGTCAGACGTTGACGCCGAAGTCCTGCGCGATGCCGCGCAGTCCCGATGCGTAACCCTGGCCGATGGCCCGGAACTTCCACTCCGCGCCGTTGCGGTACAGCTCGCCGAAGACCATGGCGGTCTCGGTCGAGGCGTCCTCGCTGAGGTCGTAGCGCGCCAGCTCGTTGCCGTCGGCCTGGTTGACCACGCGGATGTACGCGTTGCGCACCTGGCCGAAGCTCTGCTGGCGGTTCTCGGCGTCGTAGATCGACACCGGGAAGACGACCTTGCTGACGTCGGCGGGCACCCCGGCGAGGTTCACCTTGATCGCCTCGTCGTCGCCCTCGCCCTCACCGGTGGTGTTGTCACCGGTGTGCTCGACCGAACCGTCGGGGCTCTTCAGGTTGTTGAAGAACACGAAGTTCTGGTCGTTGGCGACCTTGCCCTGGTCGTTCGCCAGCAGGGCGCTGGCGTCCAGGTCGAAGTCCGTACCGGTGGTGGTACGGGCGTCCCAGCCCAGACCGACGAGAACGGCGGTCAGATTGGGGGCTTCCTTCGTCAGCGAGACGTTGCCGCCCTTGCTGAGGCTGACTCCCACGAGTCCTCCCATAGATTCGAGGGGTACGAAAAATTTTGCGCCCCCATCGTGCATGGCATCGGATCAACGAATCGATCCTAGTGACCGGTTCCCACCGGACGCAGATATCGCCGACGAATGTCGTTGCGGCGGTGACTGCGGCCCGGGGCGCAGCGGAAGAGGGGCGGCTCAGATGGAGTCGAGCGCCTTGAGGTAGTCGTTCAGGTCACGGGCGTCGGGCAGACCGTTGACCACCGTCCAGCGCACGACACCCTCCTTGTCGATGATGAAGGTGCCGCGCACCGCGCAGCCCTTCTCCTCGTCGAAGACGCCGTACGCACGCGAGGCTTCGCCGTGCGGCCAGAAGTCCGAAAGCAGCGGGTACTCCAGGCCCTCCTGCTCGGCGAAGACACGCTGCGAGAAGGGGGAGTCGTTGGAGACCGCCAGCAACTGCACATCGTCGTTGACGAACTTCGGCAGCTCGTCACGGAGCGCACACAGCTCGCCGGTGCACACACCGGTGAAGGCGAAGGGGTAGAAGAGGAGGACGACGGCCTTCTCACCACGGAACTGCGAGAGCGTGACCAGCTCGCCGTGCTGGTTCTTCAGCTCAAAATCCGGAGCCTTCGTACCGACCTCGATCGCCATGGTGCATCCCTTCCGGTCACGCTCAACAGGTACCGGAACAACCCTACGCGCCGCCCGCCGGCCGCCCCCGGACAGGGCCGAGCCCCCCTCCGGACGGACCGGAGAGGGGCTCGGCTACGGGAATCGAGGAAGAGCGCTTCAGCGCTTGCCGGGCTTCGCCGCCCTCGGCGTGACCAGCCGGCTACCGGACCAGTCCTTGCCCGCGTTGATGCTCCTGGTCTGGGACAGACCCGCGGTCTGCGCGGCATCATTGATGTCGCTCGGCTCGACGTAACCGTCACGGCCGGTCTTGGGGGTCAGCAACCAGACCTGTCCGCCCTCATCGATCAGCCCGATGGCGTCCACCAGCGCGTCCGTGAGGTCACCGTCCTCGTCCCGGAACCACAGCAGAACGACGTCAGCGACATCGTCGTAGTCCTCGTCGACGAGGTCTTGGCCGATCACGGTCTCAATGCCTTCGCGGAGATCCTGATCGACGTCGTCGTCGAATCCGATCTCCTGGACCACCTGTCCGGGCTCGAACCCCAGCTTGGCGGCAGGGTTGGTCCGCTCCTCCGCGTGGTCCGCGGTCGCGCTCACGGATTGCCTCCTGTCATGTTTCGGAAAATGCTCGGAAGGCTCCGCGCGTGCGCGGAGCATTGGGCGTAGTCCACACGGGCGGGGCGGATCGCGCAAGTACCCGGCCGTCGAGACCGCCTAAACGGTGACGATTCGAGGCTTCTCGCCGCAACTACGACCCCGCCAGGACAGGACCAAGTGATACGCATCACTCCCTTCTGTCGGGTTTGCGGGGTGGACAGGGACAAGCGGATTCCTTCATGGCTTCTGCCCGGCCCTGAGATGCGTATGCGGAATACGCACCGGCGCCCGTCACCCTCTGTCGACATGGGCGTATGGTTGCGGTTTGGCCGACCTGAGAAGTCGGCCTTTGTAGCGCCTGTCTCCGCGGCGGCGGTTACCCATCGGTAGAGATGACGTATCGCGACGCCTCGGTACACGATGGAACACGGCGCGACCCCAGAAGAAACCACAGAGAGACAGCATCCGACCGCGTGCGCAGCAGCTATCGCGTGCAGAGCACGACATGACCCGAACACGAAGGAACAGCGTGGCTTCCGGATCCGATCGAAACCCGATCATCATTGGCGGCCTTCCCAGCCAGGTCCCGGACTTCGATCCCGAAGAGACCCAGGAATGGCTCGACTCGCTCGACGCAGCCGTCGATGAGCGAGGCCGGGAACGAGCTCGCTACCTCATGCTTCGACTGATCGAGCGTGCCCGCGAGAAGCGCGTGGCCGTGCCCGAGATGCGCAGCACGGACTACGTCAACACCATCGCCACCAAGGACGAGCCGTTCTTCCCCGGTAACGAGGAGATCGAGCGCAAGGTCCTGAACGCGACGCGGTGGAACGCGGCCGTCATGGTCTCCCGGGCCCAGCGCCCCGGCATCGGCGTCGGCGGCCACATCGCGACCTTCGCCTCCTCCGCCTCCCTGTACGACGTGGGCTTCAACCACTTCTTCCGGGGCAAGGACGACGGCAAGGGCGGCGACCAGATCTTCTTCCAGGGCCACGCCTCCCCCGGCGTGTACGCCCGCGCGTTCCTGCTGGACCGGCTGTCCGAGTCGCAGCTGGACGCGTTCCGCCAGGAGAAGTCCAAGGCGCCCAACGGTCTGTCGAGCTACCCGCACCCGCGGCTGATGCCGGACTTCTGGGAGTTCCCGACCGTCTCCATGGGTCTCGGCCCGCTGGGCGCGATCTACCAGGCGCGGATGAACCGCTACATGCAGGCGCGCGACATCGCCGACACCTCCGACTCGCACGTCTGGGCGTTCCTGGGCGACGGCGAGATGGACGAGCCGGAGTCGCTCGGCCAGCTGTCCATCGCCGCGCGCGAGGGCCTGGACAACCTCACCTTCGTCGTCAACTGCAACCTCCAGCGCCTGGACGGCCCGGTCCGCGGCAACGGCAAGATCATGCAGGAGCTGGAGTCGCAGTTCCGCGGCGCCGGCTGGAACGTCATCAAGCTGGTCTGGGACCGCAGCTGGGATCCGCTGCTCGCCCAGGACCGCGACGGCATCCTGGTGAACAAGCTCAACACCACGCCGGACGGCCAGTTCCAGACGTACGCCACCGAGACCGGCGCGTACATCCGCGACCACTTCTTCGGTGACGACCAGCGGCTGCGCGCGATGGTCGAGAACATGACCGACGACCAGATCCTGCACCTGGGCCGCGGCGGTCACGACCACAAGAAGATCTACGCGGCGTACGCGGCGGCCAAGGCCCACAAGGGCCAGCCGACGGTGATCCTCGCGCAGACCGTCAAGGGCTGGACGCTCGGCCCGAACTTCGAGGGCCGCAACGCGACCCACCAGATGAAGAAGCTGACGGTCGAGGACCTCAAGGGCTTCCGTGACCGTCTGCACCTCCCGATCGCGGACAAGGACCTGGAGGACGGCCTGCCGCCGTACTACCACCCGGGCCGCGACTCGGAAGAGATCCAGTACATGCACGACCAGCGCAAGGCGCACGGTGGTTACGTTCCCACCCGTGTCGTGCGCGCCAAGCCGCTCCAGCTGCCGGACGACAAGGCGTACGCCGGCGCCAAGAAGGGTTCGGGGCACCAGAAGATCGCCACGACCATGGCGTTCGTCCGCGTCCTGAAGGACCTGATGCGGGACAAGGAGATCGGCAAGCGCTTCGTGCCGATCGCGCCTGACGAGTACCGCACCTTCGGTATGGACGCGTTCTTCCCGTCGGCGAAGATCTACAACCCGCTGGGCCAGATCTACGAGTCGGTCGACCGCGAACTGCTGCTGGCCTACAAGGAGTCGCCGACCGGGCAGATGCTGCACGACGGCATCACGGAGGCCGGCTGCACCGCCTCGCTGATCGCCGCGGGCTCCGCCTACGCGACGCACGGCGAGCCGCTGATCCCGGTCTACGTCTTCTACTCGATGTTCGGTTTCCAGCGCACCGGCGACCAGTTCTGGCAGATGGCCGACCAGTTGGCGCGCGGTTTCGTACTGGGCGCGACCGCCGGCCGTACGACGCTGACCGGCGAGGGCCTCCAGCACGCCGACGGGCACTCGCAGTTGCTGGCCTCGACCAACCCGGCCTGTGTCGCCTACGACCCGGCCTACGGTTACGAGATCGCGCACATCGTCAAGGACGGTCTGCGGAGGATGTACGGAGAGAACTCCGAGGACATCTTCTACTACCTGACCGTCTACAACGAGCCGATCCAGCACCCGGCCGAGCCGTCCGACGCCGACGTCGAGGGCATCCTCAAGGGCCTGCACCGCATCAAGGCCGGCGAGAAGGGCGAGCACGCGGCCCAGATCCTCGCCTCCGGTGTCGCGGTGCCGTGGGCCGTTGAGGCCCAGCAGATCCTCGCGGACGAATGGAACGTCAAGGCGGACGTCTGGTCGGCCACCTCCTGGAACGAACTGCGCCGCGACGCGGTGGAGATCGAGCGGCACAACCTGCTGCACCCGGAGGAGGAGCAGCGCGTCCCGTACGTGACGCAGAAGCTCCAGAACGCCCAGGGTCCGAAGGTCGCGGTCTCGGACTGGATGCGCTCCGTCCCGGACCAGATCGCCCGCTGGGTGCCCGGTACGTACCAGTCGCTGGGTGCCGACGGCTTCGGCTTCGCCGACACCCGTGGCGCGGCCCGCCGCTTCTTCCACATCGACGCCCAGTCGATCGTGCTGGGAGTCCTCACCGAGCTGGCCCGGGAGGGCAAGGTCGACCGCTCGCTGCTGAAGCAGGCCATCGACCGCTACCAGCTGCTGGACGTCACGGCTGCCGAGGCCGGGGAGGCCGGCGGCGACGCCTGATCCGCACCGGCACACCGCCGTACGGTGTCCGCCGCGCCCCCGACCAGCGATACCGCCGGTCGGGGGCGCGGCCGTTGGGCCGGGTGCCGGGTCAGCGCTCCCAGATCTTGAACGCCCTTACCTGGTACGGCGATCGGGGCACCCAACTGCCGCCGCCCGGGTAGGTGTTGAACTCGCCGGTCTCGGCGCATTCGGCGCTCTGATAGGTGGTGACCGGTCGGCCGGTGCGGTTGGCGAGCGAGGCCGCCGCGGTGCCCTTGGGGAGCGTGACGCAGCTTTCGATGTCGGTGTCGGACAGTTCGTAGGTCTGCCGCTTGCCGCCGAAGTCCGCCGTGGGCCAGACGCACAGCTGGCCACTGGAGCAGTCGCCCGACGTGGGTGCGGTGCGACTGCCGGGTGCCGTGTGGGCAGGCGGGGCCGCGAGGACGGCCGGTGCGGTGAGCGCCGTGGCCAGTGCGGCGAGGCCGGTGACGAGCGCGGTGCTGCGGAACGTACGCATAGGAATCTCTCCCCCGTGGAATGCGGTGGCTCTCCGCGGCGGGCCGGTTGCCTGCCGCGGGTTCGAGCCGAGCTTCCCGACCGTGCTAAGCGGCTGCCAAGCCCTCGGCGCACGGACCACCCGGATCGGCGATGGGGACGGAGCGTATGGCTCGGGGCAGGGGTTGGGGGGGCGCGGTGTTGACGCGGCGGTGGGCGGCGGCGCGCCCTGCGGAAACCGTTCCTCCCTTGGCGGGGCGGCGGGCCGCTGCGGGGTGGCCGACCGGTCGTGGCCGTGCGGCGGTGGAGGTTCCCGTGGAGGGCTCACCCGGATGAGGGATTCGGCCCGCCGTGCTGTGCCCGGCCGTGCCAGGGCATCGGCGGATCCGGGCAACTCGGCTTCGCCGACGCGTGGTTGACGCCTCGGCGGCCTTCCTGCGGCCCCCGGAACGCGACGGCGCGCGGCCCGCCGAGAGGGATTCTCGGCCGGCCGCGCGCCGGGGGGAGCGGTGCGGCAGGGTGCTGTCGCCGCGGATACCGCGGTGGTCCGGGCGCCGGCGGTGGCCGACGGCGCCCGCGGGCCGGTCAGATGTGACCGACGCCCGCGCCCGCCTCCGCGTTCTTGCCGCGCTTGGTGAACATCGCGACGACGGCCGCGACGATCGCGACTCCGCAGGCGACCGTGAAGGCCAGGCCCATGCCGGAGACGAAGGTGTCGTGCGAGACAGTGACGATCTTCTGCGCCAGCTCCGGCGGGGTGCCCTTCGGCACCGGGGCGATACCGGCGGAGACCGCGTCGGACGCCTGGGTCAGCTGCTCGGGGCGGGCCGGCGGCAGCCCCGCCGCCTTCCAGTTCCCGGGCAGATCGTTCTCCACGCGGGAGGCCATCACGGCGCCCAGCACGGCCGTACCGAGGCTGCCGCCGACCTGCATGCCGGCCTGCTGGAGGCCGCCCGCGACACCGGACAGCTCCAGCGGGGCGTTGCCGACGATGACCTCGGTGGCGCCGACCATGACCGGGGCGAGACCCAGGCCGAGCAGGGCGAACCACAGGGACATCGGGCCGGTGCTGCTGTTGGTGTCCAGTCCTGACATGCCGTACATCGCGACGGCGGTCAGGACCATGCCGCCGACCAGCGGGATCCGCGGGCCGAACTTGGTGATCAGGGCGCCGGCCAGCGGCGAGCCGACGATCATCATGCCGGTCAGCGGGAGGAGGTGCAGACCGCTGTCGACGGGGCTCATGCCGTGCACGTTCTGGAGGTAGAACGTCACGAAGAACAGGCCGCCCATGAAGGCGAAGGCCATCAGGATCATGAGGATGGTGCCGGCGGTCAGCGGCACGGAGCGGAACATCCGCAGCGGGATGAGCGGCTCGCGGACCTTGGTCTCCAGGAACGCGAAGAGCGCGAAGAGAACCACGGAGCCGATCAGGAAGCCCCAGGTCTTCATGTCGCCCCAGCCCCACTCGGACGCCTTGATCAGCGGCCAGATGAGGCAGAACATCGCGCCGGAGAGCAGCACGATGCCGGGTATGTCGAAGGAGCGGGGGGCGTTCTCCGCGCGGTGGTCCTTGAGGATCACCAGGCCGAGGGCGAGCGCCAGGATGCCCACGGGGACGTTGATGAAGAAGACCGACTGCCAGCTGACGTGCTCGACGAGCAGGCCGCCGACGATCGGGCCGCCCGCGGTGGAGGCGCCGATGACCATGCCCCAGATACCGATCGCCATGTTGAGCTTCTCGGCGGGGAAGGTCGCGCGCAGCAGACCCAGCGCCGCGGGCATCAACAGCGCGCCGAACAGGCCCTGGAGCACGCGGAAGACGATGACGAAGGTGACCTCGCTGGAGAACCCGATGGCCCCCGACGCGGCGGCGAAGCCGAGGATGCCTATCAGGAAGGTCTGGCGGTGGCCGAAGCGGTCACCGAGCTTGCCCGCGGTGATCAGCGAGACGGCCAGCGCGAGCATGTAGCCGTTGGTTATCCACTGGACGTCGGCGAGCGAGGCGCCCAGGTCCTGCTTGATGGCCGGGTTGGCGATGGCGACGATGGTGCCGTCGAGGGCGACCATCATGACGCCGATGGCGACGGAGAAGAGAGTCAGCCACGGATGGCCGCGCAGCCCCTTACGGGGCTCCGGTACGGGATGTTCCGGTGCGACGTCGGCAACCGGGGTCTGGGAGCTCATGCAAGGAGAATAATGTCAGCCACTGACAGTTGACAAAGCGATCCATCCGTCGGTAACTGTCATTTCCCTCACAGGTATCCTGAGCAGCGAGAACACCAGGAAAGGCGGCGCAGGATGGCCCCGTCGACGGCGCGGAAGCCAGTCAGCTGCGGTCTGCGCGCACGGAAGAAACAGCGCACCCGCGACGCGCTCATCCGCGCGGCGCTCGAACTGTGCACGGCACAGGGATACGACGCGACGACCGTCGACGAGATCGCCGCGGCCGTGGACGTCTCCCAGCGCACCTTCTTCCGCTACTTCACCAACAAGGAAGAGGTCGTCTTCGCCGTCCAGGAGATGGTGGAGGCCCGCTTCGTCGACGAACTGCGGCGGCGCCCGGCGGCCGAGGCGCCGCTGGCCGCGCTGCGCAGCGCGGTGATGGTGGCCTGGGACGAGATCGGCGCCGCGATCGAGTCGGTGGTTCCGGTGGAACTGCACATGCGCTCCTACCAGATGATCGAGTCGACACCCGCGCTGGTCGCCGCCCACCTGCGGCGCTCCTCCGACCTGGAGGAGGAGATCGCGCAGCTGATCGCCCGGCGCGAAGGGCTCGACGCCGAACTGGATCCGCGCCCGCGGGTGCTGGTCGCGGTGTTCAGCGGCGTGCTGCGGGCGGCGGGCAAGGTGTGGGGCGAGGGCCAGGACTGCAGCGTCGATTCCCTCCGGACGCTGACCGAGTCCCACCTCGATCACATCGGGCCGGCCATAGACGACGACTGGCGCGCCGGGCGGTGAAGCGGCCCGGCGGTCCGGGAAGCGGCCACCGGGCCGACGGTCCGGCCGCTTCCGCCGCCGCGCACGGCATCCGACGCGCCGGGCCCGACGCACACCCGACACGCGGCCGGGCTCCCCGCCGAACGGGCGGACCCGCACCGACGCGCCGTCACTGATCCCCGTCGGCGCGTCACGACCCCGCCGCCCGATGAGGGTGGCTCCGCGCAGCTGAGCGCGGGAATTCCCCACCCCGTGTCCGATTTGGTCGAAATTCCTGGCGCGAAACGTGACATGACTCACGCCCGGGGCGTGCATGGTGCCGCGTCTCCTAGGGTGGCCCGCGGTGAATTCTTTCTCTGGGCTCGGCCCCTCCTTCGGTTTTCTGCAGTCCACCGCCTGGCGTGCGGCACTCGCCCTGGTGGTGGTGTTCGTGATGCTGGCCATCACCGGGTGGACCGCCATCAGAAGCAACCACCAGGAGGACCCCAACCCCCTCGGCACCGCCAAGGCACGCTGGCAGCACGCCGCCTTCCGCGGGCACCCGCTGCCTGACCCCGACGGCACCCCGGCCACGTTGCGGGCATTCTTCGCGTCGCTCAACGGCATCGAGCGCCAACAGCTCGCCGACCGGTACCCGCTGGTCGTCGGCAACATGGACGGCGCACCCGTGCAGCTGCGCTACCGCGCCAACAGGACGGCCCTGGACCAGGCCCGCGCCGTGGAACAGGAACGCGCGTCCGACCACCGCCTCACGCCCGTCGGCCGGCAGACGGCCAACCGCCTCAAGGGCCGCTTCGAGTCGATGATGGCCAAGGGCCGCCAGATCCTGGCCTTCGACCCGGCGGGCGGCGGGCGGGCCGCCGAGGTCTTCGGTGACCTCACCACGGCCCGCCGGGTCTCGGTCGTCGTCCCCGGCGTGGACACCAACCTGACGAACTTCGAACGCACCGCGCGGCCGACCATCGCCCCGGTGGGCATGGCCAAGTCGCTCTACGCGGCCGAGCGGGACGCCAGGCCCGGCGCCCGTACCGCCGTGATCGCCTGGGCCGACTACACCGCGCCCGCCGGTCTCGGTGTGGAGGCCGCCACCGGCCAGCTCGCGGCGGCCGGCGCCGTCCGGCTCCAGTCGCTGACCCGGTCGCTGCCCGACGCCGACTCCGTCTCGTTGTTCTGCCACAGCTACGGCTCCGTGGTGTGCGGCCTCGCCGCGCACGACCTGCCGTCCAACGTCGGGGACATCGCGGTGGCCGGCAGCCCCGGGATGCGGACCGAGAGCAGGGCGGGCCTGAAGACCCGCGCCCGGGTCTGGGCGATGCGGGACGCCGACGACTGGATCCAGGACGTGCCGTACATGGAGGTCGGCGGGCTCGGCCACGGCGCCGATCCGGTCGACCCGTCGTTCGGCAGCCGGGTCCTGTCGGCCGACGGCGCCGTCGGGCACGCGGGCTACTTCACCCCCGGGACGGAGAGCCTGCACAACTTCGCGCTGGTCGGCGTCGGCGCGCTCGGCGACGTGGCCTGCGCGTCCGACGACAGCGACTGCAGCGCCGGCCTCGCCTGAGCCGGGTGCCGGGCCGGCGGTGCGCGGCCCGGTGTCCCGCGCACCCCGCGCCACGGGGCGCGACGCGGTGGCCGGGAAGGCGCCGAACGCACACGGCACACGGTGCACGGAAGGGGGACGGGCGGGCAACCGCCGCTTACGATGAGCCGCATGGGTGATGTGCTGGCCGGTTTTCACGCCGTCTGGGAGTTCGAAACGGACTCCGTGCTCATCCGCTTCGAACGGGGGATCCGCAGGCCGAAGCTCTTTCAGGCGCTCGGCGAGCGACGCATTCCGTACGAGGCGCTGAGATCTGTCGAGCTGTCCGAGGGCAGACGCGGCACCGTGGTCCTGCATGCCGTGCCGCGGCCCGGCGCCGATCCGCTGATGGAGGCGGCGGACGGGCAGCTCAAGGAGGACTCCGATCCGTACCGCCTGGTGCTGCCCGCCGAACGCGAGGCGTCGGCCGGGCAGTTCGCCGACGCGCTGCGCGCCGCGCTGGTCCCGGAGGCGGCGGAGCCTGCCGACCGCCATCTGGTGGCGGCGCCCGACCCGCCGCTGGCCTTCAAGGCGTACGACGGCAAGGCGTCCTTCGACGGCGAAACGGTCGCGTTCCGCTGGTTCTGGACGGGTGCCTCGTCCGCGAAGTGGAAACGCGGCGACCAGACCTTCGCCGTCGGCGAGCTGGCCGGGGTGGAATGGCGCTCGCCCGAAGTGGTCACCGGGCATCTGCGGCTGCTGGAGCGCGGGGCGCACGAGGCGCTTCCCGGCGAGGCGGACCAGGATCCGGCGGCCGTGGTCTTCGGGCTCGGCTACGGCCCGGTCCACGAGTCGCTGCCGTTCGCCGCCGCGGTCCTCCAGGCGGTGCGCGCCGCGGATCTCGGTGCTGACACCCCCGTCCGCGAACCGGCGGGCAGGGTCGGCGAGACCCGGCGGGATCCGGCCGACATCGCCGACCGGATACGGCAGCTCGGCGAGCTGCACACCGCGGGTCTGGTGACCGACGGCGAGTTCAGCGCGAAGAAGGCCGAGCTGCTGGCCGAGCTGTAGGCGGGGCGTACGTCCCGCCCGGCAGGCCCGGGGTCATACCGTGGTACGAGGTGCTGCTCCAGACCCCGGTATGACGCCCCGGTGGTCTCGGTCCGCTTAGATTTGTCGGGCGATGACGAACGATCCTCAGACACCGGAGCCCGGCCGCGGCACGCCCCGCGGGACCGCGCGGAAGCGGGCGGAGCGCGCCGCACACCAGGCGCTGCGCGTGCTCGCCGACAACCTCGGCACCCCGGCGGGCCCCGGCACGCCGCTGTTCGCCGACGTCCGCAGCGCCTGGCTGCGCCGGCTGCCGTACGTCGTCGCCTTCGCCTTCGCGGTCTCGCTGCTGCCGACGACCCAGCGCCTGCTCAGCGACGGCTACGGCATGGACGGCGGCCTGGCCGGCGGGCTGGCGACCGCGCAGACCGTCCCGCTGCTGCTGTCGGTGACCCGGCCGCTCCAGGCGTGGTGGGTGATCTTCGCCGCCGACGCCGTGTGCGCGGCGGTGCTGGCCGCGCTGCCCACGGCCGGAGACGGCTCCTGGCCATGGCCCGCCACCGTGATCATCGGCTATCTCGCGCTGATGCTGGCGCTGTCGCTGCGTGAGCGGCGCCGCACGCTGCTCGCCGTCTGGCTGACGACCGGCGCACTCAGCATCGCCTTCGAGCTGGTCGCCCCCGTGCACAGCGACGGCAGCTGGGTGCTGATGTTCGTGCTGAGCGGCATGGTGCTGCTGTTCGGCGCCACGCTGCGGGAACGCGGCGACACCCGGCGGAAGTTGATCGAGCAGGAGACCATCAGCGAGGCGGAGCGCGCCCGCCGCACGCTGCTGGAGGAGCGCGCCCGCATCGCCCGGGAGCTGCACGACGTCGTCGCCCACCACATGTCGGTGATCACGGTCCAGGCCGACAGCGCCCCGTACCGCATCGCGGGGATCCCCGAGGCCGCGCAGGAGGAGTTCGCCACCATCGCGGCGACCGCGCGTGAGTCGCTGACCGAGATGCGCCGGCTGCTGGGTGTGCTGCGCAGCGCGGAGACGGAGCGGGACGGTGGTCCCGAGAAGTCACCGCAGCCGGGCCTCGACGAGCTGCCCAAGCTGGTCGACGGCACCGTACGGGCCGGTGTACCGGTCGAGTTGACGCTGCCGGACGAGCCCCTCGGGCTGGAGCCCGCGGTGGACCTGTCGGCGTACCGGATCGTGCAGGAGGCGCTGGCGAACGTCGTGCGGCACGCTCCGGGCGCGCGGACCCGGGTGATGGTGATGCCCGAGTTCGGCGACGCTTCGCTGACCGTGTACGTCGCCAACAGCCGGCCGCCCTCGCCGTCCGAGCCGCTGGAGACCTCCGGCACCGGGCACGGCCTGGTCGGTATGCGGGAGCGGGTGCGCCTGCTGGGCGGTTCGCTGAGAACCGGGCCGCTGCCCGGCGGCGGATTCCATGTGGCGGCCCAACTCCCGCTCACTCCCCCTCAGTTGACCGTGAAGGACACCGACTCCACATGACCACACGAGTGATCATCGTCGACGATCAGGCCATGGTGCGGGCCGGTTTCGCCGCGCTGCTCTCCGCGCAGAGCGACATCGACGTGGTGGGGGACGCCCCGGACGGCGTGCAGGGTGTCGAGCTGAGCCGCCGGACGCATCCGGACGTGGTGCTGATGGACGTCCGGATGCCGGAGATGGACGGCCTGGAGGCGGCCAGACAGCTGCTGGATCCGCCGCCGGGTGTCAGCCACCGCCCGAAGGTGCTGATGCTGACCACGTTCGACGTCGACGACTACGTCTACGAGGCGCTGCGGGCTGGGGCTTCCGGCTTTCTGCTCAAGGACGCGCCGCCGGCCGACCTGATCTCGGCGGTCCGGGTCGTCGCGGGCGGCGAGGCGCTGCTCGCGCCGTCGGTGACCCGCCGCCTGATCGCCGACTTCGCCAGGCAGCGGCCCGCTCCCCGCAAGGAGAGCACCGCGCTGCGGCTCAACGGCCTCACCCCGCGCGAGACGGAGGTGCTGGAGCTGATCGCCCGCGGCCTGTCGAACCAGGAGATCGCCGAGGCGCTGGTGCTCGCCGAGCAGACCGTGAAGACCCATATCGGGCGCGTCCTGGCCAAGTTGGCGCTGCGGGACCGGGCCCAGGCCGTCATCTTCGCGTACGAGTCGGGGCTGGTGTCGCCCGGCGATCGCTGAACGACGGGATCCGGGCGGGCGGCCCGTACGGACCGCCCGCCCGGTGCCGGGTGCCGCCTCAGCCGTGGACGGTGACCGGGCGGTCCGCCCGCAGTTCGGCGAAGAGACGCCGCGACAGCTCACGGTCCCAGACGACGGCGCTGCCCTTCGATGTGCCCAGGCCGACGGTGGAGACCGGCACGTTGAGCTGTTTGCCGCCGCCGGACGACACCTGGCGCAGCGCCTTGAAGAGGCGGGTCAGCTCGGGCAGCCCGGTGGACGCGTCGACGATCAGGGTGTCGAGGCCCGCGCCTGCCGTGCCGAACACGGCGGACGGGCTGAGCCAGACGTCCGGGGATGCCGCCTTGGCCGCCAGGGCGGACAGGAACTTCTGCTGGTTGCGGGAGCGGCCGAGGTCGCCCTCCTTCTCCTGGTGGCGCTGGCGCACAAAGGCCAGCGCCTCCCGCCCGTCGAGGACATGACAGCCCCGGGTGAGGTCGAGGCCGGACTTCTCGTCGGCGATGTGCCGGTCCACGCACATGCGCACCCCGCCGACCGCGTCCACGATGCCGACGAATCCGGCGAAGCCGATCTCGGTGTAGTGGTCGATGTGCAGGCCCGTGTTCGACTCGACGGTACGGACCAGGAGTCCGGGGCCGCCGAGGGAGAACGCCGCGTTGAGCTTGTTCCTGGCGGCCTTGTGGTGGATGCCGGTCTTCGGGTCGACGTAGGCGGGGACGGTGATCCAGGAGTCGCGCGGGAGGCTGGTCATGGTGGTGCCGTGGGCGCCGGTGTGCAGCACCATCATCGAGTCGGTGCGGCGGCCTTCCGCGCCGATCCCGGAGCCGGTGTGCAGCTTCTGCGCCTGCTCCTCGCTGAGGCCCGCGCGGCTGTCGGAGCCCACGATCAGGTAGTTGGTGCCCTGACCCGGGGCGGCCCTGCCCGGCAGCGCGGACAGGTCGACCGCGTCGTCGAGTCGGGAGTCCGCCCAGGCGTAGGCGCCGGCCCCGCCGAGCACGACCAGGGAGAGCAGGAAGCCGGTGGCCCGCAGGACACGCCCGCCGCGCGAGCGCCGCCGCCGTGACCTGCGCCGGACGCGCCGGGGTGCGCCGCCGCCGGGTGACGCACCGGGCAGCGGGCCGTACCCGCCTTCGTCGTCCGGGGTGCGGACCGCCTCGGGCCGTGGCGCGTACGCGGTCTCGCTCCGCAGCAGGCCGGGCGTGGGGGGCTCCGGGGCGTACGCGTCGTACGGGGCGTAGGAGTTATGGGGGCTGTGGGGGTTGTGGGGGTTGTGGGGGTCGTATGAGTTGTACGGGTCGTGTCCCTGCCCCGGCGGGCCGGGTGCCGCGTACGGCGGGAGGTGGTCGCCGATGGGGTCGTGGCCAGGGAATCCGGAGGTGGGGGGCTCCGGGGATGTGGGGGGCAGAGGGGATGTGGGGGGTGTGGGGGGTGTGGGGGGTGTGGGGGGTGTGGGGGGATACAGGGTCGTCACCTCGTAACGGTCAGGCTGCGGCGGTCGTGGGGTCCGCCGATGTGCTGGGCCGCCGCGGCGGCCGTACCGGAGCGGTGCATGCGCTGCCACTTCAGGCGGCTGCCGGTCACGAAGGCGACCACCGACTGAAGGACGACGAGGTACATCAACTGCCGGTAGACCAGGAGCTGGAAGGGGAGCGACCACAGCGGTCGCCGGCGCTCCCCGTCGAGCCGCAGCGCGTACGCCGCCACGACGAGCTGCACGGTCAGGAAACCGAGCCACGTCGCCACGGACTTCACCGGGTTGTCGGTGAACAGCGCGCTGTAGAGCATGAAGACGTCGATGATCGGGGCGAGCAGCGGCAGCAGCACCTGGAAGAGGAGCAGGTACGTCAGACCGCGCCGCCCGAAGCGCCCGGCGTGCCCGACCTCACGGACGGCCCCGCGGTGCTTCCACATCGCCTGGAGGGTGCCGTAGCACCAGCGGTAGCGCTGGCGCCACAATTGCCGCAGGGAAGTGGGAACTTCGGTCCACGCGATGGCGTTCTCCTCGTAGACCACCCGCCAGCCGGCCCGCCACAGCGCCATGGTCAGGTCGGTGTCCTCGGCGAGGGTGTCCTCACTCAGGCCGCCCACGCCCATCAGCGCGTCGAGCCGGAAGGCACCGATCGCGCCTGGCACGGTCGGCATGCACTCCAGAACCTCGAACATCCGGCGGTCCAGGTTGAATCCGAAGACGTACTCCAGGTGCTGCCAGCGCCCGAGGAGCCGTGTACGGTTGCCGACCTTCGTGTTACCGCTGACCGCGCCGACCGCCGGGTGGGCGAGCGGCTGGATGAGGCGCGCGATCGCGTCCGGTTCGAAGACGGTGTCCGCGTCGACCATCACGACGTACGGGCAGCGGGCGTACGCCAGACCGTGGTTGAGGGCGGCGGCCTTGCCCGCGTTGGGCTGGCACACCACCTGCACCCGCGTGTCCTGCTCCGCGTACCCGTTGGCGATCTCCACCGTGCGGTCCGACGAGCCGTCGTCGATCACGATGATCTGGAGCCGCTCGTGCGTGGAGGCGAGCAGCGAGCGCAGCGTGGTCCCGATGCCGGCCTCCTCGTTGTACGCGGGCACGAGGACGGTCACCGGGTCGCGGATCTCGCGCAGCCAGGGCGCACCGGGCCGTTGCCGTTCCAGGCGTCTGACGTGCGCGCGGGCGAACAGGACCAGGACGAGCAGGCGGATCAGGCCGAGCGCGGCGGCAATGGTCAGCACCCAGGTGAGGGCGGAGACGAAGCCGCGGCCGAGCCACTGGAACCAGATCAGCGCGGTGCCGGCCCAGCGGTCGGGCGCGGCGACGTCGCTCATGGCGGACGCGTCGGCGCCGATGCCGTCCGAGATCGTGGTGAACCGGCGGGCGCCCCGGTCGGCGAGCAGCCCCGCCGTCTCGCGGTAGGCGAGTGAGGTCTGGCTGAACTGCCTGACGAGGCCGTCGGACGGATCCCGTCCGGAGCGGTCCGCGGCGACCACGAGGTAGCCGTGCGCCGACGCGCGTTGCACGGCGGGCCACTCCGCGCCGCACAGGGTGGCGACGGTGGTGGTCATCGGCATCCGCAGCAGCTTGGTCCGGAAGCCGTCGGCGCCCGCGAACGCGCCCTGGGTGAGCCGGAGTTCGAGGGCGCGGCGCACGCCGGAGGCGTTGCCGAGGTCGGCTCCGGTGTAGGAGTGGGAGCCGATCTCGTGCCCCTCGTCCCGGATCTGCCGGACGAGATCCGGGTACTGGGCGGCGTCGGCGCCGCTGAGGAAGAACGTGGCATGCGCGCGGTGCTTCTTGAGCAGGGTGAGCAGCCGTGGGGTCCAGTACGGGTCGGGGCCGCCGTCATAGGTGAGGGCGACGGTGCCGGCGGGCATCGCGGCCGAGCGCACCCGGTCGCCGTCCACCGACAGAACGGGGCCGGCGTCGGCGGCGGCCCGGGGCACCGGCTGGTCGCAGGACCGTTTGGTCTTGGAGCCGTCGACCTCGTTCTCGGTCCAGCCCTGGAAGAGCAGGGCGCCGAAGAGAACGGGCAGGGTCAGCGCGAGGAACAGCCAGTGCGCCCTCGGGGCCCGTGCCTGTTTGTGCCGAGCCGCCATCAGGAGCGGACTGCACTGGTGTCCGGTCTGTGGTCACCGTCCGGTCTGTTCCAGTCTGGTCGCGGCGACCGTATTCGCCACCCGTTCTCCACTTTCCATTCACACATGGCAGGGGAGTGTATCCGGGACCTACCGGTGAGTTGGAGATCCGGTTCCCGCCATGACGCCCCGGGCGGTCCGGAACGGGCAGCCGTCTCCATTACGGCATGGAAGCGGGCAATCACCCTTCTCCCGGACACCGTCTCGGCCGATGACGAGACGCCGCCATCCGCTGCGGCACACCCCCCGACCGCCACCGCCACCCCGGGCCGGCGCCCTCATCCGGCTCGGTGCCATCAGCACCCCCCAGCTAGCCCCTCCCCCTTGAGGACCATGTGGGCGCGCACCCCCTACCCCGGTATCACCTGGGAGTTGGCCCCGAGGTGTGACGCCGTGTCACCCGTCGTCTTTCTACGTTTCCCTCCGCCACCAACGGAAGAGGGAGACGCCCATGTCACTGCTGCGAGCCGCCACCCGGCGCGGCAAGCGCACACTCATCGCCGCCGTGTGCGCGGTGACGATCGCCGCGGGCACCGGCGGCTGGGCGGCAGGCTCCGCGCAGACTGCGGTCACCGGGCCCCCGCCGGGCGCCGCCGCCTGGCGCGCCGACCACTCCCTCGGCGTCCCGCTGCCGGACCCGGCGACCGCGCAGCCCGCCCGCGTCGCCCGCTTCTTCGCCGCGCTGACCGGCGCCCAGCGCCATCTGCTCGCCGCCCGGCACCCGCTGACCGTCGGCAATCTCGGCGGTGCGCCCATAGCCCTCAGGTACGAGGCCAACTCCCGTGCGCTGGCGGCGGAACGGGACCGGCAGCTGGCCCGCGCGAGCGACCCGGCCGGCACCCTCCAGGACCATCAGGCGGCGCGGAAGGCCGCCGCCCGCTGCGCCGGTCTGCTCGCGCCCGGCCGGCAGATCCTCGCCTTCGACCCCCGGGGCCGTGGCCAGATAGCCGAGGTGCACGGCGACCTGACGGCCGCCCGGCGCACCGCCGTCGTCGTCCCCGGTTCGGACATCGACCTGGCCACCTTCGACCGCGCGAAGGACCCGTACGGCACGCCGACCGGGATGGCGCGGGCGCTGCGCGGCCGGATGGCGGCCGACGCCCCCGGCACCCGTACCGCGGTGATCGCCTGGGCCGGCTACACCACGCCGGTCGGTCTGGGGCCCGACGCCGCCACCGGGCGGCTCGCGGAAGCCGGCGCGCCCCGGCTGACCCGCTTCCTGTCCGGGCTCGCCGCCGACCGCATACCCGCGCCCGCGCTGCTGTGCCACAGCTACGGCTCGGTGGTCTGCGGCCTTGCCGCGCCGCACCTGGGCCGCACCCTGCGTGACCTGGTCGTCTTCGGCTCCCCCGGGATGCGCGTGGACTCCGCCGCCGCGCTGCACACCGGCGCCCGGGTGTGGGCGGCCCGTAATGCCACCGACTGGATAGGCAACGTCCCGAACGTCGAGCTGTTCGGCCTGGGGCACGGCGAGGACCCCACCGACCCCGCGTTCGGCGCCCGCCGGGTCTCCGCCGTTCGGGCCGACGGGCACACCGGCTATCTCGCCCCCGGTACCGACTCGCTGCGCAACTTCGCCGCCATCGCCCTGGGCCGCTACGCCGCCGTCTCCTGAGCCCGCCCGCGCGGCGGTGGCCCGCCGCAGTCCTCCGACCGCAAGGACGTCTCATGTCCCTCGCCCTGCTCTCACCTCTCAGAGACACCGTCCGCACCATCGACGCACGCACCCCCGCACACCGTGACCGCGCCATCGACGGGCTGCGCGCCCTGGCCCTGCTCGCCGTGCCCACCGGGCACTGGCTGCTCGGCGGCTTCACCCTGGACGCGGACGGGGCGCTGCACAACGCCAGCCCGCTGACCGCCGTCGGCGGCCTGGCACCGGCGAGTTGGGTGCTCCAGATGCTCGGCATCTTCTTCCTCGTCGGCGGCCACGCGTCCGTGCTCTCCTTCCGCCGCGCCACCGGACGCGGCACCTCACCCGGCGCCTGGCTCGGCACCCGGCTGGCGCGGCTGGGCCGCCCGGTGCTCGGCGTCGCCGCCGTCTGCGCCGCGCTGATCACGGTGCTGTCCCTGCTGGGCGTGCCGGAGGCGACCCTGCACACCGGGGCGACGCTGGTCATCCAGCCGCTGTGGTTCGTCGGCGTCTACGCGGTGGTCACCGCGCTCACCCCGTACTGCCTGCGCGCGGCCCGCCGTTGGGGCGCCTGGACCGCGGCCCCGCTGCTGCTCGCCGTCGCCGTCGTCGACTACCTGCGCTACGGGCCCTTCGAGGCGGCGATGCCGTCCTGGCTGAGCCTGCTCAACCTGCTGCCCGGCTGGCTGTTCGCCTACCAACTGGGCGTCTGCTGGGGCGAGAAGAGACTGGGGCGCGGTGCCGCGTGGACGCTGCTGGCCGGTGGGACCGCTCTGTTCGCCGTGCTGCTGCTGGAGTTCCACTACCCGGCGAGCATGGTGGGGGTGCCCGGCCAGGCGCGTACCAACTCCCATCCGCCGTCGCTGCTGGTGGTGGCGCTGGCGGCGGCCCAGTCCGGTGCCGCGGTGCTGCTGCGCGACCGGCTCGCACGGCTGCTGCGGCGGCCCGCGCTGTGGGCGCCGGTCGTGGTGATCAACCTGTCGGCCATGACGATCCTGTGCTGGCACCAGACGGCGCTGCTCGGCCTGGCCGTACCGGCCTCGTACCTGGGCGGCATACCCGGTCTGACGCTGGCCCCCGACTCGTCGGGGTGGGTGCTCGCCCGGCTGGCCTGGCTGCCGGTCTTCGCCGTCGTCCTGGTCGCCATCAGCCGCGCCACCCGCCGCTTCGAGGCACCGTGGAGCGGCGTCCCCGGCAGCCGGCGCACCCTGGCCGCGGTGCTCGCCGCCGCGTTCGCCGTCTTCGCGCTGCGGCTGGCATAGGGCGGGGCCGGGAGGCGCGGGCCCGCCGAGGCGCGGGGCCGGGAGGAGGCCCGCCCCCGCGCCGCCGGGTGCCGGGTGCCCGTTGCAGCTACTCCCGCCCGGCGGAGGTGAACGTCATGTCCGCGTACCGCTCCCCCGCGACCTGCGCCGCGATCGGCGCGAGCCGCGCCAACTCCTCGTCGGTCAGCCGGATGCGGGTGGCGGCGGCGTTCTCCTCGACCCTGGTGCGCTTGCGGGTGCCCGGGATCGGCACCACGGCGAGTCCGTGGACGGCCGCCTGCTGCTGCACCCAGGCCAGGGCGATCTGGCCGACGGTCGCCCCGTGTGCGGCGGCGACGGCACGCACCGGCTCCAGCAGCGCGGCGTTGGCCGCGGCGTTGTCGCCGGTGAACCGCGGCTGCTGGCGGCGGAAGTCGCCGCTGTCCAGTTCCTTGTCGGCGCTGACGAACGAGCCGGTCAGGAAGCCGCGTCCGAGCGGAGAGTACGGCACGAAGCCGACGCCCAGCTCGGCGGCTGCGGCCACCACACCGTCCTCGACGTCGCGGCTGAACAGCGACCACTCCGACTGGAGCGCCGCGATCGGATGCACCGCCTGCGCCGCGCGCAGCTCGCCGGCGGTCACCTCGCTGAGCCCGAGGTGCTTGACCTTTCCCTCGGCGACGAGTTCGGCCATCACCCCGACCGTCTCCTCGATGGGGACGCGCACATCGCGCCGGTGCATGTAGTAGAGGTCGATGACGTCCACGTCCAGCCGCCGCAGGCTGCCTTCGACGGCCCGGCGTATGTAGGGGGCGTCGTTGTTGATGATGCGCTTCTTCGGGTCGGCCGGGTCGAAGGACAGCGCGAACTTGGTGGCCAGCACGATCTCGTCGCGGTGCGCCCGGACGAACGGCGCGATGAACTCCTCGTTGGCGCCGTCGCCGTACGCGTCGGCGGTGTCGTAGAGGGTCACCCCCAGTTCCAGGGACCGCTCCAGCGTCGCCCGCGCCTCGTCGGGGTCGTCGGTGGGCCCGTAGGCGAAGCTCATGCCCATGCAGCCCAGGCCCTGCACGCCGACCCGCGGGCCGCCGGTGCCCAGTTCAACCGTCTCGATCTTCTCGTCAGTCATGACCTCAGAACCTTTCGGACGCCCGACGGGCATCGGCATAGATATCGATCTTGCAGTCGAGGACGGTGAGCGTGCCCTGCAGCTCCGCGATGCGTCGCCGTACGTCCTCGCGGTGCGCGGTCAGCAGCCGCTCGCGTTCGGTGAAGGTGCTCTCACCCGCCCTGACCAGCTCGGCGTAGCGGACCATGTCGGCGACCGGCATACCGGTCAGCCGCAGCTTGCCGACCAGGTTCAGCCAGTCCAGGTCGCGGGGGGTGAACCGGCGCTGTCCGGTGTGCGTGCGGTCGACGTGCGGCATCAGCCCGATCCGCTCGTACCAGCGCAGGGTGTGCGCGCTGAGCCCGGTGATCCCGGACACCTCGCTGATCGTGTAGTGGTCCCGCCCGGCCGGCCGGGGGCGCCACTCGGCCTCCACACAACCGCGTCCGTTCCCCCGCAGGCCACCGGCCGCATCCCCCTGGTCCGTCACCGGCCCGCTCTGCGTCACCGTCATGCCGCGTCTCCCCTACGTCGGTGGTCGATCCCTCTCGACGTGGTCAACGCTAGAGGCTTTGAGTGCACTCCAAGCAAGGCCGGACTTGACCGGGATTTGGGTCCTGACGTCCGGTCCGTACGCCGGGCAGGACGCCCCGGGCATGCCCCGGAGGCCCGGCGTTAGGCTCGACCCATGCAGAGCCTGCGGATGATCGAGACCTGGCCGGTGCCCCACGCCGCGGCGGCCGTCGTACGAGCCGACGGTGGCGTGGCCGGATCGTACGGCACCCTGGACCGCCGCTTCCCGCTCGCCTCCGTCACCAAGCCGCTGGCCGCGTACGCCGCGCTGCTGGCGGTCGAGGAGGGCGCGGTCGAGCTGGACGAACCGGCCGGTCCCGAAGGCGCCACGGTCCGTCATCTCCTCGCGCACACCTCGGGCCTCGCCTTCGACGAGCCGCGGGCGATGGCCGCGCCCGGCACCCGCCGGATCTACTCCAACGCCGGTTTCGAGGCGCTGGGCGACCACATCGCCGCGGCCACCGACATCCCCTTCCCGCAGTATCTGCACGAGGCGGTGCTCGAACCGCTGGGCATGACGGCGACGGAACTGGCGGGCTCGCCCGCCAAGGACGGCGTCTCCACCGTCGCCGACCTGACCAGGTTCGCCGCCGAACTCCTGGCGCCGCGGCTGCTGGCCCCGCAGACCTTGGCCGGGGCGACGTCGGTGGTCTTCCCCGGCGTCACGGGCGTCCTGCCGGGCTACGGCCACCAGAAGCCCAACGACTGGGGCCTGGGCTTCGAGATCCGTGACGGCAAGTCGCCGCACTGGACGGGCAGTTCGTCGTCCCCGCGCACCTTCGGGCACTTCGGGCAGTCCGGCACGTTCCTGTGGGTGGACCCGGAGGCCGCGAACGGCGCGGGCGCCGCGTGCATCGCGCTGACCGACCGGGCGTTCGGCCCCTGGGCGGTCGACGCCTGGCCGCCGCTGACCGACGCGGTCATCGCCGAACTGCGCGGGGCGTAGGACGGCCACAGCCGGGCAACGGCCGGGCGCGGACGGGCAGAAGAAGCAGGGCGGGGCCGGGCGGACGGGGCCCCGCCCTGCCACAGCCATACGAAGCCGCAGCCGTACGCAGCCACAGCCGTACGAAACCTCAGCCGTACGAAACCTCAAGCCCCATCTCCCAGATGAGGCACTCGGCGTCCTCCAGGGCCGTCAGGCGGAGGCCGTCGGCGTCGGTGATCCGCGCCTCGTCCCCGGCAGCCAGCCGCTCGTCGCCGAGCAGCAACGCGCCGCGCACCACCTGCACCTGCGCCCGCGGCCCGTCCGGCACCGCGGTGTGCGCACCGGCCGCGAGCCGCCGCACGTGCAGCGTCGCGCCGGCCCGCGGCAGCGGGTACGGCGTGCCGTCGGCGATCTCGCGCACCACTTCGTACTCCGGCTCCCCGCCGAACTCGACGGGCGCCAGCCACATCTGCACGAACCGCAGGGGCCGATCGGCGTCGTTGCGCTCCACGTGCCGTACGCCGCCGGCCGCGCTGAGCCGCTGGAGGTCGCCGGGCCGCACGGTCGTCGCGTGCCCGGTGGAGTCCCGGTGGGTCAGTTCGCCATCGACGACCCAGGTGACGATCTCCGTCTCGCGGTGCGGATGTTCGGCGAAGCCTGCGCCCGGGGCCAGCCGCTCCTCGTTGCACGCGATCAGTGCGCCGAAGCGCAGGTTGCCGGGGTCGAAGTGGGGGCCGAAGGAGAAGGCGTGCAGCGTCTCGATCCCGGCATCCGGATCGCCGCCACGGTAGCGTTCCTTGCCTCTGCGCACCGCAATCATGGAGCCACCGTAGCCCCGCCGCGCCACCTCCCCGCCCCGATAAGGCAGTCTTGTCCCGTGTCTGAACCCGCATCGCGCGCCCCTCATCCGCACCAAGCGACCCTTCGCCGGCTGGAGAAGTCGTCCGGCAAGCTGGCGGCTGCCGCCATCGCCCGCATGGACGCGCAGCTGCCGTGGTACCGCGCGATGCCACCGGAAAACCGTTCCTGGATCGGCCTGGTGGCACAGGCGGGCATCGCCGCCTTCACCGAGTGGTTCCGGCACCCCGAGACACCGCAGGCCATCAGCACCGACGTCTTCGGCACCGCGCCGCGCGAGCTGACCCGGGCGATCACGCTGCGGCAGACCGTGGAGATGGTGCGGACGACGATCGAGGTCATGGAGTCCGCGATCGACGAAGTCGCGGCGCCGGGCGACGAGTCGGTGCTCCGCGAGGCGCTGCTGGTCTACGCCCGCGAGATCGCCTTCGCCACCGCCCAGGTCTACGCCCAGGCCGCCGAGGCCCGCGGCGCCTGGGACGCCCGGCTGGAATCCCTGGTGGTCAACGCGGTGCTCTCCGGCGAGGCCGACGAGGGCGCGGTCTCCCGGGCCGCGGCCCTGGGCTGGAACTCCCCCGAACACGTCTGCGTGGTCCTGGGCACCGCCCCCGACGGCGACAGCGAACTGACCGTCGAGGCGATCCGGCGGGCCGCGCGGCACGCCAAGCTCCAGGTGCTGACCGGCGTCCTCGGCACCCGCCTGGTGGTGATCGCCGGCGGCTCGGACAATCCGCTCAAGGCCGCGAAGGCGCTGATCGGCCCGTACGCCGCGGGCCCCGTGGTGGCCGGGCCCGTGGTCTCCGACCTGCTGGCCGCGACCAGGTCGGCGCAGGCGGCGGCGGCCGGGCTGCGGGCCTGCGCCGCCTGGCCCGACGCGCCGCGCCCGGTGCTCGCCGACGATCTGCTGCCCGAGCGCGCGATGGCGTCGGACCCGGTGGCGCGCGACCAGCTGGTGGAGGAGATCTACAGACCTCTGGAGGAGGCCGGCTCGGCGCTCCTGGAAACACTGAGCGTCTACCTGGAGCAGGCCAGCAGTCTGGAGGGCGCGGCGCGGATGCTGTTCGTGCACCCCAACACCGTGCGCTATCGGCTACGACGTGTGACCGACGTCACCGGCTGGTCCCCGTCCGACGTGCGCTCGGCATTCACCCTGCGTATCGCACTGATCCTGGGGCGTCTGGCTGACGGTGAGGCCCAGCCCTAGACTTTTGTCGAACACCAACAATTCCCCCGATGGTTCTTCGTCCCTGTCCCCACGGGCGGGCGGGACCTCCCACAAGAGAGAGTGTGAGGGTGCTCGTACTCGTCGCTCCCGGCCAAGGCGCTCAGACGCCCGGCTTCCTGACCCCCTGGCTCGACCTCCCCGGTGTCGAAGACCGGCTCCGTGAGTGGTCGGCCGCCATCGACCTGGACCTGGTCCACTACGGCACGAAGGCGGACGCGGACGAGATCCGCGACACCGCGGTGGCACAGCCGCTGCTGGTGGCATCCGCCCTGGTCTCGTCCCGGCAGCTGTTCGCCACACCCGATGAGTTCCGCGCCGGCGTCGGCGCAGCCGCCGGGCACAGCGTCGGCGAACTGGCCGCCGCCGCCTGGACCGGCACGCTCACCGACACCGCCGCCATGACGCTGGTCCGCAGGCGCGGGCAGGCGATGGCCGAGGCCGCCGCCGTCACCGAGACCGGCATGGCCGCGCTGCTGGGCGGCGACGAAGCCGTCGTGCTGCCGCACCTGGAGAAGCTGGGCCTGACCGCGGCGAACGTGAACGGCGCGGGCCAGATCGTCGCGGCCGGCACCGCCGAGCAGATCGCCGCCCTGGTCGAGGACAAGCCGGAAGGCACCCGCCGGGTCGTCCCGCTGAAGGTGGCAGGCGCGTTCCACACCCGCCACATGGCGCCCGCCGTGACGGCGCTGGAGACCGCGGTCGCCGAGCTGACGGTCGCGGACCCGCACACCCTCTACGTTTCCAACCGGGACGGCCAGGTCGTCGCCTCGGGCCAGGAGCTGGTGCAGCGACTGGTGGGCCAGGTGGCCAACCCGGTGCGCTGGGACCTGTGCATGGAGACGTTCAAGGAAATCGGCGTCACCGCGATCATCGAGGCGGCGCCTGGCGGCACCCTCGTGGGCCTGGCCAAGCGGGCCCTGCCCGGCGTGCAGACCCTCGCCCTCAAGACCCCCGACGACCTCGACACGGCCCGCGCGCTGATCGCCGAGCACCGCTCTCCCGCCGCCCCGTCGGCCGAATAAGGAGCCCGAAGCGCATGACCTCGAAGATCAAGCCTGCGAAGGGCGCCCCGTACGCGCGGATCATGGGTGTCGGCGGCTACCGTCCGACCCGTGTGGTGCCGAACGAGGAGATCCTCAAGCACATCGACTCGTCCGACGAGTGGATCCGCTCACGCTCGGGCATCGCCACCCGGCACTGGGCAGGACCCGACGAGACGGTCGCCGTCATGTCGGTCGAGGCGTCGGGCAAGGCCATCGCCGACGCCGGGATCACGCCCGAGCAGATCGGCGCCGTGGTCGTCTCCACCGTCTCGCACTTCAAGCAGACCCCGGCCATCGCGACCGAGATCGCGCACCGCATCGGCGCGGGCCGCCCCGCCGCCTTCGACATCTCCGCCGGCTGCGCGGGCTTCGGCTACGGCCTGACCCTGGCCAAGGGCATGGTCACCGACGGATCGGCCGAATACGTCCTGGTCATCGGCGTCGAGCGGCTCTCGGACCTGACCGACCTGGAGGACCGTGCGACGGCCTTCCTGTTCGGTGACGGCGCGGGCGCGGTGATCGTCGGCCCCGGCAAGGAGCCCGCGATCGGCCCGACCGTGTGGGGCTCGGAGGGCGACAAGTCCGAAACGATCAAGCAGACCATCGCCTGGGACGCGTATCGTACGACGCCGTTGCCCGGTGGCAACGGCCCGGAGGAGCGCACCGCCCCGGAGGAGATCCGCTACCCCGCCATCACGCAGGAGGGCCAGGCGGTCTTCCGGTGGGCGGTGTTCGAGATGGCGAAGGTCGCCCAGCAGGCGCTGGACGCGGCCGGAGTCAGCCCGGACGACCTGGACGTCTTCATTCCGCACCAGGCCAATATGCGCATCATCGATTCGATGGTGAAGACTCTGAAGCTGCCGGAAAGCGTCACGGTCGCCCGTGACGTGGAGACCACCGGCAACACCTCGGCCGCCTCCATTCCGCTCGCCATGGAGCGGCTGTTGGCGACCGGACAGGCCAAGAGCGGCGACACCGCGCTGGTCATCGGCTTCGGGGCGGGTCTCGTGTACGCCGCGACGGTCGTTACCCTCCCCTAGGCAAGATCTACACAGCGCCGTCCTTCGTCGGATGTGCCGGATGCTGTAAAGAGCTTCACCACATCACGCAGTTTTCCCCTAGAGCACCAAGGAGCGCCATCATGGCCGCCACTCAGGAAGAGATCGTCAAGGGTCTCGCCGAGATCGTGAACGAGATCGCCGGGATCCCGGTCGAGGACGTCCAGGTGGACAAGTCCTTCACCGACGACCTCGACGTCGACTCGCTGTCCATGGTCGAGGTCGTCGTCGCCGCCGAAGAGCGCTTCGACGTGAAGATCCCCGACGACGACGTCAAGGGCCTCAAGACCGTCGGCGACGCGACCGACTACATCCTCAAGCACCAGAGCTGATCCAGCTCCTGCGCATGTCGCCACCCAGCGGTGGCGCCGTATTCAGACCCCTCTACCCGTGGAGTAAGAATTCCTGTGAACGCGACCAATCGCACCGTGGTCGTCACCGGTATCGGCGCAACCACACCACTGGGTGGCGACAGCGCTTCGACCTGGGAAGCCCTGCTCGCCGGCCGGTCCGGTGTGAGCAGCCTCGACGAGGACTGGGCGGCCGACCTTCCGGTCCGCATCGCCGCTCGGGCAGCCGTCGAACCGACCGAGGTCATTGCCAAGCCCCAGGCCCGCAAGCTGGACCGTTCCGCGCAGTTCGCGCTGATCGCCGCCCGTGAGGCATGGGCGGACGCCGGCTTCACCGCCAAGGCGGGCGAGGACACCTCCGTCGACCCCGACCGGCTCGGCACCGTCATCGCTTCCGGCATCGGCGGCGTGACGACCCTGCTCGGCCAGTACGACGTGCTCAAGGAGAAGGGCGTACGCCGCGTCTCCCCGCACACCGTGCCCATGCTGATGCCCAACGGCCCGTCCGCCAACGTCGGCCTGGACGTGAACGCCCGCGCGGGTGTGCACACCCCGGTCAGCGCCTGCGCCTCCGGCTCCGAGGCCATCGGCTACGCCATCGAGATGATCCGCACCGGCCGTGCGGACATCGTCGTCGCCGGCGGTACGGAAGCGGCCATCCACCCGCTGCCGATCGCCGCCTTCGGCAACATGATGGCGATGTCGAAGTCCAACGACGACCCGCAGGGTGCCTCCCGCCCCTTCGACACCGCGCGCAACGGCTTCGTCCTCGGTGAGGGCGCCGGCGTGATCGTCCTGGAGTCGGCCGAGCACGCGGCCAAGCGCGGCGCCAAGGTCTACGCCGAGGCCGTCGGCCAGGGCATCTCCGCCGACAGCCACGACATCGTGCAGCCCGAGCCGTCCGGCAACGGCATCGCGCAGGCGCTGCGGAACCTGCTGGACAGCAGCGACCTGGACCCGGCGGAGGTCGTGCACGTCAACGCGCACGCCACGTCGACGCCGCAGGGCGACCTCGCCGAGCTGAAGGCGCTGCGCAAGGTCTTCGGCGACGACACCGACCACATCGCCGTGGCCAGCACCAAGTCCATGACCGGCCACCTCCTGGGCGGTGCGGGCGGCGTCGAGTCGGTGGCGTCGATCCTGTCGGTGTACCACCGCGTGGCACCGCCGACGATCAACGTCGAGAACCTCGACCCGGAGATCGATGTGGACGTCATCCAGGGCGAGCCCCGCAAGCTGCCCGCCGAGGGCCGCATCGCCGCGCTGAACGACTCGTTCGGCTTCGGCGGCCACAACGTCGTGCTGGCGTTCCGCACGATCTGATCCCGGCCCGCCGACGTACGAGGGCCCGCCCGGTCGCATCGCCGACCGGGCGGGCCCTCGCGTCATCCGCGCAGGCGCTCAGCCGCCGAAGCTGGCGTGATAGGCGGCGGCGCCGTCCTCGTCGCCGTGCCCCTGCTCCTCGGCCCGGCGGAACCGCTCGGCCGCCGCTGCCGCCAGGTCCATGCGCACCCCGGCCGCTTCGGCGGCTTCGGCGATCAGCCGGGCATCCTTGCGCGCCGTGGACACCGTGAAGCTCGCCGGGTACGTGCCTGACAGGATCAGCTCCGCCTTCATCCGCAGGTAGGGCACGTCGAGCGGGCCGCCGGCGACCGCGGCCAGGAAGTCACGCGGCTCGACACCGAGCCCTTCGGCGAGCGCGAGCGCTTCCCCCGCGCCGTTGACGAGCGTCAGCACCCAGCTGTTGGCGACGAGTTTGAGCCGGCTGCCCGCGCCGTTCGCGCCGTCCTCGCCGACCCACTGGGTGGTCCGCCCGACGACGTCGAAGACCACGGCCGCCCGCTCCCTGACGTCCTGGGGCCCGGCCGCCAGAATCGTCAACTCTCCCTTCTCCGCGGGCACTTTGGTGCCGAGCACCGGCGCGTCGACGAACCGCAGGCCGTGCTCGCGGGCGAAGTCGGCCAGCGGCGTGACCTCTTCGACGCCCGTGGTGCTCATCTGGAGCCACAGGGTGCCCGGTGTCAGCGTGGGCGCGGCCTGCCGCAGCGCGTCGAGGACGGCGGGGCCGTCGAGCAGCATGGTGAGCACGATGTCCGCGCCGTCCACCGCCTGTTCCGGGCTGCCGACGACGCGGATGCCGTCGGCGGCCAGCGGTTCGGCCTTCGCGCGGGTGCGGTTCCAGGCGCGCACGTCGAGCCCTGCGCCGGCGAGATTGCGGGCCATCGCCGTGCCCATGATGCCGGTGCCGAGCACCGCGATCGAGATGTTGTCAGCCATGCCCACAAGCTAGAGCGTGGAGTGCGCTCGAAGGCGGCAGGCGGTGGCGCGGCGGGTGTCAGACGACCTGGTGGAGCCAGCGCACCGGGGCGCCTTCGCCCGCGTACCTGAACGGCTCCAGTTCGTCGTCCCAGGGCTTGCCGAGCAGCTTGGAGACCTCGGCGGCGAGGTCCGTCTCGCCGTCGGCCGACCTGGCCAGGGCGGCGCGCAGCCGGTCCTCGGGGATGAGGATGTCGCCGTGGATGCCGGTGACGGCGTGGAAGATGCCCAGTTCGGGGGTGGAGCTGTAGCGCTCACCCTCGGCCTTGGCGCAGGGCTCGGCCGTCACCTCGAAGCGCAGCAGGTGCCAGCCGCGCAGCGCGGAGGCGAGCTTGGAGGCGGTGCCGACGGCGCCCTGCCAGGAGAATTCGGCTCTCCAGGTGCCGGGGGACGCCGGCTGGCGGATCCAGTCGAGGTTGACGCGTACGCCGAGGACGCCCGCGACGGCCCATTCGACGTGCGGGCACAGCGCGCGCGGTGCGGAGTGGACGTAGAGAACTCCACGTGTCGTCACCGGGACCTCCAGTGCGGTTCGAGGTTCGCCTTCCCCAGCGGCCTCGTGCCCGTTCCGGTCATGGCCGGGACAGTTACTGACATTCTGCCCCAGTGATCACTTCGGCACCAGCATGCCAGGTGACCTACAGTAAACACCATTAGGCCCAATTTGCCGTAAAACGGACAGGAAATGACGGAATGGAATGCGTTTGTGCCGACTGTACGTACCCCGTTCGGGGCAGCGCCGGCACGGCACAGGGCAAAGCTATCCCGCCGCGCCGACCGGAGGGTGACGTACCGTCGGTACCTGAAGAGATATCACTCAGGCGCCGGAGGGGACAGGGGATGAGGACGTTCGGACAGCCGTTCCGGCGTCGGCCCGCACGCTCCGCGATCCGGTCGGCAACGCCCGTGGCCACGGTGGCCGCGCTGCTGTTCTCGCTGGCCGGATGCAGCGCCGACGGCAACTCCGCCGCCGCAGGCCCCAGTCCCGGGGTCACCGCGCCGTCCGTGAAACCGGCGCCGGTCTGGCGCACCGACCCCGGCTCGATCGCCGCGCTCGGTGACTCCATCACCGTCGGGTTCGACGCCTGCACGGTGCTCTCCGACTGCCCCGAGGTCTCCTGGTCCACCGGCACCTCACCCAAGGTCGACAGCCTCGCCCGGCGGCTGCTGGAACACCCCGCGCGGCACAGCTGGAACTACGCCAGGACCGGCGCGCTGATGAGCGATCTGCCGGACCAGGTGGACGCGGCCAAGGCCCGCAGGCCCGAGCTGGTGACGGTGCTGATCGGCGCCAACGACGCCTGCCGCAGCGACGTACGGGCGATGACCCCGGCCGCCGCATACCGCGCCGACTTCGCCCGCGCCATGAAGAAGCTGCGGCGCGCGCTGCCCCGTACCCAGGTGTATGTGGCCGCGGTGCCCGACCTGCTGCGGCTGTGGTCCGAGGGGCGCAAGAACCCGCTCGGCAAGCAGGTGTGGCAGTTGGGGATCTGCGGCTCGATGTTGCACGATCCGGACAACCTGACGGAACGCGCGGTCAGCCGGCGCGAGAAGGTGCGCGACCGCGTGGTGGCGTACAACAAGGCACTTGAGGACGTCTGCGCCGACGACGCCCTCTGCCGCTTCGACCGTTCGGTGTTCGACTACCGCTTCACCGAACAGCAGCTGAGCAGCTGGGACTGGTTCCACCCCGGCACCCGCGGCCAGGAGGAACTGGCCTCGCTGGCGTTCCGGACGATCACCGGGAACGACAGCCGCTAGACGTCGAGGGCCTGTGCGAGGCGGGTGGCCACCTCCGGGTGGGAGAGGTATGCGTCGATGCGGTGGGCGCGGTCGCGGGCGTTGATGACGGCGATGTCGGTGACCTCGCCCCATACGGGTGCGAGGGGGCAGCCGACGGCGACGGCGTCGGTCGGGCACCAGACGTTGATCCAGTCGGTGACGGACGCGGGGCGCTCGGTGCCGGGTCGCAGGAGTCTGCGGTGGACGGCGTCCAGGCCCAGCGGGCTGCCGACGGTGACCAGCGTGAGCGGGCGCAGGCCGGCGGGGAGCCGGGAGAGAAGGTCCATGGCGACGACGGTGCCGAGGCTGTGGGTGACCCAGACGAGTGCGCCGGTGGCCGGCAGGGTCTCCAGGACGCAGTCGAGGACGCGTCCGCGGGTCTGCCGGTCGCCGAGGTAGCCGGCGACGTCGGAGAGGGTGGCGGCGATGACCCATTCGTCGAGGTCGGTCCTGGCGGCCAGCCAGCCGAGTTGCCTGCGCAGCCTCGCGACGAGCGTTTCGGTGAGGCCCTCGGTGGCCGGCCGGTCGTCGGGCGGCAGGCCGGCGGCCCGTGCCGTCTCGGCGATGAGCTGCCGGTAGATCTCCCCGGCGGGGCCTGGTGGCGCGAGCAGTTCGGCGGGCGAGGAGGCGGACGGTGCCAGGGGCGGGGCGGGCGCGGCGCCGAGCGCCTCGTCGGCGGGGTGCCCGATGGCCGCGGCCAGCAGGTCGCCGTAGTACGGGAACCAGATGTCGGCCGGGGCGAGCGGGGCGGCACCGGCGCGGGTGAGCCCCTGGTTGAGTCCGCCGGTCCAGTCGCGGCGCAGTGCCTCCGGGTCCTTGCCCTGCTGGCTTCTGCCGTGCAGGAACGCCAGGTTGCGGGTGCCGCCGAAGGCTCCGGGGCGGGCCCGCAGCCCGGTGCGGTGGAGGGATTCACCGGATTCACCGGATTCGTCAGATTCACCGGATGTATCGGATGCGTCCGGTCCCGGTCGTGGTGTGCCGCCTGCCACCGGGCCTGCGGGGAGCGGCGTCACCGGGTGGCCTGGGCCGTAGGCGAGGCCGGACTCGGTTCCCATCTCCGCGAGGAGGCTCCGCCGCCTGCTGTCCAGGGGGAGCGCGGCGAGGTGGGCGAGGACCGCGCTGATGCGGATGCCTTCGTTGGCGACGTAGTCGACGGCGTCGTCACCGTCGCTGCGCAGCCACGGCCGGCCGTCGCGGCGCAGGACCCGTCCGCGGTCGTCGGTCCTGGGGACGCCGAGGTGGTGCAGCGCCACCACCTCCCACTGGTCGTTGAAGACCGGGGATCCGGAGTTGCCCGGCTCGGTGTCGGCGGCGTATTGGAGGAAGTCGTCAAGACGCACCAGGAGGGCGTTGCTCCGGAGGGCGATCTCCTTGAGACGGCCGCCCGGGTGCCCGATGACGTTGACCGGCTCGCCGACGACGACGGTGCCGAGCTGGGCGCTGAGTTCGTTCCAGCCGAAGATCTCTCCGGGGGCGCGGCTGCCCGCGGGACGGACGTGGACCAGCGCGAAGTCGAGGTACTCGTCGGCGAGGAAGAGCGTGTCGGGGTCGAGTCCCCTGCGGACCCCGGCGTCGGGGGTGTTGTCGATGGTCACCTGGGCGTTGAACTCGACGCAGCAGGAGTGCGCCGTCGCGGGGTCGGGCAGCACGTGGTGATTGGTCATCAGCAGCCGCGGGGAGACCAGGAAGCCGGTGCCCTGCGGGAGTTCGCGGCCCGCGCGGCGCAGGGATATCCGGGCGACGGTGGCGGCGGCGCGGGCGCCGCGCGGCAGGAAGCTCCAGGGTTGCAGTTCGTTGGAGATCCCGATGATGCGTTCGTTGGTGACCGGCAGGTCAAGGGCGTCGGCGTGGATCTTCGCGACGGCGGCGGCTGCGGGTACCCCTGCCCTGTCGAGCAGCCGCCGCGCGCGGGCCGCGATGGCTTCCGGGGAGTCGGGAAACCGCTCCCCCGCCGCCAACTGCTCCTCGACGAGGCGGCGTTCGTCACCGGTGTCCCGGTAGCGGCGCGCGGCGGCTGCGGCCTGGTTCTCCCACTGCGTGTGGGTGTTGTCGATCGCCGGCATGGCTCTCACCGTTCTGGCCGTGGAGGTGGCCGCCGCTCAGGTCACGGGCCCGGCTCGCCGGGCCGCCTCATACCCGGGTGGGGCCGATCTGCATATGGATGTGGTCCTGGTGGGCCTGCCGCAGGACCGGGTCACCGCCGTAGTCCGGGTAGAGGACGAAGCCGGCGCCGCCCAGGTCCGGCATCGGCCAGAGGTTGGCGGCGCCGATGCCGCGGGCCTCGCATTCGTACGTCGCGTACCGGAACGCCGTGGTGAAAAGACCGAACGCCAGGGCATCGACATCCGGGGCGATCCGCACCTGGCTGCCGGGGCGCGGCGGGAGGTTTCCCCAGTCGGCTTTGACGGACTTGCGGAAGGCCGCCCCGTCGAAGGTGCCGCCGATGGCCGAAAGGTCCAGCGCGCGGCCCTGGTTGTGGCAGTCGTTCGGCGGCCCCTGGCCGTGGCCGATGCCGAGGTGGAACAGCTCGGTGACCTCGGGGCTCGACGCGTTGATCCATCGGGTCAGCCGGTACAGCGCGATGAGCATGCGCTGGTCGACGTTGTCGAAGAAGTTCGCCGCGGTGTTGAGGGCGTTGGTGTAGCGGATGCCGTCGACGGTGGCGGGGCCCACGGTCACCCGCTGGGCGGGGGTGGGAGAGACGATGCCGCCGGGCCCGTCGACGAAGACCGGGCTCTTGAGGGTGAGTTTGCCGCGCCTGATCAGGTCGGCCATCAGCCCGTTGGCCTTGCCCGGACTCAGCATCCGGGCCGGGGTCACGCCTCCCGCGGGGGTGCCGTCCAGGTGGAAGTCGACCAGGTCGCCGCTCGTGTCGACGGTGTCGGCGTCGACGTCGTAGCGCTGGTAGCGGTCGCCGCGGAAGAAGTAGGCGAAGCGCCCGCCGGGATATACCGCGGCGTCCAGTCCCTGGGTGAAGAGGCCCGGCCAGGCTCCGGCGATCTTCCGCGGGTAGCCGGAGTCGGCCCGGTCTGCGGTGATGTCGTACCGGAGGTAGGAGTCGCCCTTGAAGAGGAACAGTTTGCCGTTGCCCCAGTTGAGCGCCGCGTCGATGCCCTGCTGCCAGTTCGGGCCGCCGCCCGAACCGTCCGGCAGTCCCGGCCAGCCGCCTGCGACGGTGAAGGGCGGGTTGGGCGGCAGGTACGCGGCGTCGACACGGTCGGATACCTGGTCGTAGCGCTGGTAGTGGCCGCCGTTGAAGGCGTACGCCTTGCCCGCGCCCCACCACACGAACGCGTCGGGCGAGCCCGTCAGGCCCGGCCATTCGTCCGCCACCACCAGGCCGCCCTGCTCGAAGCTTCCGGTGACCGTGTTGTACCGGTGGTAGGTGTCGTCGTCGAAGAAGAGGTACACCTTGTCGTTCGGCCAGGCGATGGCCGTTGCGAGTGCCGCCATGACGCCTTCCTTTCCGAGTGCGGCCGGTCTCCGCCGTCCTCGCGGGGACCGGCCGTGGAACCGGTGCCGGGGTCACGGCCGTGGGACGCGGCCCCGGCTCCCACGGGTTCGGAAGAGATCTCCCGTGGTTCAGAAGAGATCTCCCGGCCCCGGGTCCTGCACCCACGGGCACTCCTCGCCCTCGGTGTCGTGGCAGATGAGGGGGCCCGGATCGTTCACGTCGCCGCCGCCGAACGGCTGGCCCACCTCCCTGCGGACCAGACTGGCCACCCCCTCGTCGTCGAAGGGATACGCGACAAGGAACGGTTCGAGCGGCTCGGCACGGTTGACCACCCCCTGAACCGGCAGATGGAGCTGCATGATGGTGCCTCCCGTCGAAAGCGCACGGTGTGCGCCGGAGCCCCGGCGCGGCCCGGTCCGTGTGTCCGGCGTTCAGCCGGGGTGACCGGACCTGCCGGGGCGGCGCCGGCGGTGCGGCGGGCCGCTGCCGCCGGCGCGTGCCGGATTCAGAGATCGAGGATGTCCTTGAGCGTGTCGAAGAAGTCGTTCGCCTCGACACCTCCGGTGTCGTCCCAGGCAGCCACGGACGCGGCTGCGGTGCGGTCGACGGGCGGCGCCTGCCGCGGCATCTCCAAGGTGCCCGGCATCCGCGGCCGGTCCGCCTTGCGGTCGGTGCGTTCGCTCTTCATGGCCTTCCTTCCGCCGTGCCGAGTTCCCTCGGCAGAGGGGTCGGGCGCCGGTGGCAGCCGTCGTCACCGGCGCCCGGTGTGTTCAGATCGGCAGGATCTTCGAGAGGAGCCCGGTGAGGAATCCGTCCGCCTCGACACCCGCGGTGTCGCCTGCCGCGCCGGCGGCTGCGCCCGTGCTGCGGTCGATGGGCGGCGACTGCCGCGGCATCTCCAGCGCGCCGGGCACCCGCGGCCGGTCCGTGTCCCGCTCAGTACGTTCGAACATCAGATTCTTCCTTTCGCTGTTGTCCCGTTCCTCGCGCCGACGGCGGTTCCGCCGGCACCTTCCGCCCGGTGGGCGCCGCCTGCGGCGGCAGCCCGGCGGCCTCTGTGCACCGACGACGGGTCACCGACCCCTCGCTGCACCTAGGCTCCGCCGCGGGCGAAGCACATCTGCCGGGCGATCCCGGTCATGTCCGCGCACCGCATGGCCGCTTCGACGCCACCGTCCGCGGCGTCGTACGCCGTGCCGGGTGCCGCGTCGCCGCGGGGTACCGGCGGCACCTGCGCGGGGAGCGCGAGCGCCGGCCCGTGGTCGGGTGCGTTCCGCTGCTCGTGGCCGCTGCTGTTCATGGTCAACTCCTTTGCCTCGCTGTCGTGTTGCCGGATGGCTCACATGTCGCCGAGGAAGGTGTGGACCGGCGCCAGGCTCACCGGAGGGATGTCGCTGACGTCGATGGTGAACAGGTAGTTCACCTTCGCCCGGCGGTCGTCCTCGGGGTCCAGGAAGGTGACGACCACGTCCTGGCAGTCCGAGCCGATACGGCAGTACGGGCTCTTCGAGACCCGGACCGTGTCCAGCGAGTAGAGGTTCATGCTCGACCCCGGCACGTAACTGGCGGACAGCAGGCCCTCCTTGACCTGGTTGCCGAACTGGAAGGCGTTGGTGCCCGCGTAGTTCAGCGCGCGGTCGGCGGAGCTCTGCCCGAGGTTGCGGAACTGGTAGTAGATCTTGTCCAGCAGCGCCCTGATCGTCTTCTCCAGGTCCTGCTGGTTGGTGGTCGCCTCGTTCCTGTGGTCGCTGGTGACCCCGTCCACCACGGCCTTGACCAGCGCCGTCTCGTTCCAGGTGGCGAGTCCGCGGCTCATGACCTCGACGACGGGTACGACCTGCCCGGAGAACAGCCGCGTGGTCCGGTCGGTGAGCCTCCCCGGTATGGACACCCGGGAGACCACGTCCTCGTCACCCGGCAGCCTGGCCTGTCCGGCGATCGCTTCCCTGAAGACCTTGTAGACCGTGGACACCGGCGGATAGGAGCGCTCCATGAGGAGCTGCGCGAGCGCGTCCGGGTCGGTGGTCGCCGCCTTCGCCTTCGCCTTCGCCTCGGCCGGGTCAGGCGGGACCGTGCCGCCCCAGTTCATGCCGACCGGCGCCTCCGCCTCCAGCGCGTAGATCGGCGTGCGGTCCAGCTCCAGCGTCCAGGTGAGCTTGTCGCTCTCCCACGGGTTCGCCGACAGGTACGCGCTCAGCTGCGTCGGGTTGTAGATGTTGGGCTGGACGAACGACGGTTCACCTTTCGGGCCGGGCCGGCCCTCGGTCCAGGGCATCAACTGCCGGAACGTGTCACGGCGGGCCTCGGTCCGGAAGTCGAAGCCGATCGTCCCGATCGCGTAGATCAAGGGGCGCGCGCCCCCGCCCCCGCAGCCGCAGGACGCTCCGGTCCCGCCACCGCACGCCGCCTGCACTCCCGCGTGCGCGGCGCCGGCCCGCTCCGGCGGTCCGGTCTGCGCCGGTGCGCTCTCAACTGCCCGGCCTGCCTGCGCCGTCCCGCCGGCCGCCGTCTGCGGCATCTCGTGCGGTTCCATGGCATCTGCTCCTTGCCTCGCACCGGAATCCGGCGTCTGCGACGAGGGCTCACCGGTCGCGCTGCCCTCCTGCTCCGCGGCACTCGCCTGCCACTCCTGCGCCGCCGGATCTCCCGGCGCCGCCGGGTCCTGCTCGCCCGCGCCGCCGGGCGGCGGCTCAGGGGGCGCATCGGCGTCCTGGCCCGTGGTGACGGGCACGTCATTGGCATCCATGGCACCTGCTCCCTCACTCGACTCGGTGTCCGGCGCCCCGGACACAGCGGGCCCGCCGGCAGCGTTCACCCCCGTTGCGGGGGAAAGTTCTCCGGTGTCCTGTGCCGCCGCGGGCGACGGCGCCGCGTCGGCCACCCGGCCGGCAGGCGTGCGGTCCGCCTCCGTGATCAGCCGGTGCGCGCCCGCGACGTCCATGTGACCGGCGAGATACCGCCGGCAGCCGGGCGAGTCGCCCGGCGCGCACGGAGGGGCCCACGCGCTGTCGACCAGGGCCCGGCGCACAGCCTTGGGGTCGGCCTTCCGCCCTTCCCTGAGCTGCGTGGCCACCAGCAGTGCGGCGGCCCCTGACACCGCGGGGGTGGCGAAGCTGCTCCCGGTCATCGCTCTGCGCCCGCCGCCGGGTACGGCCCCTTCGATGTCCTGGCCCGGAGCCAGTACACCGTTCTCGCGGTACACCGCCGCCCAGTTGTTGATCTTCAGCGGCGTACCGTCGGTCCCGCTCGCCCCCACCGCCAGCACCGATGACACGGCCGCCGGCACCTGAAGGCAGTCGCATCCGTCGTTGCCGACGGCCGAGACCACCAGCACGCCGCTGTCGTCGCACAGCCGCAGAGCCCTGCTCAGCAGGCTCTCCGCCTGCGTGTCCGGTGTCCGCTCACCACCACTGATGTTGATGATGTGCGCGCCCTCCTGCACCGCCTGTTCGATCGCGCGGGCCAAATCCAGTTGGGGCACACGCCCTTCCCGCGCGTCGCGGAACACCGGAATGATCAGGCCCCGGCACCGCGGTGCCACGCCGACGACGGTGCTGCCCGGCTGCCCGAACAGCAGACTCGCCACATGTGTACCGTGCAGCGACATCGGCCCTTGCCCGGCGGGCTCTTGCACCAGCGTGTCCAGGCGCGTGAGATCCGCGCCCGCGAAACACGGATGGGACAGGTCCACCGGACCGTCCAGCACGGCGACGCAGACCCTGGCGTCGCCCAGCAGTTCCTCGTCGCTCAGTGCCGGGCACCGGATCACCGACCTGGCTTCCATCCGGACCACCTTTCCGCCAAGGGCACGGGCCCCGGCATCCGTTCACCACGAGGTTCGGACCGCCTCGTTCCGCGGCCGTGCCACGAACGCGCAAAAGGCGTTCCGCAAACGTCTCCGAAACATTGCCGAAGCGTCTGTCCCGCCGGTCGGACGCCATGTGAAAGACTCCGGAATTCCTTCCGGGGACCGAGGAAATCCCGCAGTGTCCGCGCCTGTTCCGGCCTTCCGCGTGGCATATCCGGATGCGCGGACCGGCGGCCGGTCCCAGAGTGGTGTGTGTGATCGCGAACAGCGCCTACCTGCAACTCCTCAGGGTTTTCGAGTTCGCTTACGACGGCAGCCGCATTCCCCTCCCCCTGGGCAGCCAGCGCCTGTTGGCCCTCCTCGCCCTGAACCCGCGCGGGGTGCACCGTGGGGCCGCCGCCGAACAGCTCTGGCCCGACTGCACACCCAGCCGCGCGGCTGCGAACCTCAGGTCAGCCCTGTGCCGGGGCCGGCGGACACGTTCCGTAACCGTCATCGACAGCTCGGGGCACCGCTTACGGCTCTCGCCCGCGGTGGACGTCGACCTGCACGCGCTGCGGGCCGCGGCGCAGCAGCACAGCGCCAGGCAGCGTCCCCTGCCGGCCGACTGCGACCCGCTGGTCGGCGAACTCGATCAGGAATTACTGCCGGGCTGGCCCGACGAATGGCTCTCCCTCGAACGCCAACGCTGGGACCAAGCCCGCCTGCACGCCCTGGAAAGCATCGCTCAGCAGCTCCAGGAGGCAGGGGCGTATCTGCTCGCACTTCAGGCCGCGATGACCGCCATAGACATCGATCCGATCCGTGAATCCGCGCATCGCATCGTCATCGAAATCCACTCGGCCGAAGGCAACACGGCCTGCGCGCTGAAGCATTACCAGAGCTACCGTGAGCTGCTGCGGCAGGAGCTGGAAACCCTGCCGTCCCCGCACATGACGCGCCTCGTCGAGGAACTCAGCTCCGCCTAGAGCGTGTCCCCCGTGCCGGTCAGGGCGTGTCCCTTAGGGGCGCGGGGCGGAAAGCTCATCCCGTGGCGCGACGTCCCGGGGGCCCCGGTGCTGAAGGATGTCCCGTGACCGGTATGCCGCCTGCCTCAGGAGAACCCTTCCCATGTCCCGTCCTCGCGTGTCCCATCTCGCCATCGGCTGCGCGGCGTTGGCCGTGCTGACGACCGGCTGCTCGTTGAGCGGCATGGGCCCGTCCAAGGAGGCGGAGCGTACGTACACGGTGGACGGCACGGTCTCATCGGTGGCGGCGCGCACGTCAGGCGGGTCCATCGAGGTCGTGCCGGTGGACGCGGGCGGCCCGGTCAAGGTGACGGAGAAGTACAGCTACACCGGCAGCAAGCCGCACCCCGACCACTCCCTCAAGGACGGCCGGCTGTCCCTGAAGGCCGCCTCGTGCAAGGACATGGGAGACCGCTGCACGGTGAGCTACCGGGTGCGGGTGCCGCGCGGCACCGATGTCGATCTGCACACCAGCGGCGGGGACATCACCGTCAGCGGCATGTCGGGCTCGGTCGCCGCGGAGACCAGCGGCGGGGACATCACCCTCGACGACTCCGCGGCCCGCACCGCCAAGGTACGCACCAGCGGCGGCGACGTGACGGCCGGATTCACGAAGGTCCCCGATGACGTGTCGGGCCGCACCAGCGGCGGCGACGTCACGATCCGGCTGCCCAAGGGCAGCTACGCGGTGGACGCATCGACCAGCGGCGGCAACCGGAAGGTGTCGGTGACGACGGACGCTTCCGCCGCGCACAAGGTGGCGGCACACACCAGCGGGGGCGATGTGTCGGTGGTCCCGGCGTCCTGAGACAGCGGGCCCCGGGGGTGTCCCGGGGCCCGTCCCTGAAGGGCTGTCGTCCGGATCGGGCGCTATCCGACGGTGATCTCCGCGGTCAGCCTGCGGTCGGCGACGCTGTGCGCCGCCTCGACGGTGTAGTCACCCGCGATGAGGCGGCGGGCGCCTGCCGTCTCGTCCCAGATCTCGAACATCCGCCGGGGCAGGGCGATCTCGGCCTCGACGCTCTCGCCCGGAGCCGCCCGCACGGCCGCGAATCCGGCCAGCCGGCGGGCCGGCCAGGCCGCGTCCCGGTCGGTCGGCGCGGCGCCTGCCGGGCCGCTGTCCGCCGGTGCCAGGTAGATCTGGACGACCTCACGGCCTGCCCGTTGCCCGGTGTTGCGCAGCCTGACCCGTACCGAGTCCGGGGTGGTGTCCAGCGACTCGTACTCCCAGTCGGTGTAGCCGAGGCCGTGGCCGAAGGGGTACGCGGGGGCGGCAGCGGCCCGCTCCCAGGCCCGGTAGCCGATGAACAGGCCCTCGGTGTAGTCGAGTTGGCCGCCCTCGGGGGTGACGCGGGTGACGGGTGCGTCCTCCAGGCGGGCGGGCCAGGTGGTGGGGAGCCGGCCGCCCGGCTCGGCGGCGCCCAGCAGGACGTCGGCCAGCGCGGCGCCCGCCTCCTGGCCGGGGAACCAGCTCAGCAGCACGGCCGGCACCTGCTCGCGCCACGGAAGCTCCACCGGGGAGCCGGAGTTGACCACCACGACGGTGCGCGGGTTGGCCGCCGCGACGCGGGCGACCAGCTCGTCCTGGCGGCCGGGAAGCCGCAGGTCGGCGCGGTCGAAGCCCTCCGACTCGACCTCTTCGGTGGTGGCCACGACCACCACCGCGAGGTCGGCTCCGGCCGCCGTGCGCACCGCCTCCTCGATCTCGGCGTCCGGTGCCTGCTGCGGCTCCGCGTGCCCCAGGGAGAAGTTCAGCGCGTCCATGTCGTCGCCGAGGCCCAGGCTCCGGGGTACGAACCGCAGCGTGACGTCCACCTGTTCCCCGGCCGTGAGCGGCACCTCGACCCGCTGCTCGGCGGGGTGCATGAACGCCTCGAACGGGTCGCTGCCGTCGGGCGCGCAGTCCGCGTCGAAGTGCACCTGTCCGGCCACGGTCAGCCGCAGCGCGCCGGTCCCGGAGACCGCGAGGACGTGCCGGCCCGTGGCCTGCGGGGTGAATGTGCCGGTCAGCTCGACGGCCGCCAGCTCGGCGCGGCCGACACCCTCGGGGTAGCTGCCGATCAGCTGCACCTTGCCGTCGGACTGCGGGGTCTCGGCGAGCACCCGGCCGTCGGCGGCGAGGTAGCGGGTGCGCAGGGCGAAGCCCGTACGGGCGTGCGGGACGCGGGTGCGGGGCTCGGCGCCGACGGCGTAGCGGAGCGTGACGCCTTCGGGCAGGGCGGCGCGCAGTCCCTCCAGGGGCGCGACGACGGCCTCGGGGAAGACGGTCGCCGAGCCGCCGCCGAGCACCCGGGCGTCCCGGGCGGCGGCGCCGATCACGGCGACCGTGCGGAGGGCGGCGGGGTCGGCGGGCAGCACCGGGCGGCCGTCCGCCACCGGCTCGTTGCGCAGCAGGACGAAGGAGCTGCGGGCGATCTCGCGGGCCACCGCGCGGCCGTCGATGCCCTGCGGCACCCGCGCCGGGTCGACGGCGGCCGGCACCCCTTCCAGGCATCCCGTACGGGCCGCCAGCAGCAGCACCCTGCGGACCGCCGCGTCCACCGCGGACTCCGTCACCTCGCCGGCGCGCACGGCGGCGGCGAGGCGGTCGCCGAATACGGTGCGCGGGCCCGGCATGGCCACGTCCAGGCCGCCGTTCAGCGCGCGGACCGTGTCGCGGGCCGCGGTCCAGTCGGAGACGTTGACGCCGTCGAATCCCCAACTGCCGCGCAGCACTTCGTTGACGAGGTGGTGGTGTTCGGTCATCGTCGCGCCGTTGACCTGGTTGTAGGCGGTCATGATGCCCCAGGGGCGGGCGTTTTCGACGATGTGCTCGAAGGGCGCGAGGTACAGCTCGTGCAGCGGGCGCGGGGCGATGCGGTTGTCGACGGTGAGCCGGTCGGTTTCGGCGTCGTTGCCCACGAAGTGCTTGACGGTCGTGCCCACGCCGCCTTCCTGGACCCCGCGGACGTACCCCGCGCCGATCACGCCGGTCAGGTGCGGGTCCTCCGAGTAGCACTCGAAGTGGCGACCGCCCAGAGGGGAGCGGTGCAGGTTGACGGTGGGGGCGAGCAGGACGTGCACGCCCTTGCGGCGGGCCTCCTGGGCGAGCAGATGGCCTGCCGTGCGGGCCAGTTGGGGATCCCAGGTGGCGGCCAGCGCCGTCGGGCTCGGCAGCGCGACCGAGGGGTCGGCGGCGCTCCATTCCTGCCCTCGCACCCCGACCGGACCGTCCGACATGACCAGTGACCGCAGCCCGATCTCCGGGATCGCGGGCAGCGTCCACGCGTCCTGCCCGGACAGCAGCCCGGCCTTCGTGTCGAGGTCGAGCGCGGCGAGGGCCGTCTCGACCGCGGCGTGGTGGACGGCGTCCCGCCCGTGGGCGGACTGTGCGTCGGACCGCCGGTCGGTGTCGTGGTCGGTCATGCATCGCTCCCTGGGACGGGTCGGGCACATGGTGGCCTGCATTCTGATGGCGGTCGCCGTGCGCCCGGTAGGTGTCGTCACGCATTCGTTACCCGTACGGGTGAGGAGCACACGGCAGGGCGGCGGGCGCGGCCCCGCTGAGGGCCGTGGTGCCACACGCGGACCTCTACCGTCCCCGGCCCCCCACCGGCTTTACTCGCCGCATGAGACACATACGCACCAGGCTGGGCGCGCTCGGCGTCGCCCTGGCCGCCGCCGTCCCCCTGTCCCTGGCCGCTCCGGGCGCGGCCACCGCGGCAGCCACCGCCCCCTCCGGCTCCAGGACCGCGACATCCGTCGAGGAGGGGCGGCTGGACCGGGACGTCCCCCAGGAGATCCTGCGGCGCAGCGGATTCGACAGGTGGCAGCGGGAGTTCGCGCACGGCCTGACGCGGCTGGGCAGCTACGGGGAGAGCCGGCAGTATGTGGCGCGCGAGGGGCGGGAGCTGTGGCACCGCGCCGTGCGGCGGGCGCAGGGGCACGGGCCCGCAGGCGGTCTCAGCCGGGACGACGACCGGCCGCTGTACTGGGCACGGCTGGCCATGACGAAGGAAGTGCGGGACTGGCGGCCGGACTTCGGGCTGAGCGCGGCGCGGCGGAAGGCGCTCATCACGGCGCTGGAACGCGGCTCGCGAGGGCAGGACACGATCGGCCTGCCGCCCGGCGGGAAGGTGCTGCGGATCGTGGTGACCGGCTTCGACCCGTTCCAACTGGACGCCGACATACGGCGCAGCAACCCGTCCGGGGCCGCGGCGCTGGCGCTCGACGGGACGACGGTGCGCACCGCGTCGGGGCGCCCGGCGCGCATCGAGGCGGCCGTCTTCCCGGTGCGGTGGGACGACTTCGCGGCGGGCACCGTGGAGCGCACGCTGCTGCCGCACCTGCGCAAGGGGCCGCGGCAGGCCGACCTGTTCACCACGATCAGCCAGGGGAAGCCGGGGCGGTTCGACGTCGAGCGGACCAACGGGGCCTGGCGGGGCGGCTATCCGGACAACGCCCGGGTGTCACGGACCGGGACGGTGCCGGTACCGGCCGGGGTGCCGACCGTGCGACCGCAGCCGCAGTGGACCACCACCGGCCTGCCCTACCGGCGGATCGTCGCGGCCACGACCGGGCCCTATCCGGTCGTCGACCACACCGCGGTCACCGAGATCCCGGCGGGCGGCGGCGCGCCCGTCGAACGGCCGGACGGCCCCACGCCCGGCTCGACGGCCCGCGCCGGTGGCGGCGGTGACTACCTGTCCAACGAGATCGGCTACCGGGCGACGCTGCTGCGCGATGCGGTACGGCCTGGCCTGGCGGGCGGCCATCTGCACACGCCGGTCCTGGAGTTCGGGCCGGGGAACACCGATCCGGCGGGCGGCCGGGTCACCGATCCGGTCTTCGTGCACAACCGGGTGGCGATCACCGCGCAGGTGCGGCGGATCGTGACGGTGGCGGCGTCCTCGGTGGCGGACGGCGGGCACGGTGGGCACAGTGGGCGGGGCGGCCGGGGGTAGCCGCGCGGACCGCGAGGCGGGTACAGCGCTCGGCGGGCTCCCCGGGCGGCCCGGATCCGCTCATCATCCGCTGCCGCCGCGGTAGTTATCCACAGGCCCGAGCGGGGCCGCGGCGTGCCGGGCATGATGACTGCATGATCCTTGCCGCAGCACAGTTCATCCCCCATCCTGGCGACATCGAGGCCAACGCGGCGCGGATGGCCGCGCTCGTCACCGAGGCGGCCGGGCGCGGCGCCGGCCTTGTGGTCTTCGCCGAACTGGCGCTCACCCAGTACGACTTGACGGCGATAGCCGCCGACCCGGAGCGGCTGACCGTCACACCGGACGACCCCCGGCTGGCGCCCGTGCGGGACGCCTGCCGGGCGGCCGGTGCCGCGGCGGTCGTGAACGCCGCGGCCCGCGCCGACGGCCCCGCGCAGGCGCCGACGATCGGCTCGTTCGTCTACGGTCCTGACGGCGCGCTGCTCACCCGCTACGACAAGCGGCACCCGACCGGAACGGAGCGCGAGGTGTTCGCCCCGGGCGGCGCCGACGGGCGCTTCACCCTCGGTGGGATCCGGTTCGCGCTCGCCACCTGCTACGACAGCGCCTTCCCCGAGGTGGCCGCGCGGGCCGCGGCGGACGACTGCCGGGTGTATCTCGCCAGTGCCTTCCACAGCGATCCGGCGAGCCTGGACAGGTACCCGGCGCTGGCGCGCGCGCACGACCTGCACGTCCTGCTCGCGAACGGCGCGGGCACCGGATCCCCCGGCCGCTCCGTGGGGCTCAGTGGCGCCTGGCTGCCGAGCGGCGAGCGGGTGGCGAGCGCGGGTGAAGGGCACGCCGTCCCCGGTGGCGCGGCGGACGCGGCGGAACTGGTGCTGACCGATGTCCGCGACCGCATCACGCTGATGGCCGACCCGGCCGTGGCCGCCGTCCCCGTCCAGGAGTGCGGCGAGCCGCTGGTGGACCTGCGGGCCGATGCGCCCCAACTGCTGGCGCCCGGCGGCCAGGAGGAGGACGACGGCGCCTGCGCCCACCTGCGGTCCGGGGTGCTGCGACGGCTCCTCGCGGCGCAGGAAGCCCTGCCGGACGGGCTGCGGCTGCGCGTCGTCGAGGGGTACCGCCCGCTGTCCCTCCAGCGGACGTACTTCGAGCGGTACCGCGAGAAGCTGCGGGCGGCACGGCCCGAGCAGGACGGGGCGTCCCTCCTGGCGGCCACCAGCCGCTTCGTCTCACCGCTGGAGATCGCGCCGCACTGCGCGGGCGGCGCCGTCGACCTCACCCTGGTGACCGCGGACGGCACCGAACTCGACATGGGCACACCGATCGACGCCTCACCGGAGGAGAGCGCCGGCGCCTGCTACACGGCAGCGCCCGGCCTGTCCCCCACCGCCCGCGCCAACCGCCGGATACTGAGCGCCGCGCTGTCCGCCGCGGGCCTGGTGAACTACCCGACCGAGTGGTGGCACTGGTCCTACGGCGACCGCTACTGGGCACTGGCGACGGGCGCGGACGGGGCGGTGTACGGGCCGAAGGAGCTGGCGCGGCAGGGAGAGGAGGCGTAGGGGCGCCCCGGGCGCGGCAGGTGCCGCCTGGCGTCGAGGGGCTCACTCCCCCGGCAGCGCCTCCAGTTCGGCCAGGGTCGGGTAGGACGGCTGGGCGCCGGGCTTGGTGACGGCCGCGGCGCCGACGCGGACGGCGAAGCGGGCGGCGTCGGACAGGCTGTCGCCGCGGGCGAGCCGGGTGGCGAGGGCGCCGGTGAAGGCGTCGCCGGCGCCGGTGGTGTCGACGGCGTCGACCTTCACGCCGGGCACCTCGTGCGTCCCCGACGCGTCCAGGACCAGCGCGCCGTCGCCGCCGAGGGTGACCACGACGGAGCGGGCGCCCAGGTCGCGCAGGGCGTGCGCCCAGTCACGGGGCGAGCCGTCGGCGGCCTGGGACAGCAGCCTGGCCTCGTGTTCGTTGACGACCAGCGGGTCGGCGACGGCGAGGAGTTCGGGTGCCAGGGAGGCGGGGGCGGGGGACGGGTTGAGGACGACGCGGGTGCCGGTGTCCTCGGCGGTCGCCGCGGCTGCCCGCACCGTCTCGACGGGGGTCTCCAACTGGAGGGAGAGGACGGCCGAGCCCGCGATGGTCTCCCGCGCCGCCGCCACGTCCTGCGGGGTGAGGGCGGCGTTGGCGCCGGGCGAGACGACGATGCTGTTGTCGCCGTCCGGGCCGACGACGATCATCGCGGTGCCGGTGCGGGCCGCGTCGTCGACGATGACCGGCGTGACGTCCGTGCCGGCCTCCCGTTGCGCGGCGAGCAGCAGCGCGCCGTAGGCGTCGCCGCCGACCCGGGCCAGCAGCGCGACCCGGCTGCCGATCCGGGCCGCAGCCGCCGCCTGGTTGGCGCCCTTCCCGCCCGCCGACTCGACCAGGTCGGTGCCGAGCACCGTCTCGCCCGCGCCGGGCCGCCGGTCCACCCGTACCGTCAGATCCGCGTTGGCCGAACCGACCACCAGGACGTCGTACATGCGCCGTTCTCCTCTTGCCTTCGTCTCACGTCGTTGCCGGGGCCGTACCGGCCGGCCCGAGCCGGGCCGGCCGCCGTCCTCAGCCGTCGAACTTCGCGGCGTTCTCCGCCGTCACCAGCACCACGGGCACCTTGACCGACGCCGGCAGCTTCGCCCCGCGCGACGCCTCGATCGCCCAGTCCACGGCCTTCTTGCCGAGGAGCTTGGGCTGCTGGGCGACGGTGGCGGTCAGCGTGCCGTTGCGGACCGCCGTCACGCCGTCCGGTGTGCCGTCGAACGCGACGACCTTGATGTCCTTGCCGGAGCGCCCGCCCAGCGCCTTGGACGCGCCGAGCGCCATCTCGTCGTTGGCCGCGAACACTCCGCCGATGTCGTGGTGTGCCTGGAGCATATTGGACATCACGTCCATGCCCTTGGTCCGGTCGAAGTCGGCGGGCTGCCGGACGACGACCTGGATGCCGGGGAACTTCTTGATCCCTTCCTCGAATCCCTGGCCGCGTTCGCGGGCGGCCGATGTGCCGGGCTGGCCCTCCAGGAAGGCCACCTTGCCCTTGCCGCCGAGCGACTGCGCGAGCGTCTTCGCCGCCAGCCGGCCGCCCGCGACGTTGTCGGACGCGATGGTCGAGCCGACATCGCCGCCGTTGACGCCGCGGTCGATGGAAATGACCGGCGTCTTCGCCCGGTTGGCGACGCCGACGGCCGGCACCGCGGCGTCCGAGTCGACCGGGTTGATGATGGCGGCCTTGACGTTCTGGCTGGTGAACGTCTCCATCTGGTTGATCTGCTGGGTGGGGTCGTTCTGGGCGTCGGTGATGTTGATGCGCAGGCCGCGCGCGTCCGCCTCGGCCTGTGCGCCTTCCTTGATGCCGACGAAGAACGGGTTGTTCATCGTGGACAGCGCCAGGCCCAGGTCGGTGTGGCCGCCGCGGTCGCAGCCGGCCAGGCCCAGGGTGAGGGCGGCGGCCAGTCCTGCCGCGGCGGTCCGTGCCGTCCGGGCCCTCATCGGGCGCTCCGGCGCCGCAGGGTGTCGAGGAGCACCGCGAGCGCGATGACGAGGCCGGTGGCGACCTGCTGCCAGAACGCCGAGACGCTCAGCAGGTTGAGGCCGTTGCGCAGCACGGCGAGGATCAGCGCGCCGATGAGGGTGCCGGACGCCTTGCCCGAGCCGCCGGAGAGGCTGGCGCCGCCGATGACGACGGCGGCGATGGCGTCGAGTTCGTAGCCGGAAGCGGCCTGCGGCTGGGCCGAGGTGAGCCGGGCGGCGAGCACGATGCCGGCCACCGCGGCGAACAGGCCGGACAGCGCGTAGATGACGAGCTTGCGGCGCTTGACGTGGATGCCGGAGAGCCGGGCGGCTTCCTCGTTGCCGCCGATCGCGAACATCGCGCGCCCTGAGTACGTACGGGCCAGGATCAGCGCGGCGACCAGCCCCATGGCGATCATGACCAGGACGGGCACCGGCAGCCAGCCGCCGAGGGTGTCGCCGAGCGAGCTGACCGAGGCGGGGAAGGGGATCGGCGAGCCGCCGGAGATCACCAGGGCCAGGCCGCGGCCGATCGAGAGCATCGCCAACGTGGCGATGAAGGCGGGCAGTTTGCCGTACGCGACGAGGGCGCCGGAGACCAGTCCCGCCGCCGCGCCGACCGCCAGGCCGAGCAGCACCGCGATCCAGACCGGCAGTCCCTCGCTCGTGGCCGCCCAGGCGACGACGGTGGCGGAGAGCGCGGCGACCGAGCCGACGGACAGGTCGATACCGGCCGAGACGATCACGAAGGTGACGCCGAACGCCAGGATCGCGGTGACGGACGCCTGGACGCCGACGTTGAGGAGGTTCTGTCCGTTGAGGAAGTCCTGGGACAGCACCGCCATCACCACGACCAGGGCGATCAGGCCGCCCAGCGGGCCGTTCTTGAGGACCGCCCTGGTGAACCACGGTCCGAACGCGGGGCCGGGTGCCGTGGTCGGGGGCGTCTCCCCCGGGGTCTTCAGGAGATCAGTCATCGGAGCCCTCCATCGCGCTCTGACCTGGTGTTTCGTGTGCCGGGTGCGGAGTGTGCCCGGCCTGGGGCGGGGCGGCGCCCTTCGGGGACCGGACGGCCAGCTCCATCACCGCGTCCTGCGTGGCGTCGGCGGCGGCGAGTTCACCGGCCAGCCGGCCCTGTGCCATCACCAGCACCCGGTCGCTCATGCCGAGGACCTCGGGCAGGTCGCTGGAGATCATCAGTACCGCGCAGCCGGCCGCCGTCAGCTCGTTGATCAGCTGGTAGATCTCGACCTTGGCGCCGACGTCGATGCCGCGGGTCGGCTCGTCGAGGATCAGCAGCCGGGTCTCGGCCAGCAGCCACTTGCCGATGACGATCTTCTGCTGGTTGCCGCCCGAGAGGGTGCGGGCGCTCTGCCCGAGGCCGCTCATCCGGACCTTCAACTGCCCGGCGACGGCCGCCGCTTCGCGCCGCTGGCCGCCCCGGTCGACGAGGCCGCGCCGGGTGTCGCGGTCCAGTCTGGCCAGCGTCAGGTTGTCCTGGAGCGAGGCGTCCAGGACCAGGCCCTGGCCCTTGCGGTCCTCCGGTACGAGGCCGAGCCCGGCCCGCATCGCCGCCCGCACGTCGCCGCGCGCCAGTTCCCTGCCGTCGACCTCGACGGTCCCGGCGTCGTAGCGGTCCACGCCGAACACCGCGCGGGCGACCTCGGTGCGGCCCGCGCCGACCAGCCCCGCGAGGCCGACGACCTCGCCGGCCCGCACCTCGAAGTGGATGTCGTCGAAGGCCGGGCGGGCCGGTGAGCCCTTGCTGCTGCGGACGCCGTGCCGGGTCAGGCCGCGGACCCGCAGCAGCGGCGCGCCCGGCGCATCGGGGCGCTTGCGCGGGTACTGCTCGGAGATGTCCCGCCCGACCATCAGCCGGATCAGTTCCTCCTCGCCGGTGGCGGCGGGCACCTCGTCGACGGACCGGCCGTCGCGCAGCACGGTGACCCGGTCGCCGAGTGCGCCGATCTCGTCGAGGTGGTGGGTGATGAAGATGATGCCGACGCCGTCCGCGCGCAGTTCGCGGACGATGCCGAAGAGGGTCTCGACCTCGTCGGATGTGAGCACCGCGGTCGGCTCGTCCATGATCAGGACGCGGGCTTCGAGGCTGAGGGCCTTGGCGATCTCCACCATCTGGAGCCGGGCGATGCCCAGTTCGGAGACCGGGGTGTTCGGGGAGACGTCCAGGCGCACCCGGCGCAGCAGTTCGGCGGCGCGGGCCCGCATCGTCTTGCGGTCGACGAGGCCGAGCGCGGTGCGCGGCTGACGGCCGAGGAAGATGTTCTCGGCGACGGTCAGGCCGGGGACGAGGTTGAACTCCTGGTAGATGGTGGCGATGCCGAGCCGTTCCGCGTCCTGCGCGGAGCGGATGTGCACCTCACGGAGCCCCTGGGCCCCGTCCGTCGCGCCGTCGCGTCCGCCGTCCGCTCCGCAGTCGGCGAGGATGCGTCCCTCGTCGGGGCGGTGGGCGCCGGACAGCATCTTGATGAGCGTGCTCTTGCCCGCGCCGTTCTCGCCGAGCAGTACGTGCACCTCGCCGGAGCGCAGGCTCAGGTCCACGCCGTCCAGCGCGCGCACGCCGGGGAACGACTTCGTCACCCCCTCCACGCGCAGCAGTTCGCGGCCGGCCGGTACGTCGTCGTTGACGCCGGTCATGCGCTGCCCCTCTCTCCTTCGGATGTGGTGCTCGGGTGTGGTGCTCGGTGATGGTGCTCGGATGGGGTGCCGGTGCGTGGCGCGTCAGCCGGCCGGCGGCTCGCCGCAGGAACGGCGGGGCACCAGCCGGGCCGGCAGCAGCACCGGACCGGCGGCCCGGCCCTCGATGCGCGCCAGCAGGGTGTGCACGGCGGCCCTGCCCAGTTCACGGGTGGGCTGGGCGATCACCGTCAGCGGCGGGTCGGTGTGGGCGAACCACGGCACGTCGTCGTAGACCACCAGGGCCATGTCGTCGGGGATCCGCAGCCCGCGGGCGCGCAGTTCGTCCAGCGCGCCGAGTGCCATCAGGTTGTCGGTCGCCAGCACCGCGTCGGGCGGCTGGGGCAGGTCGAGGAAGGCCCGCATCACGCTGCGGCCACCGGTGTGCTGGAGGTCGGGGGTGGCGCCGACGCGGGTGTCGGGCAGGTCGATGCCGTGCGCGGCGAGCGCCGTGCGGAACAGGTGCAGGCGTTCGTCGCCGGTGGGGGTACCGGCCGGCGCGACGATGATCGCGGGGCGGCGGCGGCCGAGTGCGGCGAGGTGGGCGGCCAGCTCGGTGAGCGCGGCGCGGCCGTCGGCGCGTACGCACGGGGCGTCGACGCCGGGTACGGCACGGTCCAGCAGGACCAGCGGGGTGCCGGATTCGACGACCTCGCCGAGCATCGCGGAACCGGTGCCTGCCGAGCTGACCAGCAGGCCGTCGATCCGCCGGTCGAGCAGCGTGCGGATGTAGTCGTCCTGCTGCTCGGGGCGTTCGCCCGCGTTGCCGATGATCAGGCTGTAGCCGAGGCTGCGGGCCTCGTCCTCGACGGCGTCGGCCAGCTCGGTGAAGAACGGGTTGGTGAGGTCACTGATGATCAGCCCGAGCGTGCCGGTGCGGGCGGTGCGCAGCGCGCGGGCGACGTTGTTGGGGCGGTAGCCCAGCTCCCGTACGGCGGCGAGCACCCGGTCCCGGGTCTCGGCGACCGGACGGTGCCCGTTGAGGACCCGGGAAACCGTGGCGACCGAGACTCCCGCCCGCTCTGCCACGTCCTTGATGTTCGCCATGGCGCCGTTGCCATCCTCTGCGTGTGATCGAGGCCGGTGTCCGGTCCAGGCCGATGCCTGGTCCCAGCCGGTGCCTGATCCGGGTGATCGATGTGTAATCGATTTCGTGGGGCCTACGTAATCGATTACACGAGGTGCCCGTCAAGACATGCAGTTTGTGGCCTGCGTCACGCCGACCGGACGGGGAAGGGCACGGCGCGGCTGCCGGGCGGGCCCTTCGCGGGCCTCGGGGAGAGCGCCGCGCGCAACGGCCGAGGGCCGCACCCCCGGCAGGGATGCGGCCCTCGGCGTACTGCTCCGCCGTGGTCGCGGGTCAGGCGACGGTCAGCGTGACCTCGATGTTGCCGCGGGTGGCCTGGGAGTACGGGCACACCTGGTGCGCCTTCTCCACGAGGTCCTCGGCGGTGGCCGCGTCGACGTTCGGGATCGAGGCGGAGATCTCGACCTTGAGGCCGAAGCCGCCGACCGGGGTCTTGCCGATGCCGACGTGCGCGGTCACCCGGGAACCCGAGACGTCCGCCTTCGCCTGGCGGGCGACGACACCGAGCGCACCCTGGAAGCAGGCGCTGTACCCCGCGGCGAAGAGCTGCTCGGGGTTGGTGCCCGCACCACTACCGCCCTGCTCCTTGGGCGGGTTGACGACGACGTCGAGCGTGCCGTCATCGGTGGCGACGCGGCCGTCACGGCCGTTCTCGGCGGTGGCGACGGCGGTGTAGACGACGTCAACCGGTTGGATGGACATGAATCCTCCTGTGGTTCGCCGCGACTCGCGCCCACGATCGCGACGGCTTGCCGCCGAGCCTAACTGCCCGCCCCGCCAGGTCAGTCGGCGAGGCTCACGATCATCTTGCCGGTGTTCTCGCCGCGGAGCAGACCGAGGAACGCCTCGACGCCGTTCTCGATGCCGGGGACCTTGGTCTCGCCGTACTTCAGCTCGCCGGAGCGGATCCAGCCGGAGACCTCCTGGACGAACTGCGGCTGCAGCGCGCGGTGGTCGGCGACCAGCAGGCCCTGGAGGCGCAGCCGCTTGCCGATCACCAGCGCGAGGTTGCGCGGCGCCGGGGTCGGCTCGGTGGCATTGTACATCGAGATCATGCCGCAGATGGCGGCGCGGCCGTGGACGTTGAACGCGCTGATGGCCGCTTCGAGATGGTCGCCGCCGACGTTGTCGAAGTAGACGTCGATGCCGTCGGGTGCGGCTGCCTTGAGCTGCTTGGTGACGTCGCCGTTCTTGTAGTTGAACGCGGCGTCGAAGCCGTACTCCTCGACGAGGAGCTTGACCTTCTCGTCCGAGCCGGCCGAGCCGATGACCCGGGACGCGCCCTTGAGCTTGGCGATCTGGCCGACCTCGCTGCCCACCGCGCCGGCCGCGCCGGACACGAAGACGGCGTCGCCCTCCTTGAAGGACGCCACCTCCAGGAGGCCCGCGTAGGCGGTCAGGCCCGGCATGCCCAGGACGCCGAGGTAGGCGGTCAGCGGGGCGAGCGAGGCGTCGATCTTGGCGGCGCTGTCCGCGTCGAGCACGGCGTACTCGCGCCAGCCGAGGCCGTGCAGGACGTGGTCGCCGACGGCGACGGATTCCGCGCGCGAGGCGATGACCTCGCCGACCGCGCCGCCGTCCATGGGCTGGTCCAGCTGGAACGGCGGGACGTAGGACTTCACGTCGTTCATCCGGCCGCGCATGTACGGGTCGACGGAGAAGTGCAGGTTGCGGACGAGGATCTGGCCCTCACCGACCTCGGGCACCGGGACCTCGCGCAGCGCAAAGTCGTCCGGGGTGGGCCAGCCGTGCGGGCGGGCGACGAGGTGCCATTCACGGCCGGTCGCGGGCAGTGCGGACATGGGTCGATCCTCCTAATGTTTCAGGTACTGAAACAACCATGCGCTCGATATTTCATGATGTCAAGCAAACGGTTATCCTGTTTCCATGACTCCGCGCGCAGACCCTCTGACCGTCGAGGTCGTCGACCTCATCGGCACCATCGTCGCCCGCTACCACGAGGAGTACGAGCACGCGGCATCCCAGCACTCCCTGACCGGCGCCCAGGCCAGGGTGCTCGGCCTGCTGACCGTCGAGCCGCTGCCCATGCGCCGCATCGCCCAGCGCCTCAAGTGCGAGCCGTCGAACATCACCGGCATAGTCGACCGGCTGGAATCACGCGGCCTGGTGGAGCGCCGGCCCGACCCCGCCGACCGCCGCGTGAAGCTGGCCGCCCCGACCGCCGATGGCAGGCGTACGGCCGAGCGGCTGCGCGGCTCGCTCCACTTCGCCCGCGAGCCGCTGAGCCGGCTCACCGTCACGGAACGCACGCTGCTCAAGGAACTGCTCCAGCGGATGCTGGGCACCGCACCGGAATGAGGGGCGGACGACGGGCAGCTGCGCCGTCGCCTGCGGCCGTCCGACGGAGTGGCCGGCCGCGCGGGGCGGCGGGTGGCCCGCACGTGCGTCCGTGTACCGCTCTAGCCTGACCCCATGACCTCCCAGAACTCCCCGAGCGGCCAGGACACCCAGGACCCCGGCCGCACCCGGCACACCGTCGACTTCTACTTCGACCCCATCTGCCCGTTCGCCTGGGTCTCCTCCCGCTGGATCCTGGAGGTCGAGCGGCACCGCGACCTCGATCTGCGGTTCCGGGTGATGAGCCTGTCCGTGCTCAACGAAGGCCGCGACGACCTGCCGGAGAAGTACCGCGAGCTGCTGGACGAGGGCTGGGGCCCGGTGCGGGTGTGCATCGCCGCAGCCGCGGGACACGGCGACGAGGTGCTCCGCGACCTGTACACGGCGCTCGGCACCCGCCTGCACAACGACCGCCGCGAGGACCTCACCGCCGTGATCCAGGAGTCGCTCGCCGAGGCCGGACTGCCGGCCGCGCTGGCCGGGGCGGCCGAGACCGACCGTTACGACGAGCTGCTGCGCGCCAGCCACCACGAAGGCATGGACCCGGTCGGCGAGGACGTCGGCACCCCGACGATCCACATCGACGGGGTGGCCTTCTTCGGCCCGGTCCTGATGTCGATCCCGCGCGGCGATGACGCGGTACGGGTCTTCGACGGCGCCCGGCTGCTGGCCGGATACGACCGGTTCTTCGAACTGAAGCGGACCCGCACCGGCGAGTTCGACTTCAGCTGACCCCCGCGCCCCCGGCCGCCGCTCAGCCCTGCTCCCCACGCAGCCGCCGGGCCCGCAGCACCAGCTCCAGTTCGAAGCGGCGGTCGGGGTCGTCCACCTCGCTCCCCCACAACTCCCGTATCTGACGCAGCCGGTAGCGCACGGTCTGCGGGTGCACGCCGAGTCTGGCGGCCACTTCGGGGGCCCCGCCGCGGGTCTCCAGCCAGGCAAGCAGCGTCTCGGCGAGCCGCAGTCCGTGCGCCGGGCCGCAGCCGGCCAGGGGGGCGAGGCGGCGGCGGCCGAGATCCTCGATCAGCTCCTCGGGCGGCAGCAGGACCAGCGCCTCGGTGTGCTCGGTGCACTGGAGCAGATCACCCACGGGCAGCAGGCCGCGCTCCATCAGGTCGGCCGCCGCCCCGGCCCAGCGCAGCGACTTCGCCGCGTCCGCCAGGGGCACGGCGGGCCCGATCGCCCCCGACCAGCCGGCCGCGGCCCGCCGCAGCAGTTCGCCCCGCCCGGGGGTGTCGGGTTCGGGCACCACCATCCGGGGCCGTTCGCACTCCATGTCCAGCAGGATGTCGGGGCCGACGGCGGGCGCCACCGCCGCGCGGTCCGGCCGTAACAGCACCGCCACGGCGACGCGTTCGGGCAGCGGCCAGCCCAGCAGGGCCGCCTGTTCGGCGACCACCGGATCGGGTGCGTGGCCGGCCGCTCCCGCGCTCGGGGCGGTGCCCGCCCGTGCCGCCGCGGGCGCGAACAGCCGCTCCATCAGGCGCCGTTGCAGCCGCAGCCGCTCGCCCGCCTGGCGGGCCGCGGCCTCGGCGTAGCCGCGTACGGAGGCGGCGACCAGGCCGTCCAGGTACTCGAATCCCGACTCGGCCAGCTCGTACATGGCGGGGGCCGGGATGGCGACCTGCTGCCCGATCTCGGCCAGCCGCCGCCAGGCGAGCCGGACACCCAGCCGGTAGATCGCCTGGAGTGCGTCCAGGCTGCGGCCCTGCATGCCCTCGCCGCGGCCGAACTCCTGGAAGACACGCGGGTGGATGTGCGGCCGGTCCAGGCCGACCGTCATGTGCGCGACGAAGTGCTCAAGGGACTGGCGGATGCCGACCAGCGCGGTCGGTTCGCCGAACTCGTCCAGCACCACGGGCAGTTGGGGGAACTCCCGGCGGATCTCGGCCAGGATGTCCTGGGCGAGCAGCGGCACTTCCGCCAGCGCCAGCGCGGCGAACCGCCGTATCTGGACGGATGGCACCTCACGCCACGCCGAACGGACGGCACTCACCACGCGTGCCCTCCTATCCGCCGGCCCGGTCGAAGGTGACCAGCGGGACGTTCGGCTGCGCGGGCGCGGTGTCCAGGGCCGCGACGACACCGAGTGCGGCGCCGACGGCCAGCGCGGCGCCCGCCAGGGCGGACAGTGCGGCGGCAAGCATTCTGTGCATGGCGCGTGAGCCCCTTCGTCGATGCCGGATCCGTCGGCGGCCCGGTCTGCCGGGAGGCGCCCGGAGGGCCGCAACGGCACCGCGTTCCCACAGCGCGGCACCACGGGTGGCCGCGGTGCCTGCCGAGTGTGGAAGGGCATTGACTGCCTGTCAAGAGTTGGCCTACGTTCCCGGCCCATGGCGCATCGCGCCGCCGCACGTGCACCAGAGCGTGATCCACCCCCACCGCTTCCAGGAGTGCTCGTATGCGTGATTCCGGTACGGCCGCCGCGCCGCGTTCGCTGGTCCTGATCGGCATCGGCGTCTTCCTTCTCGTCCTCGCACCCCTGCTGACCTGGTACGTCACGCCACGGGCCAAGGTCGCGCCGGTCGATGTCGACGAGACGAGCGTGTTCACCGGGACCGGCAGCTACTTCGACGTCGGGCGGCTGGCGACCCGAGAACGGCAGAAAATCACCCTCACGCAGCATGTGCTGGGCAACGTCGCGGCGAGCGGGCGGAGCGGGCACGCGGTGTGGGACGTCTCGACGGCCGTCGACACCCCGGGGACGCTGGGCAAGGACGTGCGCAAGGCGTTCCAGTGGACGACCGGGCGCTGGGTCGTCGACCGGCGCACCAACGACCCGGTGCACTGCTGCGACGAGGCGCCCACCGGGCACGACGGCGACGCCTACCTCAAGTTCCCCTTCGACCTCCAGCGCAGGACCTACCGCTGGTGGGACGACACCCTGGGAGCCGCCGTCCCGCTCCGCTTCGCCGGTACCCGGCAGGTCGGCGACCAGCAGGGCTACCGCTTCACCGGGAGCGTGCCGCCCACCAGGACCGGCAGCCGCCAGGTACCCGGCAGGCTGGTGGGCCTGCCGGGGCAGGGCCAGGTCCAGGCCGAGGAGTGGTACGCCGACGCGCGGATGTCGGTGGTCGCCGACCGGCGCACCGGCCGGATCCTCGATGTGTCCCTGTCGCCCCACAAGACGCTGCGCGCCCCTGGTTCCCCGCACACCGCCGTCACCCTGCTGCACGTCGACGGCCTGCGGTTCACCCCGGCGACCCGGCGGGCAGCCGAGCGGCTTGCCGCCGCCGACAACCGCAAACTGGCCCTGGTCGGCGAGGTGTTGCCGCTGAGCGCCGGGGCGGCCGGCGGGCTGCTCGCGCTGTCAGGACTGGTGCCGCTGGTCCGCGCCGGACGTCCGGGCCGCGGGATCTGAGCGCGCCGCGCGGGCCGCGGCATGAGCGAAGGTGATGAAGCGGCCCCACCGGGAGGAGCGGATTTTGTCACTCCGGTGAGTAGCCGCATCGAACACGGCGGCGAAAACTGTCCACCCCACCCGCGACGACCGACGTCACCGTCCGGCCGCCGCCCCGCCCGCCGGCCCCCCACGACCGGCCCGACCCGCGCGGACGACGGGCCCGTACCGCCGGCCCGCAGACCGTCCGACACCGCCCGGTACGCCCCGCCCCCACGGAGCGCGCCGGACACCTCGCACCACTCCGCACCACCGGCACCACTCAGCACGACTCAGCACGCAGTACGTCCCCCACCGCTGGTACCGCACCCTGAGACGAGTTGGAGCGCAGATGCCCCAGCACGTGCAACCGTCCCTGCCCGTCGCGCCCTTCGCACCCCCCGCACGGGCCGCCGCCTTACCCGCACCGCCCTCCCCTCCCCCACGCACCACCCCGCCGCCCACCGCGGCGTCCCCCCGCAGGATCGTCTTCCTGGCCCGCCGTGACCTGGGCAATCCCGCGGCCGGCGGCTCCGAACTCCTCGTGGACCGGATCGCCGAAGGGCTGACCGCCCACGGCCACGACGTCACCCTGCTGTGCGGCGGCCCCGCGGCCGACCGCGCCTACCGCGTGATCTCGGCGGGCGGCGACGCGGGGCACTTCCTGCGCGCCCCGCGCCGGGTGGGCCGCTGCGACCTGCTCGTCGAGGTCTGCAACGGCATGCCGTACCTCGCCCCCCTCTGGCACAGCGGACCGACGTTGTGCCTGGTCAACCACGTCCACACGGACCTGTGGGGGATGCGCTACCCGGCCCCCGCCGCCCGGCTCGGCCGCCGCCTCGAACACTGGGCGCTGGCCGGCACCCACCGGCGGAACCTGATGGTCGCGGTCTCCGGCTCGACCGCCGACGCCCTGCGCGATCTCGGCGTCCCCGGCGACCGCATCCGCCTGGTGCACAACGGCGTCGAGGAACCAGGACCGCTGCTCCCCAAAGCACCCGAACCGCTCTTCGTCGCCATGGGCCGCCTTGTCGAGTACAAGCGCATCGACCTGCTGCTGCGCCTGTGGGAGCGGGTACGGCCGGTGACCGGAGGCCGTCTCGTCATCGTCGGCGACGGACCCGAACGCGAGCGGCTGGAAACGCTGGCCGGCCCCGGGGTCACCTTCACCGGCCGCATCTCCGAACAGCGCAAACACGAATTCCTCTGCTCCGCCTGGCTGTTGCTGCACCCCTCGCTCGTCGAGGGCTGGGGCCTGGTCGTGATGGAAGCCGCCGCCCGCGGGACACCCGCGGTCGGGTTCGACATCCCGGGCCTGCGCGACTCCGTCGACGACGGCGTCACCGGCCTGCTGGCCCGCGGCGAGAGCGCGTTCGCCGCCCACTGGTGCACCCTCGCGCTCAGCGCCCGCCGCCGCGAGGCCCTGGGCGCCGCCGCCGGGCAGCGCGCCGCCCGCTTCAGATGGAGTCACACGGTCGGCAGCTTCCGGGCGGTCGCCGCGGAAGCGTTCGCCGCCGCCGCACCCGGGCGGTGATGCGGGGTGCGCGACCCCTCCCTGCGCCGGTCCTACACGCTCTTCCGCGCCTTCATGAACGAGCAGTCCGACCCGGAACACTGTTACGGACTGCTCGCCCGTGACACCGCCGACCAGCTCGAACGCCATCTGCCGCTGAAGGGCGCGGTGGTCGCCGATGTCGGCGGCGGCAGCGGCCACTTCACCGAGGAGTTCCGGCGCCGCGGCGCACGCGGCGCGCTCTTCGAACCCGACCCGGACGAACTGTCCGCCGGCGGCCGACGACGCCCCGAGGCCGCGGTGCTCGCCGACGGCTACCTGCTGCCGCTGGCCGACGGCGCGGCCGACATCTGCTTCTCGTCGAACGTCCTGGAACACGTCGCCGACCCGCAGACCTTCCTCAGCGAACTGATCCGGGTGACCAGGCCCGGCGGCCTCGTCTACGTGTCCTTCACCAACTGGCTCTCCCCCTGGGGCGGTCACGAGACCGCGCCCTGGCACTACCTGGGCGCCGAACGGGCCCGCGCCCGCTACCTGCGGCGCACCGGACGGCCTGCCAAACACACCCTGGGCGAGAACCTGTTCGCCGTGCACATCGGCCGCACCCTGCGGCAGGTGCGGGCCCGCGGCGACGTCTCCGTCGTCTCCGCCCGCTCCCGCTACGCGCCGTTCCTCGCGGAGACCATCCCCCGGATCCCCGTGCTGCGCGAAGTCGCCACCTGGAACCTCCTCCTCATCCTCCGGCGGTTGCCATGACCCAGACGCTCGAACCGTCCACGTCACCGGGGTCGCCAGGGCCCGGAGCCCCCGCGGCGCCCGCACCCGCCCCGCACCCGCCCTGCCGCCGGCGCCTGCTCTTCGGCTTCTGGGCCCTCGCGCTGGCCGGCTTCCTCGTCCCCGCACCGGGCAAGATGACGTTCGAGACCAAGCTGGGGGTGACCGTCGACCCCTGGAAATTCCTCGGGGACCTCGGCGGGCTGTGGCACGACCGGGCCGGATTCGGCGGCATCGCCGACCAGTACATCGGCTACGCCTTCCCGACCCTCCCCTATTACGGTCTGGCCGATCTGGCGCACCTCCCGGTGTGGCTGGCCGAGCGGCTGTGGATGTCGGTGATCGTCACCGTCGCGTTCTGGGGTGCGCTGCGCCTCGCCGAGCGGCTGCGCTGCGGCACCGCGCCCACCCGGCTGCTCGCCGCGGCCTGCTACGCCCTGTGGCCGACGTTCACCATCGTCATCGGCTCCACGTCGGCCGCGGCGCTGCCCGGCGCGCTGCTGCCCTGGGTGCTGCTGCCGCTGACCGACCCCCGGCTGACCGCCCGCGTCGCCGCGTGCCGCTCCGCGCTGCTGATCCCCTTCATGGGCGGCGTCAACGCGGCGTCCACGCTGGCCTCGCTGCTGCCCGTCGGCCTGTATCTCCTCTCGCGTACGGGTCCGCGCCGCCCGAAGCTGCTCGCGTGGTGGCTGCCCGGCGTCGTCCTCGCCACCGCCTGGTGGGTGGTACCGCTGCTCCTCCTGGGCATCCACGGCGAGAACTTCATGCCGTTCATCGAGCAGGCGGACACCACCACAGGACCGATGTCCGCCACCGAACTGCTGCGCGGCGCCGGCAACTGGGTGGGCTACCTCGACTTCGGGAAGCCCTGGCTGCCGGCCGGCTGGACGATGACCGCCAACGCCTTCGCGGTACTCGGCTCCGCGCTCGCCGCCGCCCTCGGCCTCGCGGGGCTCGCCCGCCGCGATCTGCCCGAGCGGCGCTGGCTGCTGCTGTGCGCCCTGACCGTCGCGCTGATCGCGCTGGCCGGGTACGGCGGCGAGCTGGGCGGGCCGCTGCACGGTGTGTGGCAGGAGTGGCTGAACGGATGGCTGCGCCCGTTCCGCAACATCTACAAGTTCACACCAGGACTCGCCCTGGCGATCGTCCTGGGACTCGCCCATCTCCTGGGCGCGGCACGGCCGTTCGTCACCAAGGGGACGGGAACCGTGCCCGCCCGCGGCGACACGCAGACCACCCCGCGCCGCCCCCGGACACCCCGCCTCCTCACCCTCCTCGTCGCCGTCCTCACCCTGCCGGCCCTCGCCCTCCCCTTCCTCAGCGGCAACATCCTCCAGCCCGGCGCCTTCACCAAGCTCCCGGCGTACTGGCAGCAGACCGCCGACTGGCTCAAGACCCACAGCCCCGAAAGCCGCGCCCTCGTCGTGCCCGCGACCGCGCACGGCATCTACACCTGGGGCTCGCCCATCGACCAGCCGCTCGACATCCTGGCCGCGTCCCCCTGGGCGCAGCGCGACTTCGTCCCGTTCGGCACGGCCGGCGTCCGGCGCGCCATGGACGCCGTGGAGCAGGCCCTGATGACCGGCTCCGAAGTGCCGGGTCTGCGGGACTACTTGGGGCGGGCCGGTATCCACGACGTGGTCGTGCGCAACGACCTCGACCCGGACCAGATGGGCTACGTGCCGCCGCAGACCGTCACCCGCACCCTGGAGGCGTCCGGCTACCGCAGGACGGCGTCCTTCGGCCCGCTGATCACCGGCGGCCGGATCCACTCCGACACCCCCGTACAGATCCAGGGCCTCTACCCGCGGCTGCGCTCCGTCGAGATCTTCCGGCCCCGCGACACGGCGCCGCCAGGACCCGTCACCACCCGGGCCGTCGCGGACACCGCGCAGCTCAGCGGCGGCCCCGAGGCGCTGCTCCAGCTCTCCGCCGACCCGGCGCTCCGCAACCGCCCCACCGTCCTCACCGGTGACCGGCACCCCGGCACCGGCACCCCGGCCCGCCAGCTGACCGCCGACGGGCTGCGCCGCGCCGACACCCGCTTCGGCCTGGTCAACAGCAACACGTCCTACACGTACACCGCCGACGAGCGAAACCACCCCGACAGCGTCCAGGACCCGGGACGGCCACCCCGGCAGATCCTGCCGACCCCCGGCATCGGCCACCAGACCACCGCCGTGCTCCGCGGCGCGTCCTCGGTCACCGCGTCCAGCAGCGGCAACTGGCTCTTCCAACTGCCGCAGTACGACCCGGCGAACGCCTTCGACGGCAACCCGGACACCGCGTGGGCCGAGGGCAGCGCCGCCGCCCCCGTGGGCCAGTGGATCCGCATCGCCTTCACCGGGCCCACCGCCATCCCCTCCACGCTCTCCCTCACCCCGCTCCCCGGCGACGGCATGCGCGCCGCCCCTACCTCCGTACGGATCCAGACCGACCGCGGCAGCGCCGACAGCCAGTTGCGCCCCGACGGCACCCGGCAGCAGGTCAAGGCGCCGCCCGGCAGGGCGACCTGGCTGAAGGTCACCATCCTCGGCTCGCAGACCCCGCGCGCCGGCCTCTCCGGCGCGGGCTTCACCGAGATCGGCATCCCGCACGTCCAGGTGACCCGGCTGCTGCAACTGCCCACCGACGCCGAGAAGTCGAAGGCACCCGACGAGACCGTCTCGCTGCACCGGGGCAGCGACCCCGGCGGCCTGTCCCCGGTCTCCGCCGAGGTCGGTCTGCACCGCCAGTTCCACACCGGTACGGGCGCCCGCTACGCCGTGTCCGGCACCGCGCTGGCCGTCCCCGGTACGGAACTCGACCAGCTGCTGGACCGGGTCGCCCCCGAACAGAAGGACCGCATCACCGCCACCGCCGACTCCACCAGCTTCGGCTTCGGCCAGTCGCTCAGCCCTCGCAACCTCGTCGACGGCGACCTGACCACCGCCTGGATCGCCGGCGACCGGCCCACCCTGCACCTGCGCTGGCCGGGCAAGAAGAAGGTCGACCAGATCGTGCTGGCCGCGGCGGGCGGCATCTCCACCCGCCCCGAGCAGATCCTCATCAACTCACCCGACGGCGCGGCCACCGCCGGTGTCGACGAGAACGGCCAGGCCCGCTTCGACCCGATCACCACCGACCGGCTCGACATCACCATCAGCAAGGTCAAACCGCTGACCCTGCACAACCCGGTCGCCGGACAGGCCCTGCAACTGCCGGTCGGCCTCAGCGAGGTCTACCTTCCGGCGCTGGACGCGTACCGCACCCCGCGCCCGGACGCGGGCAAGCGCTTCACGCTCCCCTGCGGCAAGGGCCCGATGCTGGCCGTCGACGGCACCTTGCACGCCACCAAGGCGTCAGGATCCGTCCGCGATCTGACCGAACGCCGCCCGATCACCGTGCAGTTGTGCGCGGGCCCGGCCCGCGACGGACACCTCGACCTGCCCGCCGGGCGCCACCGCGTGGAAGCCGGCGACCAGGGCCCGCTGGCCCTGACGGACATCACCCTCCACAAGGGCGACGCCCCGGCGGCCGGCCCGGGTACCGCGACCCCCGCCGCCGACCACTCCGCCACCCCCTCCCGCAAGGTCACGGCGAACGACTGGTCGGGAGACCGCCGCACCGTCGCCGTCGGCCCCGGCAAGGCCGCCTACCTCCAGATGTACGAGAACGCCAACGACGGCTGGCACGCCACCCTCAACGGCCGCCCGCTGTCCCCGCTCCGCCTCGACGGCTGGCAACAGGGCTTCCTCGTCCCCGCCGGAGCGGGCGGCACCGTCCACCTGACCTACGAACCGGCCACCACCTACGATCTCGGCCTGCTGGGCGGGGCGTTGGGCGTGCTGCTGCTGTTGGTGTCGGCGCTGGTCGGAGCCGGACGGAGGCGCCGGGGAGCGCCTGCGGCCTCGGCGTCGCCGACCTCGGTGACCTCGGTGACCTCGGTGACGCCTGAGTCGTCCGAGCTGTCTGTGACACCCGGCCCGCCCGCACCGTCCTGGCTCCTGGGCTGCGTGGCCGCCACCGTGGTGGTCGCCATGGCGGCCGGCCCGTACGCGCTGATCGTGCCACTGCTCGCACTCCTGGCCCACTACCGCAGCCAACTGCTCGCGCCACTGGCCTTCGTGGCCATGCTGGCCGCCGGCGTGATCGCCGCATTCGGCGCGGGCGAACCGATCGCCGCCGACCAGGGCGCCTTCAGCGGCACCGCCCAGGCCCTGGCCCTGCTGTCCCTGTCGGCAGCGGTGGTCAGCGTACGGCCCGGCCGCCTCAACTCTGCCTCCGTGGCTGCTCAGTTGGACGGAACAGGTGGGGCAGGAAAGGCAGGAGAGGCAGGAGAGGGCGGCACGGCGAGCGGCAGAACGGCCGACGACCGTTCGCCCGGCGACCGTTCGCCCGGCGGCGGCACGCCTGGCGAGGGCACGCCTGACGGCGCGGACACACCTGACGCCGGTGGCCGCCATGGGTAGCGACACACCAGCGACCGCGACACACGCAAGCGAAACGCGGCCCTCCCCTCGCCCGCCCGCCCGCCTCCCCTTCCCCGTCGTCGACGAGATCGCCCGGCACTGCCTGCGGGACGACGAACCGGAGACCGTCCACATCGAGGTCCATCTGCCGGGGCGCCTGGACCACACCCGGCTGCGCGCCGCCTTCCACCAGGCACTCGCCCGGCACCCCCGCGCCCTGGTGCGCCAGGCCACCGCCCGCTGGTGGCACCGCCACTACACCTGGCAGCTCACCGACGCCCCCGACGTGGACCCGGTCGTCTTCCCCCCACCCGCACACGACGCTCTCGCCCGCGCCAGGCAGCGCGCCCTCGCCGACTGCCCGCCCCTGGACGTCTCGCCGCCCATGCGCCTGGAGGTGATCGAATCCCCTGACCCGTCGGGCGGCACCGTCCTGCTGGCCACCCTCAACCACACAGCCCTGGACGCCCCGGCCGGCCTCCGCATCCTGGCGACGACCGCCGAGCTGTACGACGGCGCGGACAACTCCCCCACCCCGCCACCCGCTCGCCCCTCCGCCCCCATGGATTCCCGCCCCCTCCGCCCCCTCACCGGAACTCCCGCGCTCTCCCGCCCCGCCCGCATCGCCCCCAGCCACGGCCACGGCCATGGCCACAGCGACAGCAGCGACATCGCCGACGATGCCAGCACCACCGCCCCCCACACCCCCGACCACCACACCGACCTCATCAGTGACCCCGGCACCGCCAACGGCATGCTGCTCGCCGACCTGCCGGTACCGGCCCGCCCGCCACGCGTCGACGGCCGGACGCCCTGGACCGTCAACGATCAACTCCTCGTCGCCACCTGGCTGATGGCCACCCGCTGGAACCGTCTCCACGGCCGCCGCCCCGGCTCCCCCGTCGTCCTCACCATGCCCGTCGACGACCGCCCGCGCGGCGACGAGATGCCCATCGGCAACGGCACCCGCCTGGTCCCGGTCGGCTTCGGCCCACAGGAGCGGTGGGACGCCGGCACTCTCGCCACCGGCCCGCCCGCCCCCGAGGCCATGGCCCGGCTGCTGCGCGGCACCGCGGCCCGCACCCGTGCGCTGAAGTCCGCCCCCGGCGCCCCGCTCGGCCCGGTCGGCACCGTGCTGACCGCTCCGGCACTCCCCGTAGGGGCACGCCGCGCCCTGACCAGGGCGCTGCGCACCGCCGCCGCGCCCTGGACGTCCACCGCCCTGCTCTCCAACATCGGCCGGGTGCCCTACCCGCTGGACTTCGGTACGGGTGGCCGTCCGACCGCGGTGTGGTTCTCGGCACCGGCACGGATGCCGCGCGGGCTGACCGTCACCACCGTCTCGGTCGGCGACCGCGTCCAGCTGACCCTGCGCTGGTCGCACACGCTCCTCGACACCGCCGCCGGCGCCCGGCTCGGCGCCCTGTTCGCGCGCTGCCTGGCCGCCACGTCCTGGCCCCACCCCCCTCCCGGCCCGCCGCCCGCACCGCAGGCCCAGGAAGGAGATGCCCGATGACCCGCCCCCGGACCCCTCCCCACTCCCCGGCCACGCCCCTGCCGCTGCCTTCCCCCTCCCTCTCCCCCTCGCCCCCACCTCCCCACCCACCCCACCAACCCCCGCCCTCCCTACGGGACTTCTACGAGAACCCCGACGTGCCCGTCGCCTCCGGTGAGGCCCGCAGCCTGCGGCAGGCACGGCTGCTGGCCCGCGCGCTGGGACCGGCGCGCGGGACCGCGGCGGCCACCGTCCTGGACGTCGGCTGCGGCGACGGCACCGCGGCAGCCGCCGCCGCGAAGGTGCTGGCCGGGCACCGCCTCATCGGCGTCGACTGGTCGCAGGACGCGCTGCGCCGCGCCGCCCCCCGCATCCCCCATGCCGTACGCGGCGAACTGACCGACGGCGGCCTGCCGTTCGCGACCGGCTCCGCCGACGCGGTGCTCTTCAGCGAAGTCGTGGAACACCTCGTCGACCCCGACGCGGCCCTGGACGAACTGCACCGGGTACTGCGCCCCGGCGGTCACCTGATGCTCTCCACCCCCAACCTCGCCGCCTGGTACAACCGCGGACTGCTGCTCGCCGGAGTCCAGCCCGTCTTCTCCGAGGTGAGCCTGCGCGGCATCCACGGCAGGCCGGGCAGTCAGGTGGTCGGCCATCTGCGTCTCTACACCGCCCGCGCGCTCCGCGGCTTCCTCACCTCATCCGGCTTCGACGTCGTACGGATCGCCGGAGCGCCGTACCACGACGTGCCGCGCCCGCTGCGCCCCCTCGACCGCGCCGCCTGTCACCTCCCGTCCCTGTCGTCGATCCTGCTCGCCCATGCCCGGCGGAGAAGGGAGTAGGGCGGTGCCGTGGTGGGGCGTGGCGTCCGCGCTGCTCGCCAACGTCCTGTACAGCACCGGCTTCGTGCTGGAGAAGCGCGCCCTGTCCGCGCTGCCCGCCCTGAGCGCCCGGCAACCCGCCCGGGTCGTACGCCACCTCATCGGCAGTCCCCTGTGGATCGGCGGCGCCCTCTCCCTGGCCGCCGGCTTCGCCGCCCAACTCGCCGTCTACCGCGCCCTCCCCCTTGCCGCGGCCCAGGGCCTCTTCGTCTCCGGGCTCGTCCTGCTGCTTCTGCTGTCGTCCGTGGTGCTGGGCGAACGGACCAGCGGGCGCGAGCGGCAGGGCATCGTGGCGATCCTCGTCGCGCTGGTGATGGTCGTCGCCTCGCTGCGGGGCGGCGACGCCGAAGCGATCGCCCGCACCGCGCCGCCCGGCACCCTGCTGGCCCTCGCCGTGCCATCCCTGGCGGCCGGACTGCTGCTCTACCGCTCGGCGGAACGACGCGCCAGGCGCCGTCACCGGCTGCCCACCGCCGGTGTCCCCTACGGCGTGGCCGTCGGCCTCCTCTACGGCGTCAGCTCACTGGCCATCAAGGGCGTCTCCGGCCTGCTGACCTCCGGCGATCTGCTGGGTGCCGCCGCCGGGCTGCTGCGCTCGCCCTATCCGTATCTCCTCCTGTTCACCGGAGCCACCGGTCTCGTGCTGTCCCAGACCGCGCTGCAACGCTGTCGCGCCTCCCTCATCGTCCCCGTCTGCACCACCGTCACCTGCGTGTTCACCGTGGCCTGCGGAACCGTCGCGTTCGGCGAACCGCTGCCGTCCGATCCCGTACGGCTCGCGCTGCGCCTGGGCGGCACCGCCGTCGCCCTGTCCGTCCTGCTCGCCCTGCCCCGTCACGACACCCCCGCCCCGCACCCCCAGGCCACACCGACCGAACACCAACCCCCCACCGGATTACCGGAGTTGACCCATGACACCCGATGACCCGCTGCTGCCCCTCCTCGCCTGCCCGCTCGACAAGGGCCCGCTGGCCCTGCTCCCCGACGGCGCCGCCCTCTACAACCCCCGGCTGCGCCGCCGCTACCCGATCCTGGACGGCATCCCCCAGCTCCTCCCCGTATCGGGCGAGGAGGTCACCGAAGCGGAACACACCGGTATCCTCCGGCGCCTGACGTCCACACCGGGCACGGCGCCGGCCCCCGCCGCCGACCGGGAGGCGCGGTCGTGACGCTCGCCGCCCGGCTGGGCCCGCGGCTGCCGCCCCGACTCGTGTCGGCCGTGGCCGCCGGTCTCTATCCCCGTTTCGAACCCGAGCTGCGGCGGCTGGCCGACTTCTGCCCCCGCGGCGGCACCGCCGTCGACGTCGGTGGCTGGTACGGCCCCTGGACGCGGCGGCTGGCGCGGCGCGCGCAGCGGGTCGTGACCCTTGAGCCCGTCCCCCACCTCGCCCGGCTGATCGCCTCCGTCACCCCGCCGCACGTCGACGTCGTGCCCGCCGCCGCCACCGACCACGCGGGCTGCGCCACGCTCTGGCTGCCGCCCGGCGGGCGCGGCGACCGCGGGGTCTCCTCGCTCGTACGCCGCGAGCTGCACCGCACCACCCTGGACGTGCCCTGCCTCCCCCTCGACGCGCTGGAACTCTCCGAGGTCACCGTCATCAAGATCGATGTGGACGGCGCGGAACTCGCGGTGCTGCGCGGGGCCGCGGGGACCATCGCGCGGGAACACCCGGCGCTGTTCGTCGAGTTGGAGTCCCGCATCCAGCCGCTGGCGCCGGTCCTGGACTGGACGGCGGCCCGTGGCTATCGCGGCTGGGTCCTGCCGCACGACCACTGGACCCCACTGGCCGACTTCGATCTGCCCGCTCATCAGTCCCGCACCTCCCACCTCGCCGAACACGGCCTGCTGCGCCGCTCCCTCGCCCCACACCGCCGCTACGTCAACTCCGTGCTGTTCCTCCCCGACGGCGACCGCCCCGGACCCCCCGGCGCCCCCACCGTCCACGACCATGTCCATCATGAACCCCACCACTGACAACGACCCTCCGCACGGCCCCGGCACCCCCGCCGACCTGCCAGGGCCTCTCGCCTTCCAGCTCGTTCTGCTGCGCCGGATGGCCGACCACCAGCCCGGTGCCGTCGAGGACGCGCTGCGCGAACTGGGGGCGTCCCGGGCGGATCTGCGCGAGGCCAACCGCCGCTGGCAGGCCCGGATGCACGCGCCCCGGGCCCGCGGCGGCGTCCAGCCCTACCGGGCCCTGCTCGGCGCCCCCGAATCCGTCGGCGCCCGCCGGATCGGCGACCTGACCTGCGAGGCGCTGCTCTGGCCCGTGCCGCTCTGGCCCGACCTGCGCTTCGAGGTCCTCACCGCACCGGGCGGCACCGTCTGGAACGCCTGGCTCGTGCGGGCCCCCGGCGCCGCGGCCCCCGACCTGCGCACCACCGCCGACCTCGCGCCCTGGTCGTGCACGGTCGACGAGGCGGCCCGCGCCTTCGCCCCGGCCCGTCCGATGGAGGGCGGCGCGCCCACCCGGTGGCGTCTGGGCTGCACGGTCCCCGACCCGGCGGGCGAACTCCGCGACATCGTGCTGGAGTTCACCTGGGGACTGCTCCAGCGTCACATCGCCTGACCGGCGACCCGCCCCCGCGGCCCCACCGGACGCGCCCGAATCCCCGTGCCACCTGCCGATTCCGCCCCGCACCCGGTCCCCCGACCGGACCTCCCCAACGGGCACCTGCGCAGGCGCCCCCACAGGATGGCGATGAGTGGTCCTTGCGAACGCTCCACCCATACCGGCCCACAGGGGAGGAAACTTCCATGACCATAAGCCTCGCCCAACTGCGCCGTTGCTCGGTGGCCGTCGACCTCGGATCGGCCAGGACGCGGGTGTACGTCAAGAACCAGGGGCTGATCGTCGACGAGCCGACCGTCGCCGCCGTGAACATCCGTACCGGCGCGCTGCTGGCCGTGGGCGCCGACGCCGCCGTGATGGACGGGCGTACGCCGGACTACATCCGCGTGGTGCACCCGGTGGCCAACGGCACGGTGGTGGACATCGACATGGCCCAGCGGCTGCTGCGGCAGCTGGTCGGCGACAAGCTGCGCAGGACCTGGCGGCGCCGGCCCACGATGCGGGCCGCGATCTGCCAGCCGTACGGCAGCGAGCCGCTGGCGCAGCGGGCCGCCGTGGAGACGCTGAGCGGTCTCGGGGCGAAGCGCGTCGAGCTGGTGGACACGCTGGTCGCCGCCGCGGTCGGCTGCGGTCTGCCGGTGGAACAGCCCGAGGCGACCATGGTGGTGGTGTGCGGCGCGGGCACCACACAGATCGCGGTGCTCTCGCTCGGCTCGATCGTGGCGGCCGAATCGGTCCCGGTCGGCGGCAACGCCATCGATCACGCGGTGCTTCAGCACCTGCGCCTGCACCACGAGTTGACGCTCCCCGGGCAGTCCGTCCGCCCGCTGCACCTGATGCTGTCCAGCACCGGTGGGCTCGCCCCCGGCTCGACGGAGGTGCACGGCCGCGACGTGGTGAGCGGCCTGGCGCGGTCCGTTCAGGTGGACACGGAGCGGGTCAGGCACGCCATCGCCACCCCGCTCACCGCCATTCTCGACGCCATCGGGGCGGTGCTGCGGCGCTGCCCGCCGGATCTGGTCGCCGACCTCGGGGAGCGCGGCATCGTGCTCGCCGGCGGCAGTGCCCTGATCCCCGGTCTGGAGCCGATGATCCAGCAGGCCACCACGATGCCGGTGCACATCGCCGACCGCCCCGACACCTGTGCCGTGCAGGGGCTCGGCGCCATGATCGAGGGCAAGGTGGAACCCTTGCACCTCGATTCGATGGCTCCGTAGCCACGCGGGCGGGCGCGGCCCGCCCGGGGCCCTACAGTGTCCTGGCGTTCCAGGCCACCACGGCGGGGCGGCCGTGTTCGGTGCCCAGGACGCCGACCGCCCCGGTGCCGAACGTGAACAGCGCGCCGCCGGAGGCCGGGAGTCCCAGCCTGCGGGCGGTCAGCACCCGCAGGAAGTGGGCGTGCGCCACCAGCGCCACGTCCCCTTCCTCCGCGGCCAGCTGCGGCGCGATCCGCTCCAGCACCCCGTCGGCGCGGGCGCCGACCTGATCGGGTGACTCCCCGGGGTGGCCGGCGGGTCCGGGGACGGCGCCGTGCGTGAACAGGAACCAGTCGGGCCGTTCACGGTGGATGTCGGGGGTGGAGATGCCTTCGTAGCCGCCGTAGTCCCATTCCCGCAGGCCCTCGTCGATCTCGGGTGTGACGAGGCCGGCCAGTTCGGCGGTGCGCAGCGCCCGCGCCATCGGGCTGGCGTAGACGTGCGCGATCTTCCGGCCGGCGAGGAGTGGCCGCAGGGCGCGGGCCTGCTCCTCGCCGTCGGCGGTGAGCGGCAGGTCGGTCCAGCTGGTGTGACGTCCCGTCCGGCTCCACTCGGTCTCGCCGTGCCGGATCAGCAGCAGCTCGCTCACTCGCCCTGCGCCTGCTGCCCCTGCTCGTCCTTCTGGGCCTCGGCGACCGATGCGCGGACCTCGTCCATGTCCAGGCCGCGGGCCTGGCCGATGACGTCCTCCAGGGCGGCCTCCGGCAGCGCACCCGGCTGGGCGAACACGGCGATGTTGTCGCGGACGATCATCAGCGTCGGGATCGACTGGATCTGGAACGCGGAGGCCAGCTCGGGCTGCGCCTCGGTGTCGACCTTGGCGAAGACCAGGTCGTCGTGCTTGTCGGACGACCGCTCGAAGACCGGGCCGAACTGCTTGCACGGGCCGCACCACTCGGCCCAGAAATCGATCAGGACGAAATCGTTGCCGGAGACGATGTCGTCGAAGTTTTCCTTGGTGAGCTCAACCGTGCTCATACGTGCTTCCCTGCTTCCGGTCTGTCGTGGATGTCCAGTCGGTATCCAGCTGCGGCAACGGGATCGACCCGTGACGTATTCCGCGCACCGGAACCGTCCCGCTCCCCTGCCCACCGAAAGCCGTCCTAGACATCCCGATCGCGTGCGGAAACACACGTCCGGAAACACCCGCCCGACCGCGCCCCGGCCGCCCATCGGATCCGGTGCGGAGCCCCGGGAGACCCGCGCGGCCGGACGACTCCAGGAACCGCCCGGCCGGCCGTCGAGCACGGCGGCTCACTCCTCCGCGGACTCCGAAGCCCAGCTGCCCAGGGTGATCTCGGCCGTGATGCCGGGCCCGAAGCCGGCCATCAGGCCGCGGTCGCCGTCGAACGACGATGCCTCGTCGAACAGCCGGCCCATGGCGTCGAGCACCACCGCGCTGGCTATGTTGCCGTACTCGGTGAGCGTGGCCCGGCTGAAGCGGAACGCCTCCGGAGGCACGTCGAGGAAGAAGCTGAGGTCGTCCAGGATGCGCGGACCGCCCGCGTGGATGATGTAGAAGTCCATCTTCCCGGCGTTCCACTGGTGGTCTTCCGCCGCGGTCTGCAGCGCCGGAGCGAGCGGCTCCATGGTCCCGGGAACCCGCTTGTCGAGCTGGAAGTGGAACCCCGTGGAACGGACCGCGTAGGAGATCCACTCCTCGGTGTTCGGGATGATGTACGAGCTGCTGCGTTCCAGGCGGATTCCGGTGCCGCCGTTGCCCCGCAGCACCGCGGCGGCTATCCCGTCGCCGAACAGGCCGTTGGACAGCAGGGATCCCACGCCCAGGTCGGTGGGCTGGTAGCACAGCGAACAGAATTCGCAGGCGACGATCAGCACGTTGGCGTCCGGGTAGGCACGGCAGAAGTCGTGGGCCCGGTTGACGGCCGCACCGCCCGCGGCGCACCCGAGTTGGGCGATCGGCAACTGGCGCGTATCCGGCCGGAATCCCATCTCGTTGATGAGCCACGAGGTCGGCGGCGGCATCATGAAGCCGGTGCAGGAGACGTAGATGATCAAGTCGATCTGATCCGCCTCCAGTTGTGCCTGGTCGAGCGCCTGCCGCACCACCGCCGGTACCCGGTCCTTGGTGTGCTCCTCGTAGACGATGCTGCGGGCGTCGAACCCGGGGTGCCGCAGCGTCTCTTCGATCGGCTGGATCAGGTGCCGTTTCTGCACCCCGGTGTGTTCGATCAGCCGGAGTACCAGGCCGAGTTGCGGGTGATCACCGTGTAACCGCCGCGCCAGTTCGAGGGTTTCCTCGTTGGTGATGACGTGCTCGGGGACTGCGATGGCCGGCTTGCAGAGAACCGCCATGGAACTCCTCCTAGCGGACGGTGCTCCACACGGCTGAGCCCCAGGAGTGGCATGCGGGGTGTGCGCCGGCCGAAGGTCGCTTCGGCGGCGTACGCGCGAAATGGCGCGAGACGGCCGTTGGCGCTTTCCGCGCCGCGTTCGACGTCCCTGCAGGGCGGGGACGGGCCGACCGTCGAAAGGCTGAGTTCTCGCCGTATGGGCAATTGGTGTGGCTTTGGTTGGCCCTCGCCTCACGTTACGGCAGTCAGGTGACGGCTGCATGTCGGACGGCATGCGCCGCCGTACGGCGGTACGGCCCGTTCCGGTTGCCGTCTTCCGGGGGCTGACGCGTCATCCGTGGCGGCCGTTCCCCCGGGCGCAACCGAGGCCGCTCGCGGGGGCGGGCCGCCCGGAGCCGGATGCCGGTCGGCATACGCACGACCGCCACCGGCTCACGGCTGCGGAGATCCCGCTGACCTGCCGCGGCTACCCGCCGTCCGGCCCGCGGGCCGGGCACACCGGCGCCGCCGGGGATTGCGCGGTCACCAGATGACGGGCAGGGCGAGCGGATAGCGCCAGATAGACGTCTTGTTCCACTGCACGTCCGCGGCCGGCTTCGCCAGCTCGAGGTCGGGGAATCGCTCCAGGAGGGTGCCGAGCGCGACTTGGAGTTCGGTGGCGGCGAGCGGCGCGCCGAGGCAGTGATGGCCGCCCCACCCGAAGGTCATGTGGGACGGACCGACGCGCTCCAGGTCCAGCTCGTCGGGCCGCTCGAACTTCCGGGCGTCCCGGTTGGCCGTCAGGTAGGAGACGTGCACGACGTCCCCCTCCCGGATCCGGACCCCGCTCAGTTCCACGCCCTCCAGGGCGATGCGGGGGATGCCGACGCCCTTACGGAAGGGGATGAAGCGCAGCAGCTCCTCAAGGGCCTGCGGGAGCATCTCGGGCCTGGCGCGCAGCATGGCCAGTTCCTTGGGCCGGGTGAGCAGCGTGTAGGCGATGTTCCCGATCTGGTACGTGGTGGTGTCCTGGCCGGTGATGAGCAGCACCATGGCCATCACGGTCAGTTCCCGGTCGTTGAGCAGTTCGTCGCCGTCGCGGGCCGTGGCCAGCGCGCTGATCAGGTCGTCGCCCGGGTTCGCGCGCCGTTCGGCGGTCAGCTTCGCGAAGTAGGCGCGCATGTCGGCCTTGGAGCGTACGGCGTTGTCCCGGTTGTCGACGCTGGTGTTCATCATGGTCCGTGCGTGTGCGCGCAGTTGCGCCCGGTCGCCCTCGGGGATGTCGAGGACCTCGCAGATCGTGGTCAGCGGCAGCGGTGCGGCCAGGTGCTCGAACAGGTCGGCGGGGGATCCGTGCTCCTCCATCCGGTCCAGCAGTTCGTCCACGACGTGCTGGGTACGGACCTTCATGCGGTCCATGTGGCGCGGTGCGAAGCCCTTGGAGATGAGGCTGCGCAGGCGGCTGCTGGCCGGCGGGTCCATCACGTTGATCGCCTCGTCCTGAACGATGGGCTCAGGAGTCATGCGCGGGAAGTTCCGGCCGATGACGGCGCTGCGGCTGAAGCGCCGGTCGGTGGTCACCGTGCGCACGTCGTCGTAGCCGGTGACGAGCCAGGCTTCCCCGTCGCCGTGCGGCAGCCGGATACGGGAGACGGGCGCTTCGTTCTGGAGCTCTCTGAGCTGCGGATCGAATTCGAGGGCCTCGGCGTAGTCGAACGGACAGTTCCGCGGGGTGGACGCTGGTTCCATACGGGGCTCCAGATATGGGATCTGATGGGTGGTTCGCCACCTACTGGGACGGACGGGGCAGAGGTACCCGATCGCCCCTTGGGGCACGCACCACATCGACCCAATTGCCCCATATGAAGTGAACCGCCCCGTAAAAGGGCGTTTCACCGGCGATCCGCGTTTCTCCTCCGCCTTGTTCAGCCGGCCGGTACGACGTTGGTGACATCCACCGCGGGCCGCAGGGCGCGGGCGATTTCGACGGCGTCGCCCACGGCCCACACATGCGTGAAGAACAGCCGGGGGTGTTCCGACAGGTGGTGGTTGTGCAGCTCGACGAGGTTGATGCCGCCGCGCAGCAGCGTCCTCAGCACGTCCTGGACCTCGTCGGCGACCATGGCGAAGTCGCCGCTGAGCGCGGCCCGGCCGCCGCCCAGCGGCTGGAAGTTGAACGCGCTGGTCGACCCGAGGCCGGGGGGAAGGGCCAGGTGGCCGTCGACGATGGTCTCGCGGCGGAGGAAGAGGCACTTGAAGATCCCGTCCTCGACGGACCCCTTGACGCCCAGCACGGCTTCGACGGCGGCGGTGTCCAGGTCGACGGGGACGTGCTCGGGTGGTCTCGCGGGCGGCGTCCCGGTCCGGTCGAATCCCGCGCGCAGGCCGCGCGCCAGGGCCACCGGGTCGTGGCCGTGCGCGTGGACGTGCGTCCACCAGAGGTCAGGGCTCTGGGCGAGCAGATGCTTGTGGAGCGCGGTCTGCTCGATGCCGTGCTCCTGCCAGGCTTCGCTGACCTGCTGGATTTCGTCCTCGGTGACCACCACATCGCCCATCAGCATCGTGCTGCCGTCGGCGTAGCGGACGAAGGCCACGTGCGTCCCCAGTGCGAGGCCCGGTGTGACGTGGACGCCGTCGGAGAACACGTAGAGGTCCCGGCGCGGGAAGCCCGTGTGGTAGATCAACCCCCGCAGCATGTTGCCGCCGCGGCCCAGCGCGTGCGCCACGCCTCCCCATTCCGTTTCTCTGGTGTGCACCGGCTCGACCGCCCAGCGGTCCGCACCGGCTGCCCTGGCGGGCCGTGCCTGCGCGGCGGCCGGTCCCGCCCCTGCCAGCACCGGTGCCGCCGCCGCTGCGGCCAGCAACCGCCGCCGCGAGGTGCCCGCCTGAGTGCGCGTGCCCTGTTGCCGTTCTCCAGCCGTCATCCGATCTCCTCCATGGCCAGATGAAAACATGAGATAACGGCGAAAAAGGGGATGTTTTGGCCGAGCGGGCCGTAGTGGGTCACTCCGGTGGTGCCGCGTTCCGCTTCCGGCGGCGGAGCAGGAGTGGCGGCGCGTGCCGGGGCGGGGGACGCTCGGAACGCCGTCCCGACCGGCGTGGCAGGTGTCCGGCACCGGGCAGGTGGCGTGCGCAACCCCTTCTCCGGAGGAGACGCGAACCATGGCCGACACCTCGACGACACGCGATGACGGACCGGCCGGCCGGCGTTCCTGGCAGGTCATCGACGGGTCGCTGGAGCCGCTCGACTACCCGGGGCCGACGGACATGCGGTTCCCGGAAACCCTGGCCGCGCACGCGATCGAGAACTTCTCCCGCCCCGGTGACTGGGTTCTCGATCCGTTCTGCGGCTTCGGCACCACGCTCACCGTGGCCGACCGGCTGGGCCGCGAGGCCGTCGGCTTTGAACGCGACGGCGGGCGCGCCGCCTTCACCAAGACGCGTCTGCCCGACCCGTCACGCCTGCTCGTCACGGACGCCGAGCACGCCACCGCAGGGGCCTGGCCCCCGTTCTCGCTGCTGCTGACCAGCCCGCCCTTCACCAGCTTCCGCACGTCCCGGGGGCGGGACGACCGCGAGACCCATCTCGGCGACGCGCGCCGGATCTTCGCGGGTCTGCGGCGCTTCCTCGCCCCGGGTGCGACGGTGGCCGTCGAGGTGTCCCAGTTGCGTCGCCCGGAGTGGCGCTGGACCCGCCCGCTGGTGTGGGAGTTCGGCATGCTCCTGGGCGAGCTGTTCCACTTCAGCGAGGACATCGTCTTTGTGCAGACGGGTCCTGACCATGCGGCTCCCGGCTATCACCACACCCACGTCCTGGTGTTCCGCCACGAGCCGTGACCGCCTCCAGGAGGTCACCCGCGATGCGGGACGCCCCGTCCGCGGGGTCGGGCGGGGCCGGGGGCCGGGGGCCCGTGCCGGTACGCAGCACGGCCGTGAGGCCCTGTGCGACGGAGTGCGCGTCCGCGTCGGCCACCGCCGCGTTCAGCCGTGCGGCGGCGGCCTCCAGGTGCACGCGCTGATCGTCGAAATCGCGGACGCCGGGCACGACCACGGTCGGCACCCGGGACCGCACCAGCTCCTGGACGGTGTTGTACCCGGCGTGGGTGATCGCGGCGGTGGCGTGCCGGTAGATGTCGAAGCCGGGGCCCAGGTAGGGAGCGACCCGTACGGGTCCTGGCAGTCCGGGCGGCACGAGGACCTGTCCTTCGAAGTGCGGGCCGGTGAGCACCAGGACGTCGACACCCTCGGGGACGCCGCGGCGCGCGTACTCCCGTACCCCGTTCAGCGCGGCGTTGAGGAAGCCGGGGGCGTCCGCGTGCCCGCCGCCGCCGGCCACCACGGCGATCTTCATCGCGGACGTGTCCGGGGGCCAGGGGGAGCGGGTGCCGAGCAGGCGGCGGACGACGTTGGGCACCCCTACCAGGCGCACCCCGTGTTCCACGTCGTGCCGTCCGGGATCGCCCAGCAGGTAGACGCGGCCGATGGCGGGCGTGTGGCGGGCGACCCACGCGGCGGGGTCGGGCCGGTTGCGCTGGAAGCGGTGGACCAGGAACTGGGGGCAGCTCAAGTGGGCGGCGCGCTCGTACAGTTCGCGCTGCACCGTCACGTCGTGCAGGACCGCGTCGTCCGCCCGCAGCGCCTGCGCCACCAGTGCCTGGGCCAGGCGGTGGTCGACGGCGGGGCCGGTGCCGTGCAGCGGCTCGCCGACGAGGCTCTCGGCGTCGGTGGGAAGGACGGTCTGGGGGAAGCCGTGATCGTCGATGAGCCGCTGGTGGCGCTCGGTGAGCAGCAGGGAATCCCAGCCCCGGGCGCGGAGTTCGGTGTGGACGGCGATGAGGCGTGACACGTGGCCGAGGCCCCGGCCCCAGGTGAAGGACACGACGCGGCGGGTCACGGCAGCTCCCCGGCGAGGGTGGCCGGCGCCCGGTGTGCGGCAGCCAGGTGGCGGAGGGCTTCGGTGTCCTCGCCGACGGGGCGCAGCGGCGTCACGGTCGCGTAGCCGGCGGCCAGGAGGGGCGCCTCCCCCTCGTCGTGGCACGCGGCGGGGTGGTGGGTGGCGCGGAGGAGTTCCGGGCCGAGGCGCTGGATGCTGAAGCGGGTGTCCCCGTGCGCGCCGAGCCCGGCGCGCACCACTCCGGCCAGCCGGTGCGCGGGCACGTTCGGCACGTTGAGGTTGCACACCAGCGGTCGCCGCCGCCGGTCCCGCGCGCCGGGCAGGACGGCGGGCAGCAGGACCGCGAGGGCGTGGAGCGCGGTGTCCCAGTGGTAGGGCGCGCCGTGGCCGAGGGAGACGGCGACGGCCGGCCGCCGGTGGCAGGCGGCGGTGAGCGCGGCGCCCACCGTGCCGGAGTGCACCACGGCAGGCCCGGTGTTGGCTCCGGGGTTGATGCCGGCCAGGACCAGGTCGGGTGCGGGACCGAAGGCACCTTGGCAGGCGGCGGCCACGATCAGCCCCGGCGGGGCGGCCACCGTGTGGACGGGAACCCCCGCCAGTCCTGCCAAGGTGCTCGTACGGGTGGGCACCAGCCCGTCCGGGGCGACCGCGCGGCTGGTCCCGCAGCCGCTCTCGTCCCCTTCCGGTGCCGCCACGACCACGTCGAAGTGCTGGTCGCGGAGGTACCGGGCCAGGCGGCGCAGGCCCTCGCCCGTCACCCCGTCGTCGTTGGTCACCAGGACTCCGGTGCCTGCCGTCATGGGGTGCTCCTCCCCCGCTGCCGCCGGGATGGCCGGTGCATGCGGATCAGCCGCCGATCATGGACATGCTGCGGTCGGGGCGGACGAAGTCGGGGTGGTTGATCTTGTGTCCTGGCCACTTGTGCCAGAGGGCTTCGCGGATCAGCCGCTCCAGTGCCGCGTCGTCGGCGCCCGAGCGCAGTGCGGCGCGCAGGTCGGTCTCCTCCAGGGCGAACAGGCAGACGCGGAAGGCGCCTTCCGCGGTGGTCCGCATGCGGTTGCAGCTGCCGCAGAAGGGGCTGGTCACCGAGGGGATGAAGCCCAGGGCTCCGGGGGCGCCGTCGGCGAACCTGAAGGAGGTGGCCGGCTGGGGGGAGTCCTGCTCGACGGGGGTGAGGTCGAAGGCCGCGGAGACGGCAGCCAGCGTCTCCTCCGCCGGCACCACCTTGTCCCGCTCCCAGGTCTTTTCGGCGTCGAGCGGCATGTACTCGATGAAGCGCACGTCGTAGCCGCCCTCCCGGGCCAGCCGCGCGAAGTCGACCGCTTCGTCGTCGTTGGTGCCGCGGATGACCACGCAGTTGATCTTGACGGGGTCGAGTCCCGCTTCCTTGGCTGCCTTCAGACCCGCCGACACCTTGGCGAAGGCGTCCCGCCGGGTCATCTCGGCGTAGCGGTGGCTCAGCAGCGAGTCGCAGGAGACGGTGATGCGGCGCAGCCCTGCCTCGCGCAGCGGCGCGGCCAGCCTGTCCAGCAGCAGTCCGTTGGTGGTGATGGACACGTCCACCCCCTCCAGCGCGCACACCCGCCGCACGATCTCGGGAAGCTCGCGGCGTACCGTCGGCTCCCCGCCGGTGATCTTGAACTCGCGCACGCCCAGGGAATGGAAGAGCCGGGCCAGGCGGTCGATCTCCTCGACGGTGAGGATCTCGTCCTTGTCCAGCCAGGGCAGCCCCTCGGCCGGCATGCAGTAGGTACAGCGCAGGTTGCACTTGTCGATGACCGATATCCGCAGGTCGCCTGCGATGCGGCCGAAGGTGTCGATGAGCGGGCCCTGTGTGGGGGCGGGGCCCGGGTTACGCCAGTCGGGCTTCTGCGACGTCATGACTGCTCCTTTTCGGTGCGGGGGCGGATGCTGCGTCCGTGGCCACTTCCCGGAAGCGCTCCAGGACGTGGTCGGGGGACATCTCGGAGGCGTCGAGGTGGTGCACCGGTACGCGCGACGACAGTTCGGCGGCCACGTCCTCGAAGCACTGCGACACCAGGGACACGTAGGAACTGGTGAAGGAGCGCTCCAGGACGCGGTTGCGGCGCCGCATCCGGCGCATCAGCACGTCCGTACGGGCCGTCAGGTGCACCACGGCGGCCGGCGGCGGCAGCGCCGAGGTGATCAGGTGGTGGTAGCGGTAGTAGGTCTCGTACTGCTGGGCGCTCAGCGCGCCGCTCAGCCGCATCGCCTTGGCGTAGGCCAGCGAGCTGTGGACGTCCTGGTCCAGCACGCTGCCGCTGCCGGTGCGCAGGTTCTGGAGCACCCGCAGCAGCAGGGTCTCCATCTGGCAGAGCAGCGCCGAGCCGCTGTCGCCGCGCAGATAGCGGGTCAGGTAGTTGTCCCGGCCCCTGCCGCGGCTGACCGGGACGATGTCCCGCACGTGTTCGGTCTGCGGGGCGCGGGCGGCATGCCGTTTGAGCAGCGTGCTCTTGCCCACGGCCGGCGGGCCCAGCACCACGATCGAGGCCGGTGGGCTCTCCCGCCACAGGGCGGGGACCGGATCGATCAGGCGCCGTGCCGCGCGCTCGGCCTCGGCGACGGGCACGGCCTCCTCGGCCGCCAGACCGGTGAGCCGGGGCAGCTCCTCTCTGAGGCAGTGGGCGGTGGCCGCCTCCAGCTCGTCGTCCGTGAGGCTCGCCGGTGCCCGCCACCGGGTGTGCGGGCCGGGTTCCCGGTAGGTGCCGGCGCCGCGCCGCCACGTGAAGACGCGGAGGTCGTAGGGGCCGTCACCGCGGGGTCCTGCCGGGAGGTACAGCTCGGTGAGGTAGTCGAGGCGGGCGGCGGGCACCTGGTGCCGGCAGGCGCGGCCCGCTGCCGCCGCGGCGGCCTGCCGCGCGGTGCTGCCGGGAGCGACCACGGCCCAGGGGAGGCGGGCGCGTTCGGCAGCCGTGGGCGGGACGGTGAGCAGGACCCGGTCCCGGCCGTCGAGGATCAGACAGGCGGCGCGGCGGTGGGTGGGGCGGTGCCCCGGTGGCAGGTGGGTGAGCATCGCGGTCCTCACGACTCGGTCGGCAGCAGGCGGGGATCGGGGTGGTGCGGTGCGGCGCCCGGCGGGTCCGGCTCCCCGTCCGGCGGCCGGGTGCGGGCCCACTGCGCCAGGGACAGCAGGGCCACCCGCTCGGCGAAGACGACCGGGTCCACCTCCCGCCCGGCGCGTACAGAGGTCTCGCGGGGTGGCAGCAGCCAGGAAAAACGCACGTCCCCGCAGATCAGCGCGGTCCGTACGGCGGCTTCCCGGTACGGCGGCGAGCCCGGCAGGCGGGCCCGGATCCGGAAGTCCGGCCGCTGCGGCGGCTCCCCGCCGGGGAGGGCGGCGGCTTCGGGACCGGCGTCGACCATCCCGTGCAGCAGGCAGCCGGGCGACTCCGCCACCTGGAGGGGACGGCCTGACCGGCCCGCCCCCGCCATCGGTGGCACCCCGAGCCACCAGCACCTTTCGGCCGCGAGGTGCCCGTCGGCCGCCGGTGGGGGCGCGGCGTCGATGATCTCCCCGCGCCACCCCCGGCGCGCGAGGTCGGCGCGCAGGCGGGCGGCCGATACGGGAAACAGCGAGGCCGCGCGCCATCGCGGCACCCGCGTCCCGTCGGGCAGGCCGGGCAGGAGGCGCCACCGGCGGACGGGCGAGGCTTCGATGTTGGCCAGCAGCCCGCGGTAGGAAGCGGCGGGGAACCGCACACCGCCGCCGAGGTGCGGCTGCGCCTCGACCAGGCTGGTCAGCAGCAGGAGCCCGGTGCCGTCGTCCGGCGGGATCTGCGGCACCGGCCACGGGGCACGGCCGAGCACACCGGCGTAGCAGGACAGGCCCCCGTCGGTGAAGGTGCCGGAGGCGCAGCCCGGGTCGTCGCCGCGGGCCAGACACCGGTCGACGCGGGTCCACACGGTGTGCTGCCCCGGCACGTCACGGCGCGGCGGTCCTGAGGGTTCCGGAGCGGGCCGGGGGCCGTGGGCGCGGGTGGTGGCGGGCGGCCGGACGGGGTGCCCCCGCAGGCAGGCGTCGATCTCGCGGTCCAGCTCCACCAGCGGGGATCCGAGGCGGGCGCGGAGCAGCAGGGCGAACAGGCCGATGCCGGACGGTGTCACCGCGCCGTCGGCGGGCAGCGGATCGTGCCGGCTGGTGATCAGCGCGGGGCCGGGGGCGGGGTCGGCGGCGAGACCTGGCCTGATCTCCCGCAGCCGACCGCCGTACTGTGCCGCGGAATAGCCGAGACGGCCGGTGAGGAGGTCGTCCAGGTCACTGGCGGCCACCGCCACCTCGATGTCCGGCACGTCCCCCGGCGGCGCCGCGCCGAGGGTGCCGTCCGGCCGCAGCCGCACGCTCCGTTCGGCGACAGGCAGCGCGGACGTGTCCACCACGACGAAGCGGTGGACGGTCTCGCGCAACCGGCCTCCGGCGCCGTCGGCCAGTTCGCCGAGCGCGGGCACCGGTGCGGGGGAAGCGCCGGCGTCGCCACCGGGCGGGAGGCCCAGCAGCCGGTCCAGCAGAGGTCCTGGCGGGACGGAGCGGCGCTCCGCGGCGAGCGGACCCGTCCAGGCGCCGGGGCGGTAGGTGCGGTCCCGCCGCTCGCCCGTGACCAGGACCCAGGGCAGCGCGTTCCGCTCCCGCCGCACGGCCGCACCGGACGTCACGCTGATCCGGTCCCCCGGGTCGACGCGCAGCACCTTCCGCGCCGGATCACCGGCGCGCAGCGCCTGGTCCACGAGGCCGGGCGGTACGGGGAACTTGTGGCCGTTGAGCCACGCCGCAGCGCCGAGCCCGTACTGGCCCTCGGGCAGCGGGACCACGTGCGCAGGACGGGCCTGGTCCAGCAGCGCCGTCAGCGGATCCGCCCAGTCCGCGTCCGCTCCCGGCACCTCCCCCTCCACGCTGCGGGTCTCCATGATCGGCTGACATGGCGTCAGAAGCAGGTCCGGCGACCCGGAGACCAGCAGCTGCTCCACCCAGGCAGGGGTGACCAGGCTGTCGACCATGTGCCACACGAAGCAGTCCGGCGTACGGACGGCCAGGCCGTGCTCGGGACCGGCGAACGTGGAGGGTGTCCACAGCAGCTCAAGTCCCGGGCGCGGGTGCAGCGTCATCCAGTCGTGCACCACGGTCGTGTCGGTGAAGCCGAGCCGCCGCAGGGTGTGGGCGATCCGCGGATCGTCGGGGTGCAGCACCGGCAGCGTCCGGTCCAGGCGGTGGAGGGAGGCGATGTCGAAGTGGTCACGGTGGGAGTGGGAGATCCACACCACGTCGGGCCGCGGCAGGGCCCCGGGCAGCAGCCGCCGGGCGGGGGCGAATCCCATCAGGCCACCGCGGTAGCTGTCGTGCAGGTGCGGATCGCACAGCAGGGTGAAACCGCACGCGCGCACCAGCACCGTGGCGTGCCCCGCGACCTCGATCGTGACGGACATACCGGCGCTCACCCGTTCCGCAGCGGCCGGCCGGGGCCACTCGCGGCGCCTCGGCCCTCACCGGCGGCGAAGTGCGGTGCGCCGAGCCGCAGTTGCGCCGCCAGACCGCGGAAGGCGCGCCCCCGGCAGTACAGCGCGGCCTTCTCACCGGCCGTCATCTGGGCGAGCGTGCGCCCGTCCCCCTCGTCCGGTACGAACACGGCGTCGTAGCCGAACCCGGCGTCACCGCGCGGCCATTCGGTGACCCGCCCCCGTGCCATGCCCTCGCCGACCACCCGCCGGCCGTCCGGATGGCACAGCAGGGCCACCGTCCGCACCCGTGCGCCGCGCCGCGCCGCGGCCACGTCCGCCAGCTGCGCCAGCACCTTCGCCATGTTCTCGGTGTCGGACGCGCCGTCGCCCGCGTAACGGGCGGAGCGCAGCCCGGGGGCGCCGCCGAGTGCGTCCACCTCCATCACGGTGTCGTCGGCGATCGCGGCGATCCCGGTGGCGAAGGCCACCGCGGCGGCCTTGAGGTAGGCGTTCTCCTCGGCCGTCGCCCCGTTCTCGACGACGTCGGGGAGCCATGCGGGCCTGGGCAGCAGATCCAGGCAGCCGTCCAGCAAGGCGCGGATCTCTGCGGCTTTGGCCGGGTTGGCGGTGGCCAGCACTGCTTGCAGCATGCGGAGCTCCCTCTCTGGAACAGAAGGTGGGGTTACGGGGCGTCCTGCCGTCCCGGCAACGTCGCCGGTTCCGACCTGCTGTGCCCCATGGCGAGGTATCCGCCGTCGACGGGGAGATCGGTGCCGGTGATGAAGGTCGCGCCGGAGCCGCACAGGAACAGCACGGCGGCGGCGACCTCCGCGGGCTCCCCCACCCGCCGCAGCATGTGGTGCGCGCCGAGCACCGGCCCCCAGCCGGCCCGGTCGCCGCCCGTCATCCGCTCGACCTCGGGGGTCCACACCAGCCCCGGGGAGACGCTGTTGACCCGGATGCCGTCATCGGCGAGATCGAGTGCCTGACAGCGGGTCAGCGCCAGCAGCGCCCCCTTGCCCGCGCTGTAGGTCCACTGGCCCGGCTGCGCGATGTGCCCCGAGATCGACGCGACGTTGACGACCGAAGCGCCGTGGGCCGCGCGCAGCAGCGGCGCCAGCGCGGCCGTCATCAGGGCGCTGCCCTTGACGTTGGTCCCCAGACTCAGGTCCCACTCGTCGGGCCTGGCCCGCTCACTGCGGGCCAGGAACGTGGCCGCGCAGTTGACCAGCGCCCGCACCGGCAGCCCGGCGGCCCCGGCGGCGTCCGCCGCCGCGCGGCAGTCCGCCTGGAGCGAGATGTCGCCCACCACCGCCGTCGCCGCGCCCTCCAGCTCCTTGGCCGTGCGGCGGAGCGTCTCGGCGTCCAGGTCCACCACGACGACGTGCGCCCCGGCCGCGGCGAAGGCGTGCGCCGTGGCCCGCCCGATGCCGGACGCCCCTCCGGTGACCACACAGGTCGTGCCGGCGAAGTCCCGCACCTGCCGCTGTGCGGCGGGCGATGCGCGGTCAGGGGTAGGTGGCGCTGTCATGGCCTCTGTCCCAAAGCTCGACGATGCGGCGCTCGTGACATGAGCGAGTCGCCCACACGTACTCATGGTGATTGGATCGACACGCACCGCAACTTGTGGGGAGCGGCGGGCCAGGACCCGCCGGCCGAGGGAGGCGGAGATGAGCAGGCACGCGGCACCCCCGCCCCGTCTCGTACTGCCCCCGGAAGACCGCCTCCGCTCCCCTCGTACCGGGTGGACGCGGGCGCACTGGGAGGCCGTCGCCGACCACCTGCTGGACGCCCTGCGGCCGTACGTCAGCCCGCACGGAGCGGCGGTGCACCTTCCCGGACCCGCCAGTTGGTCCGGTCGGCGGACCGACGGCCTCGAAGGGTTCGCCCGCGGCTTCCTCCTGGCCGCCATCCGCCTGGCCGGCGCCGGCGGCGCGGACCCGGCCGACCGGGCCGGGCCCTGGGCACGGGGACTGGTCGCCGGAACCCGCCCGCACGGCCCGGAGGCGTGGCCGGCCCTCACCGACGGAAGCCAGCAGATCGTGGAAGCCGCCGGGATCACCCTCGCCCTGCACCTGTCCAGGCCATGGCTGTGGGACCGGCTCACCCCCGCCGAGCAGGACCGCGTCGCACACTGGCTCTCGGGGGTGGCAGGCCGCCGCACCCGGGACAACAACCATGTGCTCTTCCAGGTCGTCACGGAGGAGTTCCTGCACTCCATCGGCGCCATCGGCGACCGCAGCGGCATCGAGTCGGGGCTCGCGCGGGTCGATGAGTGGTACCGCGGCGACGGCTGGTACCAGGACGGACCACGCCACCGCAGCGACTACCGCGACACCCGTGACGGAAGGATCCGTTCGCAGCCAGGCCCCGGCTACGACGCCGGCGACCGCTTCGACTACTACAACGCCTGGGGATTCCACCTCTACACCCTGCTGTGGGCACACCTGGCCGGCGCCCGCGGAGCCCAACGCGCCACCGTCTACCGGGAACGGCTCCGCCTGTTCCTGCGGCAGTACGTCCACCTCTTCGGCGCGGACGGCGCCCCCGTCCACCACGGCAGGTCACTCGCCTACCGGTTCGCCGCGCTCGCCCCCGTCTGGCTCGGCTCCTGGGAGACGGCCGAGCCGCCGCTGCCGCCCGGACTCACCCGCCGCCTGGCGAGCGAGACCCTGCGCCACTTCGTCGGGCACGGCGCGCCCGACACCCGGGGACTGCTGCCGCTGGGCTGGTACGGGCGGTTTCCGCCGACCGCGCAGGCGTACAGCGGCCCCGGAGCGCCGTACGCCGCGAGCAAGGGCTTCCTGGGACTGCTCATCCCGCCCGACCACGCGGTGTGGACCGCGACCGAACGTCAACTCCCCATCGAAAAGGGCGACTTCATCCTCCCCCTGCCCGCACCCGGCTTCCTCGTCCACGGCACCCGCCGGGACGGCCTGGTGCGGCTGCTCAACCACGGCAGCCACTACCTGACGGCCCCGCCGGCCGCCCACCGGGACGATCCGCACTACGCCAAGCTGGCCTACTCCTCACGCACCGGACCGGAAGTCGGCGAAGCCGCACCCGAGCGGTTCGACAACCACATCGCCCTGATCTCCCCCACCGGGGCCGTCTCGCGACGGGAACGCATCCACCGCGTGGCCGTGCCCGGCACCTGCATCGCGTCCTGGCACCACCCCCGGACCGACGGCGCCGCACCGCCCGGCGCATGCCGCATCGACAGCGTGTCCGTCGTGTGCGGCCGGTGGGAGATCCGCGTGCACCGCGTCACCGCGCCCGCCGGCTGGACGGTCCGCGAGGGCGGCTACGCACTCGCCGACCACACACCCCCCGCCCCCCACACCGCGGGAACACACGCCGCGGCACGGCGCACCGACGGCCTCACCAGCGCCGTAATCGGCCTGCACGGCTGGAGTTCGGCACACGTACGGAGCGGGACCGGCACCAACGCCTTCGGCCCCCATTCAGCGGTGCCGTACGTCTCCGGAGCCACGAGGCCGACGGGCGACGGCCTCTACGTATCGGCCGTCCTGCTGGGCGAATGCCCCAAAACCGCCCTCGACAAGACGCTCCCGCAGCCCTGCGCGGTAACCGTCGACGACCTCACGGCACGCCTCCAACTCCCCGGACAAGAACAGTTGCTCATCAGCCCCGGCACACCGCAACCGGTCGTCGCCGACTCCGGCGGCCACCGCTCCGCCGCCGACACCTGACCGGGGCGTGTCCGACGGGCCGCCGAGGGGGGCGCCCGTGTCACATTGCTCCGAGCTGTTCCGTCAGAGGGGGGCAGGCATCAACCACAAGGAGTCGCCATGCATGCTCGCTTGAACCTCCTCGGCAACACGGTCGCAGCCCGGTCCCTGCGGCACATCATCTCCGCGGACAAGGTGCTCTCGGACTCGACGCTGCCGACCGCGACGCGGGAGCTGGTGAAGCTCCGCGCCAGCCAGATCAACGGCTGTGGCTTCTGCACCGACATGCACACCAAGGACGCCACGCACGCCGGGGAGACCTCGACACGCCTCAACCTGGTCGCGGCCTGGCGCGAGGCGAAGGTGTTCACCGACGCCGAGCGCGCCGCCCTGGAACTGACGGAGCAGGGCACCCGCACCGCCGACGCGGCCGGCGGCGTCACGGACGACGTCTGGGCGAATGCCGCCAAGCACTACGACGAGGACCAACTCGCCGCCCTGGTGCTGGGGATCGCCCTCATCAACGCCTTCAACCGCGTGAACGTCATCGTCCAGCAACCCGCAGGCGACTACCAGCCCGGCCAGTTCGGGTAGGCGTCCGACGGGCGACCCCGCGCTCGGCCCGTAGCCGTCAGCCGGCCGCCAGGACCTCCACCCCGAGCGCCTTGAGCCGCTCGACGACCGGGTCGTGGAGGTCGGCGTCGGTGATCAGCCCACTGACCTTCTCCCAGGGCAGAACACGGAACCGCGACGCCGTGCCGATCTTCTCGGACGAGGCGAGGACGTAAGTCTCCGCGGCCCGCGCGGACAAGGCCCGCTTCATCGCCGCTTCATCGGCGTCTCCGGTGGTCAGCCCCACATCGGGGTGCACACCGGTGACGCCGAGCAGGCAGAGGTCGGCGGAGACGTTCTGCGCCGCCTCGACCGCGGCGGCGCCGCAGGTGACCGCCGAGTGCTTGAAGACCCGGCCCCCGAGCAGGAAAAGCTCCGCGTGCGGATGGTCGAGCAGGGCCGCGGCGATCGTCGGACTGTGGGTGATCACGGTGCAGGCAAGATCCTGCGGGAGCGCGTGGGCGACGGCGAGTGCGGTGGTTCCACCGTCGAGAATCAGCGCACCGCCCGGCCGCACCAGCCCGGCGGCCACCGAGGCGACCTTCCGCTTGCCCCCCGGGGCCACGGTCTGCCGGGCGGCATAGCCGACCACCGCCGGCGAAACGGGCAGCGCGCCACCGTAGACCCGCTGACACAGCCCTTCGGAGGCGAGATCGCGCAGGTCGCGCCGCACGCTGTCCTCGGAGATCCCCAGCGCGACGGCGACATCCTTGGCGACGATCTTGCCCTCGCGAGCGAGCAGACCCAGCAGGTGATCGCGCCGTTCAGCAGCCAGCATGCACACTCACTCCTGTTCTTGCACGTTTCTGCATGTACGGTAACACCCACGACCGACGGAGCAGAGACCCGCCGCACCCCGCAGGAGACCGCATGACGAGCCGCCCCGGCATCGACACCCCCGACCACCGCGGCCGCACCGGCCTCGACCGGGCCGGACGCGACCTGGACCGCAACCCCGACGTCGTGATCCGCGACGTCGAACTCACCTCCCAGGGCTGGCACGTCCTGCGCCGCACCACCTTCAACTACCGCCGCCGCGACGGACGTTGGGAAACCCAGCAGCGCGAGACCTACGACCGCGGCGACGGCGCCGTCGTCCTGCCCTACGACACCGAACGCGGCCTCGTCCTGCTCACCCGCCAGTTCCGCTACCCGGCCTACGTCAACGGCCACCCCGACGGCATGCTCATCGAAGCCGCCGCGGGACTGCTCGACGCGGACGACCCGCCCGCCGCCATCCGACGCGAGAGCGCCGAAGAACTCGGCGTCACCCTCGGCCCGCTCACCCACGTCCTCGACGCCTACATGAGCCCCGGCTCCGTCACCGAACGCCTCCACTTCTTCGCCGCCCCGTACACCCCGGCCGACCGGACCGGCACCGGCGGCGGACTCGAAGAGGACGGCGAGGACATCGAGGTCATCGAACTCCCCTTCACCGAGGCCCTCGCCATGACCCACGACGGACGCATCACCGACGGCAAAACCGTCCTACTCCTCCAATGGGCAGCCCTGAACGGCCCTTTCACCGCCACAACACCCCCGCAGGACAAAGCGAACGGCGAACAGCAAAGGAACCTCAGCACCCAATAACGCAGGCCACCGCCCATAAGCCGGCATTCAGCAACCGGACTTCCCGCCCACACGCTTCGCCGTCGCCCGCCCCAAGTCCCAAGACCTGGACGACCGGGCGCTGCGGACGGGACTGCCGCCGGTGACGGTGAGGACCGCTCCCCGGACTGCGCACAGGCGACGGAAGCCGGCGTGGCCTCTGGCCAGCCCCGGGGCCCCTGTAGGGCCCCTGGATCTTGGTCCGTACGGATGAACGGGGGCCGCCGCGCTGTGGCGGTGACTCCCGTTCTCACGTTTCCGCAGGTAGAAAGGTTCTTCGCCCTGGGTGCCGCGGTGGGGCGGGTGGGACTCGAACCCACGACCGACGGATTATGAGTCCGCTGCTCTAACCGGCTGAGCTACCGCCCCCGTCACGGCGCGTCGCGCACATTTGTGCGCGCCGTCTGCCGCAGCATAGCCGCTCATACGATCTGTTGCCCGTGTGGGTCGTCGTCCGGTGACCATGCACGCTCAAGAGGACTTCGATCACAGGGTGTTCGGTTCCATGGCGCACGAAAAAGGACCCCTTCCGGGGTCCTCTTCCTTACTGCTCCCCCGACTGGACTCGAACCAGTAACCCTCCGGTTAACAGCCGAATGCTCTGCCAATTGAGCTACAGGGGACCGAGCTCCCCCGACTGGACTCGAACCAGTAACCTGCCGGTTAACAGCCGGCTGCTCTGCCAATTGAGCTACAGGGGAATGCTCTGTGTGCCTCGAATGCACCGCTGTCCGGGCTTCCGGACGGCGCGCGTTCGCTGCGACACATACATTAGCGCAAGCAGGGGGGTGCTCCGCCAATCGGTATCGCCGCGGGTGATCATCAGGCCCGCAGGACAGGCGCGGCACAGCCCAGTGATCCGGTGCGCCCGGCACCGGACGGGATCGAGCGTCATCGGTACGCGGCGCCGTGGCAGGGGTGGCACGGGGCGGCTGCGGCGGGTGCGCGCCGGTGAGAGGAAAGGGTGGAGCGATGCGCTACCGGCTCACGTTCATCGCGGGACTGGCCGTCGGATACGTGCTCGGCACGCGGGCGGGCCGGGAGCGGTACGAGCAGCTGCGCAAGGGGGCCCGACGGATCTCGCAGAATCCCGCGGTCCGTAACACCGCGGAGTCCGCGGCGATGGGCGGCAGGGAGGCGGCGTCCAAGGCGTTCGACAGGGTTTCGGCCAAGGTCGGCGACCGGCTGCCGCACTCGGTCACCGACCGGGTCAGGTCGCTGCGTGAGCAGCGCACCCCTGACCCTGACGACTGGGGCACCAGCAACACCTGAGGCGCCCGGCGCGTCCCGGCCGTCCCCGGTGTGAGCCCTGGCGCCCCCGCCGTCCGCCGGATGGGGCATCATCTGGGGCCATGGGGAAAGTCGCCGGGTTGGACAGTTCGTCCGAGAGCACACGGATCGTCGTCTGCGATACGGACACGGGTGCCGTCATCAGGCAGGGGTACGCGCCACACCCTGCCGAGAAGGGGCCGGAGGTCGACCCGCAGGCGTGGTTGATGTCACTCGGCGAGGCGGCGGGCAACGGGCTGCTGGAGGGTGTGCAGGCGATCGGCGTCTCCGCGCAGCAGCACGGTCTGGTGCCGTTGGACGCCGAGGGCAATCTCGTGCGGCCCGCGCTGCTGGGCAACGACAAGCGGGGGCAGAGCGCCGCGGCCGACCTCGTCGACTCGCTGGGCGGGCGGACCGCGTGGGCGCAGGCGATCGGGGCGGTGCCGCAGGCCACGCATCCGGTGACGAAGCTGCGCTGGCTGGCGCGCACCGAGCCGGCGAACGCGGCCAGGATCGCCGAGGTCATGCAGCCGCACGACTGGCTGGCGTGGCAGCTGCTGGGGCGCCCGGCGCGGCGTACGACGGACCGTGGCGGCGCATCGGCCACCGGGTTCTGGTCGGCGGCCGACGAGGCGTACCGGCCTGACCTGGTGGAACTGGCGCTGGGCCATCAGGTGCGGCTGCCCGAGGTGCTCGGCCCTTCCGGGACGGCCGGGTTCACGCCCGAGGGGCTGCTGATCTCGGCCGGTACGGGCGACACCATGGCGGCGGCGTTCGGGCTCGGTGTCGGGGTCGGCGACGCGGTGGTGTCGCTGGGCGCGTCGGGGTCGGTGTTCGGCATCCATCACGAGGCGCTGGTCGATCCGGACGGCACGATCACCTCGTTCGCCGATGCGACGGGGCGCCATCTTCCGGTGGTGCACACCAGCAACGCGGTGCGGGTGCTGCGCGGTACGGCGGAGATGCTCGGCACGGACCTGGAGGGCCTGTCGGAGCTGGCGCTGAAGTCGTCGGCGGGTGCGTACGGCATGGTGATGCTGCCGTATCTGGAGGGTGAGCGGACGCCTCATCTGCCGCATACCGCCGGGTCGTTGCACGGGATGCGGCGGGAGAGCATGAAGCCGGAGCATCTGGCGCGGGCCGCGGTCGAGGGCATGCTGTGCGGGCTCGCCGACGCGCTGGATGTGCTGCGCGGGCGTGGTGTGGCGGTGCGCCGGGTGTTCCTGCTGGGCGGGGCGGCCGAGCTGGGTGCCGTGCAGGCGGCGGCGCCCGCGCTGTTCGGCGTGCAGGTCGTGGTGCCGCAGCCGGCCGAGTACGCGGCGCTGGGTGCGGCGCGGCAGGCGGCCTGGGCGCTGGGTGCGGCGCACGGCACGCTCGCCCCGAACGACGGCGGCTGGGTGGAGCCGCCGCAGTGGCCGGCGGCGGCGAGCCAGGTCTTCGAGCCGGGTGAGGAGCTGCCGGTGGGCCAGGCGGTGCGCCAGCAGTACACGGCGGTGCGCGATGAGGCGTATCCGGGTGTGTTCGGGCAGCAGGGCTGAGCCGGGCGTGACGGCGCGGTCGGTGGCCGGTGCGCGCGGTCTCAGTCGAGGTAGCCGCGCAGCTGGTCGGCGAAGGCGTGGTCGCGGAGTTTGTTGAGGGTCTTGGATTCGATCTGCCGTATCCGTTCGCGGGTGACGCCGAAGATCCGGCCGATCTCCTCCAGGGTGCGGGGGCGGCCGTCGGCGAGGCCGTAGCGGAGCTGGACGACCTTGCGTTCGCGTTCGCCGAGGGTGGACAGGACGGTGTCGAGGTGTTCGCGCAGCAGCAGGAAGGCGGCGGATTCGACGGGTGAGGCGGCGTCGCCGTCCTCGATGAGGTCGCCGAACGCGACCTCGTCCTCCTCGCCCACGGGGGCGTGCAGCGAGACCGGTTCCTGGGCCAGGCGCAGCACTTCGCCGACGCGTTCCGGGGTGAGGCCGAGCTGGGCCGCGATGTCGTCGGGGGTGGGTTCGTAGCCGCGTTCCTGGAGCATCCGGCGCTGGACGCGGACCACGCGGTTGATCAGTTCGACGACGTGGACCGGGACGCGGATGGTGCGGGCCTGGTCGGCGAGGGCGCGGGACATCGCCTGGCGGATCCACCAGGTCGCGTAGGTGGAGAACTTGTAGCCGCGGGCGTAGTCGAACTTCTCGACGGCGCGGATCAGTCCGAGGTTTCCCTCCTGGACGAGGTCGAGCATGGTCAGCCCGCGGCCGATGTAGCGCTTGGCCACGGAGACGACGAGGCGGAGGTTGGCCTCGATCAGCCGGCGCTTGGCCATCCGGCCGATGACGACCAATTTGTCGAGGTCGAAGGCGAGTTGGGAGTCCAGGTCGGGGGTGCCTGCGAGTTTTTCCTCGGCGAAGAGGCCCGCTTCGACGCGGCGTGCGAGGTCGACCTCGTCGGCGGCGGTGAGCAGCGGGATCCGGCCGATCTCGCGGAGGTACTGGCGGAAGAGGTCGGATGACGGGCCGCCGGTGTCGGGGCGGGGCGACGGCTCGGGGGCGGGGTCGTCGGCGATCGTTTCGGCGGCCGGCGGTTCGGCCTGCTGCGGCACGGTGGCCGGGCGGGCGCCCGATGCCGCGTCCCCGGACTGCTGGGGCGGGGCCTTCTCGGGCGCGGCCTGCGGGGCGCCGGCCGGCGCTCCGGGGAGGCTCTGGGTCTGCACGGGGGCGACCTCCAGGGTGATCGCCGCAAAGGCGGCGGAAAGGCCGGGAGCGGTCGCGGCCGAGCCGCTGTCCGTCCCGTACGACGCGAGTGGCTGCGCGGGAGATGCCCGGCCCGGGTGACCGGCTGTGCCGCGCTCCGAACTCTCAGGCACCGCTTTCAGTGTGGGGTACGACACAGGCCCGCCACGAGGGGCGTGCGTCCACTTTCTGCGTTCGTTCCGTGACCGGACGGCTACGTCGGGGTGTCAAGGGCGGGCGCGGTGCGCGGCCGTACGCGCCCCCGGGAGCCGCCTCAGAGGGCGGCGTAGCCGCGTTCGCGGAGGGACTGGCCGTACTGCTGGAGGACCCAGAGTTCGTTCTGGACGGCGTTGAGGTGCTCGGGGTCGGCGCGCGGGCCGAGGCGCTGGAGGGTGCCGCGGATTTCGGTGACGCGCTGATTGACGGCTGCCAGGCGGACGGCGACGAGCTGCACGCCGGCGTACGCCTCGTCGGGGTCACGGCGGGTGTGCAGGGGCTCGACGAAGAGTTCGGTGACCATGGCGCGGACGGTGTCGTCGGGGGCGGCCTCGCGCACCCGCTGGACGTAGCCGTCGTCGGCCGCGCCGGCCGTGGCGCCGCCGGCGTCCTCGATGCAGCGGCGGACCGTGGCGTAGGGCGGGGCGGTGAACTCGTCGATGCCGTAGGCGTCGAAGGCCGGGGAGACGAGGTCGGGGCGTTGCAGGGCGAGCTTGAGCAGTTCGCGTTCGACGCGGTGGGCGGGGCTGCGGAGGTTGAGGGCGGGGCCGCGGGGGCCGGCGGCCCGGGGCTCGGGCTCGGCGGCGCGTTCCTGGCCGCGGGGGGCTCTGCGGCCCTGGTCCTGGCCGCCGTCCCGGCCGCGTTCGCGGGCCCAGCGGGCGAGCTGGCCGACGCGGCGGACGACGAACTGGGTGTCCAGGATGCCGAGCATGCCGGCCAGTTGGACGGCGGATTCGTGCTGGATGGAGCTGTTCTTGATGTGCGCGACGATGGGCGCCGCTTCGTCGAGGGCGGCGGCGCGGCCGACGGTGGTGTCGAGGTTGTGCCGGGAGACGAGGTGCCGCAGCGCGAACTCGAAGAGCGGGGTGCGGGACTCGACGAGGTCGGTGACGGCCGCGTCCCCCTTGGCGAGGCGGAGGTCGCAGGGGTCCATGCCGCCGGGGGTGATGGCGATGGAGGTTTCGGCGGCGAATTTCTGGTCGTCCTCGAAGGCCCGCAAGGCGGCTTTCTGGCCTGCGGCGTCGCCGTCGAAGGTGAAGATGACCTCGGATCCGGAGTGGTCCATCAGCAGCCGGCGGAGGATCTTGATGTGGCCTTCGCCGAAGGATGTGCCGCAGGTGGCGATGGCGGTGGTGACGCCGGCCAGGTGGCAGGCCATGACGTCGGTGTAGCCCTCGACGACGACGGCCCTGCTGCCCTTGGCGATCTCCTTCTTGGCGAGGTCGATGCCGTAGAGGACCTGGGACTTGCGGTAGATGGGGGTTTCAGGGGTGTTGAGGTATTTGGGGCCGTTGTCGTCCTCGCGGAGCTTGCGGGCGCCGAAGCCGACGACCTCGCCGGAGATGTCGCGGATGGGCCACATCAGGCGGCCACGGAAGCGGTCGATGGGGCCGCGGCGGCCGTCCTGGGAGAGGCCGGAGAGGATCAGTTCCTTGTCGGTGAAGCCACGGCCGCGCAGGAAGCGGGTGAGGTGGTCCCATCCTGCCGGGCTGTAGCCGACGCCGAAGTGCTGGGCGGCGGCCTGGTCGAAGCCGCGCTCGGCGAGGAAGGCGCGGCCGATCTCGGCCTCCGGGGAGTCCAGCTGCTCGGTGTAGAACTGGGCGGCGGCTTTGTGCGCCTCCACCAGGCGGGTGCGTTCGCCCTGCTGGCGGCCGGGTGCGTAGCCGCCCTCTTCGTAGCGCAGGGTGATGCCCGCCTGGGAGGCGAGGCGTTCGATGGTCTCGGCGAAGGAGAGGTGGTCGATCTTCATGATGAAGTCGACGGTGTCGCCGCCCTCCTGGCAGCCGAAGCAGTGGTAGAGCCCCTTGGCGGTGCTGACGTGGAAGGACGGGGACTTCTCGTCGTGGAAGGGGCACAGGCCCTTGAGATTGCCGCCGCCGGCGTTGCGGAGCTGGAGGTACTCGGACACAACGGCGTCGATCGGGACCGCGTCCCGAACCGCCTTCACGTCGTCATCGTTGATCCGTCCTGCCACGCGTGAATTCTACGGCCGGGGTCGGACAATCCCCTCCACGCCTCCGGTTCAGCGGACGTCCGGGGCGGTGGCCATCAGCTCCACGAAGCGTTCCAGGCCGATGTTGCCGCCGGAGACGATCACGCCGATCCGGGGCGGCAGCGGGTCGACGCGGTGGGCGGTCAGGGCGGCCAGCGCGCAGGCGCCGCTGGGTTCCGTGACGATCTTCAGCCGCTCGAAGGCGAACCGCATGGCGGCGCGGATCTCGTCCTCGCCGACCAGGACGACGGAGTCGAGCAGCTCGCGGTTGATCGCGAAGGTCAGCTCGCCGGGGGTTTCGACGGCCTGTCCGTCGGCGATGGTGCGCGGGACGGGGATCGTGACGGGGCGGCCGGCCGCCAGGGAGCGGCGGGTGTCGTCGCCCGCTTCGGGCTCCACGCCGATCATGCGGATGCCGGGGACGAGCGCGGTGGCGGCGGTGGCACATCCGGCCATCAGACCGCCGCCGCCGATCGGGGTGAGCAGCGCGTCCAGCGGCCCGGTCTCCTCGATCAGTTCCAGGGCCGCGGTGCCCTGCCCTGCCATGACGTCCGGATGGTCGTAGGGCGGGATCAGGGTGAGGCCGCGGTCCGCCGCGAGCTTGTCGGCGAGTGCGGTGCGGTCGCCGGTGTAGCGGTCGTAGGTGACGACCTCGGCGCCGTAGCCGAGGGTGGCGTCCCGCTTGGAGCGCGGGGCGTCCTCGGGCATGAGGATGACGGCGGTGGTGCCGAGTTCCCTGGCGGCGAGCGCCACGGCCTGGGCGTGGTTGCCCGACGAATACGCGGCGACCCCGCGGGCGCGCTGCTCGGGTGTCAGGCGGGAGAGGGCGTTGTAGGCGCCGCGGAACTTGAAGGCGCCCATGCGCTGGAAGGACTCGCACTTGATGAAGACCTCGGCGCCCACCAGCGCGTCCAGGGTGCGTGAGCGCAGTACCGGCGTGCGGTGGGCGACACCCGCCAGTCGCGCCGCGGCGTCACGGATGGCGTCGAGGGTGACGGCCGCGGCGGGGCCGGTGGGCTGGTCGGGGCCTGCGGGGCCACCGGTGCTGAGGCTCATGGCCTCACGCTACGGCAGCAGCGATTCCAGCGGAACCTCCGGATCGGCCAGCGCTTCGGCGTCCAACGGGTGCCCGGAGCGGATGAGTTGCTGGATGGGGCCCGCGACGTCCCAGACGTTGACGTTCATCCCGGCGAGCAGCCGGCCTTCGGCGAGCCAGAAGGCGGTGAACTCGCGTTTCGCGACGTCGCCGCGGCAGACGACCTGGTCGTAGGAGCCGGGCGGGGCGTAGCCGGAGTACTCCATGCCGACGTCGTACTGGTCGGAGAAGAAGTACGGGACGCGGTCGTAGCTGACCTCCTGGCCGAGCATCGCGCGGGCCGCCGCGGGGCCGCCGTTGAGTGCGTTGGCCCAGTGCTCGACGCGTACCCGGGTGTCCAGGAGGGGGTGGTCGGCGGCGGCGACGTCGCCTGCCGCGTAGATGTGCGGGTCGGAGGTGCGCAGCGCGGCGTCGACGGCGATGCCGCCGCCCGTCGCGCGGTCGGCGATGACCAGTCCTGCCTGTTCGGCGAGTGCGGTGCGCGGGGCGGCGCCGATCGCGGCGAGCACACCGTGGGCGGGGTGTTCCTCGCCGTCGTCGGTGCGTACGGCCAGCACCATGCCGTCCTGGCCGACGATCTCGGTGAAGCGGGCGCCGAAGTGGAAGCGGACGCCGTGTTCGCGGTGCAGGTCGGTGAAGAGGCCGCCGAGTTCGGGGCCGAGCACGGTGTGCAGCGGCGTCGGTTCGGCCTCGACGACGGTCACTTCGGCGCCGTAGGAGCGGGCGGCTGCGGCGACCTCCAGGCCGATCCAGCCGGCGCCCGCGATGACGAGGTGGCCGTTGTCGCGGCCCAGGGAGGTGAGGACGCCGCGGAGGCGTTCGGCGTGCGCGAGGCGGCGCAGGTGGTGGACGCCCGCGAGGCCGGTGCCCGGGATGTCGAGGCGGCGCGGTTCGGCGCCGGTGGCCAGCAGCAGCTTGTCGTAGACGATGAGGGTGCCGTCGCCCAGGCGTACGGTCCTGGCCTCGGGGTCCAGGTGGACGGCGGGCTGTCCGAGGTGCAGTTCGATGTCGGCCTGGGCGTACCAGCCGGGTTCGTGGACGAAGACGCTGTCGCGCTCCTCCTTGCCGAGCAGGTATCCCTTGGACAGCGGCGGGCGCTCGTACGGGTGGTCGCGCTCGTCGCAGATGAGGATCACCCGGCCGGTGAAGCCCTCCGCGCGGAGGGTCTCGGCGGCTTTTGCGCCGGCCAGGCCACCCCCGACGATGACGAACGTCTGGTGTGCTTCGACCACTTGCTTCCTCCTCGTTCTCGGTGCCGTACGCCCGCTCACGCGGCCGTGCACGTCCCCGATCGTCCCCCGGTGATGTGTTCCCCCGGTATGTGCTCCCCCGTTCCTCCCGTCTACCTTCCCTTCTGCCCGGCGTCACCTGAGGTGTCGCCCGCGGCGACACCCTGGGTGTCCGATGCTGCCCGGTGCCGCATCCGTGGCGCCGGTGGTGTCCGAGCGTCCCGCACGGAACGTGGGGACGGAAGGGGGTCCGCCCCTTCCGGGTCACCCCTGGTTGTCCCCCGGTGTTTTGGGGGGCCGGGTGAGGCGGGTGTGCAGATTACGGGCCGAGGCGTCGGTGAGGGCCGCGATCTGGTCGATGACGGCCCGCATCCGGGCGGTGTCGTCGTCCGCCGCGTCGAACAGCGACCGGAACTGCGGGTCGAGGCCGACGGGTGCCCGGACCTGGAGGGTGTCGGCCAGTTCGGCGATCACGATGCGCTGGTCGGCGCGGAGCGCTTCCTGGTCGGGCCGTTGCATCACATAGCGGTCGGCGACGGCCTTGAGAACGGCACATTCCAGTCGGGTTTCGTCCGGAACCACCAGGGTGGCGCGGTAACGGGTGAGGCGCCCGGTGCCGTATGCGGCGCGGGTCGCCGATTCCGCTGCCAGGCAGAAGCGGCCGATCAGTTGGCTGGTGGCGTCCTTGAGGCGGGCCTGGGCGAGCGCGGAGCCGTCGTAGCCGTGCGGCCACCACTCCTGGTCCAGGAGGCGGTCGAGGGCGGCGGCCAGTTCCGCGGGGGCGGCGCCCGGTGCGTAGCGTGCGGCGGCGACGTCGAAGATCTCGGCGCGTTCGGGGTCGGCGAGCAGCAGGCCGGGGTCGAGGTGTCCGGCGTGCAGGCCGTCCTCGACGTCGTGCACGGAGTACGCGACGTCGTCGGACCAGTCCATGACCTGCGCCTCGAAGCTGCGTTCCGTCGCGGGGGCGCCCTGCCTGAACCAGCCGAACACCGGCAGGTCGTCCTCGTAGACGCCGAACTTCGGGGAGCCGGGGTCGGTGGGGTGCGCGCCGCGCGGCCAGGGGTACTTGGTGGCGGCGTCGAGTGCGGCGCGGGTGAGGTTGAGGCCGACGCTGACGGCGCTGCCGTCGGGCGCGGGGCTGAACCGCTTGGGTTCCAGGCGGGCCAGCAGCCGCAGTGACTGGGCGTTGCCCTCGAAGCCGCCCCAGGGCGCGGCGACTTCGTTGAGCGCCTGTTCGCCGTTGTGCCCGAACGGCGGGTGGCCGAGATCGTGCGCCAGGCAGGCGGTCTCGACGAGGTCGGGGTCGCAGCCGAGTGCGGCGCCCAGTTCGCGGCCCACCTGGGCGCATTCCAGGGAGTGTGTGAGCCGGGTGCGCGGGCTGGCGTCCCAGAGGTGGCTGAGGCTGCCGGGGGTGACGACCTGGGTCTTGCCCGCGAGTCTGCGCAGCGCGGCGGAGTGCAGGACCCGGGCCCGGTCGCGCTGGAAGGCGGTGCGGCCGGGGCGCTTGTCCGGTTCGTCGACCCAGCGTTCGGCGTCGGACGGTGTGTAGCCGGGGACGTCGTGCGCGCCGGGCGGGCGGCCGGGCGGGGCGTCCCCGCGCGCGGCGGGCCCTGCGGCGGCCGGCCCGCCGGTGGCGTCGGGGCCGGCGCCGCGGGGGTCCGCGTCCCGGCCGGTGCTCGATGGTGTGCCCGTCATACTGCGACGGTAGCCGCCCCGGTGCCGTAGGGGCCGGAAGCGCTACGCGCCAGGAGCACCTGGTCGTAGCGGTGCAGTACGAGGCGGGCCAGCGCGGGGTGGTCGCCCAGGGGCGCCGCCGCGGTCCCGGGGGCGTCGGCTGCGCACTGCGCGGCGAAGCGCCCGGGGGCGGTGAAGCAGGAGGCGACGGCGATCCGGTGGTGGCCGCGTGCGGTCAGTGCGCGTACCGCTTCGGCGACGGTGGGGCGGGCCGCCGACGCGTAGGCGGGCAGGACGGGGACGCCGCCGAGCCGGGCCGAGAGCAGCTCTGCGACGGCGGCGGTGCCGGCCGCGGAACGGGGGGCGCGGGAGCCGGCGGCGGCCAGGATGACGGCGGTGTGGCCCGGGGTGGGCCGGTGGTGGCATGCCTCCTGTGGGGCGGGGCGCGATTGTCCGGCCTCCGGGGTGAACCCGGCTTCCGTCAGGCGGCCGTGCAGCGCTTCGGCGAGCAGCGGGTGCGGGCCCAGGGGTTCAGCGATCCGGCCGGTCAGGTGGGGGGCGGCGGCCAGCGCGGCGGGCAGGTCGTGGGTGACGTGATGACCATGGCCGAAAAGCAGCGGTACGAGGACGGTGTCGCCGCGCAGTCCGTCGAGTGTCCCGGCGAGCAGCGGCCGGTTCAGCTCGATGTGGCCGAGCCGGACGGGCAGGCCGGGGCGCAGCGCGCGGACCCGTGCCAGCAGCGCGTGGACGGACCGCAGCGCGCGGGGGTCGCGGCTGCCGTGAGCGACCGCGACGAGCGTGGGGGCGTGCGGCGCCCGTGCCACGGCCCCGGCCGGACGCGCGCCCCGGCTCACGGCCGTTCCCCGTGGCCGGGGCGGGCGCGCGGCCGGGCCGGTGGCCGCGGCGGGTGGCTGCTGTGCTGTCGGCGCCGTCATGGCCCGAGCCTCGCGGCCGGGTGTTGCCCCGTCGTATCCCGGCGGGGAAATCCGGGTAACCGGCGGCCCGCAGCGGGCGGACGGGCCGGTGCGAGGCTCCGGTCACCTGCCGGAAACCGGGGGCGCCCCCGGCGTGACGGGCGTGCGGCAGGCCGGTTTGGGGACGCGGTTCGCTCCCGTCCGGCAACAGGTGCGTTCTCCGGCGCGCGGTGGGGCCCCTGCGCCCCGGGAGGCACAACGCACGCCGGGCGACGGCCGGTTGGGGCCACCGGGCGGGGCGGTCGGGCCGCCCCTCCCGGTGGCGCGTGCTCAACCGTGACCGCCCCGGGAGGCCCTACACCTGGTGCGCGTCCACTTCCTTGAGGTACTTCTCGCGGGTCGCCTCGTCCAGGAAGGCCGCGCGGAACGAGTTGCGGGCCAGGGTGCGCAGCGTTTCCTCGTCCAGCCGGAGTGCGTCGCGCACGGCGGTGAAGTTGTCGTCGGCGTAGCCGCCGAAGTAGGCGGGGTCGTCGGAGTTGACGGTGACCAGCAGCCCGGCGTCCAGCATCGCGGGCAGCGGGTGGTCGGCGAGGTCGTCGATGACGCGGAGCCTGACGTTCGACAGCGGGCAGACGGTGAGCGGGATCTGCTCGGCCACCAGGCGGGCCACCAGCCGCTCGTCCTCCATGCAGCGCACGCCGTGGTCGACGCGGTCCACACCGAGGAGGTCCAGGGCCTCCCAGACGTACGCGGGCGGGCCCTCCTCGCCCGCGTGCGCCACGCACTTGAGGCCGGCTTCCCTGGCGAGCGCGTAGACCTCCTGGAACTTCGACGGCGGGTGCCCGACCTCCGCCGAGTCCAGGCCGACGGCGGCGATCCGGTGGAGGTGCGGGCGGGCCGCCTCGAAGGTCGTCAGGGCCGATTCGGCGCTCTCGTCGCGCAGGAAGCACATGATCAGGCGGGTGCTGATGCCGTACTTCTCCTGGGCGGTGTCCAGGGCGCGGGACAGGCCGTCGACGACGGTGCCGATCGGGACGCCGCGGGCGGTGTGCGCCTGCGGGTCGAAGAAGATCTCGGCGTGCCGTACGCCCTGGGCCTGCGCGCGGGCGAGGTAGGCGTCCGCGAGGTCGGCGAAGTCGTCCTCGGTGCGCAGGACGGCCATCAGCGCGTAGTAGAGGTTCAGGAAGGACTGCAGGTCGGCGAAGGAGTAGGCGCGGCGCAGTTCGTCCTCGGTGGCGTAGGGCAGGGTCACGCCGTTCCGCTCGGCGAGGGCGAACGCCAGCTCGGGCTCCAGGGTGCCCTCGATGTGCAGATGCAGCTCCGCTTTGGGGAACGGCTTCTGGTGGGCGGGGGCTGCGGACGGGGAGGAAGGCACGCGGGTCACACCTGTTCTGCGGTTCGGGAAGGGCCCTCCTTACGGGAAGGCCCTTCCGTGCGGGAGGGATTCCCGGTACCGGAAGGGTCCTCGTTTCGGGAGGAGCCCTCCAGGTTAGCCGGGCCGCCGGCCGGCCAGTCGCCGCCCTCGACGGGGATGCCGGTGGCGCGCAGCCGGGTGGCGAGCGGCTCGGCCGCGAGGTACACCCAGGCCCGTACGGTCCGGCCGTCGGAGCGGGCCGCATCGGTTTCGACGCGTTCGTAGAGGTTGTCCCGGCCGCCGGGTGTGTAGCCCTCCAGGAGGTCGAGGGTGCGGCGCACGTCGTCGTGGTCGGCGGCGCGCGGGGTGATCAGGGCGCCGTGGATCCGGGCGTCAACGGGGCCTGCGACGGCGTAGGGGTAGCCGGGGCCGTCGTAGAGCAGGGCGCCGGTGATCGTGGCGGGCTCTTCCGACGCGGTCCTGCCGCGCAGGGTCCGCGCGTGGTGGCGCCCGCCGGGGCGCAGCGTTCCGTAGACGAAGAACGGCAGGCGGTCGGGGCCGGGGGTCATGACGGCACGCATCCGGGCCAGGCACCGGGGGCTCGTCCGGCCACCGGCTTCGTCGTCTCCACGGGCTTCGCGCGCACGGGATCGGCTTCCTCTCATCGGGTGCGCCCCCGGGCGGGGCGCCTCCCCGGGGCGGCGGGTGCTTCTCCTGCAACCATGCCAGGCCGTGCCGCGTCGCTGCCCGTGAGACGGAGAGACCGCCGGCACGGGATGCGGCCTGGCGGGGTGGAACGAAGGAGCGGGGATGCGCGGGCCTGGGCTGATGCGGCGGATACGGCTGCCACGCACCCGGCGGGGGTGGCGGCGTGCGTACCAGGTCGTGGTGGTGCTGACGGTGCTCGCGCTGGCGCCCGCGACGTGGCTGAACACCTCGGCCGGCCCTCGGGTGCGCACCGTCGCCGCGGCTCCGCACGCGCCGGTCGCCGTGGTGTTCGGGGCCGGGCTGTGGGACGGCGAGCCCTCGCCCTACCTGGCCGACCGGCTGGATGCCGCCGCCCAGCTGTACCGGCGCGGGACGGTCCGGGCGATCCTGGTGACCGGCGACAACAGCCGGGACGACTACGACGAGCCGGGCGCGATGCGCGGCTATCTGGAGCACCACGGCGTGCCCGCCCGCCGGATCGTCGGCGACCACGCGGGCTTCGACACCTGGGACTCGTGCAGCCGCGCGCACCGGATCTTCGGCGTGGACCGTGCGGTGCTGGTCAGCCAGGGCTTCCACATCCGGCGGGCGCTGGCGCTGTGCGCTGCGGCCGGTATCGACGCGTACGGGGTCGGTGTCGCCGCGCCGCGCGATGTGACCTGGGCGTACGGCGGCGTGCGGGAGATCTTCGCGGCGGGCAAGGCCGCGGCCGACGCGGCGCTGCGGCCCGACCCGCACTTCCTGGGCCCGCGCGAGAAGGGCCTTGCGGTGGCGGTGCGGTGACCGGACGACGGCTGCGGTGCGGTGACCGGGACGGCGGCTGCGGTGCGGTGACCGGGGCGACGGCTGCGGCGGCGCGGGCGCCCCGGGGGACGCAAGGCCCAGGGGACGCAAGGCCCAGGGGACGCAAGGCCCGGAGGCTCAGAGCCCCCGGGGCCTCAAACCGCCCGCCGCCGCCCGGTGTTGTGCCCCGCGCCCCGCGCCTCGCACCTCGCGCCCGGTCCCGTGCGGCCGTGTTGTGCGCTCAGGCCATGGTGGCGCGGGTGTACAGGGTGAGGAGTTCGATTCCGTAGTACGGGCTGTAGGAGGTCCGGTCCGCGTGCGGGCCGGACGGTCCGCCGCCGTTGAGGCCGCCGATGTTGCCGATGATGCGGCCGGTCCTGGTGTCCTCGTCGAAGTGGGTCAGCCAGGGGCTCCCGGAGGTGCCGCCGTAGAACCCGCCGCATTCCATGCGCAGTTGGCGGTGGCCGGTGAGCCGGGTGGTGCGGGTTTCGCAGCGTACGGCCCGGTCCTCCGGGTCGTTGCGGACGGACGGGTAGCCGATGACGGAGACGTCGTTGGTGTAACCCGGTGTCGGGGAGAGGGTGTTGCCGCCGGTCACCGCTTCGATCCGACGGCCGCGCCGGTCGGGGGCGACGGTGGCGAACGCGAAGTCCAGGTCCGATCCGTCGCCCGTGGTGCCGTGGCCCGGGTAGGTGAAGGAGCCGGTGATCGCCCACACCCCGTACGGCTGCTTGGCCGCGCCGGAGCGGTACTGCGGGACGAAGGCGGCGTTCGAGCCGGGGTTGCAGTGGCCCGCGGTGAGGATGAGGTTGCGGTGCGGGCTGCGCACCACGCTCGCGGTGCAGTAGTGAGCCCGTGAGTCCTTGTCCACGGAGAACAGCACGCCGACGGACGGGATGCCGTCGATGTGCCGGGCGTTGGGCGCGGCGCCCGCCGCGGGCCCGGGGCCCTGCGTGGCGGCGTCGGCGACGGGCTTCCCGGTGGACGTCTCCTTCACGGACGCGTCCGGGGAAGCGTCCCGGTGCGGGGCGGAACGAGGAGTGACGCTCCCCCCGGGGACGGCGGCGGCCATCTTGCGGGGCGTCCAGAAGTCGGCCGCCTCGGTGGTGTTCCAGGTGGGGTCGGCGGATGCGGCGAGTATGCGCGGGGAGGTTTTGGGGGCGCCGGGATGGCTTGGGGTGCCGGAATGGCTTGGGGTTACGGCCGTGGCTCCGGGGGACGGTGCTGCGTCGCCCGGGGCGGCACCGGCCTGGCTCAGGGAAGCGGTGGCCAGGCACAGTCCGAGCCCGGTGCCGAGCGCGGCGGCGGCCACCCTCATCCGTCGTCGTGTCATGTCAGCGGGTCTCCTCTGCAACCCAGGCCAGATACCCGGCTGCTCCGCGGGCAACCGGAGTGGCGATGATCTCGGGGGTGTCGTAGTCGTGCGCCGCCAGGATGTGGGCCTCCAGCGCGTCGTAACGGGCGGCCGTGGTCTTGAACAGCACCTGCCACTCCTGGCTGGTCTCCACGGCGCTCTGCCACCGGTACACCGAGGTCACCGGTGCGCTGATCTGCGCACAGGCCGCCACCCTGGCCTCGATGGCACCACGCGCCAGCTCCTCGGCCTTCCGTTCGCTGTCGGTGGTCGTCATCACGGTCAGATAGCGGGTCGGCCCCTCGTCGGGGCCTGCGGGCTCGTACGGGTCGGTCACGGATGCGCACCCTTCGGGCTCGGGACGGCGGCGGGGATCGTGGCCGCGGCTTGGCTTGCGCTTGGCTTGCGCTTGGCTTGGCTTGCACTTGGCGGCGAGAACGATCATGCGCAGGGTACGGGCGGCGGCGGGGCGAGGTCGACGCCGACTCGGGCCACCGGGCGCTCCGTATCGCGTACTTATCGCGTACGCATCGCGTACGTATTGCGTACTTGTGGCGATACGTAGCGGTCGCCGTCGGTCCGGGGAGCGGAGGGGGGTGGGGTGGATGAGGCGGATGGGGTCCGATGCGGGGCGGGGGCGGCCCGATGCGGGGCGGGCGGCCTGGGGTGGCGGCGGCCCGGCGTCGGGGCGCCCCGCACCGGCTACGGGATGCCGGTCGAGCAGGGGAAGTCGACCGCGCGGCGCCGTCCCGTGCTCCGGCTTGCGTCGGCCGTGGCGCGGTCCACGATGGAATGGGAGGCCACGCCGCCGGCCCCGGAATCGGAAAGGCCGCACCATGGACGACGACCGGAACGACCTGAACGTTCTCGTCCGCGATCAACTCGACGACGCCAAGGCTTCCGCGCACGGCCGCAGCGCGCACTTCTTCCTGCACGACGGGCCGCTGCGGCAGACCGTGATCGCCCTGATCGCGGGCTCCGCGCTGGACGAACACAACGCACCGCCCGCGGCCAGCCTCCAGGTGCTGCGCGGCCGGGTACGGCTGACCGCGGCGGGCGGGAACCGGGAGCTGCGGGCGGGTGAGATCGTGCCGATCCCGCACGAGCGGCACGGGCTGCGCGCCGTCGAGGACTGCGCGGTGCTGCTCACGGCGGTGACGGCGGTAGCCGAACCGCCGCCCGCGACGACCGGCTCGGCGACCGCGCTGGGCTGACGGGGTGGGCCGGCCCACCCCTCCCATCCCAACTCTGAAATAATCCTCTTTCCAGTCTTCACATCTTTCTGAATTTTCCATAGACTCCAGACATGAACAGCTCGAAGGCGCAAGCGAAGGTGCCGCTGACCGGGGCGCAGGAAACCCTGCTCGCCACGCTCTACGGCAGGGCGATCGACAGCCGCTCCAAGCGGCCGGTCCTCGGCGACCAGACGGCCGTGGACGCGGTGCGGCGCATCGATCACGACTTCTCCAAGGTGCGGATAAACGCAGGTGACGCGGGCGCCGTCGCCCTGCGTGGCCGCCAGCTGGACGAGTGGACGGCGCAGTTCCTCGCGACGCACGAGCAGGCCACGGTCGTCCATCTCGGCTGCGGCCTGGACAACCGCGTCCACCGGCTCGATCCGGGGCCGGGCGTGCGGTGGTTCGACATCGACTACCCCGAAGTGATCGACCTGAGGCGCCAGTTGTACCCGGAACGGCCGGGCTGGACAGGCATCCCCGCGTCCGTCACGGATCCCGGCTGGACGGCGAGCCTGCCGTCGGACCGGCCGACGATGATCGTGGCCGAGGGCCTGCTCATGTACCTGACCGAGGCGGACGGCACGGCGCTGCTGCGGCGGCTGATGGCGCATGCGCCCAGCGGGGAGCTGGCCTTCGACGCCTTCAGCCCGTTCGCCATCCGGGCACAGCGGATCAACCGTGTCGTCACCGACGCCGGGGCAACGCTCCACTGGGGCACGACACCGGCCGGCATAGCCCGGCTGAGCCCGAGGCTGGAGCTGCTGGAGACCCTCAGCGCACTCCAGATACCCGGCCGGGAGAGGCTGCCGGCGGGGTATCGGATGATGGCCCGCGTCGCGGGCCTGGTTCCCCCGGTGCGCAACATGGCCCGGATGTATCACTGCCGACTCCACCCGGAGGCAGCAGGCGTCGCGGGGTAGCCCCTCCGCGGGGTCCGGAACGGCACAGCGAATGCGTGCGGGAGGTCAGCCCGCGAACCACTGGTCGAAAGCCAGCTTGCACAGCAGGGCGACGACCACGACCACCAGCACACCCCGCACGAATCCGGCACCCCGCTTCAGCGCCATCCTGGCGCCCACCATGCCGCCGATGAGGTTGAACAGCGCGAGCAGAGCGCCGAGTTGCCACAGGACGGTGCCCTGGATGGCGAACATCGTGAGCGCCCCGATGTTGGTGCACACGTTGATGACCTTGGCGGTGGCGGACGAGGTGACCAGGTCCATGTGCAGGACGGCGGCGAGCGCGACGATGAGGAAGGCGCCGGTACCGGGGCCGATCAGGCCGTCGTAGAAGCCGATACCCAGTCCGGCGAGGAGGACGGCCGCCAGCACCCGCTGCCGGGTGACGGGCCCGGACGGCGCGGGGGCGGTCCCGAAGGCGGGGCGCAGGAGCACGAACGCGAGCACGGCGAGGAGGATGACCATGATCACCGGCCGCAGCACATCGCTGTTGATACCGGCGGCGAAGAACGCCCCCGCGAGCGAACCGGCAAGCGCGGCAAGGCCGATACGCAGCGCGATGCGTACGTCGATCGGGGTCTTGCGGAGATAGGTCACGGCGGCTGCCGTCGTGCCGACGATGGCGGTGGACTTGTTGGTGCCGAGGACGAAGGCGGCGGGGGTGTGCGGCAGTCCGACCAACAGCGCGGGGAGCAGCAGCAGTCCGCCTCCCCCCACGACGGCATCGATCCAGCCGGCGGTGAGAGCCGCCAGACACAGCAGGGACAGGACGGTGAGCGATATGTCAGCGGGCACCAGGTGATCTTACGAACGCGGCCGGGCCGCCCTCACGCGAGCTGGGGGGGCTACCGACCGGATACGGCCGAGGAGTTGGTGGCGCGGGTGCGACGTCCGTAGTAGAGGGGAGGGGCGCCAGTAAGAGGGCACGTCGGCGGTCGCTGCGCGAGGCGCGGTCGGTAGGTCGGCAGGGCGAGCTGCGGCTGCGGCTGCGGCTGCGAGCCGAGGGCAATCCGTAGGTCCCGGGGCCCACGCTCAGCCGCATGCCCTCCCCTTCAGGAACCGCCGGTTCGAGAACTGCTGGTTCAGGAACTGCTGGTTCAGGAACTGTCGGGTGAAGAACTGTCGGAATCCGGGTGGTTCCCGGGCTACGTGGGAAGAGGTGGGTGATGACTTCAGGCGATTGCCTCAGGCGATGACGTCGGCGGTCGCGGGCAGCGCGGCGGGCGGTAGGACAGGGCCGGGACGGGGCGGTGCGGCGGGCCGCAGGGCATTGCTCGCCGCCACCGCAGGCGGGATCGTCGAGTCCTTCGACTGGACGCTCTACGCCGTTCTCGCGCCGTACTTCGCCGTGCAGCTGTTCCCCGGCGACGATCCGGTGACGGCGGTACTGGGCGCGTATCTGGGCTTCGCGGTCGGCTTCATCGTCCGGCCCTTCGGCTCGTACGTGATGGGGCGGATCAGCGATGCGCGGGGGCGGCGTTTCGGGCTGATGCTCGGCATGGCGCTCACCTCGGTGACGAGTGTGCTGGTCGCGGTGGTGCCGACGGCAGGGGTGATCGGGACCGGTGCGCCGGTTCTGCTGGTGCTGTTGCGGCTGGTGCAGGGCGTGTCAATGGGCGGCGCGAATTCGAGTGCCGCCGCGTATGTCGCCGAGACCGCGCCACGCCGGACGCGCTTCGTCTACAGCGCGATCTCCTACTCCGGCGTCATCCTCGGCAACATCCTGTCGTTCGGCGTGCTGACGGTGTTGCTCGCGACTCTCGGCACCGGCGGCGTGACCGCGGGCGGCTGGCGGATCGGCTTCCTGGTGGCAGCGGTGCTGGGGCTGACGGCGCTGTGGATCCGGCGCGGTGCCGAGGAGAGCGGGGAGTTCACCGAGCAACGGGCGAGCGGTGCTGCCCGTACGAGTGCCGGGCGGCGCGCGTTGTACCGGGCGCAGGTGCGCAACAGCGTGGCGGTGTTCCTGACCACGTTCGGCGTCACCGTCGGGTACTACTTCGGGACCACGTATCTGCCGCAGTACGCACACCAGTTGGGGGTGGTTTCGGACACCGAGTCGGCGGTTTCGATGCTGTTGCCGCTGCTGGTGCTGATCGGGGCGATGGTCGGTGTCGGGTGGGTCGGCGACCGGCTGGGCGCGCTGCGCACCTTGCGTGCGGGGCTGGGCGCGCTGGCCGTGGGGACGGTGCCGCTGATGCTGGCGCTCGCGCATCGGGCGCTGCCGATGTGGCTGGTGACCCTCGTCTACCTGGTGCTGATCGCGGCGCCGCTCGGCCTGGTGAACGTGCTGTTCGCGGGGCTGTTCCCGGTGGCGGTGCGGGTGGTGGCGATGGGGGTGCCGTCCATGGTGGCGACGGGACTGTTCGGCGGCACCTTTCCGCTGCTGGCGCAGGCGCTCGGCAGGGCCGGGCAGCTGTCGCTGGTCCCGGTGTGGGCTGCGGGCGCGGCGGCGGTGTCCTTCGGCGCGACGTTCCTGATCCGGTTGCCGAAGGGGCGCGGGGAGGGAGGTGGACGGTGACTGTAGTGAGCCGGTGTGGCTGGTGACTGTGGTGGTCGGAGGGGCCAGAGACCGTAGTGGCCGGATTGCCCAGAGAGTGGCCGGAGTGCCCGGAGTTGCCGGAGTGAGGGGGTGGGGTGGGGAGGGGCGGGGGGAGGAGGGGGGAGAGCCCGGGGCCCGGCCCCCCCCCCCCCCCCCCCCCCCCCCCCCCCCCCCCCCCCCCCCCCCCCCCCCCCCCCCCCCCCCCAAACCAACCCCCCCCCCCACGGCGGAGG
>NZ_JBITJM010000018.1:0-158932 GCF_044460025.1 Streptomyces sp. NPDC050161 | reverse complement strand
GGGGGGGGGGGGGGGGGGGGGGGGGGGGGGGCGGGGGGGGGGGGGGGGGGGGGGGGGGGGGGTGGGGGGGGGGGGGGGGGGGGGGGGGGGGGGGGGGGGGGGGGGGGGGGGGGGGGGGGGGGGGGGGGGGGGGGGGGGGGGGGGGGGGGGGGGGGGCAGAGAACGGAAGCCAGCCGCCCACCCCTGGCCCCTCCCACCCCACCCACCCCCTCCCCACCCCAGCCCTCGCGCAGATGTGCGGCCGTTTTCCCGTACTGCGTTGCCTGAGCGGGGTGTTGGGCCTGCACGGGCAGTGTGCGGCGCTCTCTCCATGGTCACTGTCGGTCAAGGAGTGCGCCAGGTGAGTTAACTCGCAGGCCGATCGGGTTACCACTCCGATCCGCCGAGTTAGAGTGCCGTCGCAGGCGTCTTCCGGATGCTGACGTTCCGGAAAATACCGAGTGAAGCGAGATCGGGCCGGACGTCGAGGATGGGGCGGCCCTGGGAGACGCGCGCGACGCGGGAACGATCCCGCGACCGGGGCCCCCGTGCCCCATGGCGATCGGACCTGGGGGTTGACGTTGGCAGTCGTGAACGGTGAATCCGTTTCCCACCCCACCTTGATCGGATCGGTACAGCGTGCGCTGAGGCTGCTGGAGGCGGTCGGCGCGCACCCCGAAGGGGCGCCGGCCAAGCAACTCGCCCGGGAGGCCGGGCTGCCACTGCCGACGACGTACCACCTGCTGCGCACCCTGACGCACGAGGGTTATCTGCGCCGGGAGAACGGCGTCTTCGTGTTCGGTGAGGCCGCGGACTCCATCGGCCGCGCCGGGGCGCACCGCCGTCAGCGCCATCAACTCGCCGAAGCACTGGCCGTGGTGAGCAAGAAGTTGAACGCCGCTGTCTACTTCGCCGTCTACCGCGAGGGTGAAGTGGAGGTGCTGGCCGTCTCCAACGAGCCGGGCCGGCCGCCGGTCGAGGAGTGGGTGGACTTCCGCGCCACCGCGCACGCGCATGCGATCGGGCAGTGCCTGCTCGCCCAGCTCGACGAGGCAGCGCGTAAGGAACATTTGTCCCGTTACCCGGTGCAGTCGATAACCCCCTTTTCCGTACGAACTGAGGACGATCTGCTGCACCGTTTGGATACGGTGCGTCGTGGTCAGGTCGCGTATGAGCATCAGGAATATGCCCTCGGCACCGTATGTTCCGCGATTCCCATCCAGGTCGGCTCCGTGGTCGCGGCGTTGGCCGTTTCTCTCCCTGCCGAAGAACTGCACCGATTGCGCTCTGTCGCGGACCGACTACGGAAAATGGCGGAGGCGACGCTAACGACACTCGCCTTCTCTATCAGTATCTGAAAACTCACTCCTTGTGATCTGCTGGCACGTGACAGACGATGGCGTCAATAGGGCTACGGGGGACGAATCCCGGCCATCTCCGATCAAGTGCGGGGCAGTGGTTGATGACCGACACAGTTCAGGCAGAAGTGATCATGAGCTTCCTCGTCTCGGAGGAACTCGCCTTCCGGATCCCGGTGGAGCTGGACTTCGACAGCGCCGATCCGTACGCCGTACGCCTCACCTTCGACCTGCCCGGCGATGTGCCCGTTACGTGGGCCTTCAGCCGTGAGCTGCTGCTCGACGGGCTGAGCGGGCCGTCGGGGGAGGGTGACGTACGCGTCGAGCCTGCCTCCGGCGGGCATCTCAGCGACGTCTTCATCAGCCTCCAGGTCGGCGCCGAACGCGCGCTCTTCCGCGTCAGCGCACCGCCGTTGGTGGCGTTCCTCGACCGGACGGACCGGCTGGTGCCGCTCGGCGCGGAAGAGGTGTGCGACACCCTGGAAGCCGTGCTGGACCGCATCTTGACGGAGGCGTCCAAGGCGAGCTGACCCACCACCGCCCGGTCCTCCCCGGCCCTTTCGGGGCGGGCGCTGTCCCGGTGCGCCGGGCGGGTCCGTGACGAAGAGGGCGCCGGATCCTGCTCGCCCAGGGGATGGCGTGTCGGCCCGATGCCCGCTGCGCCGGTTTCCGCGCCGGTCGGCGGAGGTCAGTGGGCCGGTGCGGCCCCGGGCCGCGGCTCCGTCATGCCTTGCGGCGTCGGCCGCGCGTCCCACGCGACCCTCGTGTCGCCCGTGCGCCGCGCCGCGCTGCCGCCCGTCCCACGGTCGTGCCGGTTTCCGTCGCGCCACCCGTGCCCCAGGTGCCGTCCTCTGCTCCGCTCTCGTCCCCCGGAGCGGCCTGGGGCCTGCGGTCGGCCGAGACGACCAGCGCCGCGAGCAGTGTCGTCAGCGGTACCGATGCGACCAGACCGATGCTGCCGACCAGGGTCCGGACGATCTCCTCGGCGACCACTTCGCTGGTGGCGACCGTGCCCACGCTGCTCTGTGCGATCGAGAACAGCAGCAACAGCGGCAACGCCGCGCCCGCGTAGGCGAGTACGAGGGTGTTCACGACGGAGGCGATGTGGTCCCGTCCGATCCGCATGGCGGCGCTGTACAGCTTGCGCCGGCCCGCCGACGGGTCGGCCTCCTTGAGTTCCCACACCGCGGCGGTCTGGGTGACCGTCACGTCGTCGAGCACCCCCAGCGAGCCGATGATGATGCCTGCCAGCAGCAGTCCGCGGATCTCGATGCCGGGGTACAGCCCGTGCACCAGCCCCGTCGTGTCGTCCGTGTTGCCGGTCAGCAGTGCCCAGCCGATGAAGACCGAGCCGAGCAGCCCGATCAGCAGCAGCGAGGCGAGCGTGCCGAGCACCGCGACCGAGGTTCTGGCCGTCAGTCCGTGGCACATGTACAGCGCGATCAGCATGATGGCGCTGCCGCCGATCACCGCCACCAGCAGGGGATTTGATCCCTGAAGGATGGCAGGGAGGATGAACAGCGTCAGGACCCCGAAGCTCGCCGCCAGGGCGACCAGCGCCAGCACCCCGCGCAGCCGCCCGACGATCACGACGGCGCACGCGAAGATCGCGGCCAGCACCCACATGGGCAAGGTCCGGTCCACATCGCTGATCGAGTACTGCAGATCCTTGGGCGCCTTGGGGGAGTACGCGACGACGACCTCCTGCCCCGTCGTGTAGTGCCGCAGCGCGTCCGGTGTCACGATCGTCTCGAAGGTCCGGCCGGTGTTTCCGCCCGACGTGACCTCGACCGTCGCGCGTTCGCAGTGCTTTCCCCGCTCCGCTCCCCCGGTCGGCGGGCCGCCCGGAGTCGCCGGCTGTTGCTGCTGCTCGGCGTGCACGTCGGCGCAGTTGACCTCCTCCACCTTGGTCACCCTGGCCTGTTCGGTCGGCTGGTCGAAGCCGACGCCAGACGGCCGGTGATCGGGCGCGCCGCCCGGCCACAACACCGCGAGGCCGACCACCACGGCGGCGGCGAACGGGATCAGCACCGCGGCGATGACCTTGCGCAGATGCCGGGATACGGGCGAGGCGGGGCCGTGCCCGTGCGAGTGCGCATGGCCGTGGGAGTGCGTATGAGGATCGGTGCCGGTCACCGACCGATCATCGCAAGAAGCGCAGGGCCCCCTGTTCACCACGCCACATCGGCCGCTACCGTGGTGGCACCTTTGCAATCGCGGGAGCTCGGAGCACCGGGCTGAGAGGGCGCTGATCCTCGTCCCAGCGGCGTTTCACGTGAAACGCCCGTGGGCGGGAGCCGCTGCGTCGACCGCCGAACCTGTTACCGGGTAATGCCGGCGTAGGGAGTTGGGTCTCCATGACTCTGCAGGATGCACGCACGCCCGAAAACGGCGAGTCCGGCCAGGACGCCTCCGCCAAGGAGATCGGCTGGCACAAGGGCTACCTCACCGGATCCCGCCCTGACCTGCGGGTTCCGGTCCGGCGAGTGCACCTCACCAACGGCAAGGACGTGACGCTCTACGACACGTCAGGGCCGTATACCGACGCTCACATCGAAACCGACGTCCGCCGTGGACTGGCGCCGCTGCGGGAGAACTGGATCATTTCGCGGGGCGACACCGAGGAGTACGCGGGCCGCCCGCTGCGCCCCGAGGACGACGGCCTCAAGCACACCTCGCCGCGTGGCGGTCTGAAGAACCTCGACGCGGTCTTCCCCGGCCGGCCGCGGCAGCCCCGCCGCGGCCGGAACGGCGCCGCGGTCAGCCAACTCGCCTATGCGCAGCGCGGCGAGATCACCGCGGAGATGGAGTACGTCGCCCTCCGCGAGAACGTCACGCCGGAGTTCGTACGTGACGAGATCGCGGCGGGTCGCGCCGTCCTGCCGGCCAACGTCAACCACCCGGAGATCGAGCCGATGATCATCGGCAAGAACTTCCTGGTGAAGGTGAACGCCAACATCGGTAATTCCGCGGTCACTTCCTCCATCGAGGAGGAGGTGGACAAGATGACCTGGGCGACGCAGTGGGGTGCGGACACGGTCATGGACTTGTCCACCGGTCGCAACATCCACACCACGCGGGAGTGGGTGCTGCGCAATTCCCCCGTGCCGATCGGCACCGTTCCGCTCTACCAGGCGCTGGAGAAGGTCGACGGCAAGGCTGAGGAACTGACCTGGGAGATCTACAAGGACACGGTCATCGAGCAGGCCGAGCAGGGCGTGGACTACATGACGGTGCACGCCGGTGTGCTGCTGCGTTACGTCCCGCTCACCGCCCGGCGCAAGACCGGCATCGTTTCGCGGGGCGGTTCGATCATGGCTGCCTGGTGCCTGGCGCATCACCAGGAGTCGTTCCTCTACACGCACTTCGAGGAGCTCTGCGACATCCTCGCGGCCTACGACGTGACGTTCTCGCTCGGGGACGGTCTGCGTCCCGGTTCGATCGCGGACGCCAACGACGAGGCGCAGTTCGCGGAGTTGCGGACGCTGGGTGAGCTGAACACCATCGCCAAGCGGCACGGTGTCCAGACGATGATCGAGGGCCCGGGGCACGTCCCGATGCACAAGATCAAGGAGAACATCGACCTTCAGCAGGAGATCTGCGAGGAGGCGCCGTTCTACACGCTGGGCCCGCTGACCACCGACATCGCGCCCGCGTACGACCACATCACCTCGGGTATCGGTGCCGCGATGATCGCTTGGTGGGGCACGGCGATGCTCTGCTACGTCACGCCCAAGGAGCACCTGGGCCTGCCGGACCGTGACGACGTCAAGACCGGCGTGATCACGTACAAGATCGCGGCCCATGCGGCGGATCTGGCCAAGGGGCATCCCGGTGCCCAGGAGTGGGACGACGCGCTGTCCGACGCGCGCTTCGAGTTCCGCTGGGAGGACCAGTTCAATCTGGCCCTGGACCCGGCCACCGCGCGTTCCTTCCATGACCAGACCCTGCCGGCCGAACCGGCGAAGACGGCCCACTTCTGTTCCATGTGCGGGCCGAAGTTCTGCTCGATGAAGATCTCCCAGGACATCCGCCGGGAGCACGGCGGTGATCTGGCGGTCGACGTGGAGGCGGGCATGGCGGAGAAGTCGAAGGAGTTCGCGGCGGCGGGGAACCGGGTGTACCTGCCGCTTGCGGACTGACGCTCATCGTGCCGGAGTGCCCCCGGACCTGAGGACGGTCCGGGGGCCCGAGGCCGCCTCGACGGCCGGGACCGGACACGGCTAGCGTGACCCAGGTGCTGGAGAGACTGGAGATCGAGAGCTTCGTGATCCTGGCCGAGGAGCTGCACTTCGGCCGTACGGCCGAGCGGCTGAGGGTCACCAGGGCCCGGGTGAGCCAGACGATCCAGCAGGTGGAGCGCCGCGTCGGGGCGCCGCTCTTCGAGCGCACCAGCCGTCGGGTGCGGCTCACCCCGCTCGGCCGAGAGCTTCTCGACGACATCGAGCCCGGTTACCGCGCCATCATGCGGGGTCTGGCCAGGGCGCAGGCCGCTGCCAAGGGGATCGAGGGCAGCCTCACGGTGGGCTATCTCGGACACGCGGCAGGGGAGTTCGTCATGGAGGCGATCGACGCCTTCACCCGCCGGTACCCGGGCGTGGCCGTGCGGATCCATGAGACGCAGGTCAAGTCCATGTTCGATCCGCTGCGTGACGGTGAGGCGGAGCTGCTGGTCACCCAGTTCCCGGTCGATGAGCCAGACCTGGTGCGCGGTCCTGTGGTGCTGCGTGTGCCACGGATGCTGGCCGTACCGGCCAACCACGTGCTCGCCAAGCAGGACACGGTGTGCGTGGAGGATCTGGCCCGGGACCGGGTGTTCGCCTGCACCGGGCATGTCCCCGACTACTGGCAGGAGCATCTCGCCCCCTCCCGTACCCCCGAAGGACGGCCGGTCCTGCGCGGCCGGTCGGCGGCGACGCTGCAGGAGACCCTCGCCATGGTCGGCGCCGGTCAGGGCATCTCCCCCGTGGGCGCCGACGTTGCCGCGTACTTCGCGCCGCGGGGCGTCGCCTATGTGCCGTTCCGGGACGCCGAGCCATTGGAGTACGGACTGGTGTGGCGTGCGACCGGGGAGACCGCGCGGGTGCGCGCCTTCGCGGCCGTTGCGGTGGACAGGGCACGGGAGCGGACGGGCGGGACGGCGCGCAGCGCAGCGGAGTCGCTGCCGGCCGGACACGATCGGTAAGCCAGGCTTACCGATCATTGCGGAATCGGAGGCTGATCCGCACGCGCGCGGGCGGCAGTCTGATGCCATGTCCCATGATCTTTCTGCCGATTCGGCCACCTCCCGCGTCCCGCCTGCTCCCCTCCCCCAGGAGACGCTGCGGACCGCCCGTCCCCGGGCCTCGGGGCGTTCGGCGACTGCGGCGCTGCTCGCACTCGCACTCGGTGCGTTCGCCGTCGGCACCACCGAGGTCGTCATCACCGGGCTGCTGCCCGAGGTTGCCGGCGACCTCCGGGTACCCATTCCGACCGCTGGACTGCTGGTGTCGGGCTATGCACTGGGCATGGTCGTCGGGGCGCCGTTGCTGACCGCGCTCAGCACCCGGGTCGCCCACAAGCGGATGCTGCTGTGGCTGGTCGGCTTGTTCATCGTGGCCAGTGTGGTCAGCGCCCTCGCGCCGGGCTTCACCATCCTGCTGACCGGGCGGGTGCTGTCCGCGCTGGCCGGCGGCGCGTACGTCGGAATCGCCGCTGTCGTGGCGGCCGGACTTGTACCGGCGGAGCGGAAGGCCCGCGCCATCGCCTCCGTGTTCATGGGTCTCAGCCTCGCCAATGTCCTGGGTGTGCCCGGCGGCACCGCCCTCGGGCAGGCGCTCGGCTGGCGGGCCACCTTCTGGGCGGTGACCGCGGTCGGGGTCGCTCTGCTGATCGCGCTCACCGTGTTCGTGCCGTACGAGCCCGCCGCACAAGGCGCGGGCCTCCGTCGCGAATTGGCTGCCTTCCGGCGCGGCCGGGTCTGGCTGTCACTGGCCACGACTGCCTTCGGCTGGGCGCCCTTCCTGGCCGTCCTGACCTATGTGGCGCCGCTGTTGACCGAGGTCACCGGGTTCGGCGCGCGCACCGTTCCACTGATGCTGGTGTTGGTCGGCGTCGGCATGGTGATCGGCACCCCGCTGGCCGGCCGGCTGGCGGACCGGGCGCTGCTGCCCACGCTGTACGGGGCGCTCGCTGCCGTCTCGGTGACATCCCTGCTGCTGTTGGCGGCGGTGCACAGCGAACCGGCCATGGTCATCGGATTTCTGCTGTTCGGACTGGTCGGCGCCGCTGTCATCCCGCCGTTGCAGACATCCGTACTGGCCACTGCGCGCGGCGCCGACAACCTTGCCTCCGCCGCCAATATCTCCGCCTTCAACGTCGGTAACGCCGGCGGCCCTCTGCTGGCCGGCGCCGCCCTGTCCGCCGGCGCGGGCTACACCGCGCCCCTGGGCATCGCTGCCGCGCTGGGTGGAGTGGGCCTGCTGCTGGCGTGGGCGGCGGGGCGCGGTGCGCGGTCCGAGTCCTGAATCGCGCTGCCCGACCGCAATGATGATGCGGCGTCTCAGGGCAGCCCAGGCGCTGCCTCATGTGCCCGCACGCCCGCCCTACTGCGGCCGTTCCTCGGATCCGTCGTGGTCGGGGCCGGTGAAGTCGGGGCTGGAGTAGCGGGGGCGGGTGCCTGCCGATCCGGTGTCGGGGCTGCTGAAACGGGGACGGGAGTAGCCGAGGGACGGGATGCGGCTCTTGCGTACGCCGGTCCGGCCCGGGGTGTACGGGGCGGGGGTGTGGTCGGCGGCTGCCGCGAGGGTGTCGTGGAGGAAGGGCAGCAGGCCCTGTTCGACGAGGGCGCGGTGCCATGCCTCGCGCGCGCGGTCGAGGTCGTGGTGGCCGGTGGCCTCGCGCGGCGACGAGCCGTTGCGCAGGGCGGTGATCACCAGGCCGGCCATCGCGACCAGTGCCCCCGCCGCGGCCAGCGCGGCGAAGATCCAGCCGACGGTGATCAACGGCCGGGCGACGGCCTGTTCGGGGCTGATGGCGCTCAGGGCGTAGCCGATGAGGAGGAAGAGGACCGCCGCGATGCCCGCGAGGACCGGGGCGAGGACGGCGATCATGGCGCCGAGTCCCGCGCCGGCGGCTTCCGGTGCGCCGTCCGGGCCGGTGGCCGCGGCGGCGAACGGGTCCGCGGCGGCGGGGCTTCGGGCATCTTCGCCGTCGGCGGTCGCGGCATCGGCGGGCGCGCCGTCCGGGTCGCGCAGCCGGTCGCGCAGCCGTACGTAGTGCCGGTACTCGGCCGCGGCGTGGGCGGCGATGGTGGAGGTGGCGTCGAGTGCCAGCGTGCGCAGTTGCTCGGTGGTGAGGTGCTCGCTCGCTGCGGTGGCGAGATCCGGGCGGTGGGCGGCGGTACGCAGCGCTTCATCGAGGAGTCGCGCGAAGTCCTCGCGGTCCTCGTTGAGCAGATGCGGAGCGCTGTTCATGTGCATCCCCCGATGCTCCGTAGGGCCGTACGGGCCGACGATGGCCGGGCAGTTGGCGGAAACGGAGGAGAGCCTGCTACGGATAGCCCGATGGTAGAGCGCCTCCGGCACGGGGTGACAGGGGGTTTCCGGAAATTGGGCCCGGCCCTGAACGGAACCGTCCGGTCACGCCGTGCGCCGCCCGCCCGCCGACTTGGCTTTCACCTGCCCGGATAACGCTCAGTCAGTCAGGGGAAGTTGAACGACAAGCAATTTTCCGGCCATGGTGACCCCGCCGTCCATGGCGATGGCCAGCCCGTCGGCGTAGACGTGCGGCTCTTCGACGACGACGGGCTCGCCGTCGGTGTCCTCCGTGCCCACCTCGCCCAGGAGGTACGGGATCGGGCTGTGGCCGTGCACCACGCGCGTGCCGCCGTAGGCGTCCAGGAGCCGGCGTACGGCCTGCGCGCCGCATTCGTCACGGAAGGCGAAGCGCTTGGTGAACTTGCGGAACAGGTCCCAGACTTCGTCGGCCTCGCTACGGGTCAGCACGTCGTGGACGGTGTCGTTGACGGCTTCGATGGAGTCGCCGTATTCGAGGTAGGCGGTGGTGTCGGAGTGCACGAGCAGGTGCCCGTCCTCCTCCATCACGGCGTCTAGGCGGGCCATCCACTGGAGGTGGTGGTCCTCCAGGCGGTCCATGTCGGTCTTCTGGCCGCCGTTGAGCAGCCAGGCGGCCTGGAAGGACGCGGTGCCGGCGCCGGACTGGACGGGGGTGTCGCCGAACCGCTTGGCGCCCAGGAGCAGCAGTTCGTGGTTGCCCATCAGCGCCTTGCAGTACCCGCCGGCCGCGGCGGCCTCGGCGGACAGCTGCATGACGAGGTCGATGACGCCGATGCCGTCCGGGCCGCGGTCGGTGAAGTCGCCCAGGAACCACAGCCTGGCGTTGCCCGCCGACCAGCTGCCGTCGGCGTCGATCAGCCCTTCGGCGGCGAGGGCCTCGCGCAGCTCGTCGTAGTAGCCGTGTACGTCGCCGACGACGTACAAGGGGCCCGGCCCCTCGGCCGGTTCGCCGTCAGGTGCGGCCTCCGGGGCCGGTACGGGTCCGGCCGCCGGCTGGTCGATGAGGGTGTCGGTACGCCCTGGTGCGCCGACGACGGGGAGGTCGCGGGCGGTCGCGGTGTACTCGTCGGGCAGTTCCGTGGCGTGTGCGGGGAGCTGCGCCTGCGGTGCGGCGGGGAAGTGCGGGGGGACGGTGTCCGCCGGCGGTGCCACGGGTGCGCCGGGGGGCGGTCCTGGCGGCTGCGGGGACGCCGGAGTGTGTGCCGCCATGGTCCACGCCATGGGTCCTTGACCGGCCCCCTGAGTCATTGACCCCTCCACCATTGCGCCGCCGTGTACCTCTCGGACCTTTGCCTGGTCGACGGCGGTCCGCGGTGTCGTTCGCCCATCATAGGAACGCTGCTCGCGGGTTGTGACGCACCCGGGGGTGGTCAATCGACGGGAGCTCGGCGTTCCCTGCGGTTTTATCCCGAGATCACCCTGATTTTCCCTGGCCGTGGGGGCTGACCGGGCCGCTGCCGGTGCGTCGCCCGCGCCGGTTTCGGGAGCGTATCCAACACGCGGCGTCCGGATCATGGCGTGAATGCGACGGTCGGCGTGGCGTGGAACGTCCCGAACGGGAGGCCGGCGGGCCGGCCGGGGAGGGGCACCCGCTCGGTGCCCCTCCCTGCTGTCGGCGCTGCGCCGACGGTAGGGGTCAGTCGCCGGCCGGGCCGCGCGGCGGGCTGACGGTCGTGCGGGGGGACCGGCGCTGGGACGAGGTCCGCACGATCAGGTCGGTCGGTATGACCTGCTCCACCGGGCACCCGTCGCCCAGTCCTTCGATCGCGTCGATGAGGATCTGGACGACGGCGGTGCCGATGCGGCGGGGTTTGAGGGACAGGGTGGTGATCGGCGGTTCGGTGTTGGCGTAGACGGTGGACTCGCTGCAGCAGACCAGCAGCAGGTCGTCCGGGACGCGCAGGCCGTAGCGGCGGGCCGCGGCGAGCAGGTCCGTGCCGTTGGGGTCGAAGAGGCCGTAGACGGCGTCGGGGCGGTCGGGCCTGGCCAGCAGCCGGTCGGCGGCGACGGCACCGGCGCACGGGTCGTGTGCCGGGTAGGACTCGTAGACCGGGTCCTGGCCGACTCGTTCGCACCACCGGAGGTACGCGGTGGTCGACAGCCGGGTGTAGGTGTCGGTGGTGGTGCCGGTGAGGAGGCCGATGCGGCGGGCGCCGGCGTCGGCGAGGTGGTCGAGCAGGCCGAGTACGGCTGCTTCGTGGTCGTTGTCGACCCAGCCGGTGACGGGGAGGGTGCCGCCGGGGCGGCCGTCGGAGACGACGGGGAGGCCGTGCCGGACGAGTTCGGTGACGACGGGGTCGCCGTCGGCCGGGTCGATGACGACCGTGCCGTCGAGTGCGACGTTGGACCACACGTCGTGGCGGGAGGTCGCGGGGAGGATGACGAGGGCGTAGCCGCGGGCCAGCGCGGCGGAGGTGGCGGCTCTGGCCATCTCTGCGAAGTACGCGAATTCGGTGAAGGTGAAAGGTTCATCCCCGTACGTGGTCACGGTCAGGCCGATGAGGCCCGATTTGCCGGTACGGAGGGTGCGGGCGGCGGCGGAGGGGCGGTAGCCCAGCCGTTCGGCCACCTCGCGGACGTGGCTACGGGTGGCATCCGGAAGCCGGCCCTTGCCGTTGAGCGCGTCGGAGACGGTCGTGATCGATACGCCGGCCGCGGCGGCCACATCCCGGATGCCTGCCCGCCCCAGCCGGCGACCGGTCGACCGGCTCACCTGGTGCTTCCCTGCTGCTGTCATGGCGAGCCGATAGTAGGGCTCGGGCGGCCTTTTCGCGGGAGTCGGCCGTCGCCTTGCAGAAGGCACGTTTCTGCAAGGTGATCAGTCGTCAATACCCTTGGAAGATAAGGGAGTTGTGGGTTTCGGGTGGAGTTGGCCGGGTCGCCGAGGGTGTTCGCCTGGCGATCTCGTCAGGTATCGAAGAGGTCTCAAGTCACCTTCACGGGGGACGCGCGCCACGGAGTGAGCTACCGGCGCGCGCAGATATGGCGAGCGCGCCCCGGGGGTGAGCGGGCGGTGCGGTACGGGCGTCCGGCTCGCACCGTACGGGGGTGTCCCCCAGTGCCGTGGGAGGGGCGGCCGGGAAGCGGGGGTCTGCCGCCGAACGGGGGAATCCTCTTAAGGTGTGCAGTATTGGAGTCGAGTGGGACGGTCGAGGAGGACCTGCGGTGAGCGAGAAGACCCCGAAGCTGCGTGCTGCGCTGGACGGCATCCCCACCTACAAGCCGGGCCGGCCGGCCCCGGAAGGGCCCGCCGCGTACAAGCTGTCCTCCAACGAGAATCCCTATCCCCCGCTGCCCGGCGTCCTGGAGACCGCGGTGGCCGCCGCCGGGGCCTTCAACCGTTACCCCGACCTGGCGTGCACCGGTCTGATGGCGGAGCTGGCCGAGCGGTTCTCGGTGCCGGTGGAGCACCTGGCGACCGGTACCGGATCGGTGGGGGTGGCGCAGCAGCTGGTGCAGGCGACGGCCGGCCCCGGCGATGAAGTGATCTACGCCTGGCGGTCGTTCGAGGCGTACCCGATCGTCACGCAGGTCTCCGGTGCCACGTCCGTGCAGGTTCCGCTGACCTCCGACGAGGTGCACGACCTGGACGCGATGCTGGCGGCGATCACCGACCGCACCCGGCTGATCTTCGTCTGCAACCCCAACAACCCCACGGGCACCGTCGTGCGCCGTGCCGAGCTGGAGGCGTTCCTGGACCGGGTGCCCGGGGACGTTCTGGTGGTGCTGGACGAGGCGTACCGCGAGTTCATCCGCGATGCCGAGGTGCCGGACGGCGTGGACCTCTACCGTGACCGGCCCAATGTCTGTGTCCTGCGGACCTTCTCCAAGGCGTACGGGCTGGCGGGGCTGCGGGTCGGTTTCGCGGTGGCGCACGCGCCGGTGGCCGCGGCGCTGCGCAAGACGGCGGTGCCGTTCGGCGTCAGCCAGCTCGCGCAGGAGGCGGCTGTGGCCTCGCTGCGCAGCGAGGCGGCGCTGCTGGAGCGGGTCGACGCGCTGGTCGCCGAGCGGTCCCGGGTGGTCGATGCGCTGGCCGGGCAGGGCTGGACGGTTCCGGAGACGCAGGCCAACTTCGTCTGGCTGCGGCTGGGGGACCGTACGACGGACTTCGCGGCTGCGTGTGAGCGGGCCGGTGTCGTGGTGCGGCCGTTCGCCGGTGAGGGTGTGCGGGTGACGATCGGCGAGAGTGCGGCGATGGACCTGTTCCTGCAGGCCGCCGAGGAGTTCCGCAAGGCGTTGTGACGCGCGGTTTTTCCGGCCTTGGGGCCGCGGGCCTGACGGCTCGCGGCCCCAAGTCGTTGTGCCAGGCCCTGTCGTCGAACTCCCGTCTGCCCTGCGGCGCCTGGCACGCACGCTCGCTGCGTTGTCGGGCTCTTCCCGGTACGCCCAGTACCGGGAAGACCCTCCGCCTTGCGAGCGCACGCACCAGGCGCCGCGGGGCCTGCCCTCCGGGCAGACGACGGGAGTTCGACGACAGGACCTAGGCCGCCGGGTGCCGGCGCGGAGGCTGCGCGGTGGGTGCCGTGCTGTGGATTCCTGCGTGACCGCGGTCACGCACCCCCCGTAAGAATGGCTGGAAGCGGGTGAGAGATAATGCTTGTGAATGTGAACGCGTTCACAAGCGCGCCCTTTATGCCCCGCTTCATTGGGGGCAAAAGGGGCAGATTGCCGTAGTGCAAGCGGCGAGGTAAGGAGAGAATGACGTGGAACTGGCGTTGGCGCCAGAGACTCTGGCGCGATGGCAATTCGGCATCACGACCGTCTACCACTTCCTGTTCATCCCCCTGACGATCTCCCTCGCCGCCCTGGTGGCCGGACTTGAGACCGCCTGGGTGCGAACCGCGAAGCAGAAGTACCTCAAGGCCACCAAGTTCTGGGGCAAGCTCTTCCTGATCAACATCGCGATGGGTGTCGTCACCGGCATCGTCCAGGAGTTCCAGTTCGGCATGAACTGGTCCGACTACTCGCGGTTCGTCGGTGACGTCTTCGGCGCCCCGCTCGCGTTCGAGGCGCTCATCGCCTTCTTCTTCGAGTCCACCTTCATCGGTCTGTGGATCTTCGGCTGGGACAAGCTCCCCAAGAAGATCCACTGCTTCTGCATGTGGATGGTCTCGATCGGCACGATCCTGTCGGCGTACTTCATCCTCGCCGCCAACTCCTGGATGCAGCACCCCGTCGGCTACAAGTACAACGCCGCGAACGGCCGGGCCGAGCTGACCGACTTCTGGAAGGTGCTCACCCAGGACACCACCCTGGTCGTGGTGTTCCACACGCTGACCGCCGCCTTCCTCACCGGCGCCGCCTTCATGGTCGGCATCTCCGCGTACCACCTCATGCGCAAGAAGCACATCAAGGTGATGCGCACCTCGCTGCGGCTCGGCCTGGTCACCCTCGTCATCGCCGGTGCCCTCACCGCGATCAGCGGCGACCAGCTCGGCAAGGTCATGTTCAAGCAGCAGCCGATGAAGATGGCCGCGGCCGAGGCGCTGTGGGACAAGGAAGAGCCGGCGCCGTTCTCGGTCTTCGCCTACGGCGACGTCGACAAGGGCCACAACAAGGTCGCCATCGAGATCCCCGGTCTGCTCTCCTTCCTCGCCCACAACGACTTCACCTCGCCGGTGCCCGGCATCAACGACGTCAACAAGGCCGAGCAGCAGAAGTTCGGGCCCGGCGACTACCGGCCCAACATCCCCGTCGCGTACTGGGGCTTCCGCTGGATGATCGGCTTCGGCATGACGTCCTTCGTCATCGGACTGGCCGGACTCTGGCTCACCCGCAAGAAGTTCTGGCTCTCGCCGGGGCTGCGGACCGGGGACGAGGAGCCACCGCGGCTGGCCGTCACCAAGAACAAGGTGCTCGGCGCCCGCCTCACCAAGTGGTACTGGTCGCTCGCCTTCGTCACCCTCGGCTTCCCGCTCATCGCCAACTCCTGGGGCTGGATCTTCACCGAGACCGGCCGTCAGCCGTGGGCCGTCTACGGCGTGCTGCGCACCTCCGCCTCGGTCTCGCCCGGTGTCTCGCAGGGCGAGGTGCTCACCTCGCTGATCGTCTTCACCGCGGTCTACGCGATCCTCGCCGTCGTCGAGGTGAAGCTGCTGGTGAAGTACATCAAGGCAGGGCCCCAGGAACTCACCGACTCCGACCTCAACCCGCCCACCAAGGTCGGCGGCGACAGTACCGACGCCGACCGGCCGATGGCCTTCTCGTACTAGGAGGCGACTGTGCATCTCCACGACGTCTGGTTCGTCCTGATCGCCGTTCTCTGGACCGGGTACTTCTTCCTCGAAGGCTTCGACTTCGGCATCGGCGTCCTCACCAAGCTGCTCGCCCGTGACCGCAAGGAACGGCGGGTCCTGATCAACACCATCGGCCCGGTCTGGGACGGCAACGAGGTCTGGCTGCTCTCCGCGGGCGGCGCGACCTTCGCCGCCTTCCCCGAGTGGTACGCCACCCTCTTCTCCGGCTTCTACCTGCCGCTGCTGCTCATCCTCGTCTGCCTGATCGTGCGCGGAGTGGCGTTCGAGTACCGCGCCAAGCGCAGCGAGGAGCGGTGGCAGCGGAACTGGGAGCACGCGATCTTCTGGGCCTCGCTGCTGCCCGCGCTGCTGTGGGGCGTGGCGTTCGGCAACATCGTCCGCGGCGTGAAGATCGACGCGCACAAGGAGTACGTCGGCAGCGTCTTCGACCTGCTCAATCCGTACGCGATCCTCGGCGGTCTGGTCACGCTGACCCTGTTCACCTTCCACGGCGCGGTGTTCACCTCGCTCAAGACGGTGGGGGACATCCGCGTGCGGGCGCGCCGGATGGCGACCGTGCTCGGTCTCGTCACCGCCGTCCTGGCGATCGGCTTCCTGAGCTGGACGCAGGCGGACAAGGGCGACGCCGGCAGCCTGATCGCCATGATCGTGGCGGTCGTCTCCCTGGTCGCGGCGCTCGGTGCGAACCGGCTCGCCCGGGAGGGATGGGCGTTCGCGTTCTCCGGGGTCACCATCGTGGCCGTGGTCGCGATGCTGTTCCTGACGCTCTTCCCGAACGTCATGCCGTCGTCGTTGAACGGGAGTTGGAACCTCACGGTCACCAACGCCTCGTCCAGCCCTTACACGTTGAAGATCATGACCTGGTGCGCCGGCATCGCGACACCGATCGTGGTGATGTACCAGGGGTGGACATACTGGGTGTTCCGTAAGCGGATCGGCACCCAGCACATCGCCGAGGCCCACTAGCCGTAGCCCTACGCCGAGTTCGCCTCTTCGGGGGCGAACTCGGCCGGCTCATCTGGACGGATGTTTCACGTGAAACCGGTCGACCCGCGCCTGCTCCGATACGCCCGCGCCACCCGGGGATTCCTCATCGCGGTGGTGGTGCTCGGGCTTGCCGGGGCGGGCCTGGTCATCGGCCAGGCCATGCTGATCGCCGAGATCGTGGCCGGGGCCTTCCGGCACGCGCTCGGTCTCGGCGATCTGGTCACTCCCGTGGCGCTGCTCGCCGCCGTCTCGGTCGGGCGGGGGCTGGTCTCCTGGCTCACCGAGCTGGCCGCGCACCGTGCGAGCGCCGCGGTCAAGTCCGAGCTGCGGATGCGGCTGATCGAACGGGCGGCGCGGCTCGGGCCCGGCGCCGAACTCCGCCGCCCGGACGGCGGGACGGACGCCGGGACGCAGGCGACCGCCACCCTGGAGATGCGGACCGGCGAACTCACCACCCTCGCCACCCGCGGAATCGACGCGCTGGACGACTACTTCGCCCGCTATCTGCCGCAGCTCGGCCTCGCCGTCGTCGTCCCGGTCGCCGTGCTGGCCCGGATCGTCACCGGCGACTGGATCTCGGCGCTGACCATCGTCATCACCCTCCCGCTGATCCCGCTGTTCATGATCCTCATCGGGTGGGCCACCCAGTCGCGGATGGACCGGCAGTGGCGGCTGCTCGCCCGGCTGTCGGGCCACTTCCTCGACGTCGTCGAAGGGCTGCCCACCCTCAAGGTCTTCGGCCGGGCCAAGGCCCAGGCCGCCTCCATCCGCGCCATCACCGGTGACTACCGCAGGGCCACCCTGCGCACGCTGCGGATCGCGTTCCTCTCCTCCTTCGCACTCGAACTCCTCGCCACCCTCTCCGTCGCCCTGGTCGCCGTCGGCATCGGCATGCGGCTGGTCAACGGCCACCTCGACCTCTACACGGGGCTGATGGTGCTGGTCCTGGCACCGGAGGCGTATCTGCCGCTGCGGCAGGTGGGCGCGCAGTACCACGCGGCGGCCGAGGGGCTCTCGGCCGCCGAGGAGATCTTCGCGGTGCTGGAGACCCCGCCGCGGGCGCCAGGCACCGCCGCCGCCCCGGCCGGTACCGCGCTGACCGTCGACGGGCTGACCGTCCGCCACCCCGGCCGGAGCACCGACTCGCTGCCCGCCACGTCGTTCGAGGTGCGGGCCGGGGAGACCGTCGCGCTGGTCGGGCCCTCGGGGGCGGGCAAGTCCACCCTGCTCAGCGTGGTGCTCGGCTTCACCGAGCCGACCGCGGGCCGGGTCCTCGTCGACGGGCAGGACATCGCGTCGCTCTCGCCCGACGACTGGCGCAGCCGGATCGCCTGGGTGCCGCAGCGACCGCACCTCTTCGCCGGCACCATCGCCGAGAACGTACGGCTGGCGCGCCCGGACGCCGATGACGCGGCGCTGCGCGGGGCGCTGCGGGACGCGGGCGCGCTGGACTTCGTCGACGCGCTGCCCGACGGCGCCGCGACCCGGCTCGGGGAGTTCGGCGCCGGGCTCTCCGCGGGCCAGCGCCAGCGCATCGCGCTCGCCCGCGCCTTCCTCGCCGACCGTCCCGTCCTGCTCCTGGACGAGCCGACCGCGGGCCTGGACGGCGGGACGGAGGCGGCGGTCGTGGACGCGGTGCGCCGTCTGGCGGCCGGGCGTACGGTCCTGCTGGTCGTGCACCGGCCGGCGCTGCTCGCGGTGGCCGACCGCATCGTGCGGCTGCCGGACCCGGCGGACGGCGGCGGCGCCACCCGGGCCGGTGCGGCGCAGGTCCCGGCGCGGCCGGTGTCCGCCGCCCCGGCTCCGGTGGCCGCCGCCCCGGCCGCCGCGCCCGAGCCTGCCGGTATGGGCGCAGGGGCCGGGTCGGCGCTGTCGCGGCTGCGCCGGCTGGCCCGTGCACGCAGGTCCAGGTTCGCGCTCGCGCTGCTGCTGGGCAGTCTGGCGCTGGGCAGCGCGGTGGGGCTGATGGCGACGTCCGGGTGGCTGATCTCGCGGGCTTCGCAGCAGCCGCCGGTGCTGTATCTGATGGTGGCGGTCACCGCGACCCGGGCGTTCGGCATCGGCCGCGCCGTCTTCCGGTACGCCGAACGGCTCGTCGCGCACGACGCGGTGTTCCGGATGCTGGCCGATGTCCGGGTCGCCGTCTTCCGGCGGCTGGAGAGGCTGGCGCCCGCCGGTCTTAAGGACCGCAGCCGCGGCGATCTGCTGTCGCGTCTGGTGGCCGATGTCGACGCCGTGCAGGACCACTTCCTGCGGTGGCTGCTGCCCGTGGGGGCCGCGGTGCTGGTCGGCGCGGGCACCGTCGGGTTCACCGGCTGGCTGCTGCCGGAGGCGGGCGGGCTGCTCGCCGCGGGGCTGCTGCTGGCGGGCGTCGGGGTGCCCGTGGTGTCGGGTGCGCTGTCCCGTCGTGCGGAGCGTCAACTGGCGCCCGCGCGGGGGCGGCTGTCCACCCGGATCGTCGACCTCCTGACCGGCACGGCCGAGTTGACGGTCGCGGGCGCGCTCGCGGGCCGTACGGAAGCGGTGCGGCGCGCCGATCGGGAGCTGACCGGCATCGCGTCCCGCTCGTCGGCGGCGGCGGGAATGGGGGCCGGTCTTTCGGCGCTGCTGTGCGGGCTGACGGTCGTCGCGACCGCGGTGGCCGGGGTGCAGGCGGTGCGCGACGGGCGGCTGGACGGGGTGGCGCTCGCGGTGGTCGTGCTGACGCCGCTGGCCGCGTTCGAGGCGGTGGCCGGGCTGCCGCTCGCGGTGCAGTACCGCCAGCGCACCCGGCGGGCGGCGGAACGGGTCTTCGAGGTGCTGGACGCCCCCGATCCGGTCGTCGAACCGACGGCCCCTGCTCCCGCTCCCGCCTCGCCGTTCCCGCTGGCCGTAAGGGATCTGACCGCGCGTCACGCCGGGCAGGCCGGCCTCGCGCTGGACGGTGTCGGGTTCACCCTGGACGCCGGCCGGCGGCTCGCCGTCGTCGGCACCTCGGGCTCGGGCAAGACCACCCTCGCGCAGGTGCTGCTGCGTTTCCTGGACCGGGAGGCGGGCTCCTACACGCTGGACGGTGTGGACGCCGCGGAGCTGGACGGCGAGGCGGTGCGGCGTCTGGTCGGGCTGTGCGCGCAGGACGCGCACCTCTTCGACAGCTCGCTGCGCGAAAACCTCAGGCTCGCCCGCCGGAACCCGGACCCCGCCGCGTCCGGTGACGACGGGCAGCCGCCCGCTGACGACCAGGACCTGTGGGACGCGCTCGGCAGGGCGCGCCTCGCGGAGTGGGTGCGCGGGCTGCCCGACGGGCTCGACACCATGGTCGGCGAGCACGGGGCCCGGCTGTCGGGCGGCCAGCGGCAGCGTCTCGCGCTGGCCCGCGCGCTGCTGGCGGACTTCCCCGTACTCGTCCTGGACGAGCCCGCCGAACACCTGGACCTGGCCACCGCCGACGCGCTGACCGCCGACCTGCTGGCCGCGACCGAGGGCCGGACGACGGTCCTGATCACCCATCGGCTGACCGGTCTCGACGAGGTCGACGAGGTACTGGTCCTGGAAGGCGGCCGGGCCGTGCAGCACGGCGGGTACGCGGAGCTGGCCGCGGCCGACGGGCCGTTCCGCCGGATGCTGGAACGCGAGCGCGCGGTGGATGCGGCGTACGGCCTGGCGGAGCCGGCGTCGCGCGCACGCACCGGCGTCCCGGCCCTGCCCGCATAACTGGACTTTCCTCGGAAAAGCGTCGTTATTAGGCTCAAGGCATGGCAGCCACGGCAGGACCTCAGGACCCCGCGGACTTCCGGTCCGCCGGATCGGACCCCGATCCGATGCGCGCCGCGACCGAGGCGACCCGCAGCCTGCAGGGCCTCTCGTCCGAGCTGACCGCACGGGTGCCGCAGCTGCTGGAGGCGATGCGCACGGTCGGCGCCGGTTTCGACCTGCACATCACCCTCGACCGGATCGTGGAGACCGCCGCGGAGCTGGCCGACGCCCGGTACGCCGCGATCGGCATCATCGACGACGCGCGCGAGGGCCTGTCCGACTTCGTGACGTACGGCGTGACCGCGGCGGAGCACCGGCGTATCGGTGAGCTGCCGGACGGCCACAAGGGGCTGCTGGGCGCGCTCATCCACGACCCGCAGGCGATGCGTCTCGCCGACCTCACCCAGGATCCGCGGTCGGCCGGCTTCCCACCGGGACACCCGCCGATGCGGACGTTCCTGGGGGTGCCGATCCGCGTCCAGGGCGAGATCTTCGGCAACCTCTATCTGACGGAGAAGCGCGGCGGCGGGCAGTTCAGCGAGGGGGACCTGCACATGGTGCGGGTGCTGGCCACCGAAGCGGGCATCGCGATCGGCAACGCCAGGCTGTACGCCCTCACCCGGCAGCGGGAGCACTGGATCGACGGTTCGGTCGCGGTGACCACCGAACTCCTCGCGGGCAGCGACGTCGACGACGCGCTCGCCGTGGTGGCCGAACAGGCGCGGCGGCTGGCGGATTCGGCGGCCGGGATCGTGCTGCTGCCCGACGAGGAGGGCGGCCTGGAGATCGTCGCGGTGTCGGCGGACGACCCGACCGGGATCATGGGGACGCAGATCCCGCCGGACAGCCCGGTGACCGCGCAACTCCTGGCGGGCGAGCCGGTGTTCGTGGACGATTCGGCCACCGACCCGCGCATGATCACCGCCATCGCGCCGCGTTTCGGACCGAGCATGATGCTGCCGCTCAAGAGCGACGGCCGGGTCCTGGGCACACTCGCGACCCCCAGGAACCGCGGCGGGCGTGCGTTCACCGCCGCCGAGCGCACCCTGGCCACCCAGTTCGCCGCGCAGGCCGCGCTGGCCCTGGTGCTCGCCGACGCGCAGCGGGACCGGGAACGCCTCGCGGTCTTCGAGGACCGCGACCGGATCGCCCGTGACCTGCACGACCTGGTCATCCAGCGGCTGTTCGCCACCGGGATGCTGCTGGAGAGCGCGCAGCGCAGGGCCGAGGTGCCGGAGGTCACCCAGGGCATCGGCAAGGCCGTGGACGAACTGGACGTGACGATCCAGGAGATCCGCACCGCGATCTTCGCGCTCCAGCAGGGCCCGGCCGAGGCGCCGTCCGGGCTGCGCACCCGTGTGCTGCGGGAGATCGGCGCCGCCGCCGTGCCGCTCGGTTTCCAGCCGTCGGCGCACTTCGTCGGACCTGTCGACTCCCGGGTCGGCGAGCTGACCGGCAAGAACCTGATCGCGGCGTTGCGGGAAGCGCTGTCGAACGCGTTCCGGCACGCGCGGGCGTCCCGGATCGAAGTCGTCGTCGACGCGACGGTGACGCTGCCCGACGGCACGGACGGGGTGCGGCTGACCGTCACGGACGACGGGGTCGGCATCCCGGAGGGCGGTCGGCGCAGCGGCCTGAAGAACCTCGCGAAGCGCGCCGAGTCGCTCGGCGGATCGAGCGTCCACGGGCCGGGAACCGGCGAAGAGGGCACGGGCACCAAGGTCACCTGGGAGGCGCCGCTCTGAGTCCGGGGGCGGCTACGCCTTGAGGATCTGCTCGATGACGGCCGCCACGCCGTCCTCGTTGTTGGAGACCGTCCGGCCCGTGGTGGTGGCCAGCACGTCGGGATGGGCGTTGGCCATGGCGTAGGAGGTGCCGGCCCAGCCGAGCATCTCTATGTCGTTGGGCATGTCCCCGAAGGCGACGACCTCCTCCGGGGCGATGCCGCGTTCCGCGCAGCACCGGGCGAGCGTGCCGGCCTTGCTGACCCCGGGGCCGCTGATCTCCAGGAGGGCGGTGGGGCTGGAGCGGGTGAACGAGGCGAGGCCGCCCGCGGTGCTGCGGGCCAGGGCGAGGAACGCGTCGGGATCCAGGTCGGGGTGGTGCGCGAGGAGCTTCAGGACGGGCTGGCCGGGGCCGGTGGTGGGGATCTCGGTGCCGGAGATGCCCGGAGTGAGGTGCGGGGTGCCGGTGGCTGGCGTCTCGAAGGCGGCCGTCGTCGCTCCGGTGTCGTACGCCGCGGCGTACGGAGCGCCGTCCTCCGCGCCGCCGGGCCGGGCGAGGCCGTCCGGGGCCGCCGGGTCCGTGCCGTCCGGCAGGTCCGTCCCGTTCAGGCGGGTGGGCGCGGGGCCGGGCGGCGGTGCGAAGTCGTCGGCGAGCAGCTTTTCGGCCGGGGCGATGGACGCCGCCGGATCGAGGTGGAAGGGCGGGTACTGCGGCTCGTAGTGGATGCCGCCGGTGCATTCGACCGCGAAGGTGGTGCCGGGCGCCGCGCTGCGCAGCGCGTCCACGACGGCGCGGGCCGCGGCGCGTTCCAGCGGGCTGACCTCGACGATGCGGCGGCCACGGTGCAGGTCGACGACGGCCGCGCCGTTCGCGCAGATCGCCAGGCCGTGACCGTGCACGTGATCACTGACCACGCCCATCCAGCGGGCCGGGCGGCCGGTGACGAAGAAGACCTCGACACCGGCCGCTTCCGCGGCGGCGAGCGCGGCGATCGTGCGGTCCGAGACCGTTTTGTCGTCGTGCAGCAGGGTGCCGTCGAGGTCGGTGGCGATCAGCCGGGGCGCGAGGGCCGGCTCGGGCACCCGGTGCGGCGTCGCAGAGGCATCAGTCACCGGTCCATCTTCCCGTACCGCGGCGCACAGGCGTGCGGTGGGGCGCGCGCCTGAGCCCGTGGGATGGCCGGTACGGGGCGCCGGGGCGGACGCCGGGGCGGGTCCTTCCGGCGCCCTGTGGGTGATCGGGCGGCGGCCGTAGGCTCGGGGGTATGCGACTGAGCACCGTGATCCTCCCCGTCCGCCGTTGGTCCGACGGCGGAAAGGAGGTGTGGCAGCACGCCGAGGAGCTGGGCTTCCACACCGCGTACACCTACGACCACCTCTCCTGGCGGAGCTTTCGCGACCAGGCGTGGTTCGGCGCGATTCCGACGCTGACGGCAGCCGCAGCCGCGACCTCCCGGCTGCGCCTCGGCACCCTCGTCACCTCGCCGAACTTCCGCCACCCGGTCACCCTCGCCAAGGAGTTGATCTCGCTCGACGACATCAGCGAAGGACGCGTCACGCTGGGCATCGGCGCCGGCGGGAACGGCTTCGACGCCACCGCGCTCGGCCAGAACCCGTGGACGCCGCGGGAGCGGGCCGACCACTTCGGCGAGTTCGTCACCCTCCTCGACCGGCTGCTGACGCAGGACGTCGTCTCGTACGAGGGCGAGCACTACTCCGCGCACGAGGTCCGCAACATCCCCGGGTGTGTGCAACGGCCGCGGCTGCCGTTCGCGGTGGCGGCCACCGGGCCGCGCGGTCTGAAGCTGGCCGCCCGGCACGGCCAGGCGTGGGTGACCACCGGTGATCCGAAGTTGTACGCGGAGGGGACGCCGGAGCAGTCGGTCGCGGCCCTGAGCGGCCAGGTGGAGCGGCTGGGCAAGGCGTGCGCCGACGTCGGCCGCGACCCCGGTGAGCTGCGGAAGATCCTGCTGACGGGGTTCACCCCCGACCGGCCGCTGGACTCGTTCGACGCGTTCGTGGACTTCGCCGGCACCCATGCCGAGCTGGGCTTCGACGAGATCGTGCTGCACTGGCCGATCGCCGATTCGATGTTCGCGGCCGATGTCGCGGTCTTTGAACGGATCGCCACGGAGGGGCTGGGGCAGCTCGGCGTCTGACCGCCTCCTGGACCGCTGCTCCCTCCGGGGCTCATGGTGCGCCGCCGGCCTGGGCTTTATCCCGCACAGAGCCAAGAAGAGGGAGAATCGGTGCAGCGGCGTACTGTGCGGGCCCCGCGCCCGGGAAGCCGCGGCCTCGGGCCCGCACGGTGCGCGGAACGCGACGTGTGGAGGAGCCATGGCACAGACCCGTTTCGCACCCGACCGCGGGCTCACCTCCCGCATGGTCATGACGATGTTCTTCATCGGACTGCTGTACGTCGTGGTCGTCGGGGTGCTGGTGGTGCTGCTCAAGGGCGCGTGGGTGGTGGTGCTGGTCATCTCGGGCGGGCTGTTCATCGCGCAGTTCTGGTTCAGCGACCGGATCGCCGCGTTCAGCATGGGAGCCCATGAGGTGACCCCCGAGCAGGCGCCCGAGCTGCACGGCGCCGTCGACCGGCTGTGCGCGCTGGCCGACATGCCCAAGCCGCGGGTGGCCATCGCGGATTCGGACGTGCCGAACGCCTTCGCCACCGGCCGCAACCAGAAGAACTCCATGGTCTGCGCCACGACGGGACTGCTGCGGCGGCTGGAGCCCGATGAGCTGGAGGGGGTGCTGGCCCACGAGCTGTCGCACGTCGCGCACCGCGATGTCGCGGTGATGACCATCGCCTCGTTCCTCGGCGTCCTGGCTGGAATCATCACCCGGGCCGCCCTGTGGAGCGGCGTCGGACGCAACAACCGTGACCAGAACGCGGCGGTCGCCGTCCTCATCGTCACCGCGGTCAGCGCGGTCGTGTACGCCATCAGCTTCCTGCTGACCCGCCTGCTGTCGCGCTACCGCGAGCTGTCGGCGGACCGGGCCGCCGCGATCCTCACCGGCCGCCCGTCGTCCCTGGCCTCCGCCCTGACGAAGATCACCGGGCAGATCGCGCGGATCCCGACCGACGACCTGCGCAAGTCCCAGCCGTTCAACGCCTTCTTCTTCGCCCCCGCCTTCAACAAGGAGACCTTCAACCGGCTGCTGTCGTCCCACCCGACGCTGGAACAGCGCCTTGACCAGCTGGGACGGATCTCGGCGCAGCTGGGCAGGCCGTGACGGTGCGGCCGGCGCACCACGGTGCGGCCCGGTGCCCCGGGCGCCGCTGACGGCCGGACGGGAAGGACGGCGGCGCCCGGCACGGCCTGTGCCGGGCGCCGGGACCACCGCGAGCGAGGAGTATGGACCGCATGGGATTTCTGGACGCCCTTCTGGGCCGCAGCAAGCCGGTACGCCCTGATCTCGACCGGCTGTTCGCCCTGCCGTCCGCGGCGGTCACCCTCCAGGCCGCCGCCGGGTTCACCCCCACGGGACTGGGGTCGGTGTGTTTCGCCAGCGTCGAGGGCGCGGAATTCGCCCGCATCCAGGACGAGGTGCGGGCCCTCCTGGGCACACCGGTCGAATTCAGCCAGGACGCGTACGGCTACACCTGGATGCAGGCGCGGCACGATCCGGAGGACGCGGCGGGTCTGGTCAACGACCTGCACGCGGTCAACTCGGCGTTGGAGGGCGCGGGGTTCGGGCCTCAGCTGCTCTGCTCGCTGATGGGATTCCGCAACGAGCGGGGGCAGCGTCTCGCGCTCGTCTACCTCTACAAGCGCGGCACGTTCTACCCGTTCGCGCCGAAGGGCGACGGCGCCCAGAAGCGGGACAATCCGCTCGAACTCCAGGTGCGGGCGATGCTCGCGGACGACCTGACGATCGAGGAGGACCTCGGCCGGTGGTTCCCGGTGTGGAGCGCGCCGGGCCTGTGAGGGGCGGGCGGCCCGCCCGGCGGCGGTACACGGTCGGGCGGGCCGGACGCCGTCGGCGCCGACCCGGACACCCGGAACACCCGGCCTGCCCGGTGCCGTCCGGTGGGGCCCGCGGCGACCTGCCGTGCGGGCCCGGCCGGGCGGTGCCTCACTCCTTGTGCGCCTGCCGGTCCCTGACCCGCTCCCCCGCCTTCCTGGCCTTCGCGGATTCGATCTCCTCCGCAGCCCACTTCGCCCATTCCTCGTGCATCGTCGACATCCGCAGGCCGTACTCCAGGGCGAGCCGCCCGTAGACCGAGATCATGTCCTCGTCCCACTCCGTGTGCTGGTCGATCTCCTCGTACCGGGCGCGTGCCCGAGCGGCGTCCGAGCCCATCTTCAGGAGGTAGGCGCGGGCTTCGAGCGGGGTGAGGACGCCGAGGAAGAAGACCCGCAGCAGGCCGTCGTGGCGGGCGGGGCCGTTGGGTTCGACGTCGGTGAGCCAGTGCCGCAGCTCGGTCAGGCCGTCGTCGGTGATCGCGTATTCCTTACGGCCGCGCGGGCCGTGGGCGGCGACCTCGACCAGCCCCGCGGTCGTGAGCTTGCCCAGCTCGCCGTAGACCTGGCTCTGCGTCGCCGGCCAGACCTCGGCCAGCGAGATGTTGAACAGCTTCATCAAGTCGTAGCCGCTGGCGGGGGCTTCGGACAGCAGTCCGAGCACGGCATGTCTGAGGCTCATGACCGTCACTTTACCTTCCAGTCTTGACATGTCAAAGATGCACCTTCTATCTTCGACATGTCTGAAGTGGAATGTGGGGCCGGGGATTTCCGCGGCCGGCACGCGAAATGGGGGGTCATGATTTACCTGAGGGGCTTTCTGCCGTGGCTGGCGTTCGCGGGCGCGTCCTCGTTCGGCTGGCAGTGGGGTGCGCTCGCCGGACTCGCACTCGCCGTCGTGCTGCTCGTGGCCGACCGTGCGGCGGGCTGGTCACCGGCCGCCCGCACGCTGGAGTACGGCACGATCGTGTTCTTCGTGGCGCTCACCGTGCTCGCCTTCGCGCGGCCCGACAGCGGCCTGGAGTCCTACAGCAACGGGCTGTCCACGGGCTGGCTCGCGCTCATCGCCTGGCTGTCGATAGCCGTCAGGTGCCCGTTCACCCTTGCCATGGCCCGTCGCATGGCGCCGCCCGAGGTCTGGGACAGTCCGCTCTTCCGGCGGATCAACGTCGTGATCACCGCGGCGTGGGCGCTGTCCTTCACGCTCACCGCACTCGCCCAACTGGCGGTCGTCGCCTACGGGTTGGGCACGATCTTCTCGATTCTCGTCCAGGTCGCCGGGTTCGTCGTTCCGATCAGGTTCACCGCTACGTACCCGGACCGGGCCCAGGCCCGGTTCGCCCGGGAGACCGGTATCCAGCCGCAGCCCCAGGAGGCATGACGTCATGACCACCGCATCCACTCCCGCACCCCACATGGCAGGCAACTTCGCCCCGGTGCCGGACGAACTGACCTGCTACGACCTGCCGGTCGACGGCGCCATCCCGCCCGAGCTGAGCGGCTGGTACCTGCGCAACGGCCCCAATCCGCGAGAGGCCGCCTCGCGGCACTGGTTCCTCGGCGACGGCATGGTCCACGGCCTGCGCCTGGACGGCGGCCGGGCCGTCTCCTACCGCAACCGCTGGGTCCGCACCTCCACCTTCACCGACGGTGCGAAGGTGGTCGACGAACAGGGCCGCTTCGACCGCACCGCCGGCCTGGCCAACACCCACATCGTCCGGCACGCCGGCCGCACCCTGGCGCTGGTGGAATCCTCGTTCCCCTACGAAGTCGACTGCCGCCCCGGCCATGAGCTGGAGACCATCGGGCCGCACGACTTCGCCGGCCGGCTCACCACCGCCATGACGGCCCACCCCAAGACCTGCCCCGCCACCGGCGAACTGCATTTCTTCGGGTACGGCGCCCCCAAGCCCCCGTTCCTCACCTACCACCGTGCCGACGCGGCAGGGGAGTTGGTGGTCAGCCGCCCGGTCGAGGTACCGGGGCCCACGATGATGCACGACTTCCATCTCACCGAATCCCACGTGGTGTTCATGGACCTCCCGGTCGTCTTCGACCACAAGCTGCCCGGCTTGCCGTACGGCTGGGATCCGGAGTACGGCGCCAGGCTGGGCGTGCTGCGCCGTGACGACCCGTTCGGCGAGGTCCGCTGGCTGCCCATCGACCCCTGCTACGTCTTCCACGCGCTGAACGCCCACGACGACGGTGACCACCGCATCGTCCTGTACGTCTCCCGGTACGCCACGTTCGGCGGTCGCTCCCCCGCCCATCTGTGGCGCTGGACCATCGACCTCGCCACGGGCACGGTCGCCGAGGAACAACTCGATGACCAGTTCTGCGAGTTCCCCCGGGTCGATGACCGGCTGGCGGGCGGCCCGGCCAGGTTCGGCCACGCAACGTCGTGCGAGTTGCCCGACTCGGGCCCGGCCGCGGGTGCGCTGCTCCGCTACGACCTGCGGACCGGATCGGCCGTCCGGCACGACTTCGGTCCGGGCCGCACCCCGGGGGAGGCGGCCTTCGCGCCGGCGGACGACACCCCCGGCGGCCCCGGCTGGCTGATCACCTATGTCCATGACGCGGCCACCGACACCAGCGATCTCGTGATCCTCGATGCCGACGACGTAGCCGCGGATCCTGTGGCGACGGTCCGTCTTCCGCAGCGGGTTCCCTACGGGTTCCACGGCAACTGGCTGCCCGACCCGGTGAGTTGACGATTGAGCTGACGATCTGCTCCGGTGCGCGTCGGCGCTCATGGACCGTTCTTTGACAACTGCACAGTGACGCTCGGGCCGGCCGCTGCCGCCGTCCGGGTCAGCCGCCGTCGCGGTCGTGGTCGCCGTCGAGGTCGGCCGTCGTTGCCTTCGTCCTCGCAGCGGCGGCGGTCCGGCCGTCCCGGGTGGCGGGTGCGGCCAGGGCGTCCATGGTGCGGGCCTGGACCTCGCGCTGGGCGGCGGCTGCGATGAACTCCGCTGTGTTCTCCGGCCCCACCAGATCTCGCACGGCGCGCACGGTCGCTGCGGGGAGGGCCACCGGATCCCGGTCGGCGGCGGGGCCGGTGGGTGCCGCGCGCTCACCGTCGGGCAGCAGCTCTCGGCGTGCCGACGGCGCCGTCGCCGTGACCGCGGGCCGGTCCGCGGGGGCCGGAGGGAGGGATTCGACGAGGTGGTGGCGGAGGTGCCGGGTGGCGAGGGTGCGCATGGCGCGGGCCAGTTCGGCATCGATGGTCTGCTGGGCCAGCGGGCGCAGCCGGCGGATCAGCGCCGCCGCTTCGACCGCCTCCGCCTCCGTCGGCGGGTGGTCCAGGAAGGGCCGGAAGACATGCTCGGTGGTGAAGTCCAGGAAGCGCGAGGCGATGTGCTCCACCTCGGCCCGCACCTCCCGCAGATGACGGGCGATGGCCGCCAACGGGACGCCCGCGGAGTGCAGTTCGGCGGCGACGGCGAGTTCCTGGGGGCTGGGCACCAAGAACTCGTCGTCCCGGCCCGGGATGCGTTCCAGGACACCCAGCTCGACGGCCTCGGCGAGCGCCGCGTCGTCCGGTACGCCACCGAACGCGGTGTGCAGGTCGGCGCGGCCGATGCGGGACGCCTTCTCGTCGCTCCAGGGCCCGTCGATCTCGGCCACGAGACCGAGCACCCCGCCGAGGTCACGGCCGGCGTCCCACGCCTCAAGAAGTTCCTTGATGCTGGCGAGGGTGTAGCCGCGTTCCAGCAGGTCCGCGATCTGCCGGAGGCGGGCCAGGTGAGCGTCGCCGTAGACGTTGGCCCGGCCCCTGCGCTCCGGCCGTGGCAGCAGGCCGCGGTCCTGGTAGGCGCGGATCGTCCGGACCGTGGCACCGCTGAGATGGGCCAGGTCCTCGATGCGGTACTCCGGCTGCGGCTGGTCGGTCAAGACGGTGCTCCTCACGAGATGGCCGCGCGGCCCACCGCACCTGCCGCGGCCCGTGCGGCCGGGGAAGACGCCAGGTAGGCGACGGCCGTGCGCAGCGACCCTTCCTGCGAGGGATGGTACGACCGGCGGAGGTAGCGCGGTATCGCCGCTCCCAGCAGGCGCCAGCCGGGCAGCAGCCCCTTCCGCACGGCACGGTGGTGTTCCCGCAGCGAATAGCGGGAGCGGACGGCGAGTTGGGGATCGTGCCGCAGCAGATAGGCCGCGCCCCAGACCCAGAGGTGGAGCAGGACGGGCGCCGTGACGGCCATGCCCAGCTGGCGCCGGAGGTAGCGGGCCGGATCGTCACCGCCGGTGTGCTGGTACATGTCGAAGGCCACCGCGCGGTGCTCGACCTCCTCCGCGCCGTGCCAGCGCAGCAGATCGAGCATGACCGGGTCGGGGCCCGCCCGGTCCAGACCGTCGGCTTCCAGTACCCAGGAGCCGAGCACGGCGGTGAACTGCTCGATGGCGGCGACGAGCGCGAGGCGGAAGCGCAGCCACTCCCGCGTGGGGACCGGGACGCCGAACGGGGCCCGCTCGCCCAGCAGGGTTTCGAAGAGGAAGTCGACGTGCCGGGTGTAGGGGCCGGTGTCGAGACCCTGGTGTGCCAGGTGCTCCAGGACGTAGGAGTGCTGGACGCTGTGGGTGGCCTCCTGGCCCATGAAGCCCTTCACGTCCCTGAGCAGGTCCTCGTCCCGGACCAGGGGCAGCGCTTCCTTGAAGACCTTCACGAACCACCGTTCACCGGCGGGCAGCAGCAGGTGCAGCACGTTGATGACATGGGTGGCGGTGGGCTCGTCGGGTATCCAGTGCAGCGGGGTGTCGCGCCAGTCGAACGAGACCCGGCGCGGTGCGATGGGGTGGTGCTCCTCCGGTCGTGGCGTATTCATGCGCAACTCCTGTTGTGGCGGCGCTCCTGACCTGGTGTTTCTTCCTTCTGGTATCCGGACGGTGTCCGGGCGGTGTCCGTGTGGCGCCCGGGGCGGTCCCGGGCGGTGCGTCGGCCGTACGCCCGGGGCCCGGCCCGCACCAGGCCCCTACCTCGCGCACCGCCCCCGCTCCTACTGGCACGCCGCCCGCCCCCGCCTCTACCGGCGCGCCGCCCCCCCCGCCCCTACAGGCGCGGCTCGATGCGGGCGATGGCGCGCAGGGCCCGCGGGGCGAAGCGGGAGAGCAGGTGGGCGCCGCGTGCCTCGGGGGTCACCGGGACCACCGCCTGGTTGCGGACCACCGCGCGCAGTACGGCGTCGGCGACCTTCTCCGGCGGGTAGTTGCGCATGCCGTACGCGCGGGCGGCCTTGGCCTGGCGGCGCTTCTCCTCTTCCGCCGAGACGCCGGTGAAGCGCGACGTGCTGGTGATGGCGGTGTTCACCAGGCCGGGGCAGATCGCCGAGACGCCGATGCCCTGCCCGGCCAGTTCGGCGCGCAGGCATTCGCTGAGCATCAGCACCGCTGCCTTGGAGGTGCTGTACGCGGGAAGGGCCCGGGAGGGCTGGAACGCCGCGGCCGACGCGGTGTTGACGATGTGGCCGCCCTGCCCCCGGTCGGCCATCCGCCTGCCGAAGGTCCGGCAGCCGTGGATGACGCCCCAGAGATTGACGTCGAGGACCTTCTTCCAGTCCTCGGGCGTGGTCTCCATGAAGGATCCGGACAGGCCGATGCCGGCGTTGTTCACCAGGACGTCGACGGTGCCGTACTCCGCGTCGACCTTGTCGGCGAGCTTCTCCATGGCCGCCGCGTCGGAGACGTCGACGACCTCGCTGAACGCCTGCGGCGCGCCGATCAGCCGCGCCATGTCGGCGGTGCGCGCGGCCCCCTCCTCGTCCCGGTCCACGGCGATGATCCGGGCACCGGCCTCGGCGAACGCGAACGCCGTCGCCCGGCCGATGCCGCTGGCCGCGCCGGTCACCAGCACCAGCTGGCCGCCGAAGCGGTCCGCGTGCGGGCCGCGCGCCGCGACCTCCTTCGCCGGGTCGCCCTCCTCCTGGGCGGTCACGAACTCCGTGACCCAGGAGACCAGTTGGTCGGGCCGGGTGCGCGGCACCCAGTGCTTGGCCGGCAGGGTGCGGCGGGTCAGCCGGGGGGCCCACTGGTCGAGGTCGTCGTAGAGCCGCTCCGAGAGGAACAGGTCGCCGGTCGGGGTGATGAGCTGGACGGGGCAGTGCGCGTAGGCGTCGGCGCGCGGGCGGCGCAGCCGGGCCCGGACGTTGTCGCGGTAGAGCCAGGCGCCGTGGGCGGCGTCGGTGGGCAGCGATGAGGTCGGGTAGCCGCCGCCCGGCACCTTTTCGAAGCGCTCCAGGATGGCGGGCCAGCGCTTGCCGAGCGGGCCCTTCCAGGCCAGTTCGGGCAGTGCCGGGGTGTGCAGCATGTAGACGTACCAGGACTTCATGCCCTGGCCGAGCAGCTGGGCGGCCCGCCGCGGCGAGGGGCGTGACATCCGCTGCTTGATCCAGTGGCCGAAGTGGTCGAGTGAGGGGCCCGACATCGAGGTGAAGGACGCGATCCGGCCCTCGGTGCGCGGGACCGTGACGAACTCCCAGGACTGCACCGATCCCCAGTCGTGGCCCACCAGGTGCACCGGGCGGTCCGGGCTGACGGCGTCGGCGACGGCCAGGAAGTCGTCCGTCAGCTTCTCCAGGGTGAACCCGCCCCGCAGCGGCTGCGGAGCGGTGGAACGGCCGCAGCCCCGGACGTCGTAGAGCACCACATGGAAGCGGTCGGCCAGGCCGCGGGCGACCTCGGACCACACCTCCTTGCTGTCCGGATAGCCGTGCACCAGCATCACGGTGGGCCGCGCCGGATCGCCCAGTTCGGCGACGCACAGCTCGACGCCCCCGGTACGCACCCGGTGCTCCCGTGCCCCCGGAAGCCCGCCGTCCGCCCCGCGGGGCCCGGCGCTCTCCGCACCCTTCCCCGGGCCGAGCCCCTGCCCGCGCCCCTGCCCACGCTCCTGTCCACGTTCGGTGTTCACGCGGCCTTCTCCTCCTGCCAGCGCCGCACATGCGGCAGATCGTCGTCGAGCCAAAAGGCGCTTTCCTGCGGGTCCTTGGAGTCCGTCACCACGAGGATCTCCTCGAACTTCGCCCCCGTGCCCCGGAAGCCGAGGTGCGGTTCGACCGCCCAGAGGCCCGGCTGCGGCGGATGGTCGGAGAAGGTGTACGGGCTCCACAGCGGGGACCAGCCGTCGCGGTGTCCGTGCAGCGCGTCGCTCGCCAGGCCCTTGAGCGACTGGGTGCCGAACCCGAAGAGGGTGGGTGCGAAGCGGCGTTCCCTGACCCGGTCGATTTTGTGGGCGATGACGCCGAAGGGGTAGGCGCGGTGCCGGTTGGTGTACCCCTGGCGCACCATGAGCCGTTCGACGTCTTCGTAGATCTCGCGCAGCGGCCGGCGTTCGCGGACCTCGCGCAGGATCAGCTCGCGGTGCGCCTCTAGGTCGGCCAGCAGCCGGTCGTGCACGGGATTGAGCCCCAGACAGCCGGAGTAGCCGATGTCGGCGGTGAAGCCGTTGTGGACCGGCGCCAGGTCGAGGATGAAGGCCATCCCCGGCTCCAGCGCGCGGTGGGTGGGGAAGAACTGCAGCGGGACACGGAAGTTGGCGAAGGCCGTACGGTCGCCGAACCACGCGAAGGGCAGGTGGAACCAGTCCCGTACGCCGCGCTCGCGCAGCCAGGTGCGCTGCATCCGGGCCGCATCCCGCTCGGTGACGCCGGGCCTGAGCTGGGCGGCGACGGCCTCGGCGCAGGCGTAGGCGAGACGCTGGACCTCCCGGAAGCCGCGCAGTTCGGGGGTGAGCCGGCCGCCTGCCGCCGGGGTCACTGAGGTCACTGCAGCCATCGCCAACCGTCCGTCCATCCGTCAGCAGATCATTGCGGTACGTGCGCGTAACTTGACACTGATGAATGTGACAATGACTGGAGGCTGCGTCAAGAGGTGTGCAGCACGGGCCTCGGGGCGCCGGTCCGTGCGCCGATCCGTGCGCAGGTCCGGGTGCCGTCACCGGAGCCGGATGCGCCCCAAGGAGGGGATCCCCTACGGGCCTGTCGTCCCGGAGGGGTAGGGACACACCATCGCCAGGGCTGACGACCGGCGTGCCGGGCGCCACTACGGTCGATGACGTGACTGTGATCGTGACCGAAAGCCTGAGCAAGCGGTTCCCGCGGGTGACCGCATTGGACCGGCTGTCCGTCGACATCGCCCCCGGCGTGACCGGCCTGGTGGGTGCCAACGGCGCCGGAAAGTCCACCCTGATCAAGATCCTGCTCGGCCTGGCCCCGGCCACCGAGGGGACCGCGCACGTCCTCGGCATGGACGTGACCGCGCACGGCAGCACGATCCGTGAGCGCGTCGGCTACATGCCCGAGCACGACTGCCTGCCACCCGACGTCTCCGCCACCGAGTTCGTCGTCCACATGGCGCGGATGTCCGGGCTGCCGCCCACCGCGGCCAGGGAACGCACCGCCGACACCCTGCGCCACGTCGGCCTGTACGAGGAGCGCTACCGCCCCATCGGCGGCTACTCCACCGGCATGAAGCAGCGGGTGAAACTGGCCCAAGCCCTGGTCCACGACCCGCAGTTGGTGTTCCTCGACGAGCCGACCAACGGCCTGGACCCGGTCGGCAGGGACGAGATGCTGGCGCTGATCCGGCGCGTCCACACGGACTTCGGCATCTCCGTTCTGGTGACCTCCCACCTCCTGGGCGAGCTGGAGCGCACCTGCGATCACGTCGTCGTCATCGACGGCGGGAAGCTGCTGCGTTCGTCGGCCACCGACGACTTCACGCAGGTCACCGCCTCGCTGGCGGTCGAGGTCACGGACACCGACGCGTGCCCCGACGGCACCGGGGCGTTGCGCGCCGCGCTGTCCGCAGCCGGCGCCGCGGTGACCTCGGCGGCCGTCGGCACGGACGGCTCGGCCGCATCCGGGCACCTGCTGCACGTCGAGGTGACCGGCGACGAGACCTACGACCTGGTGCGGGACACGGTCGCCGGGCTCGGTATCGGGCTGGTCCGGATGGAACAGCGGCGGCACCGGATCGCCGAGGTCTTCCGCGACGCGGACGCGGACGCGGCGGCCGGAACCGGGGCCGTGGCCGGGACCGCGGCGCCCGCAGGCCGCACCGCCGCTCCCGCCCCCGCCGTCTCGTACGCCCCCCAGGAAGGAGGTGCCCCCGATGTCGCGTGAGACCACCGCGAAGCCCACCGCGCAGGCGCCCGCCGCCGCGCCCGACGTCATCCACAACATCGGCTACCGCCACTACGACGGCCCGCGCCTGGGCCGTGCGTACGCCCGCAGGTCACTGTTCTCGCAGAGCCTGCGCGGCGCCTACGGACTCGGCCGCTCCGCCAAGTCCAAGGTGCTGCCGATGCTGCTCTTCGCGGTGATGTGCCTGCCCGCGGCGATCATGGTGGCGGTGACGGTCGTGACCAAGGCGAGCAGCCTGCCCGTCGGCTACACCCGCTACGCGATCTACGTCCAGGCCGTCATCGGCCTCTACCTGGCCGCCCAGGCACCGCAGTCCGTCTCCCGTGACCTGCGCTTCAAGACCGTGCCGCTGTACTTCTCGCGCCCCATCGAGCGGGTCGACTACGTCGTGGCCAAGTTCGCCGCCATGGCGAGCGCGCTCTTCCTGCTCACCGGCGCCCCTCTGGTGATCCTGTACGTGGGGTCGCTGCTGGCGAAGCTGGACTTCCTCGACCAGACCAAGGGCCTGGCCCAGGGCCTGGTGTCGATCGCGCTGCTGTCGCTGCTGTTCGCCGGCATCGGCCTGGTGGTCTCCGCGCTCACCCCGCGCCGCGGCTTCGGCGTCGCCGCGGTGATCGCCGTACTGACCATCCCCTACGGGGCGGTGAGCGCCGTCCAGGGCATCGCGTTCGTGCAGGGCAACGAAGCGGCGGCGGGCTGGCTCGGCCTGTTCTCGCCGATCACCCTCATCGACGGCGTCCAGACGAAGTTCCTCGGCGGCACCAGCTCCTTCCCCAACGGCCTGGAGCCGTCGACCGCCGCGGGATACGTCTACCTCCTCGTCACGCTGGGTGTCATCGCCGGCTGCTACGCCCTCCTGATGCGCCGCTACCGGAAGGCGGGCCTGTGAGTCACGTCCCGCCGCCCGCCCCCGCCCCCCTCGCCACCCTCCGAAGGAATGGGCCCCGCCCATGAGCACTCTTCAGATCGACCACGTCTCCCGCTGGTTCGGCAACGTCGTCGCGGTCAACGACATCACGATGACCATCGCCCCCGGCGTCACCGGGCTGCTGGGCCCCAACGGTGCCGGGAAGTCCACCCTCATCAACATGATGGGCGGCTTCCTCGCCCCCTCCAACGGCACGGTCACCCTCGACGGCACCGCCGTCTGGCGCAACGAACGCAGCTACCGCCACATCGGCATCGTCCCCGAACGCGAGTCGATGTACGACTTCCTCACCGGCCGCGAATTCGTGGTCGCCAACGCCGAGTTGCACGGCCTGGGCCGCGCCGATGCGGCCAGGGCGCTGGGCACCGTCGAGATGGAGTACGCCCAGGACCGCAAGATCTCGACGTACAGCAAGGGCATGCGGCAGCGGGTGAAGATGGCGTCGGCGCTGGTGCACGACCCGTCCGTGCTGCTGCTCGACGAGCCGTTCAACGGCATGGACCCGCGGCAGCGCATGCAGCTGATGGAGCTGCTGCGACGGATGGGGGACGAGGGCCGCACGGTCCTGTTCTCCTCGCACATCCTCGAAGAGGTCGAGCAACTCGCCTCGCACATCGAGGTGGTGGTCGCGGGCCGGCACGCCGCGTCCGGCGACTTCCGCAAGATCCGCCGGCTGATGACCGACCGCCCGCACCGCTACGTCGTACGGTCCGACAACGACCGTGCGCTGGCCGGTGCGCTGATCGCCGACCCGTCGACGGCCGGTATCGAGGTGGACATCGCCGAGGGTGTACTGCGCGTCCAGGCCGTCGACTTCCCCCGGTTCACCGCACTCCTGCCACGCGTCGCGCGGGACCACGGCATCCGCCTGCTGGCGGTCTCGCCGTCCGACGAGTCGCTGGAATCCGTCTTCTCCTACCTCGTAGCGGCCTGAGGCCGGAAAGGAGCCCCGACGCATGTCCACGACCTCTCCGACGGCCCCGCCGATGAACGCACCGGCCGCGTCGCACTCGCTGTTCCACCCGACCGTCGCCCGGCTCACCTACCGGGCCCTGCTCGGCCGCCGCCGCGCGCTGATCCTGTTCGCGCTGCCCGCACTCCTCATCGTGATCGCCCTGGTGGTCCGCGCGCTGAGCGGCGCCGACGACTCCACGGCGACGGGTGTCCTGGGCGGTTTCGCGCTGGCCACGATGGTGCCGCTGATCGGCGTCATCGCGGGTACGGGCGCGATCGGCCCGGAGATCGACGACGGCTCCGTGGTCTACCTCCTGGCCAAGCCGGTCAGACGGTCGACGATCATCTTCACGAAACTGCTGGTCGCGATCGGGGTGACGGTGGCGTTCTCGGCCGTGCCGGTACTGATCGCCGGGTTCGTCCTGAACGGCAACAGCCAGCAGATCGCGGTGGCCTACGCGGTGGCTGCGGCCGTCGCCTCGGTCGCCTACAGCGCCCTGTTCCTCTTCTTCGGCACCATCAGCCGGCACGCCGTCGTCTTCGGCCTGGTCTACGCCCTGGTCTGGGAGACCCTGTTCGGCAGCCTGGTGGCGGGGGCGCGCACGCTCAGCGTCCAGCAGTGGGCGCTCGCGGTGGGCCAGAAGATCGCGGCCGACGGCGCCCTCACCTCCGAGGTGCAACTGCCGCTCGCCATCGGCCTGCTGGTCGTCGTCACCGTCGGCGCCACCTGGTACGCGGCGCACCGGCTGCGGTCCCTGACGCTGGCGGGGGAGGAGTGACGGGCGGGGACCACTGATGCCCCATGACGCGGCCGGGGGGGGGCCCCGGGGGGGGGGGGGGGGCGGGGGCGGGGGGGGGCCCCCCGCCGCCCCCCCCCGGCCCCCGCCCCCCCCCCGGGGCCCCCCCCCGGCCGCATGTCTGCGCGGGCCTCCGGAGGCTGACAGGCTCCGCTTATTACAGTGTTACTGCAATAGTGGCACACTCATCGGAATGACAGCACGAACGAACGCCGTCCCGGCACCGCGACGGATGCCAACCGCGGGGCTGCGTCACATAGTTGACGCGGCCGTGCCGGTCGGCTGCTTCCTCGCAGGCAACGGACTGGCCGGCCCGGCGACGGGCGCCGTCTGCGCGCTCTTAGGGGGCGGGGCCGTCGCCGTGGTCCGTCTGCTGCGCGGCGACTCGCTGAAGATCGTCGCAATCGCGCTCGGCGGCGTCCTGGCGCACGCGCTGTTCGCCCTGTACGTCGGCGACGGACGGGCCTTCTTCCTGCCCGAGCTGCTGCTCAACGTGGTGCTCGCGGTCCTGTTCGCGGGGTCGCTGCTGATCGGCCGCCCGGTGAGCGGCCCCCTGGCCAGGCTCCTGCGCGCCGAGCGCCAGGACTGGCGGTCCGACCCCCGCCGACGCCGCCTCCATTGGCAGATCACGTCCCTGTGGCTCGCCCTGTGGTGCGCCCACCTGGCCATCTGGCTGCCGCTCTACCGCGCGGACGCCGTCGCGCTGCTCGGCGTCGCCAACGTGGTGCTCGGCAAGCCGGCCGCCGCGGTCTGCGGCTGGCTGACGTGGCGCAGGCTGCGCCGCCCGGAAGCCCGGACCGCAGAACCCGCCGGATCACCCGAGCCCGCGCCGTAACGGGCCACCGCCCGCACTCCCGCCCCGCCCGGGGCCCGCCGAACCGGAACCGGAACCGGAATCAAGGAGCCGACATGCCTTCCCCCGCAGACGCCCTCGCAGACGTCCCCGCAGGCACCCCCGTCGACGTCCCCGTGGATCTCCCCGTGGACGTCACCGCACTCCCGCCGCTGCCCGTCGAGCCGCCGCCGGGCTGCCCGTTGGACCCGCCCACGGGGCTCGCCCGGCTGCGTACCGAGGCCCCGGTGTCCAGGATTTCCCTCGCCGACGGCAACTGGGCCTGGCTGCTCACCCGCTACGCCGACATCCGCACGGTGCTCGGCGACCACGCGCGCTTCAGCTCCGACCCGTTCAAGCCCGGCTTCCCGCGGTCCGGGATAGAAGGTGCCCCCACCCAGGAGGGCCGTGCCTTCATCCGGATGGACCCGCCCGGGCACACCCGGCTGCGCCGCATGGTGACCAGGGAGTTCATGGTCAAGCGGATCGATGCGCTGCGCCCGCGGATACAGGAGCTGACCGACGAGCTGTGCGACGCGATGGCCGCCACCGAGCGGTCCGCACACCCCGTCGACCTGGTGCGTGCCCTGGCGCTGCCGCTGCCCTCGCTGGTCATCGGCCTGCTGTTGGGTGTGCCCGACGAGGACCACCCGCTGTTCCAGAACCTCACCGCCACACTGCTCTCCCGCACGGCCACCGAGCAGGAACTCGGCGCGGCCCGCCGGGATCTGGTGGCCTATCTCGACTCCCTGGTGACGGCAAAGGAGAAGGCCCCGGCCGACGACATCATCGGCCGCCTGATCGTCGAGCAGCAGGCGGACGGAAAACTGACACACCGTGAACTGATCGGCTTCGCCGGCATTTTGCTGGTGGCGGGCCACGAGACCACCGCCAACATGATCGGGCTCAGCGCGCTGACGCTGATGCGGGATCCCGCCACCGCCGAGCGGCTGCGCCGCGATCCCGCGCTGCTCCCCGGAGCCGTCGAGGAACTGCTGCGCTTCCACAGCATCGTCCGCAGCGGTCCGCGCCGCGCGGTCCTGGAGGACGTCGAGATCGGCGGCCGGCTGCTCAGGGCGGGCGAGGGCGTGGTGTGCGCGCTGCCGTCCGCCAACCGCGACCCGGAGACGTTCGGCGACCCCGACACCCTCGACGTGTCCCGCGCCCACGCCCAGCGTCACGTCGCCTTCGGCTACGGCATCCACCAGTGCCTCGGCCAGGCCCTGGCCCGTGCCGAACTCCAGGTCGTCATCGGCACGTTGCTGCGCCGCTTCCCCACGATGCGCCCTGCCGTACCGCTCGACGCGATCCCGTTCCGCACCGACATGGCCATCTACGGCTGCCACACGCTGCCGGTCACCTGGTAGCCGCTGCCGGCCGCGCCCCGGCCGCCCGCGCGGTGGCCCGGTACCCCTTCCCCCCAGAACAGGAGCCCCCTATGCAGATCACCGTCGACGAGGACAAGTGCTGCGGCGCAGGACAGTGTGTGCTGCTCGCCCCCGAGGTCTTCGACCAGCGCGAGGAGGACGGCATCGTCGTCCTCCTCGACTCCGAGCCGCCCGCCGGTGAGCACGACACCGTCCGCGAGGCCGCCGCGGTCTGCCCGGCCGCCGTGATCCGGCTGACGGCGTAGGGCGCTTCTGACGGATCTCCGCGGCGTCGCGGCGCGGGCCCGGGGCCTCAGCCCTTCTCGCGCAGCACCGCGAGGACCGTACGGCGCGCCGCCCGGGTGACGCGCTCGCGGTCCGCGCCGCGCTGCTCCGACAGGTGGTACCGGAAGGGCCAGCCGAGCACCGGTTCCAGGATGTCGAGGAGTTCGGCGCCCGCCGCCTCGTCGACCGCCGACAGTTCCGGCGCGAAGACCTCGGCCAGCCGGGCCCGGTATTTCCGGTTCGTCTCCGCCATGACCGCGGCGAGCGCCGGGGACTCCTGGGCGTGGACGAGAGCGGCGATCCTGACCCGTGTCTGGAGCGCGAACACCTCTTCCTGCTGGGCCAGCAGCGTGTCCAGGCGCTTCTCCAGCGGCCACTCCTGCGGAATCGGCGTGACCAGCTTCGCCACCCGCTCGGCCTGCTGCCGTGCGACCGCCAGGCGGAGGTCGTCGAGATCACGGAAGTGGACGAAGACGCTGCGCTCCGACACCCCGGCCCGCTGGGCGATGTGCCGGGCGGTCGGGGCGATCTCGCCCTCCTTGACGGCGCTCAGCAGCGCGTCGACGATCGCCTGCCGGGTGCGCTGGGGGTTGCGGATGCGGCGCGGTGGCCTGGCCTGTCCTTCACTGGTGTCCACCGAACAATTCGACCACGCCGCCGCGGTGGCCCTGCCGGTACGTACCGGCAGGGGCGGCTTCCGGTGCGCCAAGGGGGCGCCGGCGGCCGGTCCGTAGGGTTGCGGGGTGACACCCCCGAAAGCGTTGATCACGACTGAGACCGTGCAGCACCGCGACGCGCACGGCGCGGGCGCGCTGCCCGCGCTGCTGTGGCGGGCCGGTCCCGGCTGGCGCATGATCTCCAGCGCGGTGCTCGGCGGCGGCATCGGTACGCGTTCCTGGGTGCTCAACGCCCAGGTGGGGCACGGCTATACGCGCCGCGACCCGGCGGCGCACCTCGCGGAGATCGCCGCGGGCGCACGGGCGGACCCGGGCGGGGCGGGGAGTGCGGGCGTTGGCCTGATGACCGCGGCCGATGTGCTCGGCACCCGCTCGCACGCCGTGGACGACGGTGCGGAAGCGCTGGTCACGGCAGGTGTGGGGGTCTCCGGATGGGCCGCGGTGCCGCCCGCGCGGTCGCTCCCGCACCCCGGGCCGGGCACCATCAACACCCTCGTCGCGCTGCCGGTGCCGCTGTCCGACGCGGCCCTGGTGAACGCGGTCGCCACCGCCACCGAGGCCAAGGTGCAGGCCCTCCTGGAGTACGGCTGCGACGCGTCGGGCACGCCGACCGACGCGGTGTGCGTCGCGGCCCGCGCGCCCCAACCGGGCGAACCGGCCGAGGAGTTCGCCGGACCCCGCTCGCTCTGGGGCGCCCGGCTCGCCCGCGCCGTCCACCGCGCCACGCTGCGCGCCGTCACCCTCGACGCGGCCTCCAGAAGCCCCGAAGAGGAGCGGGCCCCCGGAGGACCGCCGCTCGTACCGGCCACTTCCCTGCGCGACGCGTGAGCCGGTGCCCCGTAGGCCGGTGCCCCCGTAGGCCGGTAGGCCCGTGAGCCGGTGCCCCGTAGGCCCGTAAGTCGTACAAGGGCCGGGGACACCGGCTCACGCGCCGCGCCGTCGCACCGTCGCGTCGTCAGGCAGCCGACCCGATCCGGCGGTCACGGCCCGCGCCCATGCCCAGGAGGGCGAGCCCGGCGCACACGACCAGCAGCAGGGCGAGCGGGACGGTCCAGCCGTCGGTGAGCTGGTGGACCGCGCCGAGGATCAGCGGGCCCACCGCCGCCAGGAGGTAGCCGCCGGTCTGCGCCATGCCCGAGAGGCGGGCGGCGGTGTGCGCGTCACCGGAGCGCAGCACCATCATCGTCAGCGCCAGGCCCAGCGCGCCGCCCTGCCCGATACCGAGGAGCACGGCCCACAGCCACGCGCCCGCCACCGGCGCCACCAGGAGCCCGACGACGCCGCACGCCATCAGCGCGGAGACGGCCACACCCAGCAGCCGCTGGCGCCGCATCCGCCCGGCGAGCATCGGCACCACGAACGAACCGGCCATCTGCACCAGCGTGCTGAACGCGAAGACCAGGCCCGCCTGGCTCTTGCCCATCCCGTGGTCGGTGAAGAGCGTCGGCAGCCAGGCGATCATCACGTACGCGATCAGGGACTGCGATCCCATGAACAGCGTGACCTGCCAGGCCAGCGGCGAACGGCCCAGCCGGGGGCCGGTCTCGGCGGTGTGCGCGGGTGTCGCCGCGGCCTGGCCGTGGTGGGTGCCGCGGCGGGCGATGACCGCCTGCGGGATCCAGAGGAGTGCGGCGACGGCGGCCAGCAGTGCCCAGGAGACCAGCGAGCCCTGCCAGCTGCCGAGCGCGTTCTCCAGGGGGACCGCGGTGGCGGCCGACACGGTGGCGCCCATGATCATCGCGGTGGAGTAGAGCGCGGTCATGCCCGCGGCCTTCTCCGGGAAGTCCCGCTTGATCAGCCCCGGCATCAGGACGTTCAGCAGGGCTATCGCGGTGCCGACCACCGCGCAGCCGACGAACAGCGCGACGACCGGCGGCGCGATGCGCAGCACGATGCCGCCGCACAGCAGGACCAGCGCGCCGCACAGCACCGCTTCGGTGCCCCAACGGCGGGCGAGCCGCGGCGCGATGATCGAGCCGAGGCCCATGAAGACCAGCGGGATGGTCGTGACCAGGCTGCTGGCGGTGGCGGCCAGGTGGAAGTGGCCGCCGATCTCGCTGAGCAGCGGCGAGACGCCGGCCAGCGCCGCCCGCATGTTGAGCGAGGCGAGGACGATGCCGGCCAGCAGGAGCGCCGGGTGCGCCCGGAGCCGGCGGCGGGCCGCGGTGACCTGCGGTGCCGCGGTCAGGTCCTCCTCGGCGTCGATCAAGGGTGCGTCGGGTCTGATCGCTGACATGGGTGCGTTACCTCGCCAATCGTGGGGTGTGCGCGGGCGGTTGGCGCGCCGATGAGCTGCGGCGGCGCCCATCGCCTGGCGGGCGGGAAAAGGAAAAGGGGGGAAATGGGGTGGTGTCAGCGGGCGGCGAGCAGGGCTTCCACGGCCTGCTTCGGCTTGTCCAGAAGCGCGCGGGTGGCCCGCTCGGCCGCCTCCGGGTCGCCCGAGGCGATGGCCTCCATGACGGCGTGGTGATCGCCGTGCACGATCTTCGGGATCTCGTGGTCGTCGAGCGCGGTGACCAGCGCCTCGCGCACCGAGCTGCTGAACCAGCCGTAGGTCGCCGTCAGCGCGGTGTTGTGGGCCGCCTCGACCACGGCTCTGTGGAAGGCGATGTCGTGATCGGCGTACAGCTCCAGGCTGTCGGACGCCGGGTGACCGGGGGTGACCTCCAGGGCGGCCTGCGCGTCCAGGGCTGCCCGCATCCGTTCCAGGTCGGCGGGTTCATGGCGGACGGCGGCCAGTCTGGCGGCCTCCGCCTCCAGCGCGATCCGCAGTTCGAGCACGTCACGGATGCCGGCCCGCTGGACGCCGCGCATGATGTCGCCCGGGTCGGCGGTGGACACCACGAACGTGCCCTCGCCCTGCCGTGACCGCAGCATCCCGGCGTGCACGAGCACCCGTACCGCCTCACGGACGGTGTTGCGGCCGACCTGGAGCTGTTCGGCGAGTGCGTGCTCGGTGGGGATGCGGGCACCGACCTTCCACTCGCCCGCGGTGAGCTGTGCGCGCAGCGCCTCGACGACCGTGTCCACCAGGGACTGCCGTCCCGCCGCCTGTAGCGCCATCCGCTTCCCGCCTCCATGTGCCCGGTTGACCGGTCATCCTACAACTGAATGTATTCAGCGTACACGGATATCGGGCGGACTCACCGGGCCCCCGGGCCGGAAGTCGCGGGAGCGGGCGGGAACCGCGGCGTGCGCTCGCACGTTTACGGAGAGTGATCAGGCGATGGGTGTCAGACGGCGGGCCGCGGTGGCGGCTCCGGAACGGCAATCAGGGGCGACGCACGGTCGCGCGTCGCCCCTGGTACCGCCCTGCTCGGGCTCGGTTACTCCCCGCTCGGGCCGGCCCCGATCCCGGCCGTGGCCGGGGTGGTGCCCTGGCCGCTTTCTGCGCCCTCGCCCCGCGGCGCGGACTTCCCGGCGGCGGGTGCGGACGGCGCACCGGCCCCGGCGTCCGAGCGGCGTACGACCGCCAGGACCAGCAGGCCGGTCACCACGGCGACGACACCCGAGAGCAGGGTGATGTCCGTCAGACCGGAGACGTACGCGGCGCCGACCGCCTTGCCGCCGCCGTGCCCGCCGGCCGCGGCGCCCGGTGCCGCGTCGCGCAGCGCGGTGGCGAAGACCGTGCCCAGGACGGCGATGCCGATGGCGTAGCCGAGCTGACGGAAGGTGTTGACGGCGCCGCTCGCCATGCCCGCCCGCTGCGGGGGTGCCGCGCCGAGCGCCGCCGAGACCAGGACCGGCATCGCCATGCCGATGCCGAGGCCGCTCACCGCGAGCCCGGGGGTCAGCGTCGCCCAGCCGGCGTCGGTGCTGCCGTCGAGGAGCAGCGCGTGCAGCAGCCCGCCCGCGCCGGTGAGCAACAGGCCGCAGCCGATGGGTATCTGCGGCGCGAGCTGGGCCAGCCGACGGCCCCCGAGCGCGCCGATGAGCAGCGACATCAGGGCCATCGGCGTCACCGCGAGGCCCGCGGCGACCGGGCTCAGACCGAGGATGTTCTGCGTCCACAGCCCCACGTACGTCAGGTACGGGAAGGCCGCTGCCTGGAGCAGCAGGGCCGCCAGCATCAGCACCGCGAACGACGGCCGGCGCAGCAGCCGCAGATCAAGCAACGGCTGCCGCATCCGCCGCTCCACGGCGACGAACACGATCAGCGCCAGGGCGGCGACCACCAGCGAGGCGAGCGTCCCGGACTCCGTCCAGCCGTGCTCGCCGCCGCGGATCAGCCCGTACATCAGCGCACCCGCGCAGGCTGTGAAGGAGGTGGCGCCCGCCCAGTCGATCCTGGCCGTGCGGTCGCCGTGCGACTCGCGCACGTGGCGCACCGTGATCCACACCGCGATGGCCGTCAGCGGCAGGTTGACGAGGAAGATCGCCCGCCAGTCCGTGTACTCGGTCAGCAGGCCGCCCAGTACGGGCCCGACGGCCGCCGCCGCGCCGCTCGTGCCGCCCCAGATCCCGAAGGCCACGCCGCGGTCCCTGCCCTGGTAATGGGCCATCAGCAGCGGGGTGTTGGTGGCGAACATCGCGGCGGCGCCGAGGCCCTGGACGGCTCGCGCGGCGATCAGGGTGCCCGCGTCGGGGGCGAGGCCGCAGGCGAGCGAGGAGAGGGCGAAGAGCGCGAGGCCCGCCAGGTACAGGCGGCGCCTGCCGAAGAGGTCGGCGGCCGATCCCGCGACCATCAGCAGCGCGGCGAGCGCCAGCGCGTAGATGTCCATCACCCACTGGAGCGAGGTGAAGGACGCGCCGAGACCGTCGGCCATCCGCGGCAGCGCGGTGTTCACGATCGTGACGTCGACGAGCAGCATGAAGTTGCCGAGGGTGATGGCGACCAGGGGCCACCACTTGCCGCGCGCCACGGGCCGGTGGCCCGCCGGGCCACCGCCGTCCGCGGCGGGGGCGACCGCCGCGTTCCCCCGATCCGCCGCGTGGTGCATGAGAGTCCTCCGTTGTGGTCAGGCCGGTGCTGGCGGCCGTGGTGTCGGGTGGGATCCGGCCAGGGGTGTCCGGCGGCGGATCCAGGTGTCGTGCGGGCCGCGGGATCGGGCCGTGCGATCCGGCCGCGGAGTGCGGCCGTGGGCTGTGCCCCATCGGGTCCGGTCTCCGGTGCCCGTGGTCGGTGCGTCGCCCACAATCCGTCCTGTGGGGGCGGATCTCCCAGCCAGTTCGCCGACGGTGGTGCAATCCGACACGGAGTACTGTCGAATGGTGATATCCGACAGGTACGACGCCTTCGACCGGCAGCTCATCCACGCGTTGCAGCTCGACGGACGGGCGCCCTTCAGCCGTATCGCCGCGGTCCTGGGAGTCTCCGACCAGACCGTGGCCCGGCGCTACACCCGGCACCGTACGGCCGGCACGCTCAAGGTACTTGGCCTGACCGACCCGGCGACGCTCGGCGAGGTGGAGTGGCTGATCCGGGTGCAGTGCGCGCCGGACGCGGCGGTGCCGGTGGCCGAGGCGCTGGCCCGCAGGTCGGACACCACCTGGGTGAGCCTGACGTCCGGCGGGACGGAGATCGCCGCGGTGTGCCGGGCGGCGGACAGCGAGCACAGCGACGCGCTGCTGCTGGAGAAGCTGCCGCGCACCCCGAGCGTGGTCGGCGTCACCGCACACTGCCTGCTGCACGAGTTCTACGGCGGCGCCCAGAGCCTGGTCAACAAGGCGGGAGAGCTGACCGCCGAGCAGATCGCCCGGCTCGGCGGGACACCGCCGCCCGCGGATCCCGCATCCGTGCCGGGCCCGCCCGCCGCCGTCCCGGGCCGGGACGCGATGCCGCAGCCCGGCAGGGATCCCGATCCCGCCCCGGTCACGCTCGGCGCCGCCGACCGCCGGATGCTCGACGCGCTCGCCAGGGACGGCCGTACGCCGCCCGCCGAGCTGGCCGCGGTCACCGGCTGGTCGCCCACCACCGTGCGCCGCCGGCTCGCCGAACTCCAGGCCGGTGGCGTCCTCTACTTCGACGTCGACTACGACGTGCGGCGTTTCGGCTACGGCGTGATGGTCGCGCTGTGGATGTCCGTCGCACCGGCCGAACTGGCCGCCGCCGGGGCCGCGTTGGCGACGCACCCGGAGGTCGCGTTCGCCTGCGCCACCACAGGACCCAACAACCTCTTCGCCTCGGTGGTGTGCCGGGACGTCCGCGCCCTCTACACGTATCTGACCAGCCGCATCGCGGCGCTGCCCGGGGTGCGGACGATGGAGAGCGCGCCGCGGATCCGGCACATCAAGGGCGCGGGGCCTTTCGTCGCCGCCGCGCCCAAGCGCTCGCAGGGAAAGCGCCGTTGACCGTGCTCAGCGCCCGTACAGGCGCTCCAGCACCACCGCGATGCCGTCGTCCTCGTTGGACGCGGTGATCTCGTCGGCGACGGCCTTCAGTTCGTCGTGGGCGTTGGCCATGGCGACGCCGTGCGCGGCCCAGGCGAACATCGGGAGGTCGTTGGGCATGTCACCGAAGGCGAGGGTCTCGCTGCCCTTGGCGCCGAGGCGGCGGGCGGCCAGCGAAAGACCGGTGGCCTTGGTCAGGCCGAGCGGCAGCAGCTCGACGATGCCGGGCCCGGAGACCGTCACCCCGACGAGATCACCGGCGGCGGCGCGCGCGGCCTCGGCCAGTGCGTCGTCGTGCAGCGTGGGGTGCTGGAGGTAGACCTTGTTCACCGGCGCCGACCACAGCTCGGCCGGGTCGTCCACCTGGATGCACGGCAGCGGCCCTTCGGTGAAGCGGTAGCCGGGGCCGACCAGCACCTCGCCCGCCAGGCCGTCCCGGCTCGCGGCCAGCCGCAGCGGGCCGGTCTCCGTCTCGATCTTGGCCAGCGCGAGCGCGGCGAGCTTGCGGTCCAGCGTCACGGACGTCAGCAGCCGCTGCTCACCCGCGTGGTAGACCTGCGAGCCCTGCCCGCACACCGCGATCCCCTGGTAGTCGAGCGCGTCGAGGATGTGCCGGGTCCAGGGCACCGCCCGGCCGGTGACGACGATGTGTGCCGCGCCCGCCGCGGTGGCCGTGGCGAGCGCGGCGCGGGACCGCTCCGAGATGGTCCCGTCGTGCCGCAGCAACGTCCCGTCGAGGTCCGTCGCGATGAGTTTGTACGGCACTGCCGGGGCAGCGTCCGGGCCTGGGGAGGTCACTTGGCGACGGGCTCCAGGATCTCGCGACCGCCCAGGTAGGGGCGGAGCACCTCGGGGACGCGCACCGAGCCGTCCGCCTGCTGGTGGTTCTCGAAGATCGCCACGATGGTGCGCGGGACGGCGCAGAGCGTGCCGTTCAGCGTCGCCAGCGGCGAGACCTTCTGCTTGCCCTCGACGTTCTCGCGCATCCGCACGGAGAGGCGGCGGGCCTGGAACTCGTCGCAGTTCGACGCCGACGTCAGCTCGCGGTACTTGCCCTGGGTCGGGATCCACGCCTCGCAGTCGAACTTGCGGGAGGCGGAGGCGCCGAGGTCACCGGTGGCGACGTCGATCACCTGGAACGGCAGCTCCAGGCCGGTCAGCCACTGCTTCTCCCAGTCCAGCAGGCGCTGGTGCTCGGCCTGCGCGTCGTCCGGCGCGACGTAGGAGAACATCTCCACCTTGTCGAACTGGTGGACGCGGAAGATGCCGCGGGTGTCCTTGCCGTACGTGCCGGCCTCGCGGCGGAAGCACGGCGAGAAACCGGCGTAGCGCAGCGGCAGCTTGGACGCGTCGACGATCTCGTCCATGTGGTACGCGGCGAGCGGGACCTCGGAGGTGCCGACCAGGTAGTAGTCGTCCTTCTCCAGGTGGTAGACGTTCTCCGCCGCCTGGCCGAGGAAGCCGGTGCCCTCCATGGCGCGCGGGCGGACCAGCGCCGGGGTCAGCATCGGCGTGAAGCCGGCCGCGGTGGCCTGCGCGATGGCGGCGTTGACGAGGGCCAGCTCCAGCAGCGCGCCGACGCCCGTCAGGTAGTAGAAGCGCGAGCCGGAGACCTTGGCGCCGCGCTCGACGTCGATCGCGCCGAGCAGTTCGCCGATCTCCAGGTGGTCCTTGGGCTCGAAGCCCTCGGCGGCGAAGTCGCGGCGGGTGCCGAGGGTTTCCAGGACGGTGAAGTCCTCCTCGCCGCCCACGGGGACGTCCGGGTGGACGAGGTTGCCGAGCTTGCGCAGCAGGGCCTGGGCCTCGGCCTTGGCCTCGTCCTGCGCGGCGTCGGCTTCCTTGACGGCGGCGGACAGTTCGCCCGCCTTCTTCAGCAGCACGGCCTTCTCGTCGCCCGCTGCCTTGGGGATGAGCTTGCCGAGCGCCTTCTGCTCGGCGCGCAGCTCGTCGAAGCGGACGCTGGACGACCTGCTCCGCTCGTCGGCGGAGAGAAGCGCGTCGACGAGTTCGACGTCCTCTCCACGGGCGCGCTGGGACGCGCGCACACGGTCGGGGTCCTCACGAAGCAGGCGAAGGTCAATCACCCCTCCAGGCTACCGGGACCGGGCCGGGGCGCTCGACGCGATATTTCACGGCGGGTGTTATGTCCGCTTTGGGATTGTTTATTCTCGCGCAGTGACAGGCAGGAATGCGGTCAATGGTGAGCGGAAAGCGCCGTCGAAGTGACCGCGAAGTGCCCGCCGGAGTGTCGCAGTGATCTACGGCAAAGCGAGACGAAACGCGCCCGGGCGCCCGTGGAAGCCTCCGGGGCGCCGTTCGGGAGTGGCTGAATCTCGACGGGGGAATTTCCCGGCGGGATTCGGGGTGGGTGCGAGAGGCGTGCGCCGACCGGTGATCAACTGGGTGTGTGGAGGGAGTTGGCGAGGAGTGCGGAGGAGGGTGCGGGAAGGGGATTCCGGAGCTGGGGCGGCTGGGGAAAACCGGAGTTGTCCACAGGGGAGAGAGGTTCGGCGATTCTTATCCACAGGCTGTGTGTGAAAACTGTGGACCTCGGAATCTCTCGTTCCGGTAGGCGAATCGTCCGCTATGGATTCGTTGTCCAAACCCCGTTCACCCACTCTTTCGCGTGGAGTTGCCTCGCCCTAAAGGATTGGCCGAGGGAATTGCGCTGACACGGCCCACTTCAGGGATTGCAAGGGCCTGTGGGGTGATCTGGTGACGAAGGGGCGATTTGCCGAGATTGCCGGACTCTCACATCGGCCCCCATGTCGACTTACCCACAGGTCGAGACTCATGCCTGTGGATAACTTTGTGGACAGTCTCCACACCCCGGCGAAAGCCCCAGGTCGGCTACGTCCCGCCGGGCCGGACGGCGTCCGCCGGGCCCGGCCGGCCGACCGGTCAGGACCGGCCGTCGAGGCAACGAGTCAGCCAGTCCGACGCATCGGTGAACGCCGCGTCCGTCATGTCCGGGCGGACCGTCGCCGACACCTGGTCGGCGCGCGGGTACGAACCGAGGAAGCGCACCTCGCGGCAGACCCGCTTGAGCCCCATCAGCACCTCGCTGACCCGGCGGTCGGTGATGTGGCCCTCGCAGTCCACCGAGAAGCAGTAGCGGCCGATGCCCTCGCCGGTCGGGCGGGACTCGATGCGCATCATGTTCACGCCGCGCACCGCGTACTCCTGGAGCAGCTCCAGGAGCGCACCGGGGTGGTCGGCGCGCAGCCACAGCGCCACCGAGGTCTTGTCCGCGCCGGTGGGCGCGGCGGGCCGGGCCGGGCGGCCGACCAGGACGAAGCGGGTGGCGGCGTTCTGCGCGTCGTGGATCTCGGTGACCAGCGGCTCCAGGCCGTAGGTCGCCGCGGCGAACTCCCCGGCGAACGCGCCGTCGTAGCGGCCCTCCTGCACCAGCCGCGCACCGTCCGCGTTCGAAGCCGCCGACTCCCAGACCGCTTCCGGGAGATGGGCCGCCAGCCACTTGCGGACCTGCGGCTGGGCGACGGGATGCCCGGTCACCGTCTTGACGTCGGACAGCGGCGTACCGGGGCGCACCAGCAGGGCGAAGGCGATCGGCAGCAGCACCTCGCGGTAGATCATCAGCGGTTCGCCTGCGGCCAGTTCGTCCAGGGTGGTGGTCACGCCGCCCTCGACGGAGTTCTCGATCGGGACCAGCGCAGCCGCGGCCTCACCGCAGCGCACCGCGTCCAGCGCGGCCGGTACGGACACCATCGGCACCAGCTCGCGGGTCGCCGATTCGGGGAGCGTGCGCAGCGCCGCCTCCGTAAAGGTGCCCGCCGGGCCGAGATAGGTGTAGCGACTGGCCGACATGCAGGTGTCTCCCTCGCGTTCTTGCGGGGACGTCCCGCCGATCTCCCTTGTGTTCACGATACCGAGACCCGGCCCGGCCCCGCGGGCTCCGTCCACAGAGCGGCCCCCGCACCCGCCACCCTGTGGACGCGCGGCCGGGATCAGCCCTCCAGCAGCGACTGCCCGACGTAGCCGCCCTGCTCCGGGGCGGGCGGCACCGCGTACAGGCCGCTCGCCTCGTGCCGCAGGAACGGCGACAGCGCGTCGCCGCGGTCCAGCTTCCGCTGGATCTGTGTGAAGGCGCGCAGCGGGTCGGCCTGCCAGCAGATGAAGAGCAGCCCCGCGTCCGGTGCGCCGTCGTCGCGGAACCCGTCGTGGAAGGAGAACGGGCGGCGCAGCATCGCCGCCCCCTGGTTGGAATCCGGCGCGGCGATCCGGGCGTGCGCGTTGGCGGGGATGACCGGCAGCCCGTCGGCACCGGTCTTGTCCAGCTGCATCGGCGTGGTCTCCGAGCCGCCGGTCAGCGGGGCGCCGCTGACCTTACGGCGGCCTATCACCCGCTCCTGCTCGTCGCGCGAACGCTTCTCCCAGTCGTCGAGGAGCATCCGGATGCGGCGGACGACGGCGTACGAACCGCCGCGCATCCACGCCTGGTCGGCGTCCCGCCCCACGAAGATCCGCTCGTCGAAGTCCTGGTCGGACGGCTTGGGGTTGTTGGTGCCGTCGATCTGGCCCATGAGGTTGCGGGCGGTCAGCGGCTGCGCGGTGGCGCCCGGCGTGCGGTTGAAGCCGGTCATCTGCCAGCGCAGCCGCGCGGTGCCCGCGGCCTTCTTCTGGAGCGCACGCAGCGCGTGGAAGGCGACCAGTGCGTCGTCGGCACCGATCTGGATCCACAGGTCGCCCTCGCTGCGCCCGGCGTCCAGCGCGTCCGACGAGAAGTCGGGCAGCGGGTCGAGCTGCACGGGCCGCTGCTTCTCCAGGCCCGTACGGGCGAAGAAGCTGTGGCCGAAGCCGAAGGTGACGGTGAGCGAGGACGGTCCCGCGTCGCGTGCCACGGCGGTGTCGTCGGCCGGGGCCCGTCCCGCCATCAGCTCTTCGGCCAGCTGTGACCAGCGGCGCAGCAGTGCGGCTGCCGCCTTGCGGTCCTTGCCTGGTGCCAGGTCGAAGGCGAGCAGATGACCGGCGGCCTGGAGCGGCGTGGTGATGCCGGCCTGCTGTTTGGCGCGCGCCGCGCGGAAGGGCACCCGCGTCGCGCCGATGGAGCTGAGCGCGGCCGGCGCGTCGCCCTGGGCGGCGGCCGACCCTATGGCGCCGCCGGCCCCGCCGACGACAAGACCGGCGGCGCCGGCCGCGCCGACGGTGCCCAGCAACCGGCGGCGGGACAGCTCGACGGACGGGGATCCTTCGGCCGCCGCGGAGTCGTCGGCGGTGTGCTGCGCTGACCGGTCCGGCTGTCCGCCCTGGCCCCGGTTCGGCTTCTTCGTGGTCATCAGTCGATCTTCACGTTCCTGGTCTCGGTCACCTGGTCGACGTCGGACGTCCGCACGAGCAGCGCGAGCTGCCACTGTCCGGGCACCGGCAACTGGACGCCGTTCGCGCTCCAGTGGCCCTTGCCGACGTGCTCGGGCACCACCGGGAGCGGCCCGAGCTTCTTGGCCCGCAAGGTGAAGGACACCTTCACCTCGGGGACGTTCATGGTCGCGCCCGACGGGTCGGCGATGCGTACCCGCAGCTGGTTGCCGCTGCCGCTGCGCCCCGGGTCGAGGTCGATGCGGGCGGTGCCCTTGCCGTGCGCGCCGCCGGTGTCGAAGGGGATGGTCAGCACCCGCGGCTGGTTGGCGTCCGCCGACTGCCCGGCCTCGCCCGCCTTCACGGCCTCTTCCGTACGGGCCGGTTCGGTGGCGGTCAGCACGGTCGCCACGACGAGCAGCACCACGGCGACCGACGCCTCGGCCAGCACCGACCGGCGCAGCCCCCGCCGCTCCGGGTCGGCGTCGCGCAGCTGCCGCACCTTCGCGCTCTTCAACGCGGCCTGCTGGCGGGCGAGTTGAGCGGCCCGCTCGGGATCGGCGGGCACCGGGCCGGAGGTCTCGGATGTGTCCGGTGCGTCGGGGGCATCCGGCCCTGAAGCCGCCGCGACACCGGCGGGCACCATGGCGGCTGCCGTCTCCCCGCCCGCCTCCCGCAGCCGCGCCGTCCACCGGCGGGACGTCCACGCGATGCCGACGAGCACCACGACCAGTGCCACCTTGAGCAGCAGCAACAGTCCGTAGCTGGTGTCGGTGAGCGCGTGCAGGGTGCCGACCTGCCGCCAGGACTGGTAGATGCCGGTGGCCACCAGCACCAGCACGGAGCCGAACGCCAGCCGGGAGAAGCGGCGTACCGCGGTGCGCTCCACGACAGGGCCCCGGTACAGCGACACGAGCAGCGCCGCGAGGCCGCCGAGCCAGGCGGCGAAGGCCAGCAGGTGCAGCACGTCGACCGGCATCGCGACGGCGGGCTGCAGACCGGTCGACGCGTGCTCGGCCGCCGCCCAGGTCGTCGCGAGCCCGGCGGCGACGAGCACTCCCGCCGCGGAAAGCCAGGCCGTCAGCCGCCGCAGCCGCCCGGCACCGGGAAGCTCCCGCGCCCCGTCCGCCTCGTCGGGCCCCTCGATACGCGCCGCCTGCCGGGCCCGCGCGTACGCCCCGAAGAGCACCGCCAGGAACACCGCGGCCACCGCGAGCAGCAGCAGCCGGGCGAGCAGCGCGGTGCCCGGTTTGGTCTCCAGGGCGCCCTTGAGCACGCCGAGATCGAAGACGTCCGCGAGGTCGCCCGACCCGGTGTACGGGCCGCGCAGCAGCAGCATCACGAGGGTGGTCGCCGTCAGCAGCGCCCAGCCGCGGACCACGAGACGCTGCACCGGCCGGACCCCCGCCGCCGCCGGACGGCAGGCCAGTACGAAGACCGCGCCGCCGACCAGCAGCGTGAAACCGGCGTAGGCGAGGTAGCGGGCGATGCCGTACAGCGCGCCCACCAGGCCGCCGCCCGCCTCCTGTTGGGGCAGTGGCGCCTTGGTCGCGGAGGGCGCGCCGACCGAGAAGGTGAAGGCGCCCGACACCGGGTGGCTGTCGGCGGAGATGGCCTGCCAGGCGACGGTGTACGTCCCGTCGGGGAGTCCTGGCGGCAGCCCCGTGCCGTATTTGACGGTCTCGCCGCTGCACAGGTCACGCAGCTTGCCGCGGTCGACCCGCTTGCCCTTCGGGTCCAGGACGCGGATCGAGTCGTCGCTCATGGCGACGCCTTCGGAGAAGCTGAGCGCGACCTGTTCGGGGGCATGGTCCACCACCGCCCCCTGCGCCGGACTGCTGCCGGTCAGTGCCGCGTGCGCGAAGGCGGGTGCGGCGCCGCCGAACAGGACGCCGAGCAGCGCGCCGACGACGATCAGCAGGCGCAGCGCCGCGGGCCGCGGCTGCCGAGGGGCGGTGGTGATCATGAAAGTGCTCCCCTTTCTCCGTACTTCTACGTCACTTCTTCGGTGTGTAGGCGGCGTCCTTCACCGGCACCTCGACCTTGACCGGGTCGGAGGTGCCGAAGTGCAGCTCGATGGTGACCTTGTCGCCCGCGGCCGGCTTCTTCTTGAGGCCCATGAACATCAGGTGGTTGCCGCCGCGGGAGAGCGTCAACTCGCCGTTGGCGGGCACCGGAAGGGAGTTGACCTGCTCCATCTTGTTGCCGGTCGTCTTGTGTATCGAGACGTCGTCGGAGAGGTCGCTGGTGACCGACGTCAGCTTGTCGGCGGCGGAGCCGGTGTTCTCGATGACGAGGAAGGCGCCCGCCATCTTCTCGTTGACGGGCTGCGGCATGTACGCGCCGCTGACCTTCAGCTTCGGGGCGCTGTCGGCGGAGCCGCAGCCGGCCAGGGCGAGGGCCGAGACGGCGGTGAGGGCGAGGGCGGTGGCGGTGCGGCGGTTCACGGGTTCTGTCCCTTGATGATCTTCGGAAGTGCGGAGGTGTAGTTGTCGGCGGTGGCGTCCTGCATGCCCAGCCAGTGGATGCGGTCGTCCTTGGGCGAGGCCATCAGGACCTGCGCGCCGTGCGTCGAGACGATGTCGCCGTTCTTCTTCGTGACCGGCTTGTCGATGCCGACGTTCACGCTGCGCGCACCGGCCTGGATCGTCTTGAAGTCGCCGGTCAGGCCGGTGAACTTCTTGTTGATGCCGCCGAGCCACTTCTTGAGCGCCGACGGGGTGTCGCGCTCCGGGTCGGAGGTGATGAACACGACCCGCAGATCGTCCTGTTCGGCCTTCGGCAGCTGCTTGACCGCGACGGCGACGTTGGCCATCGTCAGCGGGCAGACGTCGGGGCAGTTGGTGTACCCGAAGTAGATCAGCGTCGGGTGGCCCTTGGTCTTCTCCAGCAGGTCGTACTTCTTGCCGTCGGAGTCGGTCAGGACGAGGTCCGGCTTCTCCATCGGGCTGTCCAGCGCGACGATCGGCTTGGAGGAGGCGCCGGAGACCGACGCGGCGGGCTTGTCGCCGCCGTCGTCGGGTCCGCACGCCGTCATGGTGAGGGCGGCGACCGCCGTGAGAGCAGCCGCGATCAGGGTCTTACTACGCATTGCAGAGGTATCCCGTGTGGTCAGAAGCGGGTGCCGGGCCGGCCCGCAGCGGGCAGGCCCGGCCACTGGTCAGGCGTTGCGGCGTCGGCCGGCGAAGACGCCGTACGCGACTCCGATGATGCCGATGACGATGCCGACGATGCCGAGCACCCGTGCCGTGGTGTCGCTTTCGGACACCTTCTGGTCCGGCGCCGGGGCGTTCTGGGCGGCCTGCGGGCCCGCGGCGCCGTCCTTGGCCGCCGCGGTGAGCTTGAGGACCGGAGCCGGATTCTCCGGCTCGGCCGCGCCCTCCTTCGCCGGCTCGATCCAGCGCACGACCTCCTTGTTGTCGTACGTCTGGAGGGCCTTGAAGACGAGCTGCCCGGCGTGCTCGGGGAGCTGGCCGACGGCGAGCGGGAACTGCTGGAACTGGCCGGGCTCGATGCCGTCGTCCTCCGCCGTCCACGTGATCTTGGAGGGGGCCTTGTCGATCTTCTCGCCGTGCGTCTCCACCGGCTTGTCGAGCTTGGCCTCGGTGACCTGCACCTTCCAGCCGGGCACCGGCTGCGGCATGACGGACACCAGCGGATGGTCGGTGGGCAGGGTGACTTCGAGCTTCACCGTCGAGGCGTGGTCGCGCTCGTTGGGGACCTTGAGGTTGATGGTCGCGTAGCTGCCCTGCGCGGCGGTGTCGGGCTGCACGGTGACGTGCGCGAACGCGGGCGCGGCCAGCAGCAGCACACTGCCCGCCGCGATACCGCCCACAACAGGCAGGCGGCGCATGGTCTTCTTCGTCATCTCGGTTTTCGCCATGGCGGAAACTCTCCACAGTCAGGAGGAGGTAGGGGTGGTCGGCGCGCGCGGCGACGACGCGAAAGCCCCGGCCCTTCCTGCGGGCGTGCTTCGCGTGGCGTCAGGCCGCGAGGGTCAGCGCGGGCGGCCCGCGCCGGACGACACTGTGCTGAAGGACGAGTTCCCGCGGCCCGGCCTCGCCGCTGCCGTGGGCGCGGGGCGCCGCCGGGCCGTTGCCCTGTGCGGCGCCGGTACCGGCGAGCAGGAAACGGACCAGCGCGAGCGCCGAACGCAGCGCACCGGCCAGCGCCTGCGCCGCCGCTTCCTGCGCCGCGGGAGCCGAGAGCCGCACCAGCCGCCACAGGGCCGCCTCGCCGCGGCGCAGCAGCCACCCGGCGACCAGTGCGGCGAGCAGGTGTCCGAGCAGCATCGGCAGCGAGGGCAGCAGGCAGTGCGCCATCGCGCTGTGGCCGCCCGACCCCGTCGTGAGCGGCTGGGACATGCCGGACATCCCCGACGCGCCGGCCACCGCCGGATCCACCCCGCCGCCCTCGGCAAGGATGCGCCGCGCTTCACCGCCGTTGATCTGCACGCCGTCCAGACCGCAGGTGAGCCGCCGCGCGAGGCCGATCACCGCCTGGTCGGAGAGGCCGCCTGAGCCCGTGCCGCCCGGAGCGGCGCCCGGCGCGCACTGCTGGCCGAGCGAGAAGAGCGAGTGCAGGGCGAGCTGCCCCACGGCCAGACCTGCGGCGATGCCGGGCAGCGTGCGCTCCCGGTCGGCCAGCGGCACCGCGACCGCGAAGACCACGGCGCAGGCGACACCCAGCGTCCACAGCGGCACCGAGGCGAAGGACCCGGCCATGTGCCCGGCAGCGGACAGCGCGACGCAGACCGCGGTGAACACCGCGGCCCTCAGCAGCCGCAGATCGGCGGCTGCCCGTGCTGTGCTGGCGACGGGGGCAGTCATGGCGGCGCCATCATCCCACTGCGCTTATCCACCGCCTACGGCAGGTCACCGCGCAGGGGCGCGCGGCAGGGGGACGGCGGAGGACGGCAGGGCGCGCGGGGGCGCATACCCCGGAGCTCGCTTACACGGCACGCTCGGTGCCCGCATCCGCCGATCGAGCGGTGTGCCTCCCCCGGCATGCTTACCGGGCTCTTACCGCGGCAATACGTAACGGTATGTCGAGCCGCGGCGCAGGAGGCTGGAGCGAATGAGCATCTGGTGGTCACTCCATCTGCGCCGTGAGCCTGCGAGCGTGCCCCTCGCCAGACGTCTGCTGCTGGGCGCCATGGAAACGGCCGGCGTCGACCAGGACATCTGCTACGACCTCGCGGCAGCACTCTCCGAGGCCTGTGCGAACGCCGTCGAACACGGCGGTGACGCGGCGGGCGACGACTACCGCGTCACGGCGTTCATCGACGGCGACACCTGCCGCATCGAGGTCACCGACTCGGGCCCCGGCTTCTCCGCCGCCCCCCGCCCCCCGACGGACCCGGCCCTGCTGACCCCCGCCCCGGCCCCCACCGACGCCGAGGACGGCCGCGGCCTCTTCCTCATCGAAGCCCTCACCGACCACGTCCGCTACCGCAACCGCACCGGCCGCCGCGGCGCCGTCGTCAGCTTCGACAAGATCCTCAAGTGGCGGGAGGGGGCGGCGCTTCCTATGGCGTCGTGAGCGCCCAGGCGCGGAAGGCCGGGGACTGACCCGGGTTTCGGCAGTACGGGCCCCGAATCCGCCCTTCACGGGTGCCGGGTGCCCGGTGCCCGGTGCCGGTTTCCCGATGCAGCAGCCTCTCGTTGCGCTCATTGCCCAGGGAGCAGGAACCGGAGCACCGGGCGTGCGGCGGATTCCGGTGTGCTGTCCAGGTCGTCGGGCAGGGCGCCGCTCAGCCACAGGGTGCTGAGGCCGTGCACGAGTGACCAGGCGGCCAACGCGGCCGTTCGTTCCTGTGCCTTGTCGGTGGTGAGTGTGCGGGCTCCTTGCGCCAGCACGTCGCGCGCGCGGTCGCGGGCCGCACTCACCGCGGGGTCGTCGGGGTGGTACAGCTCGGGCCGGAACATCACCTCGAAGTGGGCCCGATGGCCGACGGCGAACCGCACATATGCCGTCCCGACCTCCAGGAAATCCGCTCCTGCCCGCGTCAGCGCCTCGGCGAACAGCTCGAAGCCCTCGGTGGCGATCGCCGTCAGCAGCCCGGCCTTGTCGCCGAAGTGGTGGGCGGGAGCGGCGTGCGAGACACCCGCGCGACGGGCCACGTCGCGCAGGCTCCAGTCAGCCGGCCCCGATTCGGTGATGGCCTGGACGGTGGCGTCGACGATGGCCCGTCGCAGATCGCCGTGGTGATAGCTCCGCTGGTTGATCTTTCTCTCCTCCTCGACTTCCCGGCACGGGCTCGGGCGCGGTGCCGCGCGGCACCGGCGCCGCAGCCCCGAAGCAGCATCTTGCCATTGACTAGATCCCCTCCGCATGGAATCTTGCCAGTGACAAGATTGGAGCCGGAATGATCCCCCTCATCGCCCTGGCCGGCGGCTTCGCGCTGCTGCGTGCCCTCGGGGCCGTCGGCATCGACACCCTGGACGGCTGGCAGCCGGCGATCCGCGGCGGACTGGCGCTGATGTTCGCCCTCACCGGTGTGACGCACTTCGTCCGCAGCCGGCGACGCGACTTCGCCGCGATGGTGCCGCCCCGGCTGCCCCGGCCTGAGCTGCTGGTGACGATCACCGGCATCCTGGAACTGGCCGGTGCGGCAGGGCTGTTGCTTCCCCCGGCGGCTCCGTTCGCCGCGATGGGGCTCGCCCTGCTGATGATCGCCATGTACCCGGCCAACGCGTCGGCCGCCCGCCGCCGCCTCACCCTGGCCGGCCGACCGGTGACCCCGCTGGCCGCCCGCACGGCCCTGCAAGCGGTTTTCGTCACCGCCGCCCTCGCCGCCGCCTGGTGACGAAGGTGCCCGCGGGGTGCGGGTGGGGGCGTCGGCGGTTTCCAGCCGCAGTTCAGCGGCCTGCAACCCGTCTGTCAGCCTTGTCGTCCTGATCATGTGGCTACTTCGCCATCAGGTCCGGTCAACAGGGGGAGCACAGGGCTATGTCCAACGGCAGCATGTCGGTCACACCCGAGGAACTGCGGGCGGCGGCAGGCGCCGCCGACGCCGTCAGCGGGGATCTCCAGGCGCCCATGGCCGTGGCCAAGCGCGACATCGAAGCGGCCGGTACGGCGCTGAAGTCCTGGCACATCGGCCCGGACATGGAACGCGTTGCCCACGACTGGGGCATGGCGCTGGACGAGCTGAGCAAGCGGATCGGCGGCGACCCCGAGAGCGCGGCGTCCCGCCTGCGGCGCACCGCCGACGGCCACCAGTTCAACGAAGACGTCACCGCGCAGTCGTTTCAGGGGCGGTAACCGGTGCCCGAGCGCTTCAAGGAACTCATCGAGCAGGACTTCTCCGACCTGGAAGCCGCCGTCAGGTCCTGGCAGAAACTGGCCAAGGAGTTGGAGGCGGCCCAGGTCAGGCACCGGCAGAAGGTGACAGGACCGCTGCACGCCAGTGGATGGCAGGGCGTGGACGCCCGCTACGGATTCATGAAGATGGAGGCGAGCGAGACCCAGCTCGGCACCGCGCAGTCCGACGTCACCTCCATCGCCACCGTCCTGGACACCGTTCATGTCGATATGAAGCTGGCCCAGGATCAGTTGCGGATGGCGGTGCGCGTCGCGGAAGGCAACGGGTTCGCGGTCGACGACCACGGCAACGTGACGGACAACAGCCCCTGCCCCACCGGGAATGCCGATGACGAGGAGCAGGCGCGGTATCGCGGGCGCGTCGCCGACATGGGCCTCTACAAGGACATGATCCAGACCGCCATCGACAACGCCGGTTCCGCCGACTGGAAAGGGATGCAGCTCCTTCAGAAGATCGACGCCTTCACCCTCGACAAGGATTACGGAGCATCGGCGGCGAAGGACGGTGCCCGCGCGGTCGCCGGGTTCTCCCACATCGACGAGGAATCCATTCCGTCGAAGAAGGACCCGAAGGAGAACGCCAAGTGGTGGGCGGGCCTCACCGAGCAGGAGAAGCAGTCCTACCTCGACGCCTACCCCGAGAAGATCGGCTGGCTCGACGGCATACCCAGCGCCGACCGCGACGAGGCGAACCGCAAGACGGTGGATCTCCAACTCGCGGAGTACGACATGAAGAAGCAGAACGGCGAGTTGGGGATCCACGACCAGCGGCAGTACGACGGCCTGCGGAAGCTGCAGAACGCGCTCGACAAGGCCGACGGTGGCGGCGGCGACGGCAAACGGCTCTACGTACTCGGGATCGACACGCAGCGCGACGGGCGGGCCGTCGTCGCACAGGGAAATCCGGACACCGCCCGCAATGTTGCGGTGCAAGTCCCGGGTACCGACAACGACTTGACGAATGTTGATGAGCAGATCGAGCGGGTGGGCCGGCTGCAGAAGGCATCCGATGACAAGGGCGGCGAGAGCACCGCGGTGGTGTCGTGGCTCGGATACGACGCTCCCGAGACGGACGCCAGCATGGTCACAACGGGACGTGCCGACGCCGGTGCCGGTGATCTGAGGAGCTTCACGCATGGCTTGCGTGAGTCGCATGACGGCGAACGTTCCCACATGACCGTGCTGGGCCACAGCTACGGCTCGACGGTGGTCGGTGACGCCGCATCCCATGACAGCGGCCTCGATGCCGACGACGTCGTCGTGGTCGGCAGCCCGGGAATGACGGTGGACCATGCCAAGGACCTGCAGATGAACCCGGACCATGTCTGGGCCGGGTGGGCAAAGGACGACGTGGTCTCCACCATCGCCTCGGATAAAACCCTGGGAGAGAACCCGGCGGACAAGGAATTCGGGGGCAAGGTCTTCGACGTGGACACCTCGGGCCACGGCGGCTACTGGGACAAGGGCAGCGAAAGCCTCGCCAACCAAGGACGCATCATCGCAGGTCAGCCACCTGGGGACGGGGAATACCACGTGCAGCCGCAGCCCACCCCGCCCGGCACCACGGGGCCGAAGTGGTGACGGGCCGCATCCGGCGTCCTGGCCGTATCAGCGTGCTCACACTCGTCGCCCTGCTCGCATCGGGAGGATGCATGACCGACTCCGGGAAGAACGATCCGCTGCCGGTGAAGAGCAGGGTGGGAGCCGAACACTCGGCGCGCGAACTGATCGACTCCCTGGCCCGTCAGTACGGTCTCCAGGCCGACGACGGAACGGTGAGCAAGGAGTTCTTCGAATGCTTCGGTGAAAACCACGAACACGCCGATGACGGCCGCTTCGACCTGTCCTACGCCGTGCGGGCCGAGCTCCCCAGGGACGAACACGGCAAGGCCCTGCGCCCTATGCGTAAGAAGCTCGAAGCCGAGGGCTACAAGATCAGTAGCTACCGTGAAGAACCCGCACTCATGGATGCGAAGGGCGGCGGCGACAAGTTCTTCGTCTCGGTGGAGACCTACGGGCGCGGCAACGCACTTGTCTTCTCGGTGGAAACCCCCTGCTTCCTGCCTCCCGGCACGAAGCAGCAACAGGTGTCCGCCCTGGCGCCCGACGCCGTGCCCGTCGCGCCGGTGGATCCCCGCCTCGCGCTGATGGAGCCCACCGGGGCCGCGCTTCCCCCCACCCCCTTCGGGTAACGGCCCCGCCCCCTCACCCCTGCGAAGCCGCGTTCAGCAGATCCAGGGCGCTGTGCTGGCAGCCGTTGCCGGTGGTGGTGAAGGGGCCGGCCCAGTGGGGGCCGTACTGGTCCAGTGAGGTGCGGTCATCGGCGTGCAGGGTGGCGGCCTGTTTGTCGAGGTAGGCGTGGTAGGGGTGGTCGGGGAGTTCCTTGTTGAGGATGCCCAGGCCGCGGGCGTAGGGGCCCTTGAAGGAGTCGCCGTCGGATGTGCAGCCGGTGCCGTCCGGTTCGTAGGGCTCGTGCAGGGTGCCGCCCGGGTTGAGGTAGGTCGATGAGGTGGAGGCGTCGGCCAGGGTGCGGGCGCTGTTCAGGACGGACGCGTCGCCGGTGGCGCGGTGGAGTTCGGCGAGGCCGGCGAGGATGACGCCCTGGTTGTACGTCCAGGTCAACTGGCCGTTGTTCTTGCAGGAGTTGTCGAGGCCGTCGTTGATGGTGTGGCCCGAGTTGGTCATGCCACTGCCCTGGAACCAGGACCACTCGTCTTCGGCGCGCTGAAGGTAGGTGCGGTCGCCGTCGATGCGGTTGTGCAGGGACGCGTTGAGGTGCAGGTACAGCTCGTTGGTGATCGCGTTCTTGTACGGCTTGTCGGTGGCCCACTGGACGCCGCCCCCGCAGGCGCTGGTCCAGTAGTCGTGCATGTGGTCGGCGTCGGCGCGGGCGGTGTCCAGGTACCGCTGCTCGCCCGTCACGTCGTACGCGGCGACCCAGGCCAGGCCCCACCAGCCGGTGTCGTCGAGGTAGGAGTTCTTGAAGTCGCCGTCCTGCTCGCCGCGGAGCTTGTCGTACGTGGTGGAGATGGCGTACGTGTAGCTCGGCATGCCGCTGACGCGGATGTTGTCGATGAGCGAGGTCAGCGCGGTGGCCGAGGTCCACCAGCCGGCGAACTTCCCGGTGTCGCGGTGGTAGCCCATCATCAGCGCGGTGGCCGCGGCGGTGCTCCTGCTCCAGGAGTTCCAGGTGGTGCGCTTCCACGGGGTGCAGGCGATCTCGGGCCGGTCGCCCGCCTTGCCGCAGGCGCGCAGTGCGCCGATCCCCGCGTGGTTCCAGTCGTCGACGTTGTACATCTGGCTGCGCCAGCCCCGCGAGCCATCCGGGGTCTTGGTGGCGCCGAGCCTGCTGCCCGAGGCCCAGGTCTGCCCGCCGTCGAAGGAGCGGTCGAGCCAGATCTCGTCGCCGGGATTGCCGTTGTCGATCGACGCCCAGCCCATGACATCGTTGTCGGAGAGGTGCAGGGCGAGGGTGCGGGAGTAGAGCGATGCGGTGGCGGCGGTGTGGTCGTCGGCGGCGTACTGGGGGTCGCGGGCGTCGCAGTGCTTGTTGCAGACGGGCTGGTCGGCCGCGCGGGGGTCGGCTGCGCGGGGATCGGCTGCCTGTGCCGCCGCCGACGACGGGAGGGCGGGTGCCAGGAAGGCCAGCAGGCAGGAGGCGGCGGCGAGCCTTCTGAGGCGGGGGGATCGGGGGTGGCGGGCGGTGCCGCCGGAGTGCGGGGTCGGGCGCATGATCTCCTCCAGTCGCAGGGCGGAGAGCGGGGTGACGGCCCAGACAAGCGTCCTGGCTTTGTGCATGTCAAGTGAACGTCCGGTGCAGCAAAGGGAGTTGGGGTGTGCTTGGCGCTCCCCGGGGGGACCGGGCGACCGATGCGGCCCCGAGGCGGTGGGATTCCGCCCGTTCGGCGCCGTCGCGCGGGATGGGATGAACCTTTCCCGGTCTTTACTGCGCACTGGTTGCAACTGCGAAACAAGCGCAGCAACGTGAGGAGGGGCGCCCGCAGAAGGAGAGGCGCGCCCCATCGGACGCGACCCACCCGGACGCGCCCCACCGGAAGAGAGCAGTACCGCCCATGCCCGTGCCCCCCGCCGCCCCGCAGGCCACCGCGCCCGCCGCCACCCGCAGGCAGCGCATCGCCCGCTCGATGACCCGCGCCGAGTGGGGCCGTCTGGGCGGCATGGCCGCGTTCATCCTCGCCCTGCACGTGATCGGCTGGTTCACGCTGGTGGCGATCGTCGCGCCGGAGCACTACAGCCTGGGCACCAAGACCTTCGGCATCGGCATCGGCGTCACCGCCTACACCCTGGGCATGCGGCACGCCTTCGACGCCGACCACATCGCCGCCATCGACAACACCACCCGGAAGCTGATGAACGAGGGGCAGCGCCCGCTCTCGGTCGGCTTCTGGTTCTCGCTCGGCCACTCCAGCATCGTCTTCGGCCTGGCCTTCCTGCTCTCGCTCGGCGTACGGGCCCTGGCGGGACCTGTCCAGGACGACGGCTCCCGGCTGCACGACGTCACCGGTCTGATCGGCACCACCGTCTCCGGCGTCTTCCTGTACGTCATCGCGGCGGTCAACCTCGTCATCCTGGCCGGGATCTGGCAGGTATTCCGCCGGATGCGGGCCGGCGACTTCGACGAGGCGGCCCTGGAGGACCAGCTCGACAAGCGCGGGCTGATGAACCGGCTGCTCGGCCGCGTCATGAAGTCGATCACCAAGCCCTGGCAGATGTACCCGCTCGGCCTGCTCTTCGGCCTCGGCTTCGACACCGCGACCGAGGTCGCGCTCCTCGTACTCGCCGGATCAGGCGCCGCGTCCGGACTGCCCTGGTACGCCATCCTCTGCCTGCCGGTGCTCTTCGCGGCGGGCATGAGCCTGCTGGACACCATCGACGGCTCGTTCATGAACTTCGCCTACGGCTGGGCCTTCTCCAAGCCGGTCCGCAAGGTCTACTACAACCTCACCATCACCGGCCTGTCGGTCGCCGTCGCGCTGATCATCGGCACCGTCGAACTGCTCGGCCTGCTCGCCGACAAGCTCGGTCTGCACGGCGCCTTCTGGGACTGGATCGCCGGGCTCGACCTCAACATCATCGGCTTCGTGATCGTCGGCATCTTCTTCGTCACCTGGCTCGTCGCGCTGGCCGTATGGAAGTTCGGCCGTATCGAGGAGAAGTGGGAGGCGGACATCCGGCCGACGGGGGAGGCGGGGGCCGAGTGAACTCCGGGGTGTGCGGGGCGGAAGCGCACACCACGTCAGTGCCCTTTGAGCGACGAGGGGTCTTCTCCCTCTTCATCTCTGCCGGTCAAGGGCACGCGCCGGCCGGCCGACCGTGGCTGCGACGGCTTCGGTGATGGGGACGGTGCCGGAGATGAGTTCCAGGGTCAGGCCCGCTGTGGCGGGGGTGTCGAGCAGGGCGGCGATGACGGCGGCGACATCGGCGCGGGTGATGTCGCCGACGCCGGTGGTTTCGGCGAGGCGGACCCGGCCGGTCCCCGTGCCGTCCCGGAGCCATGCGGGCCGGACGACGGTGCAGTCCAGGGCGGGGCGGGCCAGGAGGTTTTCGTCGGCCTCGCCCTTGGCCCGCAGGTAGACCTCGACCCGTGGGTCGTCCGGGTAGCGCTGCGCAGGGTCGGCACCCATCGCCGAGAGCATGAGGTACCGGCGGACGCCTGCGAGTCCGGCCGCGTCCGCGAGCGTGAGGGCCGCGTCACGGTCGGCCGGATCCGCCCGGCCGTTCGTGTCCCCCAGTCCGATACCGGCGGCGTAGACCACCGCGTCCGCGCCGTCGAGAACCTTCGCGAGCTGCGGTGCCGTAGCGGTGGCGAGATCAAGGAGTACGGGTTCCGCTCCTGCGGCCCGGACTCTGCCGGCCTGTCCGGAGCGGCGGATGATTCCGGAGACCCGGTGGCCCCGGTCGGTGAGCAGGCGGGTGAGGAGGAGGGCGACCCGTCCGTGACCACCGGCGATAACGGTATACATGCCGCAAAAATACCCATCCGGAGATCGCGGTAAGACGAGCCTCTGGACTCTTCACCCCAGGGGACGCACGTCCGGCGCGCCCGCCCACCCGCCGGCATCCGGCCGGGCCGCCCGTCGGACCCGCCCCACAGGAGGGTGAATTCCGCACGATTCACCCGTACTTGAGGGGGTTCTGCCCCCAGGATGGGCGGGCGACCTGCGGCATGCCTCGGGCGAGGGAGGCCCCGGAGGAGGCAGCCGGCCGAGCGCACGACGCTCCGGCAGCGCGAGGCAGTACGAGGCAGTACGAGCCAGCGCGTGTACGGACCGCAGGCCCGCATCCGGCTCTCATCGAGCACGGGACACCCGACCCTCCACAGTTTCCCGCCCATCCCGGCCGACGCCTCCTCCGCGCGGGCGGCACCAACGAACCGGCTCCGTCGACAGCCCACCGCTCCAGCGCACTGACGGGAGAAGCATGCCCCCCACCGACACCGTCCCCCTGCACCGCCTGACCTTCGCCCGGCCCGCCCCTCCCCGGCGGACGACCCTGCCCGACGGCACCACCGCCTGGCTCTTCACCCGCTACACCGACGTCCGCCGCATCATCAACCACGCCACGTTCCACCGCGTTCTGCTGCCCGCACCGGGCGCCGGCACCACCAACCTGGTGGACGCCCCGGACTCCCTGACCAAGAAGGATGACGACCAGCACCTCCGGCTGCGCCGTACCGTCCAGCGCTCATTCAGCCCCCGCGCGATCGCGCGCATGACACCGTGGGTGAGCACTGTCGTCGACCAACTGCTCGACGCACTCGTCGACCACGGCCCCCCGGCTGACCTGGTCACCCATTACACCCAGTCGCTGCCCATCGCGGTCATGAGCAGGCTGACGGGAGTGCACGACGTCAGTGACGCCCGCCTGCGCCACTGGGCCGAGCACGCCTTCGCCGGTGCCACGACGGACCGGGCGGAAGCCGCCGATGCCACCCGGGAGTTCACCGACTTCACCGTCAACCTGCTGGCCGAGCGGCGGCGCACACCAGGCCCTGACATGATCAGCTCCCTGGTCCAGGCCGCCGACGTCGAAGGCGGCATCACCGAGCCGCAGCTCGTCAACCTCGTCAGCACGCTGATCGTGGGCGGTCACGACACCGCGATGACCATGCTCGGCAACTCCCTGCTCTACCTGCTGGACGAGCGCCCCGAGGTCTGGGCCCGCCTCGGCTCCGACGAAGCCGCGGCCGGCCTCCTGACCGACCGCATGCTGCACCTGATCCCGCCCGGCGACCCCGACGAACACCCCAACCCCCTCCGGGCCACCGAGGACATCGACGTCGGCGGCATCACCATCCGAGCGGGGGAGATCGTCGTCGTCGACCGTGCCGCGGCCAACCGGGATCCGGCAGCGTTCTCGGACGACCCTTTCAGCGACCTGTTCGCACCGCTGGAGAGCCCGACCCTGGCCTTCGGCGGAGGCCGCCACTACTGCCCTGGCACCTGGCTGGCCCACGCCGAACTGCACCTCGGCCTGCACCGCCTCGCCGCCCGCATCCCCGGCCTGCGCCTGACCACATCGGCCGACACCGTCGAGTGGCGCCTCGGCACCATCACCCGAAGCCCGCTGCACCTGCCGGCGACCTGGTGACCCCAACCGTCGACGGCGGCGCCGCTCAACAGGTCACGTTGTGTGGCCGGCTGCCCACCCCCTGACCGGCCTGCCCCTGCGCTCCCGCTCACCCCAACCCCCTTACCGCACCGCAGCCTTGAGCAGCACCTCGGTCAGCCGCCCGGCCGTCTCCACGTTGCAGTTGCCGAGCGCGATCAGCGGCAGCCGGTAATGCCCCACGAGGCTCGGCAGGTCGAGGCCGAGCGACGGCAGCGTGATGCCGTTGGCGTGCAACGCACCCTGGAGCGCTTCCAGACGCTCGCCGACGTCCTCGGGGTCGGGGGTGCGGTCGGTGTAGGGGGCGTGGTCGTGCATGGTGTCCACCTTCCTGTGCGGTCTGTGACGAATCCCTCACAGCGTGACGTGGTGGCGCGTAGCGTGGAAAGGGAAAAAACGACACCGAGCTGACCGTGAAACGGTGAACCATGCCCCCTCGTAAGGACATTGATGGATCGCTGAGCGTCCCCGCTTTCTACGGCAAGGAATTGCGCTGGAAGCGGGAAGCGGCGGGCAGGACGCTCGAAGAGCTGGTGGACGGCTCCTTCTACGGGACGAGCTACCTGAGCGAGATCGAGCGTGGCCAGCGCCGTATGCCGCTGGACCTCGCCAGGCATGCGGACCGTGTGCTGGAGACGGACGGGTTCTTCGAGCGGCGCTGTGAAGACGTCAGAAGGGCCAAGCGAGGCGGGCATGCCGAGTACTTCATCGACGCCATCGAGCTTGAGGAGCGCGCGCGGGAGATGGAGGAATGGTCACCCACGCTGATTCCCGGGCTGCTGCAGACGGCGACATACGCGCGGGCTGTTATCGAGGCCGCGCATCCCATGCAGCAGGCGGATCAGGTCGAAGAGAAGATCAGGGCTCGACTGGGACGAGCACGCCTCTTCGATGATCCTCAAAGGCCTGAGTTCTGGTGGGTGTTGAACGAGTCGCTGCTGCGGCAGCCGATTGTCCCGCGCGAGGCCATGGCGGAGCAGCTCGACCACATCGTCGCTCTTGCACGAAAGCGTCGGATCTTTCCACAGGTCGTTCCGTGGACCGTCGCAGCGCACCCGTTCATGATGGGCATGGCGACGATCATGACGTTCGACGACGCCCCGCCAGTCATCTACACCGAGGCCCTGTACAGCGGCCAACTCATCGATGACCCACGGCTCGTACGCCTGTATATGAAGGCATACGATCGGCTCAGGGCCGCCGCTATGTCACCAGAGGCGTCCCTGGCCATGATCGAAAAAGCGGCTGAGGGCTACCGAAATGACGAGCAGAGCAGTTGACCTGACCACCGCTCGCTGGCGTAAGAGCAGCTACAGCAACGGCGACGGCGGAAGCTGCATCGAAATCCGCGAAGACCTCCCCGGCATCGTCCCCGTCCGGGACTCCAAGAACCCGGACGGGCCGGCGCTGGTGATGGGTGCCGGGGCCTGGGGCCGGTTCGTCACGGCCGTCAAGGGTGGGGCGCTCGGGGTCTGAGCGGGGCGCCGCTGTCGGCGGAACGTGCCGCGCGGTCTCGCAGGTGAGGACTTCCCCCGCGGTTTCCCCACACTGCGAGACCGGCACGCACTGTCTAACGCGAACTTGCTCGCGTTAGTCTGTACTGGACAATACGTGGCCCGATCCCGCACGGCAATACGGAGCGGCAGTGAACCCTGCGCCTCACCCTCCCGGCACGGCCCGACCGGGAGGTCGTACGGCACGTACCCGAGAGGCCGTACTGACCGCGGTCTTCGACGAGTTGGCCGAGTCGGGGTTCGGTGCGCTCACGATGGAAGGCATCGCCCAGCGTTCCGGAATTCACCTTGCGACGATCTACCGGCGCTGGCGGAACATCGAGGGCCTGGTCTGCGATCTGCTGACGGACGTCAGCAGCACGAGCGTTCCGCTGGCCGACACCGGAACCCTCGACGGTGACCTGCGCGCGCTCGCGTATTCCCTCCAGACGCTCTACGAGGCCGCCCGGGTGCGCGGGCTCCTCGACGCGGTGGTCTCCGCGGCGGCACGCCAGCCGGAGGCCGCCGGCATCCTCCGCGACTTCTTCGACGTCCGTCTCCAGCTCGCGGGCGCGATGGTCGGGCGCGCGATCGCCCGCGGCGAAGTCCCGGACGACACCGACCCGGTCGCCGTGATCTCCGCCCTCGCCGCGCCCTTCTACTACCGCCTGCTCATCTCCCGCCGCCCCGTGGACCGCGCCCTCGCCGACTCCGCCGCCACCGCGGTCCGGGCGGGGGTCGAGGCGGGGGCGTACCGGACGGGAGACTGAGGCACCCCGGGTTCCGGTGGCGTCGGCGGTGCGCCGGGCGGCCGACGGGCGCACGCTGGAAGAAGCGATTCCGGAGGTGATCGTCATGGTGCACACCGCTGTCGGATGGCATGTCGAGATGGAATTCGAGGAGGACACCCACCGCACCCGCGCGGCGGCGCTGGTACGGCTCCCCGACGGGCGTGAGGTACGCGCCCACGGGTATGCCAGCCGCCACCCCGTCGACTCGTACCAGCCCCGCATCGGCGAGGAGATCGCCGCGGCCAGGGCACTCAACGAACTGGCCATGAAGATGCTGACCAAGGCACACGAGGAGATCGACGAGGCGTCCGGCAGGACGTCCTACCCGCTGGCGCTGTGAGGTGGCAGGCCAACGGCCGGTGACCCCCAGGGGATCACCGGCCGTTGCGCGTGCCGTGCGGCTGGGTCAGCCCTTCAGACCGGCCATCCAGGACTCGACCTCGTCCGAGCGGCGCGGCAGGGCGGCCGAGAGGTTCCGGTTGCCGTCCTCGGTGACGAGGATGTCGTCCTCGATGCGGACGCCGATGCCGCGGTACTCCTCGGGCACCGTCAGGTCGTCGGCCTGGAAGTACAGGCCGGGCTCGACGGTCAGCACCATGCCGGGCTCCAGGGTGCCGTTGACGTACGCCTCGGTGCGGGCCGCGGCGCAGTCGTGGACGTCGAGGCCCAGCATGTGGCCGGTGCCGTGCAGGGTCCAGCGGCGCTGGAGTGCCAGCTCCAGGACGCGGTCGGCGGGGCCTTCGATCAGGCCCCACTCGACGAGCTTCTCGGCCAGCACGCGCTGCGACGCGTCGTGGAAGTCGCGGAAGTTCGCGCCGGGCTTGACCGCCGCGATACCGGCTTCCTGGGCCTCGTACACCGCGTCGTAGATCTTGCGCTGGAGGTCGGTGTAGCGGCCGTTGATCGGCAGGGTGCGGGTGACGTCGGCGGTGTAGAGGCTGTTGGTCTCCACGCCGGCGTCCAGCAGCAGCAGGTCGCCGGAGCGGACCGCGCCGTTGTTGCGGACCCAGTGCAGGGTGGTGGCGTGCGGTCCTGCGGCGCAGATCGAGCCGTAGCCGACGTCGTTGCCCTCGACGCGGGCGCGCAGGAAGAACGTGCCCTCGATGTACCGCTCGCTGGTCGCCTCGGCCTTGTCCAGGACCTTCACGACGTCCTCGAAGCCGCGGACGGTCGAGTCGACGGCCTTCTGCAGCTCGCCGATCTCGAAGGCGTCCTTCACCACGCGGGCCTCGGAGAGGTAGACGCGCAGCTCTTCGTCGCGCTCGGCGGTGACCTTGTCGGCCAGCGCCGTCTCGATCCCGGCGTCGTGGCCGCGGACGACGCGGACCGGACCGGTCGCCTCGGTCAGCGCTTCGGCCAGCTCGCGGACGTCCTTGCAGGGGACGCCGAGCAGCGCCTCGGACTCGGCGAGGCTGTTGCGGCGGCCGACCCACAGCTCGCCCATGCCGTTGAGCCAGAACTCGCCGTTCTCGCGGTTCGAGCGGGGCAGGCGGTAGAGCGTCGCGTCGTGCGCGTCGCCGTTCGGCTCCAGGACCAGGACGCTGTCGTCGGTCTGGTCGCCGGTGAGGTAGACGTACTCCGTGGAGGCGCGGAAGTCGTACTCGGTGTCGTTCGAGCGGGTCTTGAGGTTGCCCGCGGGGATCACCAGACGCTCGCCGGGGAAGCGCGCGGAGAGCGCGGCGCGGCGGGCGGCGGCGTTCGGGGCCTGCTCGATCGGCTCCAGGTCACGCAGTTCGGTGTCCGCCCAGCCGCTCTTCATGCTCGCGGCGAGCTCGTCGGAAACGCCCGGGTAAAGGCCGTTCTTGCGCTGCTTGATCGGCTGCTCGTCCTCGTCCGGGGTCTCCGGGGTGAGCTCGTCGGTCACGATGCCTCCTTGTAAAGACTGAACCGCGTTCCATCGTATGTGCGGATCGAATGCGGTCCAGAGGGCGGAAGGTGTGACCTCTCCGGCACTTCGGCCATGTAGGGGCGGAGCCGCCAGGGGGGCCGCGTCCCTTGGGGCGGCCGGGTCTACGCCTCGAAGTGCGCGGCGAGCAGGATGACGTCCTCGTCCGACGCGGGATCGTCGAGACCCTGGGGCAGCAGGGCGGCCAGGATGTGGTCGGCGATCGCGTCCGGATCGCGGCGGCTCCTCCTGGGGACGCGGGCCGCCGCGGCGTGCAGCCGGGCGAAGGCGCGGTCCGTGGTGTCGCCGGTCCGGTGCAGCAGCCCGTCGCTGTAGAGCAGCAGGGTCTCGCCGGGCGCCGGTTCGATCTCCACGCTCGGCGCTTCCCAGCAGGCCAGCATGCCGAGCGGTGCGGACAGCGAGGTCTCGACGAACTCGGTGCGCCGCTCGCCGACGATCAACGGCGGGCAGTGCCCGGCACCGGCCAGGGTCAGCGTGCGCGGAGCGTCGCCGGGCAGTCCCGCCGGGCCGCCCGGCGGCTCGGTGAACGCGAACAGGGCGGTGGCGGTGCGGGCCGGTTCGGCCAGCCGCATGAGGAGTTCCAGGTCGGACAGGACCGCCACCGGATCCTCGCCCTCCATGACGGCGTAGGCGCGCAGCGAGGCCCGCAGCCGGCCCATCGCGGCCACCGCGCCGGGGCCCGAGCCGGAGACCGAGCCGACGGCGAGGCCCAGCGCGCCGTCGGGCAGCGGCAGCGCGTCGTACCAGTCGCCGCCGCCGCGCGGTCCCGATCCGTGCCGCACCGCGAGGCGTACGCCTGGCACCCGGGGCAGCCGGTGGGGCAGCAGTTCCTCGCCGAGTGCGGTGGCGGTCTCGCGGTGGCGGTCGAGTTCCAGGAGGCGGGCGAGGTGTTCGGACGCGTAGCTGCGGTAGCGGCCGATGAGGTGGCGCTGCCGTTCGGTCGGCTCGGCCGGTTCGTCGTAGAGCCAGGTCGCGGCGCCGAGGCCGCCGTAGGGGTCGGCGGCCAGCCGGACGGTGTAGCTCGCGGCGTACCCGAGGCGGGCGGCGACCTCGCGCAGCCGGGGGTCGATGCCCTTCGTGCCGGGGATGTCGGGTTCGGCGGTCTCGGTGCGCCCGGCTGCCTCGGTGCGGGTGCCGTCCTCCGGGCGGGATCCGGTGGCGTCGTGGCCGCCGTCCGGCTCCGGGAGGCCGTCGAGCATGCGGCGGTGCGGCAGGGCGCGGTGCGGGACGGTCTCGATGTGGCCGATGTCGGCGGGGCCGAGGCCGAGGCCGATGGTGGTGTCGGGGCCGAGTCCGTCGGCCGGTTCGATGACGATCAGGCCCCGGCCTGCGCCGATGAGGGCGGCGCCGGCCCGCAGTACTTCCCGGAGCGCGTCCGGCAGTGTGCGGGTGCACGCGAGCCGCTCGGTGAGGTCGTGCAGGGTGTCGGGGTCGGCGGGCGGGTCGGCAGTGTGAGCGGAGCCGGAGAGTGGGGGCTCGGTTCCGGCCACTTTCGGGACATGGGGGAGGGTCATGGCCGACGACTTCCGCCAGGCCCGGAATCACGCCAGGTGGCAACGCATTTTGGTAGGGAGTGCGTCGTTTTGTTGAGTGATGTCGTGCGGTTGTTTTGTCCGCTCAATTTACTCAATAGCATCGCAAACCCCCATGTCATGCTGCTCAGCTATCAATGCCTCCACATCTACACGCAACAATGACGTGATGTCCAGCATTGTCCCCAGGGGGTTTATGGTGTCCACTGGGCAAGAAGGTTGGCCGGAAAACATCCCCACGGACACTCATTTGGGGTCGACTGACGGCGATCAACAGCGCGTCATATGCACGATGGCGGGTACGTACTCGGAGAGATGCGGGGCCAGTTGGGGCCGCACCGGAACCCTCCGGCGGACACGGGCGTCTTTACGGACGACGACCGCGACGGACTCCCAAGTGGCGGGGATTGCACTACCGCACAGCAAGCGCCAAGAGCGCGCCACCCCGTCACGTTCCACGCTCGGCGTACGACGTGATGCGCTGCCCTTCGAATACGCAGTGTCCAAAGATCCACGTGGCGTGACCGGCCCCGGGTCGTACGGCCAGGTCGTATGAAATCGCCGCGCAGCGGCATGAACCGGCATGTAGTGCGATGGACTTAGCCCTCGGCGTTAACGGAAAGGAACGAGCGCTCATGCGCGAGATCCTCGGAAGGCGACGCAAGCATCTGTTCCGGCGCACCGGGAGGTCGGCCCTGCTCGGTGCGGCGCTCCACTGCGCCACCGAATGGCAGTGGCCGGTGGTCCCGGGGGTGAGACTGCGGGCCGGCGGCCGGCAGCCCGGCGGCTGGCACGGCCTCGGCGAACGCGCGGCGCCCCGGTGCAGCTGCCCCGACGCCGACTGCGTGGTGCCCGGCGCGCACCCCTTCGACCCCGGGCTGCTGGCCGCCACGACCGACGCGCGGATGGTGCGCTGGTGGTGGACGAACCGGCCGGACGCCCCGGTCGTGCTGGCCACCGGCGGCAACGCGCCCTGCGCGGTGAGCCTGCCGGCCGTCGCCGGTGCGCAGGCGCTGGCCGCCCTCGACCACTTCGGCGTCCGTATCGGCCCGGTCGTGGCCACCCCCACCCGCTGGTCGCTGCTCGTCTCGCCGTACGACCTGGCGGAGTTGGGCGAGCTGCTGCACACCCAGGAATGGGTGCCCAGCTCGCTGCGCTTCCACGGTGAGGGCGGCTATCTGGTGCTGCCGCCTTCGCAGATCGGCGCGGGCGCGGTCCGCTGGGAGAGGCCGCCGGCCGCCACCCAGGCCGCACCGTGGCTGCCGCAGGTGTCCACGATCGTGACCGCACTGGTCACCGCGAGCACCAGCGCCCCGGACGGCGGCAGCCGGCTCGCCTACTGAGCCCTTCCGGGGCCGCGTCCCGGAGTTTCACCCGTACGGGGCGGCGCAGCACGGGACTTCACCTCCCGGCGCCCCCGTACGGCCGTGCCCGCCGCACGGCCCCGGCCGCTCCGGTCCGCCCGCCGGAGCGTCCCTGCGCGCCGCGTCCCGGCAGCGTTGTCACTGCGGCCTGCCACGCCCCTGCGGGCGCCTCGGAAGCCCTCGCATGCGCCGCTGCGCGGTTCTGTGCCCGTGACCCTCCTGGCGGGCCTGTCGGACGTCCTGACGTGCGCCGACGGGCAACTCCGTGCCGGGTGGCGGGTGTTCACGCGGGTGCGGGTGCGGGGGCTGTGCGCGAGGCGAAGAAGATCCACACCCGGTGCCGCGTCGGATGCCGCGCGAGGTCGTGTCCGGTGTGCCGCAACGGATTCCGTGCCGGTGATCGGGCGGGCGGCCGTGCGGAGAGGGTCCGGCCGGGAAGAGCGTCCGGCTGCGGACATGGAAGCGCCCGGTCGCTGGCGACGGGGGATGCACCAGCGACCGGGCTCCTAGAACGGTAACAAGAGATCGGCGGTTCGCAAATTCGATCGCGGAATTCCGGACGCCTATTTACCGATAGGTAGGGGCAGTTGTGACGGGAGTCACGTCAGAGGCCCCTGGGATGTCACTGTCAGCTCAGCGTCACCTGACGGTTGGTGAGGCCACCGCGCGCCCGGCGCTCCTCCGAGGTCAGCGGGGCGTCCGAGGCGAGCGCCTCCGCCAGCCGCTCGGCGAACGCCGCGGCCGGTGCCGTCACGTCCTCCGCGCTCATCTCCGACGGCAGGTCCCAGACCGGCACGACCAGGCCGTGCGCGCGGAAGGACCCGACGAGCCGGGTGCCGTCACCGAGCGAGGACGTGCCGGCGGCGTGCAGCCGGGCGAGCGCGTCGAGCAGCTGCTCCTCGGGGAACGAGGTGACCCAGCGCAGGTGGTTCTTCTCCGGGGCCTCGCACCAGTAGGCGCCCTCCAGGCCGGGGATGCGGGCGGTCGGGATGGCGGAGGCGTTGGCCCGCTCCAGGGACGCGGCCACCTCGGGAGCGGCGTTTTCCGCGTCGTCCACCCAGAACTCGAAGCCGCTGTGCACGGACGGCTCGAAATGAGCGTCCGGGTCGAGCAGATCCTGGAGCCGGGGGCCGTCGGCGGCGGGCCGTCCGGCCGCCACCGGGGTGCCCGGCTTCGCGGCCAGGGCGCGCTGGAGCGTGTCCGCCAGGTCGCGGCTGAGGTCGCCGGACGAGGTGTCGTTCTGGATGCCCAGCAGGACGGCGCCGTCGTCGCGGCGCAGCGCGGGCCAGGCCATCGGCAGCACCGTGGCCAGCGTCACCGACGGCACGCCGTCGGGCAGCCCGCCCTTGAGGGCCAGCTCGGCGGTCGCGGCCGGCACCAGCTCGCGCAGCGCGACCCAGTCGCACTCGCCGGGCAGGCCGTCGAACGGGCGCCTGACCAGCTCGGTGACGGCGTGCGCCGCACTCCGGCCGTGGCATGCCTTGTAGCGGCGGCCCGAACCGCACGGGCAGGGCTCGCGGGCGCCGACGACCGGCACCTCCCCGTCCTGCATCTTCGGTGCTGCGGCCTGGGGCTGGGGGCGGCGCTTCTTGGCCATGGCGGCGGTGTCTCCTGGTCGATCCTGGGCTGAGAGGCGTGCACGCCAGGGGCGTCCGGCCGCTGCGTGCGCGCCTCTTTGGGACGCGGTTCGGCGTGAGCCTAGAGGAATGAGCCCGAATGCGTGTCGCCCTGCCCGCCCTGCCGCACGGCCCGCACCCTTCGCTCCTGCAGCGGGTGCCGGGACCGCCTACACCGGGTCTTCGAGGTCCGCGAAGGCCAGCTCGGGCGGCAGGCCCTGCGCCCCGCCCGCGGCGAAGGACGCCGGCAGGACCGGCGCCAGCGCGACCCGGTCGGCGAAGCCGTCGTACGCGGACAGCACGGCCCAGACCGTGACCTCGCCCTCCATCACCTCGCGTACGCCCCAGTCCTTGGACAGCGAGCGGATGATCGCCAGCCCACGGCCGCCGCGCGCGGTGACCGAGGGGGTGGCCGGACGGGGCCGGGTCGGGCCGCCACCGTCCGTGACCGAAACCGTGAGCTGCCCGCGGCCGTCGATGCGCCAGGAAGCGAGGACGTACTCCTGGTCACGACCGCCGTGGATCTCGCGCACGGCCCCCGCTTCGCGTACGGAGTCCGGCAGGCTCTTCTCGTATACGGGACGCGCATGCCGAGCGGCATTGCTCAACAGTTCCGAGAGGATGAGGACCGCGTCATCGACGACTGTGTCCTGAACTCCACTTGCCAGCAGCTCTTCGCTCATGCGTCGTCTGGCCATGCCGACACCCACAGCACCATGGGGTACGGCCATGATCGACGACGTCGGCACCTCTTGTGCCACCACCAACGCCACCCCCGAGACCTCCTTTGCCCCACGCCACGGGATGAATTCCCCAATGGACTGGACCGGAAACCGGCCAAGCGCTGCACAGTGACGCATTCGACACACATGCCCACGTGTCGCATGCGCCGGTGCACACCCTGTGACGAGCTTTAGGTAAAGCCGAGTTGGTTTCGTACCTGCTTAGGGCGATTTGTAATGACCGCATCCACGCCGAGATTTCGGCACAGCTCGACGTCATCGGGTTCGTTGACGGTCCACACGTGCACCCGGTGACCTGCCCGGTGCGCCCTGGCGACGTAGTCGGGGTGCGCGCGCAGGATCCGTATACCGGGCCCCGCGATGCCGACGCCGGGCGGCAGCCGGCCGTCGCGGTGCCGGGGGGTGAGGAACTGCATCAGGTAGACCGCCGGGATCGCCGGGGCCGCGGCCCGCACGCGGTGCAGCGAGCGCGCCGAGAAGCTCATGACGCGGACCGCGGGCGGCAGATCCCCGGGGCCCGTGGGCCTGGTGTGCCCGAAGCGCTCCAGGAGGGTGACGAGCCGGTCCTCCACCTGTCCGGCCCAGCGGGTCGGGTGTTTGGTCTCGATGGCCAGCTCGACCCGCCGGTCGGCGTCCGCGACCAGCTCCAGCAGGCGCTCCAGCGTCAGCACGGAGGTCAGCTCGGGGTCCTCGTACTGCCGGTCGGGCGCCTCGGGGTCGCCGGCCGCCGCCTTCCAGGACCCGAAGTCCAGGGTGGCCAGGTCGGCCAGCTCCAGCGCCGAGACGGCGCCGCGCCCGTTGGACGTGCGGTTCACCCGGCGGTCGTGGACGCAGACCAGCTGGCCGTCGGCGGTCAGCCGGACATCGCACTCCAGGGCGTCGGCACCGTCCTCGATCGCCTTGCGGTAGGCGGCCAGCGTGTGTTCCGGAGCGTCGTCGGACGCGCCGCGATGGGCCACGACGGACAGAGCGGGAGGACCCGGACGGGCGTCCTGGGCGGGGCGTGCATAGGTCACCGAGTTATCGTGCCATCCACCGTCGTCGGGCCGCCCCGCGCAGCCCGTGCGCACGGCAGGGGACGCGCTGCTCATCGGGCGTGAAGGACGTCCGGGATGAAGGATGAGGGGACGGTCACAGCCTCGGCTTACGGTGCGCTGACGCGCTGTGGGAAAGGCTGGAGGCCGAGCCCCGCCCGTGCCGTCCGGGCCGGGACTCGCCCGTTCCGCCCGGATCCGGAATCCTGAAGACCGGATTCCGCGTCCCTGGGACAGAGGAACCGGAAATCCCGGAACACCGGAACACCCGGTCCCGGAGACCGGCGAACCGGACGACGAGGCGCCGCAGACGCCCCCGCCGCCCGGTGAACCGGAGGACGGGCCGGGTTGTGGGCCGGCACAGTCGTGAAGCTGAGGAGAGAGCCGTGAGCACCGAGAACGAGGGCGCCGCCGTCCCGCCGGAGGCCGAGCCGCCGGCGGCGCCCAAGGCGTCGGACAGCACACCCGCGTCCGCCTCCGCCGCACAGACTCCGCACACCCCGCCCGCCCCCGCCGCGCCCCCGCCGCCGGACTTCGCCCCCACCACGGGCGACGGCCGGGCACCGGACGCGGCAGGTCCTGGCGCTCCCGCCGACCAGGACCGTACGGCGACGATGGCCGCGCAGCCCGGATACGGCGGGCCCGGACAGCCGCCGTACCCCGGCGGCGGGTACCCCGGGGCCGCGGGCGGACCCGCGGGGCAGCCGCCCGCCTACGCCTCGGCGGGCCACGGCGCACCCGGTGGCGGCTGGGGCACGCAGCCGCCCTACGGCGGTGGTGGCGGCGACCCCTGGGGCGCGCCGGAACCGCAGCCCCCCAGGCGGCGCAACGGCGGCCTGGTCGCGGCCGTGCTGGTCGCGGCGCTGGTCGCGGGCGGCGTCGGCGGCGGCATCGGCTTCTGGGCCGCTGGCCGCGACGACAGCTCCTCCACCACGGTCTCCTCTTCGGGCGACCCCGGTGCGCTCAACCGCAAGCCCACATCCGTCTCCGGGATAGCGCAGAAGGCACTGCCCAGCGTCGTCACGATCGAGGCGCAGGGCGCGACCGGCGAGGGCGGCACCGGCACCGGCTTCGTCTACGACAAGCAGGGCCACATCCTCACCAACAACCACGTCGTGGCGGCTGCCGACGACGGCGGTTCGCTCACCGCGACGTTCTCGGACGGCAAGAAGTACAACGCCGAGGTCGTGGGCCGGGCCCAGGGCTACGACGTCGCCGTGGTCAAGCTGAAGAAGGCATCGGACGCCAAGCTCACGCCGCTGCCGCTGGGCAAGTCCGCCAACGTGCAGGTCGGCGACGCCACGATCGCGATCGGCGCCCCCTTCGGCCTGTCCGGCACGGTCACCACCGGCATCGTCAGCGCCAAGGACCGCCCGGTGGCCTCCAGCGACGGCGGCGGCAGCAGCGCCTCGTACATGAGCGCCCTGCAGACCGACGCCTCCATCAACCCGGGCAACTCCGGCGGCCCTCTGATGGACGCGAGCGGCAACGTCATCGGCATCAACTCGGCCATCCAGTCGGCAGGAAACGGCGGCCTGGGCGGCGAGGGCCAGCAGTCGGGCAGCATCGGCCTGGGCTTCGCGATCCCCATCGACCAGGCACGCCGGGTGGCCCAGGACCTGATCAGGACGGGCAAGCCGGTCTATCCGCAGATCGGCGTCCAGGTCACCATGAAGGACACCGGCAACGGCGCGACCATCCCCCAGACCGGCAACGGCGGCTCGGACGCGGTCACTCCGAACGGCCCCGCCGACAAGGCAGGACTCCAGCCCGGCGACACCATCACCAAGCTCGACGACACGGTGATCGACAGCGGCCCCACCCTGATCAGCGAGATCTGGCAGCACAAGCCCGGCGACAAGATCACCCTCACCTACAAGCGCGGCGGCAAGGACCGCACCGCCGTCGTCACCCTGGGCCAGCGCACAGGAGACAAGTGACGCGCTAGTCTGATCCCCGCGGCACCGCCAGGCGCTGCCGCGGGGAGGCTTGCCCGAGCGGCCTAAGGGAACAGTCTTGAAAACTGTCGTGAGGTAACCCCTCACCGTGGGTTCAAATCCCACAGCCTCCGCAGGCGGACGGCCTCTGACCAGGGATTTCCCGGTCGGGGGCCGTTTACTTTCCCGGTAGCCGCCGACCCGTGGCCGACCGTTCCTGGCCGCGTTCGGCCGCCCTGGCCATCGCGCTCGCGGACGCGGCCGGTCCGGCCGGGGCCGCAGCCACCGCAGGGCTGCCCCGGCCCGGCTTCTGCGTGACCGGTTTTTCGGTGTCAGGTTTGTGAGACTCCGCCGTCGACGATCAGTTCGGAACCGGTGGTGAATGAACTCTGGTCACTGGCGAGGAACAGTGCCGCCGCGGCGACCTCGTCGGGTCGGCCGAGGCGTCCCAGGGGGATCCGGGCCGTCATGCTCGCCCGCACGGCGTCGCGCGTGGTCCCGTCCCCGCAGAGGGCCGACATCAGCGCCTCGGTTTCGATCGGACCCGGGCTGATCGCATTGACCCGGATGCTGCGCGGGGCGAGGTCCACGGCGAACGATCGTGCCAGGTTGCGGATAGCCGCTTTCGATGCGGCGTAGACGCTGCCCGACGGCCAGCCCCTCGTGCTGACCGTGGACGACATCAAGATCACCGATGCGCTCTCGGACAGCAAGGGCAACGCCTTCTGCACTGTGAAGATCAGGCCCTTCACGTTGATGTCGAAGGTCCGGTTGAAGTGGTCGACGGTGATCTCACTGAGTGCCGTCCTGGTGCCGACGGCAGCATTCGCCACCACGATGTCGAGATGGCCGCTGCGCTTGCTGATCACGTCGAACACCCGATCCAGGTCGTCGGGGTCGGACACATCCGCCGTGACAGCGGTGGCACGTTCACCGATCTCCGCAGCGACCGCGTCGAGTTGACGGGTCCGGCGACCCGTCAGGTACACCGTCGCGCCCTCCTGCCCGAAACGCTGGGCGATCGCTTGGCCGATTCCCGAGGACGCGCCGGTGACCAGTGCGACCTTTCCGTTCAATTGCTGCACGATCAACTCTCTTTCACGTGACAGTCGGGGCCAGGGTCCGGAGGAGGCGGAGCATCGCCTCCGGGTCGCTGCCGGTCTGTCGCGCGGTCTCGTCGGAAGTCATGGACGCGGCGTCCGGGACGTCCGCGATCCGCAGCTGGCCGCCACCACTCTCCTGTGCTCCCGTCCGCTGTCCCCGCCGAACGAGCTCTCCCGGAGAGCGGGTTCGGGAGCGGGTGCCCCCGGCTGTGCGGCAAACGGAACAACGAGGCGACGGGGTGACCGGAACGGCTCCGGATCCTGTTCGTTGAGCGAACCCCCTCGGTGGGGTTCGGTGCCCAGTCGATCACCGGAAGAGGGCCGATGGGCGGGGTGAGGCCCAGCTCCTCCTGGACCTCGCGTCGGCACGGGGCCAAGGGGGATCCCCCCTGTTTCGTCTCCGGGCGCTGATCGTGGCTGATGGCCAATCCTCGTTCAGTGGCGGATCGCACTGTGTCTCCGGGGCCTGGGGGAACGGGGCGTTCCTGCTGCGTGTCAGGGTGTTTCACCTGCGAATCGTCCAGCTCCGGGGGTGGGAGGTCGGGGGGCTGTCGCTCCCCCGCTACCGTGACGCTGAGTGAGTTATTTGCTGGGTTTGGCGCTGATTTCGGGTGATGTTGGCGTGGAATGGAAGGCGGGCGAGGGCGGTATGGCGGGGCGTGGGGTGCGTGGGCGGCGTGGTGTGGGGGTGTGGGTTCGGCGGGCGACGGGGCGGGATGCGAAGCGGCTTACGCGGATGGTGCGGAGTTCGCGGGCGTATGAAGGGCCGCATGCCGCGATGGTGGCGGGGTATCGGGTGGGGCCGGATTACATCGAGGCGCATGAGGTGTATGTCGCGGTGGAAGGGGGTGGCGAGGCGTCGGGGGCCAACGGGGGTGTGGGGGAGCGGGTGTTGGGGTTCTATGCGTTGGTGCTGGAGCCGCCCGAGTTGGATCTGATGTTTGTTGCCGATGAGGCGCAAGGGGCGGGGATCGGGCGGTTGTTGATCGCGCACATGCGGGAGGTGGCGCGGAGTGCGGGCATTGAGAGCGTGCGGGTCGTTTCGCATCCGCCGGCCGAGGGCTTCTATCGCAGTGTCGGTGCGCGGCGTACCGGCACCGTGGCGGCGAACCCGCCGGCTGTGATGTGGGATCGGCCGGAGATGACGATTGTGGTGGGGGAGGAAGAGGGGGAGGGGTGAGGGGGTTTGGGGTGGGGGTCAGTCGAGTGTGACGAGGTCTAGGTGGTCCGGGCTCCAGAGGTCCTCTGTGCCGTCGGGGAGGAGCAGGATGCGGTCGGGGCGTAGTGCCTCGATGGCGCCCGGGTCGTGGGTGACCATGACGAGGGCGCCCGGGTAGGTGTCGACGGCGCTCAGGACCTCGCCGCGGGACGCCGGGTCGAGGTTGTTGGTGGGCTCGTCCAGGAGGAGCACGTTCGCGCCGGAGTGGACGAGTCCGGCCAGGGCGAGGCGGGTCTTCTCGCCGCCGGAGAGGACACCGGCCGGTTTGTCGGCGTCGTCGCCCGTGAACAGGAACGAGCCGAGGACGTGCCGCACCTCGCCGTCGGTGAGATGCGGCGCGCCGGCCGCGAGGTTCTCCCGGACGCTGCGCGCCGGATCGAGGGTGTCGTGTTCCTGGGCGAAGTAGCCGAGCCGCAGCCCGTGACCGTGCACCACCCGCCCGGAGTCCGGCAGTTCGCGTCCGGCGAGCAGCCGCAGCAGGGTCGTCTTGCCCGCGCCGTTGAGTCCGATCACGACCAGGCGGCTGCCCCGGTCCACGGCCAGGTCCACGCCGCGCAGCACCTGGTGGTCTCCGTACGCCTTGGTGAGGCTGACGGCCCCCAGGGGCGTCCGGCCGCACGGTGCGGGTTCGGGCAGCCGGATCCGGGCGACCTTGGCCGTGCGGCGGGCCGGTTCCAGGTCGGCGAGCAGCCGGTCGGCGCGCCGTGCCATGTTCTTCGCCGCGATGGCGGTCGCGACCCTGCCGCGCATTTTGTCCGCCTGGAGGCGCAGTGCGGTGGCCTTGCGTTCGGCGTTGCCGCGCTCGCGGGCGCGGCGGCGTTCGTCGGCCGCGCGCTGGGTGAGGTAGGCGTGCCAGGTGGTGTTGTGGATGTCGAGGGTGGAGCCGGCGGCTTCTGCGGCGCCCGGATGCGGGCGAGCGCCGGGGGACGGGTCCAGGTGGAAGACCCGGTTGACGAGGCCGGCCAGCAGCTCGGTGTCATGGCTGGTGATCACCAGGCCGCCGCGGTGACCGGCCAGGAACGTCCGCAGCCAGGCGATGGCGTCGGCGTCCAGGTGGTTGGTCGGCTCGTCGAGCAGCAGGGTGTCGTGGTCGGCGACAAGGATGCGGGCCAGTTCGACGCGACGCCGCTGCCCGCCGGAGAGCGTGCCCACCGGTTGGTGCATGACCTCGGGCGGCAGCCCGACGCCGGCGGCGACCCGTGCCGCGTCGGCCTCCGCCGCGTAGCCGCCGCGCGCCTGGAAGTCGGCCTCCGCGCGGGCGTACGCGGTCATCGCGCGCTGCTGTGCGGCGGGCGCGGCGGCCTCGGCCATGGCGGTCTCGGCGGCGCGCAGCGCCCGCACGGCGCGGTCCAGGCCGCGGGCGGACAGGATCCGGCCGGTGACGCTGACGGACGGGTCGGCCGTGCGGGAGTCCTGCGCGAGGTGGCCGAGCGAGCCGGTGCGGGTGACCGAGCCGGCGGCCGGCTTGGCGGCTCCGATGAGGGTGTTGAGGAGGCTGGTTTTGCCGGCGCCGTTGCGGCCCACGAGGCCGATGCGGTCGCCGGGGGCGATGTGGAAGGTGAGGTCGGACAGCAGGAGTCGGGCGCCGACGCGTACGTCGGCACCGCGCACGGTGATCATGGATAACGCTCCGGAAAAAGCTCAAGGACACACAGACACACGGGTGGCGTGAAAGCGGGTGTCCGAGCTAGGAAATCCGGGGTGTCGACATGGCGGCCAGGGTAGTCGGGGTGGCGCGCGGGCGCAGCTGAATATTGCGGGACCGCCGTGGGGGAGCGGGGAGTGGGGAGTGGGGGTGTCGTGGTGGTTCGAGAGGGCCTGTGGTGGGCGTCAGGAGCGTTCGTGGCCGGGGTCAGGGGGTCTTGCGCGGGGCGGTGAGTGATGCGACGTAGTGGCGGGTGGCGGAGGTCAGGGTTGCCCGGATCTCGCGTTCGGGCAGGCCGGTGCGGCGGGCGGCGACGGTTAGGGCGCCGGTCAGTTCCGTGCCGAGGCCGGATTCGTGGGCGCGGCAGGCGGCCCAGAAGAGGCGCGCGTTGCGCTGCCCCGGGGGCGAGGTGCGGACGAAGCGTACGAGGGCCGTGGCGGGGTGGAGCGACGTCGGGTGGGGTGCTGCCGCGGGCGCCGGTTCGCCGGGGCGGGGCGGGGGCGTGAGGAGGCGGATGAGGGCGCGCGGGGCGGCGGCGGGGGTGCGGGGTGTGCCGGGCGCGAGGACGTACCGGCCGTGGGTGGTGAGGGAGCCGGGGCCCACCAGGTAGCCGCCGGTGCCGCGGATGTCGATGCCCGGGGCGAGCAGGCCGGCGGAGTTGGGCACCGGAGGGCCTGGCGGGCCGGTGAACCAGAGGTGCAGGCCGCCGCTGGGGGTGCGGACCGTGACGGTGGGCGGCAGCCCGAAGTGGTGCTGGGCGGCGATGAGTTGGAGCGCGGTGCGGCCGTCGGCGCCGTGCTTGGTGTCGAGGTCGACGCCGATGAGGTGGTGCGGTGGCAGGCCGCAGGCGATTCCGTAGGCCGTGGCCCAGGGGGCGGCGGCGAAGAGGCGGCGCACGGTGAACGGGTCGCTGCTCGCGTCGTGCACGCCGTGTCCGATCCGGCCGCATGCGCCGCGGCAGGGGGCGGTGGCCCGGCCGGCCCTGTCGTGGTGCGGGGAGCGGACGGCGGGGACCTTGCCGCGGGTCAGCGGGATGACGGCGTAGCCGAGGCCGGCGGCGGCGAGGGCGTGGGCGAGCGCGGCGCTGTGCGGGGTGGCGGGGGTCATCTGGGGTGGTGGGGGTGGTGGGGGCGGTAGGGGCTGTGAGGGCTCGGGGGGTTGTGGGTCTGCGGGAGGGCGGGTGTCGCGGGCCGGGCGGGCGGAGTGGGCGGAGCGGACGGGGCCGGCAGGGCGGGCGGCGACAGGGCGGTCGGCGACCGGATCGGCATGGCTGTGGAGTGGGGCCATGGATCTATTTTCGTACGGATGTTCGAGTAAAGGAAGGGGGGTGTGGGGGTGGGGTGTGCCCTGGGTGGGATGTGGGGGTGAGATGGGGGGTGTTGGCGGTTTAGGTGCGGTTTCTCGCTCTTGCGAGGGAATCAGGGGATCCGTTGGGATTCGATGGAGGTGTGGTGGGCAGTTCTCGTCCTGCGGCAACCCGTCGGCGGTCGGCGGGGCCGGGCAACCGCCGGGGGGCGGTGCGGAGTTGTGGCCGGCGGGCCCGGTCCGCTCGCCCGGCCCGTGTGTCCCGTCCGGGGTGTGCTCGTGCGGTCCCGTGGTTCCGGTGCGGGGCGGCATGCCGGTTCCGGCACCAGGAGGAGAGATGGCAGGACTGTGCACCACCCGGCCCGTCGGCGGCCGACGGGATGCGCTCGGGGAAGGCGGCACCACGACCGGGTGCATCCCCGGGGTGGACGGGAGACACCCGCCGTAGTGGGTTGTAGCGGGCCGCGATGGTGCGGAGGCGGGGAGGTGTGGGGGTCGGGAGGCGGGATGCGGAACGGCTGATGGGGGGGCAGAGGGGGGCGGGGGGGGCTGGGGCGCCCCGGGGGGGGGAGAGAGAAGGGTCGCGCCAGGCCAGGTATCCGCTTCGACCTTGACAGCGCGAGGGTTTCTGACGGACAGTCAGAAACCCTCGCGCTCGTTCATGACCGGGAGTTGAGGGGCGCGGCGCTCCGGCGGGTCGACGGCGCGCGTCCGGCCGCCGGGCACGGGCGCGCCCGCCGAAGCGCCGCGCGTCCCCGCCCGCTCCGCCGCCCGATCCAGCCCCGCACCTCACGCCGCCACCAGAAGGGGAGGCCGCCGACGTGCACCTCGCCCCCACCGCGCGCCAGCAGCGGTTGCGCGCCGAACTGCGTTCCTACTTCCGGGAGTTGCTGCCCGACGGGCCGCTCGACGACCCCGCCGAGCAGCGTGCCGTGCTCCGCAGGATCGGCGCCGACGGCCTGCTCGGTCTCGGTTGGCCGGTCGCGTACGGAGGGCAGGGGCGCGGCGCCGACGAGCAGTTCGTGTTCTTCGACGAGGCGTACCGCGCGGGCGCGCCGGTCTCGATGGTCACGCTCAACACGGTCGGTCCGACGCTGATGAAGTACGGCACCGACGAGCAGAAGGACTACTTCCTGCCGCGCATCCTGAGCGGCGAGACGGTCTTCGCGATCGGCTACACCGAACCGGAAGCGGGCACCGACCTCGCCGCGCTGCGTACCCGCGCGGTGCGGGACGGCGGCGACTGGCTGATCGACGGGGCCAAGAGCTTCACCAGCAACGCCCACCAGGCCGACTGGATCTGGCTGGCCTGCCGCACCGATGCCGGGGCGCCCAAGCACAAGGGCATCTCGATCATCCTCGTGCCGACCGGCGCGCCTGGCTTCTCCTGGACGCCGATCGAGACGGTCGGCGGGCTGATGACCACCGCGACGTACTACGACGGTGTCCGGGTGCCGGCCGGGAACCTCGTCGGCGAGGAGAACGCCGGCTGGCGGCTGATCACCAACCAGCTCAACCACGAGCGGGTGGCGCTGGCCGCCATCGGGATGCAGGCCGAGGACGCCTTCGACGCGGCGCTCGGGCATGCCCGTACGCCGGATCCGGCGACCGGGGAGCGGCCGGCCGACCGGGCGTGGGTGCGCTCGCGGCTCGCCGAGGCGCACGCCAGGCTGGCCGCGACCCGGCTGCTGAACTGGCGGCTGGTCGGCGACGTCGGCGCCGGGACGCTCGGCCCCGGCGACGCCAGCGGCGTCAAGTTCGCCGGTACGGAGAGCACCGTCGAGGTGTACCGGATGTGCCAGGAGGTGGTGGGCGACGCGGCGTTGGTGCGGGCCGGATCACCGGGCGCCTTCGGGGGCGGCGAGCTGGAGCGGATGAACCGTGCGGCGCAGATCAACACGTTCGGGGGCGGCGTGAGCGAGGTGCAGCGGGAGATCGTCGCGACGATGCGGCTGGGGATGCGGAGGGGGCGCAGGTGAGCGGCGGTGACGAACGGATACGGGGCGCCGGGGGGCGCGAGGACGACCTTTACGCGCGTCTCCGGCGCTTCGAAGGACGGCCCGCCGCGACCGGCGGCGTCGGCAAGGATCCCGTCAACCTGCCCATGATCAGGCACTGGTGCGAGGCGATGGGGGACGACCACCCCGCGTACCGGGGGCCGGACGCGGTGGCTCCGCCGACGATGCTCCAGGCATGGACCATGGGCGGTCTGTCCGGCCACACGGACCGCTCGTCGGAGTACGACGCGCTCTTCGCGCTGCTCGACGGCGCCGGTTACACCTCCGTCGTCGCCACCGACTGCGAGCAGGAGTACCTGCGTCCGCTGCGGCCAGGTGACCGGATCACGTTCGACGCGGTGATCGAGTCGGTGTCGGACCGCAAGACCACCAAGCTGGGGACCGGGCACTTCGTCACGACGCGGATGGACGTGCACGCCGACGGCGAGTTGGCCGGCACCCACCGCTTCCGGATCCTCAAGTACGCGCCGGCGCGCGCGGGCGGGCGCCCGCCGAGGGCCGAGCCGCCGCCCCGCCGCCCCCGGCCCGTGATCAACCGCGACAACGCCGGGTTCTGGGACGGGGTCGCCGCCCACACCCTGCTGATCCAGCGGTGCACCGGCTGCGGGCGGCTGCGGCTGCCCTGGCTGCCCGGCTGCCCGGACTGCGGCGGGCAGGAGTGGGACACGGTCGAGGCGGGCGGGGCTGGCACCGTCCACTCGTACGTCGTGATGCACCACCCGCCGTTCCCGGCCTTCGATCCGCCGTACGCGGTCGCGCTGGTCGAGCTGGCGGAGGGGGTGCGGATGGTGAGCAACGTGGTCGGGGTGGCGTACGACGAGGTGCGGATCGGGATGCCGGTGCGGCTGGAATTCCTGCGGGTGGACGGGGAGTTGGAGCTGCCGGTCTTCCGGGCCGTGCCGGGCGCGGGGGCCACGGGCGGAGGCGAGGGCTGACATGGACTTCACACCCACGGACGAGCAGCGCGCGGCGAGCGGTCTGGCGGCGGAGATCTTCGCCGACCTGTCCACGCCGGAACGGCTGGCCGCGCTCGGCGGCGGCCCCGACACCGTGCTGTGGAAGGCGCTGTGCGCGGCCGGGCTGCCCGGTGCGGTGGAGGACACCGGGCTGCTCGGTCTGGTGCTTCTCCTGGAGGAGCAGGGGCGGGTCACCGCGCAGGTGCCGTTCGCCGCGACCTGCGTGTACGGGCTGTGGGCCGTCGCCGCGCACGGCACGTCCGGGCAGCGGGAGCGGCTGCTGCCCGCCCTGCGCGACGGGACGCTGACGGCCACCGGCGCGTTCCCCGGCGGCGCCGCACCGGCCGTACGGGCCGAGCGGGACACCACCGGAGGGCCCCGTTCCGCCCCGGGGGCCGCCCGGCTGACCGGCACGGTGCCCGTCGTCCCCTGGCTGTGCGGTGCCGGGCTGCTGCTGGTGCCGGACGCCGGGCGGCGGCTGTGGCTGGTGCGGGGTGACGCGCCCGGCGTCGGCGTCGAGCCGGTCGCCACCACCGCGCCCTGGTCGGCGGGACGGCTCACCCTGGACGGCGCCCAGGCCGAGCGGCTGGGGGCCGACGAGGCCGCGGGCACCGGCCCGTACGACGACGTCGTCGCCGCCGCCCGCACCGCCTTCGCCGGGCTCCAGGCCGGGGTCTGCGCGGGCGCCGTCGCCCGCGCGGTGGAACACACCGCCACCCGCGAGCAGTTCGGGCGTCCGCTCTCCACCAACCAGGGGGTGCTGCTGCGGGCCGCCGACGCGCACATGGACACCGAGGCGATCCGCGTCACCGCCTACGAGGCGGCCTGGCGGCGGGACGCGGGCCTGGACGCCGCGCCCGCCGCGCTGACCGCCGCCTGGTGGGCGTCGGAAGCGGGCACCCGCGTGGTGCACGCCGTCCAGCATCTGCACGGCGGGATCGGCGCCGACCTCGGCCACCCCGTCCACCGGCACTTCCTGTGGGGCAGGCAGCTCGGCGCGCACCTCGGTGCCGGTGCCCAACTCCTCGAAGATCTTGGCCTGTTGCTCACCGAAGGCGCGACGGAGGAGGAAACGGTATGAAGCCGGGCGATGAACTGCCCCCGCTGCGCATCCCCGTGACCCGCACGCTGATCGTCTCCGGGGCGGTCGCCTCGCGTGACTACCAGGACGTGCACCACGACGCCGAGGCGGCCCGCGCCAAGGGCTCCCCCGACCTCTTCATGAACATCCTCACCACCAACGGGCTCGTCGGCCGCTACATCACCGACCACTTCGGGCCGCGGGCCGTACTGCGCAAGGTCGCCATCCGGCTCGGCGCGCCCAACTATCCGGGGGACACCATGGTGTTGAAGGGAACGGTGACCGGGGTCGACGGCGGGACGGCGCAGGTCCGTGTCGTCGGCGCGAACGGCCTGGGCCACCACGTCACCGGCACCGTCACGGTCACCGTGCCCGCCGACGACGGCCTCCCGGAGGGCAACGGCCGCGCAGGGGAGGCGTCATGACCCTGGACCGTGCGGACACCCTCGGCGGCCGGGCCGCCATCGCCGGTATCGGCGCGACCGCGTTCTCCAAGGACTCGGGGCGCAGCGAGCTGAAACTCGCCGTCGACGCGGTGCACGCCGCACTCGACGACGCCGGTCTGCGGCCGTCCGACGTTGACGGCCTGGTCACCTTCACCATGGACACCAGCCCGGAGATCACCGTCGCGCAGGCGGCCGGCATCGGGGAGCTGTCCTTCTTCTCGCGCGTCCACTACGGGGGCGGCGCGGCCTGTGCCACCGTCCAGCAGGCGGCGCTCGCCGTCGCCTGCGGCCTCGCCGACGTCGTCGTCTGCTACCGCGCGTTCAACGAGCGGTCGGGGCGCCGCTTCGGCTCCGGCGTCCAGCAGCGCGAACCGTCGGCCGAGGGCGCCGCGCTCGGCTGGATGCTCCCGTTCGGCCTGCTCACCCCCGCGTCCTGGGTCGCGATGGCCGCCCAGCGCTATCTGCACGCGTACGGGCTGACGCCGGAAGCCTTCGGTCATGTCGCGGTCACCGACCGCAGGCACGCGGCCCGCAATCCGGCCGCGTACTTCTACGGCAAGCCGATCACCCTCGCCGACCACGCGGCCTCCCGCTGGATCGTCGAACCGCTGCGGCTGCTGGACTGCTGCCAGGAGACGGACGGCGGCCAGGCGATCGTGGTCACCTCCGTCGAGCGGGCCCGTACGCTGCGCAGGAAGCCCGCGGTGATCACGGCGGCGGCGCAGGGCGCGGGCCGCGCGCAGGAGCAGATGACGAGCTTCTCGCGGGATCTGACCGGGCTGCCCGAGATGGGGGTCGTCGCCCGTCAGCTGTGGCGCACGGCGGGGCTCTCGCCCGCCGACATCGACGTGGCGATCCTCTACGACCACTTCACGCCGTTCGTGCTGATGCAGCTGGAGGAGTTCGGCTTCTGCGGGCCCGGCGAGGCGGCCGGTTTCGTCGCGGCGGACGCGTTGCCGCTGAACACCCACGGCGGCCAGCTCGGCGAGGCGTATCTGCACGGGATGAACGGGATCGCGGAGGGCGTGCGGCAGGTGCGCGGCAGCTCCGTCAACCAGGCGCCGGGCGCCGCGCGGGTGCTGGTCACGGCGGGTACCGGGGTGCCCACGTCGGGGCTGATCCTGGGGGCCGACGGCTGAGCGGCGGGCCCGCTGCCGGGACGGGGCCGGGCAGCGTAAAACCTGCGAGGTGGGCTTCCTTGGACGGCATTGTCCGTCAGGTGGTGGAGGTCGCCTTCCGGTCTTTCCGACTTTCCGGCCTCTCAGCCCGGCCCTTGCGTGCTCGAAGGAACTCGTCCTTCTCCCCAACACGCTCCGGTCGAGCTCCCTCGCTCGCCCCGCAGGCTGATACTTACGCTACGCCTCTTCGCGGCGGGTGAAAAGCCCTTTTTGTGACTTTTCTTCGTGCGGTCGATACGGGCTTCCGGGCACGGCGGGGACGCCTCCGGGAGGCGCCGCCCCGGCCGCTGCCCTAGGGGAGCGCCGCCCCCTGTCCGTCCTGAGGAGGTAGGGCGGCCCCCACCCGTACAACTTCAGACGGAGAGCGCTTCGGCACCTAGGGCCGATCCTCCGCGGCCGTCCCGCTTCTAGCGTGGAGACATGACCACGCCAGTGTGCACAAGCGCCGCGACACCAGCCGCGTACCCGTCGTTCTCGACCTACGTACGCGCCCGGGGACCGGTGCTGCTGCGTGCCGCGCGGTCGCTCTCCACCAATCCGAACGACGCGGAAGACCTGTTGCAGACCGCGCTCGCCAAGACGTTCGTGGCCTGGGAGCGCATCGAGGACCACCGCGCGCTCGACGGCTACGTCCGCCGTGCGCTGCTGAACACCCGCACCTCGCAGTGGCGCAAGCGCAAGGTCGACGAGTTCGCCTGCGACGAACTGCCCGAGCCCGACCCGGTTCCGGCCCCCGACCCCGCCGAGGTGCAGGGGCTGCGGGACGCCATGTGGGAGGCCATCCTGCGGCTGCCGCCCCGCCAGCGGGCGATGGTCGTGCTGCGCTACTACGAGGACCTGAGCGAGGCGCAGACCGCCGCGGTCATGGAGGTCTCCGTCGGCACGGTCAAGAGCGCCGTCTCACGCGCCCTGGCCAAGCTGCGCGAGGACGCCGAGCTGGCCCTGATCATGTGAGCCGGACCCAGCAGGTCGCACCAGGAGTGTCCGCCATGCCCGATCGTCCCCGTCAGCTCCGGCGCCGTGTCCCGGCAACGGCCGGGCTCCGCAAGGGTGTTACGGCGGTCGCGGTGCTGGCCGCCGCGCTGACCGTGGCCGGTCCGCCGCCCGCGTACGCGGCCCGGCCGGGCGGCTCGGCCGACGTCCTGCGGCAGGGCCTGGACCGTCTGGTGCACGACGACCGGTACCCGGCCGCGCTGGCCGCCACCCTCGGCCCCGACGGGCGGGCCCGCCACTACACCGCCGGGGTCGCGGACCTGCGGACCGGCGCGAAGGTGCCGGCCGACGGGCAGGTGCGCGCGGGGAGCAACACCAAGGCGTTCACCGCCACCGTCGTCCTTCAGCTGGTGGGCGAGGGCAAGGTCGCGCTCGACGCCCCCGTCGAGAGGTATCTGCCGGGCCTGGTGCGGGGCGAGGGCATCGACGGCCGCCGCATCACGGTGCGCCAACTGCTCCAGCACACCAGCGGACTGCCCGACTACACCGACCACCTCACCGACCTCACCGGCAAGGGCCGTCACACCTACGTCCCGCCGCGCACCGCCCTCGACCTGGCGCTCGCGCACAAGGCACGGTTCGCCCCCGGCACCGACTGGGCGTACAGCAGCACCAATTACCTGCTGGCCGGGCTGCTCATCGAGAAGGTCACCGGACGTCCGCTGGCGGAGCAGATCACCCACCGGGTCATCGAGCCCGCCGGTCTGCGCCACACCTATTTCCCCGCGGCGGGCGACGAGCGCATCCGGGAGGCCCACCCCGATGGCTACTTCGCGGCGAAGCCGGGCGGACCGCTGGAGAACATCACGGAGATGGACCCCTCCTGGGGATGGGCCGCAGGACAGCTGATCTCCACCCCGGGCGACCTGAACCGCTTCTTCACCGCCCTGCTCGACGGCCGGCTCCTCAAGCCCGCGCAGCTCGCCCAGATGCGCACCACGGTCCCCGCCGACGCCATGTGGCCAGGTGCCAGGTACGGCCTGGGGCTGGTCAGCGTGCCTCTGAGCTGCGGCGGCCGGGTGTGGGGGCACGGCGGCGACATACCCGGCTACCAGACGCGCACCGGTGTCACCGACGGGGGCCGCGCCGTCACGGTCGCGGTCACCGCCGTCGGGGCGCCGAGCGAGCGGGGCCCGGCGGATGTCAGAGGGGTCATCGACAGGGCTCTGTGCCGGTGAGTCGGATCGACAGCGCTCTGTGCCGGTGAGCCGGTGAGCCGGTTACCCGGGGGATGCGCCAACCGCCGTCGCAACGGCCGCCCCCGGGGTGCCGTGCGGCGTGCGCCGCGAGGTCAGGTGCCGCGGTTGACCAGCAGTCTGCCGACGGCGCGTTCGATCTCGGCGACGCGGTCCGCCAGGCCGGCCGGCTCGCCGCCCTCGCCGCCCTCGGCGTCCCGCAGCAGCACTTCCACCTCCGCGAGCTGGGCGACGATCTCGGCCAGGCGGGTGGCATCCAGCTCCCTGTCGGGGCCGTCCGCGGTCAGCAGGCGGCGCAACTGCTCGGACTGGGCGGCCAGTTGGCGGTTCTTGCGGTACAGGTCGAGGAACACGTTGACCTTGGTACGCAGCAGCCAGGGGTCGAACGGCTTGATCAGGAAGTCGGCGGCGCCCACGGTGTAGCCGCGGTAGGCGTAGTTCGGGTCGACCTCGGCGCCGGTCAGCAGGATGACCGGTACGTCCTTGGTCTGGTCGAGCCCCTTGATGTTGGCGGCGGTCTCGAATCCGTTCATGCCGGGCATCAGGACGTCGATCAGCACCACCGCGAACTCCTGGCGCAGCATCGCCTTCAGGGCCTCCTCGCCGGAGTGCGCGCGGACGACCCGCGCGAGCGGGCCGAGCACGGCTTCGAGCGCGACGAGGTTCTCCTCCATGTCGTCGACGATGAGGAGTGTGGCGGTGTCCGGTGTCTGCGTCATGACGGCTGCTCCGGGGCGTCGGGCCGGGTGGCCGACGGGTCCGCGCCCGGCGGCCGGGGCGTCGCCTGCGGGGCGCCGTGCCGCGGGTCCAGGAGGCGGTAGACGGCCGTCAGCAGCCGGTCCACGTCGACTGGCTTGGGGACGTAGTCGTCGGCGCCGCTCTCGATGGCCCGTTCGCGGTCGCCCGGCATGGCCTTGGCGGTGAGCGCGATGACCGGCAGGTCCGCGTAGCGCGGGGCCTTGCGCAGTGCCTGGATCATCTCGTAGCCGTCCATCTCCGGCATCATGATGTCCAGCAGGACGAGGCATACGTCGGGTGTCCGGTCCAGCACCTCCAGGCCCTCGCGGCCGTTCTCCGCGTACTTCACGCTGATGCCGACCCGGCCCAGGACGTGCGTCAGGGCGAAGACGTTGCGGATGTCGTCGTCGACGATGAGGATCCGGCGGTTGGCCAGCACCTCGCCGGGACGGCCGCTGAGCCAGTCCTTGAGGCGGGTGGTCTCGGGCCAGGTGACGTCCGCGCCGCCGGTGACCGCGGTGTCGGCGGGCGGCGGGGCGGCCACGGTGGGAGCTTCGGTGGCCTCATCGGCCGCGGGTTCCGGCGGCCGTTCGGGAGGGGCGGGGAGGCCGGCGGGCGGCGTCGGCAGCCCGGTGGGTGTGGGCGCGGCGGCGTGTGCCGGGGGCGCGAGGTCGGGGGCGGCGGACGGGCCGCTGTAGCGCGCCGGCACGTAGAGGGTGAAGACGGAGCCGACGCCGGGCTCGCTCTCGGCGGTGATCCGGCCGCCGAGCAGGCTCGCCATGTCCCGGCTGATGGACAGGCCGAGTCCGGTGCCGCCGTATTTGCGGTTGGTGGTGCCGTCGGCCTGCTGGAACGCCTCGAAGATCGACCCGAGTTTCTCGGCGGGGATGCCGACCCCGGTGTCCTTGACGGCGAACGCGACGACGGACTCCGCGGTGCGCAGCGGCCCGTCGTCGAACGCGCCCGCCGGTGCCCGGGTGACGTGCAGGGCGACGCCGCCCGACGAGGTGAACTTCAGGGCGTTGGACAGGAGGTTGCGCAGGATCTGCTGGAGCCGCTGCTCGTCCGAGAACAGCTCGTCGGGCACGTCGCCGTCGACCTCGGTCCCGAAGCTCAGCCCTCGGTCGACGGCGAGCGGCCGGAACGTCGCCCGTACGTAGTCGAGCAGCTTCACCATCGGCAGTGCCTTGGGGTGCACGTCCATCCGGCCGGCCTCGATCTTCGCCAGGTCGAGGATGTCGTTGATCAGCTGGAGCAGGTCGGAGCCCGAGCGGTGGATGGTGTGGGCGAACTCCACCTCCTGGGCGGAGAGCCGGCCGTCGGGGTTGTCGGCCAGCAGCCTGGCCATCACCAGCAGCGAGTTGAGCGGGGTGCGCAGTTCGTGCGACATGTTCGCCAGGAACTCGGACTTGTACTGCGACGAGGTGGCGAGCAGCGCCGCCTTCTCCTCCAGCTCCGCGTTGGTCAGCTGGAGTTCGTCGGAGCGCCGGCGCAGCTCGGATGTCAGCCGCTGGGACTCCGAAAGCAGCGCTTCGGTACGGGAGTTGGCGATGATGGTGTTGACGGAGACGCCGATGGTGCTGACGAACTGGTCGATGAAGGCGAGGTGCACCTCGCTGAACCGGCTGAGCGACGCCAGCTCGATGACGCCGAGCACCTGGTCCTCGAAGAGCACCGGCAGGATGACGATGCTGGCGGGCGGCGCGGCGCCGAGCCCTGAGCTGATGGTGATGTAGTCAGCGGGGACGGCCTCGACGAGGACGCGCCGCTTCTCCGTCGCCGCCTCGGTGACCAGGCCCCAGCCCGGGGCGCCGCGGCTGGGCAGCTCGTGCCACACCTCGGCCCTGCCGGTGCCGTAACCGGCGATGAACTCCAGGCCCTCGCCGGGCTCGGCGCCCGCCTCGGCCAGGAAGAAGGCGCCGAACTGGGCGTTGACCAGCGGCGTCAGCTCGCGCAGGATCAGGTCGGCGACCTCGACGAGATCGCGGTGGCCCTGCATGAGGCCCGCGATGCGCGTGAGGTTGGATTCCAGCCAGTCCTTGGCGCGGGTGGTCTCGCGGAGGTTGGCGACCATCAGATTGATGTTGTTCTTCAGCGCGGCGACCTCGCCCTGTGCCTCCACCGAGATGGACCCGGACATGTCGCCCTGGGTGACGGCGCTGGCGACCTCGGCGATGGCCCGCACCTGGGTGGTGAGGTTGAGCGCCAGCTCGTTGACGCTGGTGGTCAGCTTCTTCCAGGTGCCGTAGACACCCTCGACGCGCGCCTGGCCGCCCAACTGCCCCTCGCTGCCGACCTCGCGGGCGACCCGGGTCACCTCGGACGAGAACGACGAGAGGGTGTCGACCATCGTGTTGAGGGTGGTCTTCAGCTCCAGGATCTCGCCGCGCGCGTCCACGTCGATCTTCTTGGACAGGTCGCCGTCGGCGACGGCGGTGGCGACCTGGGCGATGTTGCGGACCTGCGAGGTCAGGTTGGACGCCATGAAGTTGACGTTGTCGGTGAGCGCCTTCCAGACCCCGGAGACCCCGTGCACCTGGGCCTGTCCGCCGAGTTGGCCCTCGGTGCCGACCTCGCGGGCGACCCGGGTCACCTCGTCGGCGAACGCCCGCAGCTGCTGCACCATCGTGTTGACGGTGTCCTTCAGCTCCAGGATCTCGCCGCGGGCGTCCACGTCGATCTTCTTGGACAGGTCGCCGTTGGCTACGGCGGTGGTCACCTGGGCGATGTTGCGGACCTGCGACGTCAGGTTCAGCGCCATGGAATTGACGTTGTCGGTCAGGTCCTTCCAGACCCCGGACGCCCCGCGGACCTGCGCCTGCCCGCCCAGATTCCCTTCCGTGCCGACCTCGCGGGCGACGCGGGTGACCTCGTCGGCGAACGCGGAGAGCTGGCTGACCATGGTGTTGATGGTCGACTTCAGCTCCAGGATCTCGCCCTTCGCCTCCACCGCGATCTTCTTGGACAGGTCGCCCTCGGCGACGGCGGTGGCGACCTGGGCGATGTTGCGGACCTGGGACGTCAGGTTGTCCGCCATGAAGTTGACGCTGTCCGTCAGGTCCTTCCACACCCCGGATACGCCCCTGACCTGCGCCCGGCCGCCGAGCCTGCCCTCGGTGCCGACCTCACGGGCGACCCGGGTCACCTCGTCGGCGAAGGCGGAGAGCTGGCCGACCATGGTGTTGATCGTGGACTTCAGCTCCAGGATCTCGCCCTGCGCGTCCACCGTGATCTTCTGGCTCAGGTCGCCGTTGGCGACGGCGGTGGTCACCTGGGCGATGTTGCGGACCTGGGACGTCAGGTTGGACGCCATGAAGTTGACGTTGTCGGTGAGGTCCTTCCACACCCCGGACACGTCCCTGACCTGCGCCCGGCCGCCGAGTCTGCCCTCGGTGCCGACCTCGCGGGCGACCCGCGTGACCTCGTCGGCGAACGCCCGCAGCTGGTCGACCATCGTGTTCACGGTGAGCTTTAGCTCCAGCAGCTCGCCGGTGGCCTCGACCGTCACCTGCTGGGTCAGGTCACCGCGCGCCACCGCCGTCGTCACCACCGCGATGTCACGGACCTGAGCGGTCAGCCGCGACGCCATGGTGTTGACCGCCTCGGTCACGTGGAGCCAGTCGCCCTTCAGTCCCTGCGGCTTCGCCCGGCCGCCGAGCCGCCCCTCGGTGCCGACCTCGCGGGCGACCCGGGTCACCTCGCCGGTGAACAGCGAGAGCTGGTCGACCATGCGGTTCACGCCGCTGCCCAGGTGCCGCAGGTCGCCGCGGAGCCTGCGGGTGCCGTCGTGCAGATCGACGTGCTGGGTCAGGTCGCCGTCCGCCACCGCGTCCAGCACCCGGGTGGCCTTGGCGACCGGATCCACCAGCGCGTCGAGGACCGTGTTGGCGCAGTCGACGTTCGCCGCCCAGCCGCCCTGCCCCGGGCTCGGGCCGATCCGCTCGTCCAGCCGGCCCTCGCGGACGACCTCGTGCCGCAGCCGCTGGAGCTCACCCGACAGGTGCGCGTTGCGGGCGACGAGCTGGTGGAACGCCCCGGCCAGTTCGGCCAGCACGCCGTCAGGAGCATCGTCCGCGCCCGCCGGCACCCGGGCCGTGAAGTCGCCGTCGCACAGCGCACGCAACGCCGCCAGCAACGGGCGCAGCTCCTGGGCGCGCACCCACGGGCCGCCCGCCGCCGCGCCGTACGGCTGCCGGGCGTCCCCCGGCGGGACCGGCTCCTGGGGGGACGCGGCGGATTCGGGCCTGGCCGGGTCGTGTGCCATGGCGCACCATCCCCCCAATGATCCGTTTGGGAGTATATGTCATAGTATAAAGGGCTCGCAAATCGTGCTGCCCAGGCGCACCAGGGGGTGCAGTGGGATCTCCTTCCCCTCACACATCCGCCTCCGTGTCCCGGAAGGGCCTCCCGGCGAACCAGCTCGCACCGGCCGCCGCCCGCCGCTTCGTCCGCGCCGCACTGGCCGACGGGCCGCCGCCGGAAGCCCCCGCCACGGCGCCGTTCGCGGCCGGCCTCACCGCCCCCCTCATCGACGACGCGGTGCTCCTCGTCAGCGAACTGGTCACCAACGCCGTCATGTACGCGGGCACCGAGATCGACGTCAGCTGCCGCCTGGAGCGCGGCCCGCGCAGGGACCGGGGCGCCGGGGACGACGGCCCGGACGCCGCGTGCGTGGTCGTCGAGGTCGTCGACCGGCACCCCGCCCGCGCCGTGCACGGCGGCGTGGACGTACGCCGCGGCCCGCCCGGCTACGGCCTGCAACTGGTCGGCGCACTCTCCGAATCCTGGGGCGTGACCTACCGCCGCACGGAGAAGACGGTGTGGTTCCGGCTGATGGCCCCCGACGACCGCCCGATGCCGAGCGACGACCGCCCACCGGCCCCCGAAGTCCACCAAGTACCGCCTGAAGACGGCCCCGTTGTGCTGGAGGGAGCAGCCGGCCCCGCCCCCGTACAGGAACCGGACCCCGCGACCGGCCCGGCCCCCGCCACCGGCTCCGCTCCCGCTCCCGCTTCCGCTTCTGCTCCCGCCCCGCCCGACCGCCCCCGAGCCGCCGCGGTCCGCATGGCCCCCCTCAACCCCTCCCTCACCCGCCGCCCGTCCCCGCCCCGCGGCCACGCCGCCGAGTGGGCCGACCGCGGCGGCCCCTCGTTCCTCGCCGAGACCAGCGAGCTGCTGGCCGGCCAGCTCGACCAGGACATGGTCACCGCGCTCGCCGCGCAGCTGCTGGTCCCACGCCTCGCCGACTGGTGCGGCATCTGGCTGAGCACCGAGAGCAGGGACCTGCACCTGTCCCGCGTCTGGCACGCCGACGAGCAGCGCCTGCACGCACTCCGCGCCGAGCTGGAGCGCGAGCCCCCGTCCACCGTCGTGCGCACCGCAGGCACCGCCTGGCCCTGGCCGGAGAGCGCGGGCGGCGGCCGGGCGGGCGGCTCGGCGCTGGCCTTCCCCCTCCTCTCCCGCGACACCCCGCAGGGCGTGCTGCTGCTCGGCCGGGCAGGTCAGCTCCAGATGACCGACAACGTCGCGCGGATGGTGGAGGACGTCGCCCGGCGCGTCGCGCAGGCCGTGGACACCGCCCGCCAGTACACCCGGCAGACCACCATCAGCAGGGCCCTCCAGCGCCGCCAGCTGCCCACGACGCTCGCCAGCATCCCCGGCGTCGACACCGCCGTCGTCTACGAACCGCACGGCCAGGGCCAGACCGTGGGCGGCGACTTCTACGACATCTTCCCGATGGGCGCCCGCCGTTGGGGCTTCCTCCTCGGCGACGTCCAGGGAAAGGACCCCGAGGCGATGTCCGTCACCGGCCTGGCCCGCCACCTGGTGCGGCTGCTGGCCCGCGAGGGGCAGGGCGTCGAGTCGGTGCTCGGCCGGCTCAACACGGCCATGTCGGAGGAGAGCGCGGAGGCCGTGGAGGCCGGCGGCGAACAGGCCAGGCCGCGCTTCCTGAGCATGCTCTACGGCGAGCTGGCCCTCGCCCCCGGCACCCCGGGCGCCCACGGCACGGTCGCCAGCGCCGGCCACCCGCTCCCCTTGCAGCTACACGCCGACGGCACCGTCGCACCGGTCTCCGAACCCCAGATGCTGCTCGGCATCGACGAGGGCGCCACCTTCCACCCCACCCCCTTCCGCCTCGCCCCCGGCGAAACCCTGCTGTGCGTCACCGACGGAGTCACCGAACGCCGCTGCGGCAGCTGGCAGTTGGACGACAACGACGGCCTCGCCGCAATCCTCGCCGAAGGCACCGGCCTGGGCGCCAAGGCCCTCGCCGAACACGTACGCCGCGCCGCCCACGACTTCGGCCCCGGGCCCGTCGAGGACGATCTTTCGGTCCTGGTGCTTCAGGCGGCGCGGGGGGTTTAAGGGGGCGAAGCCCTGGCCGACCGTCAAGGTCCCGTCCGGCCCGCCGCCGCTCCGCTAGCCGCCGGAGGCGGTGGCGCGCCGCGAGTCGGCCGCGGGCGCTCCGAGCGGGGCGATCTCCCGCTCGAAGAACTCCGAGAACTCCTCGCCCTTGCGGTACAGGGACTCGAATTCGCCAACCGTCGTCGCGATCTGCCCGGGATCGAGGAACCGGCGCGCGCCCGTACCCTTCAGTTCCTCGTCGTAGATCACGGCATACATCACCGCATGCCCGAGGACGACGACCTCGGGCAGCGGACCGTCGCGCTCCAGGTCCGCGATCTCCCGGGCATCCAGTACCCGGATCTCCTCGCCCAGCTCCGACCGGAGCCGGAAGGAATGCAGCTCCCACTGGAGATACGGAGTCACGGGGAATTCGACGATACGAAGCCTCCGGAACGCCAGGCCGCGTCGAGCGGTGTCCTGGAAGTACGCGGCGACGGAATCCCGTTCGGCCTCGATCAGCCGCAATGCGCCCGCCCAGTCCCCGGCGGCGAATGCGTCCCAGCTCGGCGAGCCCTGCTCCTTGAACGTCTGCCCGCGCTCGATCTTGGCGAGGAAGCGGATGTCGCTCGCGTAGAACCGGCCGAAGTCGTCAAGGTAGTCCGGCCTCTTGAGAACCTCGCCGGAGCCGCCACGGAAGCACTCGAACATCACAGATCCCCCCACCCGTCGACGACCGTCTCACGGAGCCCTTCGGACCACGTGAGGAACCGGTCGATGTGTCCTTCGCGGAAGAGGTGCGTGGGCGGTGCACCGGCGCACCGTTGGCACAGCGAAAACTCCCAGCCGGGCCCGGAATCCGCAGGCAGGTAGGTCTCGGCGACCTCGTGGACGGTGCCGCACCCCTCGCACGACGCGGGCGTGGGCGGGGACGACACCGCACCCGGATGCGGCCGGAGCGCGGTCATGCCCCGGTAGGCGCACCCCGTGGCGACGATGCGCTGGAGGTACGCCTCGATGGCGTCGGGACCGGCGCCGGGCGGCAGCGGATCGAGCCCGACCGTGACGCACACCGGCCCGCCCCCGGCGACATGCTCCCGCCAGCCGGGCCCCGGTGACGGCAGCCGCAGGGCGTGCACCGGATGCCCGTAGTCGAGCGCCACCAGGGAGCCGTTAACCAGGAGGCGGGCGTCGACCCCGGACAGCGGCTCGGCGGCCGGCCGGAGAGCCATGGCGTCGGCCATCCCGAGGAGCGCGGCCCCGACGGTCGCCGGGGTCTCGGCTCGGCGCGGCCGGGGGACGTGCCCGATCAGCAGGGCTCCTACGGGATCGCCGGGCGAGGCGGTGTCGAGCCAGGTCGACACCGCGCACCCGGAGAGGAACGCGGGTCCGGGGACGGGGCGGATCGTGAGGCGCCCGGGGGTCAGCATGCGGAACCTGCCGATGACGTGCCGAACGCGTAATGGGCCCAGACGGCTTTGCCCATAGGGATGTCGTCCACGCCCCAGCCGTCCGGGCAGAGGCGGTTAAGGATCAGGAGGCCGCGTCCCCGGTTGCGGTGCGGTGATTCCGGCCGGAAGCGGGGGCGGCGCCGTACGGGGTCGTGCACCTCGATGCGTACTCCGGTCTCGTCGGCGTCGATGACGATGCGTAGCGAGTCACCGGGTTCAGTGCCGTACCGGATCGCGTTGGTGACCAGCTCACAGGCGATCAACACGACGGTGTCGAGGTGGTCTTGGCTCACCTCCGGGACGTGGTGTGACACGTACTCGTGCACGAACTCCCGTGCAGCGCGGGCCGATTGCGCTTCGCCAGCCAGGAGTAAGACCGGCGGAGGTCCGGTGGGCGGCTGGCAGCAGGCAGGCGGAGGTGTCCGCCACTTTTCGATCATGCATGTCCCCTCACGGGCAAGCACCCCTGTGCGTACGGGACTTCGTGACACAGGTGACAGTGCGGTTGCATTTCGTCACTACAGACTGCTCTCTCCGTGCGAGGCTCTGCAACCTATGTCACACGAACGTGGAAATTTGCATATCCAAGTGAGATGGGGAGGGCGGCGTGGCAACTAGGCAGGTGACAGGCGATGACGGGGCACGGCAGACTGTTGGGCAGGACACCGGACAGGGAGGGGAACCCGTGAGTGCGCCCACCGTGCGCCGCAGGCGACTCGGCGCGAAGTTACGTGCCTTGCGCGGCGCCGACACCCTCGATGAGATCGCGGAGCGGTCCGAGGGTGCGTTCGTCACCTCGAAGCTCTCGCGGATGGAGACGGCGAAGAGCGCGGCCAAGGCGAAGGATGTCGAGCAACTACTCGACCTGTACGCCAAATTGGGCCGGGACGTGAGCGACGAACTGCGCGCCGCCTTGGTCACCCTGACGAAGGAAGGCGCGCAGCGTGGCTGGTGGCACTCCTACCGGGGCGTCCTGACACCGGTGTACGCCGACTTGATCAGCCTGGAAGCCGAGGCGGAGTCGGTTTCGACGTGGCAACTGGGTGTGATTCCCGGTCTGCTCCAGACCGCCGAGTACGCCCGCTGGATCATCCGGGCCACGGCCATGTCGGAGGCGGTCGAGGCACGCGTCGATGCTCTGGTGGAAGTGCGGCTCGCCCGGCAGGCCGTGCTGACGCGTGATAACCCGCTCACCTTGTGGGCGATCATCTCGGAGCAGGCTCTGCGTTCCACGTCTGAGGGCGACAGCGTGATGGACGAGCAGCTGGGCCGACTGCTCTCGATGGCCAAACGACCGAACGTCAATATCCAGGTACTGCGGTCGGCTGCTCCCTTGCACGTTGGGCAGCTGGGGACGTTCACGGTCCTCGGCTTTGGCCCGCATCCCGACCTTGACGTCGTCCACACCGAAAGTCTGACCGCCGCGCTGTACATCGAGGACGGCGACAAGGTGGCGGCTCACCGGGATGCCTGGCAGCGGCTCACCTCCGCTGCCGAGTCGGTCGAGGCGTCGACGGATCTGATCACAGAGATAAGGAAGAACTCATGAGCCATGTTGGCGACGCCTCCACCCTTCCCGTGACGTGGTGGAAGTCCTCCCGGTCCGACAGTGGGGCGCAGTGCGTGGAGTGCGGCATCGTCTCCGAGGGGGCCGTCGCTGTTCGGGACAGCAAGGTTCCGGAGGGGCCGGCGCTGCTTTTCACCCGTGGGCAGCTGAGCGCGTTCGTGTCCGCGGTGGTTTCGGGGCGGTTCGGCGGTCTTGAGTAGCGACTCACATTGCGAAGGGGATTCATGGACAGGATTGACCTGAGCGCGGCTCGCTGGCAGAAGTCGAGCTACAGCAACGCCAACCAGAACTGCGTCGAGGTGGCGCCGGGCTTCCCGGGTGCGCTGCCTGTGCGTGATTCGAAGCGTCCGGAGGGGGAGGTCCTGATCGTTCCAGCCGGTTCGTGGTCGGCGTTCGTCGGGGCTGTCAAGGGCGGCAAGTTCGACGCCTGATCCGGGAGTTACGACGCGAGTATGTGCCCCCGTACCGGTCTGCGGCCGGTGCAGGGGCGCGCCCCATGTGGCGCCAATGCCCCCTTGACGCCCCGCCCCGCCAGCGCGATGGTCGGCAATCGGGAGCAATTGCATCGGCAGGGGGAGGACGGCATGCAGTTACGCTTCTTAGGGATCATCCCCAACACGCCCGTTGACGACTCTCCGACCATCTGGCTGGACCAGGACAGCGGAGATCTGCTGATCCAGTCCTATAAGGCCACGGGCGACGAGGTCGCAGCGTGCCAGGAGATCGGTTCGATTCCCGGCCACTCCACGGATGTACCGGATCACGAGACGATCATTCGGCTGCCGGCCGTGATGCTCAAGTACATCCCCCGACCGGAGGACGGAGACGGTGAAGTACCCCGTACGTGAAGGGATCGCCAAGGCGCGGCACTCCGCGGTGCACTTGGAGATGCGCGACATCTACACTCCGGACGACCCGGAATTCGCGCGCTGGCGAGCAGGGCACCGGTACGACAACGATCCGGCGAAGCTGCCGGACTATTGGGGGTCGTGGGGTGACCTCGCGACGGAGACAGTCCTGCGCGGAGTCGCCATCCGGCGGGCCCGCATCGTCTCGGAGCCGGTGACCGACTACATCAGGTATGAGCACGACCTGACGTTCGCCAACGTTGCGGCAGGGGAGCAGGTCCGATGGCTACCCCGCCGCGAGGCTGCTGACCTTCCGCTGCCCGGGACCGACCTGTGGATGTTCGACAAGGCGTCCGTGCTGTTCACCTACTTCTCCGGTGTGGGAGAGGTGGTTGACCGAGAGTGGAGCACTGAGCCGGCGGTCATCGAGTTGGTGAGTTCGGCGTTCGAAGCAGTGTGGGAACGGGCCACGCCGCACGAGGAGTACAAGCTCGTCTGAGTCATGGCAGCCTCGTCATCGTCCAGTGTCCAGGCGGCTCGGAAGGTTCTTGCGGACCGTCTCCGCGAGATGTGCCGGGACGCCGGCCTGGAAGGCAAACAGCTGGCTGCGGCCTGTGGCTGGCACCCGTCGAAGGTGTCCAGGATCGCCACCGCCAAGACCTCACCGTCCGCTGACGACATTCTGGCCTGGTGCCGGGCATGCGGTGCGGAGGAACAAGCGCAGGACCTCATAGCCTCGCTGCGGGCTGTGGAAGGCATGTGGATCGACTGGCGCCGGATGGAGCGCACCGGTCTCAAGCGCGCGCAGGAAGAACGACTGCCGCTCTTCAAACGCACCCGCTGGTTCCGGTGCTACGCGTCATGGCTCGTCCCTGGGCTGCTCCAGACCTATGGCTACACGGAAGACGTGCTGTGCGCAGTTCAGCGAAGGCGGGTGGCGATCGATGACGTAGCCGATGCCGTCGCCGTCCGTATGGACCGTCAGCGCGTCCTCTACGAGGGACAGAAGCGGTTCGCCTTCATGGTCGAGGAGTCGGTGCTGTACAACGCCATCGGCAACGTCGAAACGCAGACGGAGCAGCTTGAGCATCTACTGACGATCGGCGCGTTGCCCAATGTGAGCCTCGGAGTGATCCCGGCCGGGACCGGCCGGACGCGTATGCCGGTAGAAGGGTTCTGGATCTTCGACAAGGCCCAGGTCAACGTAGAGCTGGTCTCGGGCTACCTCACGCTCACACAGCCCAGCGAGGTGGGCGCGTACGCCGACACCTTCACCATGCTCGCCGGTCTTGCGGTCCACGGCGACAAGGCTCGTGGACTGATCACATCGGCAATGGCCTCGCTCAGGTGATTCCCGTGCAATCGCCTGCAATTGACTGGGAGTTGGGGCGCGCGGGTTCCTAGCGTTGTCGTCATCGAGGTGGCGCGCGAGGTGAGTGGTGGGGCCTGAGCGGGCCGCTTCGGCACAGTCGGCACCTGAAGACTCCCGCCCCGGCGGCGGAACCTGGACAGTCGAGCGGCCGGGGCGGGTGACCAACCGCAGAGGGAATCCCCTGCGGCCCTATGGGCCATGCCTTCGACGGTACGGCGGCATGGCCCCTCGCGAAAGAGGAGGTTGGTAGATGACCGTTGCCGTTGAGACGTATGAGACGCGCACGGCCGACGCGGAAGGGTGGCGCGGCGTCCCGTTCCGGTACCCGGCGGATATGGAAGCGGACGGCGGCAAGCACGATGGCGGCCCCATGCCCCCGGAGGCTCCGCGCGAGCCGTCCCCGCAGGGTGGGGACGGTAAGTAGCCTCGCCAGGAACGTCGAAAGCGCCCCTGCTCCGGTACGTGACCGGAGTGGGGGCGCGGTGCGTTCAGCGAATCGGCGGCCATGCGGACGGCGCGAGGGCGGGGCCAGGGCGACCAGGGCGGCGATGCCGGCCGCAGGCGCCGCACACGGCACGCGCCCACACCACCCCGTCCGATTCCCGCCAGCCCCCCGCCCCCCGGCCGTCCACCCTGGACGCATGACGACAACGACCTACCTCCCCCTGCCCATCGCCCCCGCCACTCTCAAGGAACTGCGCGAACTCGACGACTCCGGGCGGCCGTTGCGGCCGTATACGGCGCGGGAGGACGGGGTGCCGATCGACTCCGTCGGCAGTCCGCTGCGCTGCTGTCTGCGGGGGATCGAGGCCGGTGAGCGGGTCGCGCTCGTCTCGTACGCGCCGCTGCGTCGTTGGGCGGCGGAGAGCGGGGCCGAGCCGGGTGCCTATGACGAGGCGGGGCCGGTGTTCATTCATGCCGAGTCCTGTGCGGGGCCCGCCGACGGTCAGGGGTATCCCTTCACGCGGCCGGGGGCGCTGCGTACGCTGCGCCGTTACGACGCGCAGGGGCACATCGTCGGCGGCGAGTTGTTCGAGATCCCGGACGAGATCGAGGCCGGGTTCGCGCGGGCGCTCGACGCGGCGTTCGGGGCGCCGGAGGTGGCGGTGGTGCACGTGCGGGCCGTGGAGTACGGCTGCTTCCATTTCGAGGTGCGGCGCCCGTAGTCTCCGTGGGGCGGGCCGACGGGCGGTTGCCGCCGGTAAGCGGTGAAGAACACATCGCAAGGGCGTGACATACCAATTGGTATGCGTTGAGAATCGCAGCACACGACTACCCGCCCGTAACAAGCGGAGGCACCCGGTGCTCAGCACGATGCAGGACGTACCGCTCACGGTCTCGCGAATCCTGACGCACGGCTCGACCGTCCATGGCGAGTCGGAGGTCATCACCTGGACCGGAGCGGACCCGCACCGGCGCACGTTCGCCGAGGTCGGCCGCCGGGCCGCGCAGCTCGCGCACGCGCTCGGCGGCCTCGGGGTGGGCGAGGGGAGCCCTACGGGAACCCTGATGTGGAACAACGCGGAGCACCTGGAGGCGTACCTCGCGATCCCCTCCATGGGCGCCGTGCTGCACACCCTGAACCTGCGGCTGCCCGCCGAGCAGTTGACGTGGATCGTCAACCACGCCGAGGACCGCGTCCTGCTGGTCAACGGCTCCCTGCTGCCGCTGCTCGCCCCGCTGCTGCCGCGGCTGCCCGCCGTGGAGCACATCGTCGTCGCGGGTCCTGGTGACCGTTCCGTACTGGACGGCGCGCGGGCCCGGGTGCACGACTACGAGGAACTGCTCGCCGGCCACCCCGAGCACTACGACTGGCCCGAGGTGGACGAGCGGGCGGCGGCGGCCCTCTGCTACACCTCCGGGACGACCGGCGACCCCAAGGGCGTGGTCTACAGCCACCGTTCGGTCTATCTGCACTCGCTCCAGGTCAACACCGCCGAGGCGTTCGCGCTCGCCTCCCACGACGTCGCGCTGCCGGTCGTGCCGATGTTCCACGTCAACGCCTGGGGCCTGCCGCACGCCGCGTTCATGGCCGGCGCGTCCCTCCTGATGCCGGACCGCTTCCTCCAGCCCGCCCCGCTCGCCGAGATGATCGAGACGGTACGTCCCACCATCGGCGCCGCCGTGCCCACCATCTGGCAGGGCCTGCTCGGCGAACTGGACGCCACCCGGCGCGATGTGGCGTGCCTGAAGACCGTCATCATCGGCGGCTCCGCGTGTCCGCCCGTCCTGATGCGCGGCTTCGAGGAGCGGCACGGCATCCGCGTCGTGCACGCCTGGGGCATGACGGAGACGTCCCCGCTGGGATCCGTCGCGCACCCGCCGGCCGGGGCCACCGGGGACGAGGAGTGGGCCTACCGCACCACCCAGGGCCGTTTCCCCGCGTCCGTCGAAGCCCGGCTGATCGGGCCCGGCGGCGAGACGCTGCCCTGGGACGGCGAGGCCGCCGGCGAGCTGGAGGTCCGCGGGCCTTGGATCGCGGGCGGGTACTTCGGCGGCGCGGACGGTGAAGTGCAGCGCCCCGATGACAAGTTCAGCCCGGACGGCTGGCTGCGCACCGGCGACGTCGGCACCATCACCCCGAACGGCTACCTGACGCTGACCGACCGGGCCAAGGACGTCATCAAGTCCGGCGGGGAGTGGATCTCTTCGGTCGAGCTGGAGAACCACCTGATGGCCCACCCGGGTGTCGCGGAGGCCGCGGTGGTCGCCGTGCCGGACGACAAGTGGGGTGAACGCCCGCTGGCCACCGTGGTCCTGGCCGATGGTGCGACGGCCGGGTACGAGGAGCTGAAGGCGTTCCTCGGCGAGCGGATCGCGCGCTGGCAGGTGCCGGAGCGGTGGGCGCTGATCCCGTCGGTGCCGAAGACCAGCGTCGGCAAGTTCGACAAGAAGGTGCTGCGCAGGCAGTACGCGGACGGGGAGTTGGACGTCACCCGCTTCGGGGCGTAGGGCGTGGCCGGACGCGGCGAGGAGTTCACCGACGAAGGGCCTCGCGAAGGGCCCGCCCCTGGTCGGCCAGGTTGCGCTCGCTGATCCGGGCCTTCGGGAACAGCAGGTCGAATCCGTGCACGGCACCCGGGACCTGGATCAGCTCGGTGGTGACTCCGGCGGCGCTGAGACGCTCGGCGTAGCGCCGGCCTTCGTCGCGCAGCGGGTCGGCCTCTGCCACGACGACGAAGGCGGGAGGCAGTCCGCCGAGGTCGGCAGCCTGCACCGGGGAGGCGTAGGGCGCGAGGCTGTGGCCCCCGGTGTAGTGGCGCCAGGCCAGCTCCGCCGCGGCCCGGTTGAGGACCGGCGTATCGGTGCTCTCCCGCATCGAGGCACTCGTCATGGAGCTGTCCAGCGCGGGGTAGAGCAGCACCTGGAAGATCACCTTCGGCCCTTCGAGGTCGCGGGCGCGCAGGGCGGTTGAGGCCGCGATGTTCCCGCCTGCGCTCACTCCCGCGACGGCGATGCGCTCCGGGTCGCCGCCGACCTGCGCGGCGTGTCCGGCGAGCCAGGTCAGCGCCGCGTAGGCGTCGTCGGCCGCCGCGGGGTAGGGGTGCTCGGGCGCGAGGCGGTAGTCGACGGAGACGACGACGGCTTCGGCGTCCAGGGCGTACCGCAGGGCGTGCTCCTCCTCGGCTTCCGGAGAGCCGTAGGTGAAGGCGCCGCCGTGCAGGTAGAGGACGACCGGCAGAACGCCGTCCGTGGCGGGACGGTGGACGCGCAGCCGCAGTTGCCCTCCGGGCCCCGGGATGAACAGGTCCCGCACCTTCACGCGGTCGTCGACGGGCGTTTCGGGGTGCTCCCGCAGGCGCTGGTACAGCTCGGGCACGGCCAGGACGGAATCCAGGTCGTAGAAGGGGAAAACCCCTGCGTCGGACGTGTCGAGCAGCGACTGGATCTCGGCGTCGACAGGGGGGACGGGCATGACGGGCCGCCACCTTTCGTGTGGGAGGGCGGAAAAGGAACGTCATCAGCTTCTCCGGCTTCCGAGCACCACAGAAGTGGCCCGAGGGCCAGCATGTGCAACTATCGGGCCATGACTGTCGCGGCTCCTCATCAGGTGGTGGTTCTCGCCATCGCACCGGTGGTCGCGTTCGACCTCAGCATTCCGGCCCAGATGCTGGCCACGGTCACCGCACGCGCGGGAGGCGCGGCGTATCACGTGCGGACCGTCACGCCGGACGGCTCTCCGGTGCCGACGGCGAACGGGTACGGCGTCACGCCCCAAGGGGACCTGTCCCTGCTGGAGCACGCCGACACCGTGATCGTCGCGGGCACCCGCTCCCCTGACCTGCTCGACGACGGAGTGCTGGACCCGCGCATCGCGGCGGCGTTGCGGGCGGCCCGGCGCCGAGCCCGCATGGTGTCCCTGTGCACCGGGTCGTTCGTTCTCGCGGCCGCCGGCCTTCTGGAGGGCCACCGGGCCGCGACGCACTGGCGCTACGCCGACCGGTTCACGCGCCTCTTCCCTGCGGTCGACCTCGACACCAACCCGCTGTACGTCGCCGATCGCGGGGTCCTGACGTCCGCCGGCGGTGCGGCGGCCATCGACCTGTGCCTGCACGTGATCAGGGAAGACCACGGCAGCTCGGTAGCGAACCAAGTGGCCAGGTACAACGTCGTCGCGCCCATGAGGGAAGGAGGGCAGGCGCAGTACATCGATCAGCCGGTCGCGGAGGACGCGGGGATGTCGACCGCCGGGGCGCGCACGCTGATGACGGAGCGCCTGGACAGCCGGCTGTCACTCAAAGACCTCGCCGCGCACTGCCACATGAGCGTGCGGACGTTCACCAGGCGGTTCCGGCAGGAGACGGGCCTTTCCCCGGCTGAATGGTTCACCGCCGCCCGCTTGAAGCACGCGCGCCACCTGCTGGAATCGACAGACCTGCCCGTCGACGACATCGCCGCCAGGACCGGTCTGGGAAGCGGCACGAACCTGCGGCAGCACATGCGGATCACCCTGGACACCACGCCGTCCGCCTACCGGCGGGCGTTCCGCTCGGCGACCGCCACCACGGAACACCGGCCCTGACGACCACCACCACGGAACACCGGCCCTGACGGCCGCCCTCCGGCCCCGGGACGCTCAACGCCCCGCGGCACACCGTCAGTTCGTGCCGATCTTGGCGAGCAGGTCGACGATGCGGGCCTGCACCTCGGCGCTGGTGGAGCGCTCCGAAAGGAACAGCACGGTCTCGCCCGATGCGAGGCCGGTGAGCTGGGCCTGGTCCATGTCGGGGGCGGTGTAGACGACCAGGGGGGTGTGGTCGAGCAGGCCGTTGGCGCGCAGCCAGTCGATGATGCCGGCCCGCCTGCGGCGCACCTGCATCAGGTCCATCACCACCAGATTCGGCCGCGCCTGCGTCGCCAGGGCGACCGCGTCGGCGTCCGCCCCGGCCCGCGCGACGTGCATGCCGCGCCGCTCAAGCGAGGTGGTCAGCGCGCCCGCGATGGCGTCGTTCTGCTCGATCAACAGCACGCGGGGCGGGTGCTGTTCGCTGTCCCGCGGCGCCAGCGCCTTGAGCAGCACCGCCGGGTCGGCGCCGTACGCCGCCTCGCGGGTGGCCTGCCCCAGACCCGCCGTCACCAGCACCGGGACCTCCGCCGCGCCCGCCGCCTGGCGCAGCGACTGGAGCGCGGTACGGGTGATCGGTCCGGTCAGCGGGTCGACGAAGAGCGCGGCCGGGTACGCGGCGATCTGCGCGTCCACCTCTTCGCGGGAGTTGACGATCACCGGGCGGTAGCCGCGGTCGCTCAGCGCCTGCTGGGTGGAGACGTCGGGCGCGGGCCAGACCAGCAGCCGACGCGGATTGTCGAGCGGCTCGGGCGGCAACTCGTCGTCCATCGGCTGCGGTTGGTGGTCCAGCACCTCGACCGCGCCGTTCGGCCCGTCCAGCGGCTCGGGGCCCTCGCTGCCCTCGTCCGGCGCGGAGATCGCGAAGGCGCGGCCCTCGCCTGCGCCCAGCAGATGCTGCTGGTGCGGCTGCGCGGACTGGCCCGGAGGCGGCGTGTGCGGCTGGGGGCGCCCGGGGTGCGGACGGGTGTCGGCGGGAGCGGTGTCGGCCGCGGCCCGCTCGTCGTCCTGCGGGGGCGCGGCGAGCTTGCGGCGGCGGCCCGAACCCGCGGACGTGCCACCGGGCGGCGTACCGCCGGGCGGGGTGGATCCCGGGGCGCCCGCCGGGCGCTGCTGCTGGTCGGCGATCTGCTGGGCGAACGGCGCGCCCTGCCCGAGCGTGCGCACGCGGAACGCCCGCCCGTGGGACTGCCCGGCCGCGGGGCCGCCGTCCTCCTCGGGGAGCGGCTGCGCGGCGGCCTGGTCCTGCGGCTGCGCGTGGCCGCCGGAGTGCCCTGGCTGCGGCGCGTCGGCCGGGCTGGGACGCCCGCGGCGGCGGCCGGTCGGGGCGGGCGCCGTGCCGTCCGCGGCGGTGTCGGGTGCGGCGTCGGGCGCGGCCGGATCCGCGTCGCCGGTGGGCTGCGCGACGAGACCTTCAGGGCCCGCGACGAAGGTGCCCGACGCCTCCGCGTCGGCCATCGCCGCCGCCGCCCGCTCCTCGGCCGCGGCCCGCCGCGCACGCCGCCTGCCGGTCGGCTCGTCGTGCCAATCGGCCTGCGGCACACCGGAGTTGACCGCGGGCTCCAGTTCGAGGCCGGGCTGTGCTCCGTCCGCACCGGCCGGTCCTTCGGCGACCGGACGGCGGGCGCGGCGGCGGCCGGTGCCCTCGGACTGCTCGGGCATCCGGCCGGGGAGCGCGGGCAGCGCCGGCCGCGAAGAGGGGGCCTGATCGGCCGCGGCGGGCGGCAGCGCGAAGGGCGAGCGGGCGCCACCGGCGGGCAGCGGCTCCGCGGGCGCCAACTCGCCGGGCCCGTGCTGCCCTTGCTGCCGCTGCTGGTCCTGCTGCCGCCGCTGGTCCTGCTGCCGTGGCGACGACGGTCCGTCGCCGTCGCGCTCGCCCGGCACGGCGCGCTCGGGCGCCTCGGCCAGCGCGCGACGGGCCCGCCGGCCACCGGCCTGCTGCGACGGCCCCTGCGGCCCGCCCTGACCGGAAGCCTGGGGGTGACCCTGCCCCGGCACCTTGGGGCGCCCCTGAGACGGCGTCTGCGCCCCTGGTGAGGGCTGTGGCGTCTGCGACGGCCGGGGTGCCTGCGGCGGGAACCCGGCGGGGGTCAGCTGCGCGGGCCCGGAACCGTCGCCACCGGGCTGTCCACCGCCATCGGGTGCCCCTTGGCGCGCACGCCGCCGTCCGCTCGCCGGTACGGCCTCGCCGCCCGCCGTGCCGGGCGGCAGCCCCGCCCCGTCCGTTCCGGAACCGGCCGCTGGGCCGCCCTGTCCTTCGCCGCCCCGGGACGCCCCGGAGCCGTCCGTGCCGGGCCCCTGCCCGGGGCCCGAGTGCCGGGCACGCCGACGGCCGGTCGGGGACGCGCCGTCCGCCGCCTCCGCACCGTCAGCCGCGCCACCGTTCGTTCCACCGTCCACCGGGCCACGGCCTCCCGGCCGCCCGCCACCGGGCCCGGCGGCACCGTCCGCACCACCCGGCTCACCCGGCCCATCGGGACCGGCACCACGGGCACTCTCCGCGCTCCCGGCCTGCTGGGTGCCGCGCGCCCGCGCCGCGGGGGACGGCATCACCGTCGTCTCGTTCCCGGTCGCCTCGCGCGCCCGCTCCGCCTCCGACGGCACCGAGCCGTCCGGCGTCACCGGCAGCTCCAGCACGTACGCGCTGCCGCCCGCGCCGGGACCGCCAGGCACCTTGTGCGTCTGCATCAGCCCGCCGTGCTGCCGCACGATGCCGCGCACGATGGGCTCGTGGACCGGGTCGCCGCCGCCGTACGGGCCGCGCACCTCGATCCGTACGACCGCACCGCGCTTCGCCGCGGCGACCACGATCGTGGAATCCCCCGCCGGACCCCTACGGGCTCCCGCGACCTGCCCCGCAGGGGTGCCCGCGTCGCCACCGTCCTCAGCGGACGGCATCCGCCCCGTCGAGTCCACCCCCGCCACATCGGCGATCAGATGCGACAGCGCCTGCGCGACCCGCTCGGCGTCGACGGTGGCCTCGATCGGCGGCGCGTGCACGGCGAACTGGGCGCGCCCCGGCCCGATCAGCTCGATCGCGCCCTCCACACCGGCCGCCACGACCGTGTCGAGCGAGACCTTCGCCCGCTTCAGCCGCTCCGCCCCCGAGTCCAGGCGCTGATAGCTCAGGACGTTGTCCACCAGCGTCGTCATCCGGGAGTGCCCGGCCGCGAGATGGTGCAGGATCTGGTTGGCCTCGGGCCACAGCTGACCCGCCGGATCGGAAGCCAGCGTGCCCAGCTCGCCGGTCAGTTCCTCCAACGGCCCGCGCAGCGCCTGCCCCAGGACGGCGAGCAACTGCGCGTGCCGGGCGGCCAGCGCGTCGTACGGGCGGCGGTCGGTGAACGTCATCACCGCGCCGACGAGCTGATCGCCGTCCCGCACCGGAGCCGTCGTCAGATCGACGGACACCGAACGCCCGTCCTTCGCCCACAGCGCCTGCCCGCGCACCCGGTGCTTGCGCCCCGACCTGAGCGTGTCGGCGAGCGGCGTCTCCTCCCAGGGCAACGGCGAGCCGTCCGCCCGCGAGTGATGCATCAGCGGGTGCAGCTCCTTGCCGCCCAGCTCGCTCGCCCGGTACCCGAGAATCTGCGCGGCCGACGGGTTGACCAGGACGACCTTGCCCTCCGAGTCGACGCCCACCACACCCTCGGCGGCGGCCCGCAGGATCATCTCCGTCTGCCGCTGCTGACGCGCCAGCTCGGTCTCGGTGTCCAACGTCCCCGTCAGATCCCGCACCACCAGCATCAGCAGCTCGTCGCCGGTGTACCCGGTGCGGTGATCGGCGTACGCGGCCTCGAAGGCCGATTCGTACGGGGTCCTGCCGTCCTCAAGGTTGGCGCTGGTCACCTCGACCAGCAGCTCGGTTCCGTCCGTACGCCGTGCCACCATCCGCGTCGGCTTGGTGCGCCCGCCCTCGGACTCCTCGTCCCGGCGCCGCATGGAACCGGGGATGCGCTTGGAGTCGAACGAGGGGAGGAGATCGAGGAGTCCGCGTCCGACCAGGCCGGTACCGGGCGCCTCGAAGGTTTCCAGCGCGATGGTGTTGGCGTTGACGACGGTGCCGTTGCAGTTGACGAGCAACAGGGCGTCAGGGAGGGCGTCCAGTATGGCTGCGAGGCGAGCAGCGCCTCGGGATGGCCTGCTGCTCACGACGACGCTTCCTCCCTGGGACCACCCCGCAGTCGCGGGGCCGACCTCCCTGTTACGCACCTTGCCGACCCGTCGGGGCGGATCGCTGGAAGGGAGTCTACGGGCAGTTGCCCGGGACGCGGAGGCGGATGACGAGGAGGTGGTGCCACGGCACCGTGCGACTCGCCGCACGCCCGACATGTGCCCCGCGTCCTGACCTGCCCTCCCACTCCGGCACGAACCGGGTCGGGCATCCCGTTACGAACCGGTCTTCGGGAGCAGCGGCTCGAAGCGGTCCCAGCGGGCGATCTCACACCCGTCGGTACGCCGGAACTCGGCGTTCACCCGGCGTCCCGCCCAGGTTCCGGTGACCCGCGCGGTCGCCGAGCCGCCGTAGATCATCGTGCACTTCGCGCTCTGCGGAACCGGCGCGAAGGCGTCCCTGCCCCACCGCGTCATCCGGTCGAGCCGCTCGCACGCCTCCGCGGCGCGGAAATGATTTCCCCCGTCAGGGTGGCAATACAGCTCGAAGGTGCCATCCGTCCGTGCCGAACCGGAGCCGCGGACGGTCACGGTGAGGTGATCGGCGGCGTCCTGGAGACCCGGGGCACCCCAGAGGCGGCGGTGCCCCGTGGGCGGCCGGAGACCGGTGGAGTCGGAGGCGTCGGTGAGGTCGGTGGCGTCGGTGGCGTCGGCGGGGCCGGTGGGGTTCGGCCCGGTGGCGTTGCGCGGCTCGGACGCCGGGAGCGGGATCGGCGCGGCCGACGCGGCGGGCGCGAGCACGGCGAGCGCGGAGACGGTGGACGCGACGGAGACGGCGGCGGTGGCGGCAGCGGTCAGCAGGAACATCAGGCGGTGCGGCATCACGGGCTCCAGAGGACGGACCGAAGGCGGGTACGCGACACGTACGCGCCGGGGCACACGGCGGTTTGCCGGAGGAAACCCCGACTCTCCTAACGCGGCGCCGACCCCGACGTTGCGGTGCAGGAACGTCTTTGCCGGGGGGCCTGCCAGCCGAGTACCGTAGGGGGCGATTGGTGACAGCCCGCAGAGCTGTGCCATCATCTGGACACGCCACAGCGCGCAGACGCGCGTGAGGTGTGTGGAGGCGTCGCCTAGTCCGGTCTATGGCGCCGCACTGCTAATGCGGTTTGGGGCTTACCCCCCATCGAGGGTTCAAATCCCTCCGCCTCCGCTCCCTTCGTTCGGGCCCCGTTCTTCCGAGAACGGGGCCCGAACGCGTTCCCGGGCACCACTCGGGCCCCTCCCGACTTCCGGCTCTTCCGGGGCCCCTCCGCGATCTTGCGCCCCAGGAGGGGGCCGCCCGCCGCCCCTCCGCCGCCTCCGGCGGCCACCCGAGACCTTTGAGCCATCCGTCCGCCGCGGACTGGGCACCCGCCGCCCCGCGCGCCACGCTGGACCCATGACGAACGCCACCCCGGACCCCGCCGCCCCTCTCCACATCGCCGGCATCCCCGTCCCCGACAGCAAGCTGGCCCAGGAGGCCACCGAGCTGGTCCGCGACGTCACCGACGAGCTGATCTACCACCACTCCCGCCGCGTCTACCTCTTCGGCGCCCGGCACGGCATCCGGCACGGCCTGGAATTCGACGCCGAGCTGGTCTACGTGGGCGCGCTCTTCCACGACCTCGGCCTGACGGAGAAGTTCCGCACCTCACAGCAGCGCTTCGAGATCGACGGTGCCGACGAGGCCCGCGCCTTCCTGGCCGCCCGCGGCATCCCCGAGGACCGCACCCGCCTGGTCTGGGAAGGCATCGCCCTGCACACCACGCCGGAGATCCCGCACCACATGGCCCCGGAGATCGCCCTCGTCACCGCAGGCGTCGAGCTGGACGTCCTGGGCATCGGCTACGACACCCTCCCGCCGGAGACCCGCGAGGCGATCGTCGCCGCCCATCCCCGCCCCGACTTCAAGCGCCGCATCCTGCACGCCTTCCACGCCGGCATCGCCCACCGCCCCCAGACCACGTTCGGCAATGTGAAGGCCGACGTCCTGGACCGCTTCGAAGAGGGCTACACCCGCCCGAATTTCGTCCGGACTATCGAGGACTCCCCCTGGGACGATTAACCCCCAGAACCCGACCAAGAGGGCGTTTGTGCAGGTCAGAGGCGGTGCGGGCGATGGATTTCGCCTCACGGCGCGGTTCATGTAATGTTGTTCCCGCAACGCCGACCGGCAAGAAAAACCGCCGGGAAAGCCAAGCGCTCGTAGCTTAACGGATAGAGCATCTGACTACGGATCAGAAGGTTGCAGGTTCGAATCCTGCCGAGCGCACAGCAGTCGAAGGCCCCCTCGCTTCACGTGAGGGGGCCTTCGGCGTAGGCGGGTGACGTCAATACGGGGCGCTGGACCCGGCCCCGTCGAGCGGAGGGGGCCGAGGAGTTCGGGCGGTCTCCGGAAGGGCGTTTTGGTGAGGCGACTCCGCAAGATCTCGACCCCGTCGGCCAGGTGGTGACCATGACGGAGCTGATCACGGTCGTGACGGCCGTCCACGCGCCGTCCGCTCCCTATCTCGCCGATGCCTATGCGTCGCTGCTCGGGCAGGAGCTGCCGGACGGCTGGGACTGGCAGTGGGTCATTCAGGAGGACGGTGAGACGGGGGAGGTCGCTCCGTATGTGCCGGACGATCCTCGGATCAGTTTCGGGCAGGGGCGGCGGGGGCGTGCGGCGATGGCCCGTACGGTCGGGCTCTCCCGGGCCGACGGGCGGTTCGTGAAGGTTCTCGATGCCGATGACATGCTGGCGCCCGGTGCCCTCGCGCGGGATCTCCGGGCGCTGACGGACGATCCGTCGCTCGGCTGGGCCACCTGCCGCGTGCTCGACTACCTGCCCGACGGCAGCACCGTCGGCTTCGACGAGGATCCGCCTCAGGGGCCGATCGAGCGCGGCACCGTCCTGCGGTACTGGCAGGAGCACGACTACCGCGCCCAGGTCCATCCGGCGACCCTGTGTGTACGCCGTGAGCTGCTGCTCGCGCTCGGTGGCTGGATGGCGCTGCCGGCGTCCGAGGACACCGGTCTGCTCATGGCGCTCAGTGCGGTGAGCCGTGGCTGGTTCTCGGCGGACACCGGTCTGCTCTACCGGAAGTGGCCGGGGCAGGTCACGAGCCAGCCGTCGCACGCCGACGAGGCCGAGCGGAAGGCCCGGTTCGCGGTGGTGGAGGCGCGGGCGCTGGCGCTGGCTTCGCTGGGTGGGTGGCGGTTCGGCGGGGTGTAGGGAGTGGGAAGGGTGCGCCTTCTGGCCGGCCGCTGGAGGGCTTCTTTCAGGTGCGGGTGAAGATGAGTTCGGTCTCGTCGGTGAGGTCGTGCAGCGGGTGCTGCAGGGCGGTGGGTTTGGTCGGCGGTGTCCGGTGGGCGGTTGTCGCGTAGGCGCCGGGCGCGTAGCCGTTGGGGAGCCGGTGGGCGCGGAAGCCGTGGGATGCCAGGGTTTCCAGGAGTTCCGTGGCGGAGTCGCCCAGTTCGGCCATGCGCTGGGGGGTGACCTCGATGGCCAGCTCGGCGTCGGGGCGCAGGGTGCCCAGCATCGGGGCCAGGCCGCGCAGGACGGAGCCCTCGGCGCCCTCCACGTCGATTTTGATCACCCTGGCGCGGGCGATCTCCTCTGCCGTGACGATCTCGGGCAGGGGGCGGGCGACCGCGTCGAAGGTGGATTCCGCCGTGCCGTCGTACGGGACGATGCTGTTCGCGCCCATGTTCCGCGAGCTGGCGAGGATGAACCTGACCGTCTTCTCGCGGTCGGACACGGCGGCGTTCACGGCGCGGATGTTGTGGCAGCCGTTGATGCGGGCGTGTGTGCGCAGCCGTTGGTGGAAGGCCGGTGAGGCTTCGACGGAGACGACGACGCCGCCGGGTCCGACGAGCTGGGACGCCAGCACGCTGTAGTAGCCGATGTTGGCCCCGACGTCGATGAACACGTCGCCGGGCCCGAGGCGTTGCGCCAGCCAGTGCGTCAGATGCGGTTCCCAGACGCCGAACTCGTAGAGGTAGCGCTGGATCAGGTCCTGGGTGTCGGTGAGGAACGTCGCGCCGAAGCGGGTTCTGGCGCGGCGCAGCCGGGGGTGGTCGCGCAGGCCGGCGTTGAGGAAGCGTTCGGTGGCGGCGGCCTTGCCCGCGGTGCCGGGGGCGTGGCGGACGTACCAGCGGGTGAGGTCCAGGGCGATCTCGCGGGCGGCGGCGGATATGTCGGGGGTCACGGCAGCTCCTGGGGTCGGGCCGGTGGGGCGGTGCGGGACAGGGCCGACGGATCTTCCGGTGCGGTGGTCCGTCGCGGCCAAGTGTGCCGCGTACGCATCTTGCGGGCTCGCGCTCTTTGCGCTGAACTGACAGACCGTCAGATAGTGAGAAGCCGGGCAACTCCGCGGGAGGTCGCACGCCATGCAGACGATCTGGCTCGACGGCGCCGAATGGCTCGCCGTACTCCGCATCGGCCTCGGCCTGTGGTGGCTGGAGAGCTGGCGCCACAAGGACAAGAAGGAGTGGTTCACCGGAGGCGGCGTGAACTGGGCCGTCGGTATCGCGGAAAAGCACCGATGGGCGGTGGTGAGCCGAGGATTCGCGACGGTCGTCAAGCCGCGGCCGAAGGCGATGGCATACGTCGTCGCCTATGCCGAACTGGCCCTCGGCTTCGGTCTGGTGGCCGGTTTTCTGACCCCCGTCGCCCTGGTGGCGGGGCTGCTGCTCAACCTGCTGTATCTCGTGCTGATGATCCACGACTGGGCGGAGCAGGGGCAGAACCTGATGATGGCGCTCATCTCGGTGGTGGCGCTGTTCGGGATGAGCTGGCAGAGCTGGTCGGTGGATGGGGTGGTGGGGGTGTTTGTGTGAGGGGGGGCGAGTGGCCTGATCGGCAAGGCCCGGAGCCGGTGCCGCTGCCGTCGATCAGTTTTCTGAGGGGGGCAGGTGAGGTCGTTGATCTCCTGGATGGAGGTGCGCAGCGTGCCTCGGTCGCGCCCCGGCCGCCCCTCTCCGGCCGCCCCTGAGGGAAGCTCGCCCCCTCGGCGGACCGAGGGGGCTGCGGGTCGGGGCGGCGGGGTCAGCGGGGCGGTGGGATGGCGACCACCTGGTCCTGGTCCTCGTAGATGATCTGGCCGGGGGCGCGGGAGTGCAGGCGGTAGCAGGGGATGTGGTGGGTGCGGAGGATGGCGAGGTAGCCGTCGACGCGGGTGATCAGGTGCGTCGACGTCGACTTGAACCAGGCGGCGGCGCCGGGGTGCAGGGTGCGGTCGTAGACGTCGGGGTCGACGGTGGAGGGGTCCGGGTAGTTCGCGTCGTACCAGTCGTTGTGGGTGCGGCGGAAGCGTTCCTGGGCGGGGGTGAGCCGGCCTTCCTTGGCGAGGGTGTTGACGAGGGCGAAGACGCCGGGGAAGTGGCCTTTGCGGTGGCGGGTGGCGGCCTGGAAGCGGATGTAGTGGTGGGGTGGCACGGGGCTCCTGGGGTGGTGTGGCGGGGTGGGAGCGGTGTGTGTGAGGGGGGCCGGGGATAAGGATTAGGCGTTGGTGAGGAGTTCGCGTAGAGTCGTGTTTACCGACGCGGGGTGGAGCAGCTCGGTAGCTCGCTGGGCTCATAACCCAGAGGTCGCAGGTTCAAATCCTGTCCCCGCTACCAAGGCCGTAGGCCCGGTGGATTCGTCCACCGGGCCTACGGTTTTTTGTTGTGCCTGCGGTTCTCTCGTGCTTGCGGTCTGCCGTGCCTGCGGTTTTTGTCGTGCCTGCGTTTTTCGTGGGGTGGGGGGCGGTCCTGGCGTCGGCTTGGCCGGTGCTTCGGGGGCGGGGCGTATGTGCAGGTCAGGGTGTTGTGTCGGTGGTCGGTCGTACGCTTGCGGGGTGTGGCGATGTACGGGACCGCGGTGGTCGGACGGCGGTGGTGCGCGGGCCGCCGGGGGGTACGAGCAGCGGCTCGGGTGGTACTGCGCCGAGCGCGGTGAGGCGCGGACGAGTGCGCTGCCCGCGGGCAAGGTGCTGGCGTTCGCCGCGGAGGGGGAGCGGCGCTGCCTCGGGGTGTGGCGGGGCGGGCGGTGGATCGTCTGCCCGTATGCCGCGGTGATCGACGGGGCGGCGGCCAGGGACCAGTGCGCGGAGTGCGCCCGGCTCGACAGGTCGCGGTCGGTGGCCGCCGACACCATGGCCGACGACCCGCGCCCGTACGGCGTCTACCTCGCGTATTTCGGGCCCGGTCTGCTGAAGGTGGGCATCACGGCGGCGGCGCGCGGGCCGGCCCGGCTGGTGGAGCAGGGGGCGGTGGCGTACGCGTGGCTGGGGCGGGGGCCCTTGATGGCGGCGCGGCGGGCCGAGGCGCTGCTGGGGAGCGCGCTGGGGGTGCCCGACCGGTTCGCGAAGGCGGCGAAGCGGGCGGCCAGGGGCGTGCTGCCGCCGCTCGCGGAACGACGGGCCGAGCTGGCCCGACTGCACGCGCGGGCACGGGAGTTGGACGGCTGGCCGGAGACGCTGGCGCCGGCGGACTTCGTCTTCGGTGACCACTCCGTGGTGTTCGGGCTCGACCGGATTCCGCCGGGTGCGGGGGAGTTGGGCGCGCTGACGGCGGGTGCGGAGATCGTGGGTGAGGTGCTGGCGGGGGCGGGGGCGGACGTGTATCTGCGGCTTCGGGTGCCGGGGGGATCCGGTGGTGAGGAGGGCGCGAAGGGCGAGGAGGTGGTGGCGGTGCTGGACGCTCGGTTGTTGTCCGGGTGGGTGCTGGCGCCTGCCGTGGGGCGCGTGACGACGGTTTCCGTACGGGAGGTGCCGTACGGGGAGGTGGGGGACGGGGGGCAGGAGGGGTTGTTCTGAGGGGTTCCTGGGCGGGCGGGGGCGGACCGGCTTCGGTGCGTTCGGTGCCTGGGTGTCCGGTGTCCGGTGCCTGCGCGTTCCGTGCCTGTGTGTCCCTGCCTGCGCGTCCGGTGCCTGCGCGTCCCGTGCCGGGGTGTCCGGACGGTGGGCAGGTCTTACCAGGGTGGTGTGCGCTCTGATAGGGGTGGGGCGGCGGGGGCGGGTGTGGTGTGGAAGCGGGGCGGGAGGCCGGTGTGGCGGAGGGTGATGAGCGGGTCGGCGCGTTCTGGCGGGAGTTGGGGCTGCCGGGGCTGATCGATGTGCATACGCACTTCATGCCGGAGCGGGTGATGGCGAAGGTGCAGGCGTACTTCGACGCCGCGGGGCCGCTGGTGGGGCGGGAGTGGCCGATCGCGTACCGCATGGAGGGGGACGCGCGGCTCGCCGTCCTGCGCGGCTTCGGCGTACGGGCGTTCACCTCGATGATCTATCCGCACAAGCCGGGGATGGCGCGTTGGCTCAACGGCTGGGCGGCCGGTTTCGCGGCCCGCACGCCGGACTGCCTGCGGACGGCTACGTTCTTCCCCGAGGACGGCGCGGCCGACTACGTGGCGGCCGAAATCGACGGCGGGGCGCGGGTGTTCAAGGCCCACGTGCAGGTCGGCGGGTACGACCCGGGCGACGCGCTGCTCGATCCGGTGTGGGGCGCCCTCGCGGACGCGGGCACTCCGGTCGTCATCCACTGCGGGTCGGGGCCGGTGCCTGGCACGCACACGGGGCCGGGGCCGATCGGCCGGCTGCTGGCCCGCCACCCCGGGCTGCGGCTGGTCATCGCGCACCTGGGGATGCCCGAGTACACCGACTTCCTGGACCTCGCCGAGCGCCACCCCGACGTGCATCTCGACACGACGATGGCCTTCACCGACTTCGCCGAACACGACGCGCCGTTCCCGCGCGAGGCCCGGGGACGCCTGCGGGACCTCGGCGACCGGGTGCTCTTCGGCAGCGACTTCCCGAACATCCCCTACGGGTACGCCCACGCCCTGGAGGCGCTGACCCGGCTGGAATTGGGGGATTCCTGGCTGCGGGGGGTCTGTTACGGGAACGGGGCGCGGCTGTTCGGGATCTGAGCGGCGGGTACGGGCCCGGGGGCGCCCCGGGCCCCGTAGCGGATGCGGTTCAGGCCGTGGCGCCGGCCGCCGCCGTGAGGGCGGTGACGGCGGCGTGCAGGTCCTTGAGCGTCGCCTCGTCCGTGACGCGTCCCGTCGCCTGGTCGGTTTTCGGGCCGATGGCGGGGATCTCCAGGCAGGCAGCCGTGACGACCTCGCCGGTCATCATCCGCAGCACCTCGCGCAGTTGGGCGTTGGCGTGGTCGCCGCCGGTGGGGAACGGCGATGCGGTGATCACGGCGACCGGCTTGTGCACGCATTCGCCGCTGCTGACCATCCAGTCCAGGGCGTTCTTGAGGACGCCGGGCACGCCGTGCGCGTACTCGGGGCTGACGACGAGCAGTGCGTCGGCCGCCGCGGCGGCGGCGCGGAGTGCGGCGACGGGGGCGGGCGGGGTGGCGTCCTCGCCGTCCAGATCCGGGTTGAAGTGCGGCAGCGCGCCGATGTCCGCGGTGCCGGAAGGGCCGTCGAAGAAGTCGAGGGCGGAGCGCAGCACCGCGCCGTTCGACGACCGTGCCCGCAGGCTGCCCGAGAGGGCGAGGAGTCTCATGGGGCGACGGTACGGGGTGGGGGCCGAGGCGGTGGAGCGGGGCGGCGCGGGTTCCTGGGGCGGGCCGTGAAGAGGAGCATCGTTGCAGGTCAGGGCGATTGTCAGTGGGGGCTGAGATGCTGTGGGAGTGCTGGTCGGGCTGGACCGCGCGGGGGCGGCCCAGCTCGGTTGCACAGGACGGGGAGTGCTCGGTCGCACGGGCGGGGAGCGGGGGAAGCGGGGGCCTGACGGCTCGGAGGGAGGGGATTCTCAGGAGATTCACAGATACCGGCAAGGGGGCTCTCACGGGGGCGGGTCACGCTCTGGCGCATGACCGTGACTTCATCGCTGTCCTCTGATTCCCGGGTTCCTTCGGGTGCCCCGTCGTCCGGACCGGCCGCGGGTGCCGGGGGTGCGGCGCGGGCGGCCGGCAAGCAGCCGGAACTGCTGCGGAACGACGGCAGCCCGGTACGGGTACTGGTCGTGGACGACGAGTCGTCGCTCGCCGATCTGCTGTCGCTGGCCCTGCGCTACGAGGGCTGGGACATCAGGGCGGAGGGGAACGGCGCGAGCGCGCTGCGCTGTGCCCGCAGCTGGCGGCCGGACGCGGTACTGCTGGATGTGATGCTGCCGGACATGGACGGGCTGACCGTCCTCTCCCGGCTGCGTCGTGAACTCCCGGACGTACCGGTGCTGTTCCTGACCGCCAAGGACTCCGTCGAGGACCGGATCGCGGGGCTGACGGCGGGCGGGGACGACTACGTCACCAAGCCGTTCAGCCTGGAGGAAGTGGTCGCGCGGCTGCGGGGGCTGCTGCGCAGGGCCGGGGCCGCCGCCGCGCGCAGCGAGTCGCTGCTGACGGTGGGCGATCTGGTGCTCGACGAGGACAGTCACGAGGTGTCGCGGGCCGGTCAGGACATCCACCTGACGGCCACCGAGTTCGAACTGCTGCGGTATCTGATGCGCAACCCGCGTCGGGTGCTCAGCAAGACGCAGATCCTGGACCGGGTCTGGAGCTACGACTTCGGCGGCCAGGCCAACGTCGTCGAGCTGTACATCTCGTACCTGCGGCGGAAGATCGACGCCGGGCGCGAGCCGATGATCCACACCCGGCGGGGCGCGGGATACCTGATCAAGCCGGCGGGGTAGCGGGCCCGATGAGCAGGTGGCGCTGGTCGCTGCGGAACCGGCTCGTGGTGTCGGCGGTGGCGCTGATCGCGGTGGTCGGCGCGGTCATCGGGACGGTGACGACCCTCGCCCTGCACTCGTACCTCCAGCACCAGTTGGACGGTCAGCTGCGCGACGCGGTGGTGCGCGCGCAGGCGCCGCGACCGCACGAGCCGCCGCACGCCGGGAGCCTCGACTTCGTCGCGCTGGGCAGCCAGCACTGGGGGACCGTCGGTGCCCGGGTGGAGCCTGACGGTGCGATACGGGCCGGGGCGCAGAGCAACGACTCGACCAGCAGGATCCCGTCCGAGCGGCTGGACGCGCTGTCCGGGGCGCAGGTCGCGGCGCTGAACTCGGTGGTGCGGGACGGCCGGGCGCACACCACCGAGCTGCCGGGACTCGGCGACTTCCGGGTGGCGTCGGCCGATGACGGCTCGCTGGTGCTGGGCCTGCCGATGAGCGACGTCGAGGACACCGTGGGCACCCTGGTGCTGGTCGAGGCGTGTGTGACGGGTGCGGGTCTGGTGGCGGCCGGTATCGCCGGAGTGGCCATGGTGGGGATCGCGCTGCGCCCGCTGCGCCGGGTCGCCGCCACCGCCACCCGGGTCTCCGAACTCCCGCTCCACCAGGGCGAGGTGGCGCTGCACGTCCGCGTTCCCGCGGGCGAGTCGGACACCCGTACCGAAGTGGGGCAGGTGGGCGCCGCGCTGAACCGGATGCTCGGGCACGTCGGCTCGGCGCTGTCGGCGCGGCAGGAGAGCGAGATGCGGGTGCGGCGGTTCGTCGCCGACGCCAGCCACGAACTGCGCACCCCGCTCGCGTCGATCCGCGGCTACGCCGAGCTGACCCGGCGCGGCACCGAGCGCCCCGGGCCCGAGACCCGGCACGCGCTGGGCCGCATCGAGTCCGAGGCGGAGCGGATGACCGGCCTGGTCGAGGACCTGCTGCTGCTCGCCAGGCTCGACGCGGGGCGCCCGCTGTCGTACCGGAGCACGGATCTGTCCCCGCTGGTCGTGGACGCGGTGAGCGACGCGCGGGCGGCGGGCCCCGCGCACCGGTGGCGGCTCGAACTGCCCGCTGAGCCCGCGCTGGTGCACGGCGACGGCGGGCGGCTGCACCAGATCCTGGTCAACCTGCTGGCCAACGCCCGTACGCACACGCCCGACGGGACCGTCGTCACGGCACGGGTGCGGACCGGGGACCGCGACGGCGTCCGCCTGGAGGTCGAGGACGACGGGCCCGGTATCCCCGCGGCGCTCATCCCCGACGTCTTCGAACGGTTCGTGCGCGGCGACGCCTCGCGCTCCCGGGCGGCCGGCAGCACCGGACTCGGCCTGGCCATCGTGCAGGCCGTGGTGGCGGCGCACGGCGGCACGGTCGGCGTCGCCAGCGTCCCGGGCCGTACGGTCTTCACCGTCACGCTGCCGCCCGCGCGGGGCGGGTCCTGCGACTCACAGCGGGGGCACAGCGTCAGCACACCGAGGTGACAGCGGGGTTGGCGAGTGTCGTCGGCATGACGACGACTCAGCCGGCCCACGATCCTCTGGGATCCCTGCCGCCCCGCGCGCCTCTGCGGCTCGGTGAGATCACGACGGTGCTCGACGTCGTGATCCCCGTGTACAACGAGGAGACCGACCTCGAACCGTGCGTGCGGCGGCTGCACGCGTACCTGACCCGGACCTTCCCCTACGGGTTCAGGATCACGATCGCCGACAACGCGAGCACGGACCGCACGCCGGACGTCGCGGCCCGGCTCGACGACGCGCTGGACGGGGTCACGGCCGTGCGCCTGGAGCAGAAGGGGCGCGGGCGGGCGCTGCGCACCGTGTGGTCGCTGTCCGCCGCGCCGGTGCTCGCGTACATGGACGTGGACCTGTCCACCGACCTCAACGCGCTGCTGCCGCTGGTCGCGCCGCTGATCTCCGGCCATTCGGACCTGGCGATCGGCTCGCGTCTGTCGCGCACCTCGCGGGTGGTGCGGGGCCCGAAGCGGGAGTTCATCTCGCGGACGTACAACCTCATCCTGCGCGGTTCGCTGGCCGCCCGGTTCTCCGACGCGCAGTGCGGGTTCAAGGCGATCCGCGGTGACGTCGCCGAGCGGCTGCTGCCGATGGTCGAGGACACCGGCTGGTTCTTCGACACGGAGCTGCTGGTGCTGGCGGAGCGCGCCGGGCTGCGGATCCACGAGGTGCCGGTGGACTGGGTGGACGACCCGGACAGCACGGTGCACCTCGTGCGGACCGCGACCGACGACCTCAAGGGGGTCTGGCGGGTGGGGCGGGCGCTGGCCACCGGCGCCCTGCCGCTCGACCGGCTCGCCCGGCCCTTCGGCGACGATCCGCGGGACCGCGCGCTGCCGGGCGTGCCGGGCGGTCTGGCCCGCCAGCTCGTCGGCTTCTGTGCCGTCGGCGCGCTCAGCACCCTGCTCTACCTCGCCCTCTACTCCCTCTTCCGGATCGCCGCAGGTCCCCAACTCGCCAACGCAGCCGCCCTGTTGGTGTCGGCGATCGGCAACACCGCGGCCAACCGGCGGCTGACCTTCGGCGTACGCGGGCCGGGCCGCGCGGTCCGCCACCAGGCACAGGGCCTGGTCGTCTTCGCCATCGGCCTTGCTCTGACCAGCGGCTCCCTCGCGGCGCTCGACGCCGCGGCGGGCAGCCCCTCGCACGAGACCGAACTCGCCGTCCTGGTGGCGGCCAACCTCGCGGCGACGGTGCTGCGCTTTCTGCTCTTCCGCGCCTGGGTCTTCCCCGACCGCGAGCGGCGCGACGGCCCGAACGACGCGAACGACGCGAATGAGCCGACCAACGCAAACGACGCGAACGACCCGACCAACGCGAACGATTCGAACGACGTGAACGACCCGATCAGGAGCGCCTGATGATCCCCCACCCGCAGACCGCGGCCGTCCCGCAGACCGCGGCCGTCCCGCCCCTCCCGCACGACGGGCCGCGACCCGGCCCGCGCGGGCTGCCGGGCCGGATCCTGCACGGCCACCCGGACGACCCCCGCTGGGCCAGGCCCGCGCTGCTCGCCCTGCTGGCCGTCACCGCCGTGCTCCTCCTCTGGGACCTGTCGGCTTCCGGCTACGCCAACCAGTTCTACTCGGCGGCCGTCCAGGCGGGCAGCGGGAGCTGGAAGGCGTTCTTCTTCGGCTCGTCGGACGCGGCGAACTCCATCACCGTCGACAAGCCGCCGGCCGCCCTGTGGCCGATGGCGCTGTCCGTCCGGCTCTTCGGGCTCAGCTCCTGGGCGGTGCTGGTGCCCGAGGCGCTGATGGGGGTCGCGACGGTCGGGGTGCTGTACGCGGCGGTTCGGCGCAGGTTCGGCGCGGGCGCCGGGCTGCTGGCCGGTGCGGTGCTGGCGCTGACGCCGGTCGCCGCCCTGATGTTCCGCTTCAACAACCCCGACGCGCTGCTGTGCCTGCTGATGACCTGCGCGGTCGCCTGCGTCCTGCGGGCCCTGGAGGACGGGCGGACGCGGTGGCTGCTGCTGGCCGGCCTCTGCTTCGGGTTCGGCTTCCTCACCAAGACGCTCCAGGCGTGGCTGATCCTGCCGCCGCTCGCCGCGGTGTACCTGTGCTGCGGTCCGGTGGCGGTGCGCCGCCGGGTCGGCCAGGTGCTGCTCGCCGGGCTCGCGATCGTGGTGTCGGGCGGCTGGTGGGTGGCGGCCGTCGAGCTGTGGCCTGCGTCCTCGCGGCCGTACATCGGGGGCTCGCAGACCAACAGCTTCCTGGAGCTGACCTTCGGCTACAACGGCTTCGGCCGGATCACGGGGAACGAGACCGGCAGCGTCGGCGGTGGCGGCGGCCGGCGCGGGGGCGGTGGCTGGGGCGAGACCGGCATCACCCGGCTGTTCTCGTCGGACATGGGCGGGCAGATCTCCTGGCTGCTGCCGGCCGCGCTGATCCTGCTGGCCGCCGCGGTGCTGGTGCTGTGGCGGGCCCGGCGGGCGACGGCGGCCCAAGAGGCGGCCCAGCGCGCGGAGTTCCTGGTCTGGGGCGGGGCGCTGCTGATGACGTTCGTGACGTTCAGCTTCATGTCCGGGATCTTCCACCAGTACTACAACATCGCGCTGGCGCCCTACATCGCGGCGCTGACCGGCATGGGGGCGACGCTGCTGTGGCGGCGCGGCGGGCGCACGGCGTCGCTGGTCCTGGCGGCGGCGGTGGCGGCGACCGCCGGCTGGTCGTACGTGCTGCTGGACCGCTCGCCCGACTGGCTGCCGTGGCTGCGCTGGACGGTGCTCGCCGTCGGCCTCGTCGCGGCGGCGGGTCTGCTGCTGCCCGCACGGGCGGGCCGCCGTGTAGCGGCCGTGGCGGCTGGGCTCGGGGTGGCGACGGCGCTGGCGGGCCCGCTCGCGTACACGCTCGACACCGTCACCACCGCACACGGCGGCTCGATCATCACGGCCGGGCCCTCGGTACAGGGCGGCGGCGGGTTCCCCGGGGGACGGCACCGCGGCATGGGCGGCCCGCCCGGCATGAAGGGCGCGAAGGGCGCATCGGGGGCGGCGCAACCCTCGGGCGGCGGCCAGGGCGCGGGGCCCGGCTTCCCCGGCGGTCCCGGCGGCTTCACCGGGCACGGCCGCGGCCACCGGGGCGCGGGCGGCGGCATGGGCGGACTGCTCGGCGGCAGCAAGGTGGCCGCCAAGGCCGAGGCGCTGGTGAAGAAGGACGCCGGCCGCTACACCTGGGCCGCGGCGGCGATCGGCTCGCAGAACGCCGCGAGCTACCAACTGGCCACCGAGCGCCCCGTGATGGCGATCGGCGGCTTCAACGGCAGCGACCCGTCACCGACCCTCGCCCAGTTCAAGAAGCTGGTGGCGGACGGCAGGATCCACTACTTCATCGCGGGCGAGCGCGGCGAACGCGGCGGCCCCGGCGGGCGCGGCGGTCCGGGCGGCGGCCAGGGCACCGCGTCGCAGATCTCCGCCTGGGTGGAGAAGTCCTTCACAAAGGTCACGGCGGGCGGCGCCACGTTCTACGACCTGACGGCTCCGGCGGGCTGATCTGCCGGTTCCTCCCCGTGCCGGGCGGCAGGCCGACTCCGCCCGCCGCCCGCCGCCCGCCGCTCCCTGGGCTCCGGAAAACGCGTTGTACGCCGCACACCCCGCCCTTGTACGGTGTACAACGCTTCGTCCCCGCCACTGGGGCGCCGCCCTCATCCCGCCCGGTCCGCGGCGGACGGCAGGGCCGACGGCGCCCCCGCTCACCCGTACAGGGAGCCCGTATGCCACCCGTGGCCACCGCTGCCACCCCTCTTGGCTCGCCCGACAGATCCGCGACCCGCTGGCTGGTGCTCGGGGTCATCTGCCTCGCTCAGCTCACGGTCGTCCTCGACAACACCGTTCTGAACGTCGCGATCCCCTCGCTCACCGAAGAGCTGGGCGCGACCACCGCCGACGTTCAGTGGATGATCAACGCCTACTCGCTGGTGCAGTCGGGACTGCTGCTCACCGCGGGCAACTCAGCCGACCGCTACGGCCGCAAGAAGATGCTCGCCGTCGGGCTGCTGCTGTTCGGTGCCGCCTCGCTCGGTGCGGCGCTCGCCCAGTCGCCAGGACAGCTGATCGCCGCCCGCGCCGGCATGGGCGTCGGCGGCGCGCTGCTGGTCACCACGACGCTCGCCGTCGTCATGCAGATATTCGACGACGCGGAGCGCCCGAAGGCGATCGGCATCTGGAGTTCGGTCAACTCGCTCGGCTTCGCCGCCGGGCCGCTGATCGGCGGCGTGCTCCTCGACCACTTCTGGTGGGGCTCGCTGTTCCTGGTCAACCTGCCGGTCGCGGTGTTCGCGCTGGTCGCGGTACTCGCGCTGGTGCCGGAGTCGAAGAACCCCAGCGGTGAGAAGCCCGACCCGCTCGGCGCGCTGCTGTCCATGATCGGCATGGTCGGGGTGGTCTTCGCGATCATCTCGGGCCCGGTCGACGGCTGGCTCTCCGGGAAGGTGCTGCTCTCCGCCGCCGTCGGCATCGTCGGCCTCGCGCTCTTCGCGCTGTGGGAGCTGCACACCCCGCACCCGATGCTGGACATGCACTTCTTCCGCAACCGCCGCTTCATCGGCGCCGTGTCGGGCGGCATCCTCGTCGCGTTCGGCATGGGCGGCTCGATGTTCCTGCTCACCCAGCATCTCCAACTGGTGCTCGGCTACGGCCCGTTGGAGGCCGGTCTGCGGATGGTGCCGCTGGCCGTCACGGTCGTCCTGGTCAACTTCACCGGTCTGAGTGCCCGGCTGGCCGCCAGGATCGGCACCCCCGGCATGATCGTCTCCGGCATGTCGCTGCTGGCCGCCGGGCTCGTCCTCATCTCCACCCTCGGCGGCGACGGCTACGGCGGCATGCTGGCCGGCCTGATCGTCATGGGCGTCGGCGTCGCCCTGGCCATGCCGACCATGGCCAACGCCATCATGTCCGCGATACCGCCCGCCAAGGCCGGCGTCGGCGCGGGCGTCAACGGCACCCTGATGGAATTCGGGCAGGGCCTGGGTGTCGCGGTGCTCGGCGCGGTGCTCAACTCCCGCTTCGTGGCGCTGCTCCCGGTCGTCGCCGCCGGCGCGGGATCGCTGCCCGCGGCGCTGGGTCTGGCCCGTACGGAGGCCGAGCGGACCGCCGTGCACGACGCGTTCGCCGCCGGCATCGGCACCAGCCAACTGGTGGGCGCCGCCGCCGTGTTCCTCGGCGGTCTGGTCGCCGCCGTGCTGCTGCGCAGGGCCGAGCGCGCCGCGGCGGACGGCGGGACGCCGACGGCGGCGCAACAGGCCGCGGCCCCGGCCGAATAGCATCGGCGGTGCGTGCCCACGGGCGTGCACCGCGGGCGGCGTACCGGCCACGGCCGGGAACGGCAGGGCCGGTTCGCCGCCTCCGTACCACCAGTTCAGCAAGAGGGAGGGCGCCATGGCGGCGAGGGAAGGCCGCGCGGGCAAGCGGCCGAAGAGCGTCTGGCTGACCGAACACCCCCCGCTCAAGCGGAAGGCGGACCAGCCGGCCGGACTCGACCTCGACAAGATCGTCGGGGCGACGGTGCGGCTGCTGGACGCCGAGGGCCTGGCGAAGTTCTCCATGCGCCGCCTCGCCGCCGAGCTGGGTGTCACCGCGATGTCCGTCTACTGGTACGTCGACACCAAGGACGACCTCCTGGAGCTGGCCGTCGACGCGGTGGCGGGCGAGATGCGGCTGCCGGACGAGAGCGACGCCGCCGCCGACTGGCGCGACCAGCTGCGGGTGCTCGCCTGCGCCTACCGCGACATGCTGCTGCTGCACCCCTGGGCGGCCCGGCTGCTCGGCGAATTCCTCAACATCGGCCCGCACTCCACGGCCTTCTCCAACGCCACGCTGCGCGTGATGGCCCGCAGCGGCCTCGACCCGGAGCGGACGTCGGGCGCGCTGGCCGCGGTCTTCCACTTCGTCTACGGCTTCGCCACCATCCGCGCCCTGCACGAGGCCCGCTGCCGGGCCGCAGGCATCAGCCTCGACGACTACTTCGCGCAGGTCGTCGAGGCCATCGCGGACCGCCCCGAGCACGCCGAGACGATGGCGCTCTCCCAGCGGGCCGGCCACGCGCGACAGGGCCACAGCGCCGTGGAGATGCTGAACCGCGAGTTCACCTTCGCCCTCGACCTCCAGATCGCCGGTGTCGAAACGATGCGGGACCGGGCCGGAGGCTGAGCACCCCTGAAGGTGCCGGCTCCCGGCCCGGTCCCGTACCGGTCGGCCGCGGCGGTGCGGCCGGTTCCCGTGCTGTCAGCCCGTCGGCAGCGAGTCGCCCTGCACCGCCTGGATGTCGAGCTGGACCCGCAGCGTCGTGCCGATCGCCGCGATACCGGCCGCGACGACCTGGTTGTAGTTCATCTTGAAGTCCTCGCGGCGCAGCTCGGCGGTGGCGCTGAAGGCCGCGCGGGTGCCGCCCCACGGGTCGGGCCCGGTGCCGAGGTAGCTGAGGCTGAGGTCGACCGGCCGTACGACGCCGTGCAGCGCCAGCTCGCCGTGGACCGTCCAGCGGTCGGGCCCGGCCGGTTCGAGGCCCGAGCTGCGGTAGGTGAGGTCCGGGTACGTCTCCACGCTCAGGAAGTCGTCGGACCGCAGATGGCCGTCCCGCATGCCGTTGCCGGTGTCGATCGACGCGGCCTTGATGACCGCGTCGACACGGGACTTCTCCAGGTCCTCGGCGATCTCGATCCGGCCGCTGAAGTCGGTGAACCTGCCGTGCACGCTGGTGATGCCCAGGTGCTGGGCGGTCGCGGCCACCGTCGAGTGCATCGGGTCGATCGTCCAGACACCGGGCGGCGGCAGCTCGGCGCCGCCCTGCCGTGCCAGCACCACGTTCCCGATGTCCATCCGGCCGCTGGCCGTGACGATCGAGCTGGAGGCGACCGGCGCGTAACCGACCGCCGTCACGATGACCGTGTAAGGGCCTGGTGCCAGCGGCTGTGCGCTGCGGATGGCGCCGTCCTCGTCGGCCGATTCGCGCAGCACCTGCGCGCCCGTCATGTCGGTGACGGTCAGTACGGCGTGCTGGACCGCCCAGCCGTCCCGTGTGCGGACCTGCGCCCGTACTCCCGCAGCTCCCGCGCCCGTCGAAGTCATTCCCACTCCCGATTCTTGCCTGGTACATGGCGGGCTCCGGCGGCGGCCTGCAGGCCGTCCCCTGCCTGTGCGCAGTGCCGCCGCCGGAGCCCTGGGGTCCGGTCCCGGACGCGTCTCCGCTCAAAGTCGCGTCCCGGTCCGGGGTTTGGTTACCCGGGTGGTCGTCCCGGGATCCGGGTCAGTCCCCGGGGTGGGCGAGTTCGACGTCGTAGCCGTCGACCCCGCGTGCGTCGATCTGCAGGCCGTTGGCGACCGGCGGGTAGCCGCTCGCGATGACCGTGTAGTCGCCGGCGTCCAGGTCGGTGAAGGCGTACGCGCCGTCCTCACCGGTCGTCGAGGTGGCGACGACGTTGCCCGCCGCGTCCACCAGGGTGACCCGGGCGTCGGGCAGCGGGCGCCGTGCGGAGCCGGCCCGGACGACGCCCTGGACCCGTGCGCCGGACAGCAGCTCGATCTCGACGCGGGTGGTGCCCTGGCCGCCGACCTCGACCGGCAGCGCGGTCGGCCGGAAGTCCGCGGCGTTCACCGCGACGGTGAAGGTACCCGCGGGCAGCTCGTCGAAGGAGAAGTAGCCTTCGGCGCCGGTCTTGCCGGTGGCCAGCACCTCGCCGCGGACGTCGGTGACGACGACCATCGCACCGTCCACCGGGGCACCGGTGACCGCGCTGCGGACCTGGCCGCCGAGGCCGCTGGTGCCGCTGAGCAGGATGTCGTAGCCGAGCGGCTGCTCGCCGACGACGACCGTGGACGCCTGCGGCTGGTGGCCGTCGGCCGCCGCGATCAGCACGTACGAGCCGGCGCCGGGGGCGCTGAGCACGTACGAGCCGTTGGCCTGCGCCACCGAGCGGCCGAGCTGGCGCCCGCTGAGCGAGATCAGCGTGACCGCGGAGCGCGGCACGGGGTGGCCCTCCGGGTTGCGCACGAATCCGTGGATCGCGGGCCCGGTGGGGAGGTCACCGCCGCCGGCCGACGCGTACGCCGCCAGGGGCTGGGTGGCCGCGGCCGGCTGCGCCCACGAGGGGGTGTGATCGTCGTCGGAAGGAACGGAGGGGGCGCCCACCAGGGCGGGCTCCCGCTCCTCGACAGGGGCCGCGGCTGCGGCTGCCGGAGCGTCGGCCCCGGACGGTATGCCGGCCGGTGTCGCCTCCTCGCCGTCCGCGTTCTGGGCCAGTCCGCCGCGAGTCTTCAACGCGACCTCCTTGATGAACAGGGTGAGCAGGAAAGCGAGCAGCGCACAGGGCGCGGCGATCAGGAAGACGTCGCCGACCGCGTGACCGTACGCGCTCTCCATGACGGTACGGAGCGGTGCCGGGAGCGCGTCAAGGTCCGGGATGCCACCGCCGCCGCCGGCCGATGCCGCCGCCTTCGCCGCCTTCGGCCCGAGCTCGGCGATGCCGTCCTCGACGTAGTGGGTGACGCGGGTGGCGAGCACCGCACCGAGCGCCGAGACGCCGACCGCACCACCGAGGGAGCGGAAGAAGGTGACGACGGACGAGGCGGAGCCGAGGTCCTCGGGAGCGACCTGGTTCTGCGTGCAGAGCACCAGGTTCTGCATCATCATGCCGATGCCCAGGCCCATCAGGGCCATGAAGATCGCGACGTGCCAGTACTCGGTGTCGTACCGGATGGTGCCGAGCAGCCCCAGACCCGCGGTGATCAGGACGCCGCCGGAGACCAGCCACGCCTTCCACCTGCCGGTCTTGGTGATGATCTGGCCCGAGACGGTCGACGAGATGAACAGGCCCGCGATCATCGGGATCGTCATCACGCCGGACATCGTCGGCGACTTGCCGCGCGCCAGCTGGAAGTACTGGCTGAAGAAGACGGTGCCGGTGAACATCGCGATACCGACGAACAGCGAGGCCAGCGAGGCGAGGGTGATCGTCTTGTTGCGGAACAGCCGCAGCGGGATGATCGGTTCCTTCGCCTTGGACTCGACGAGGATGAAGATCGCGCCGAGCACGACCGAGCCGCCGACCATCGCGGCGGTCTGCCACGACAGCCAGTCGTACTTGTCGCCGGCCAGCGTCACCCACACCAGCAGCAGCGAGACCGCCGCGCTGATGAAGAAGGCGCCCGCCCAGTCGACCTTGACACCCTCGCGCTTGACGACCGGGAGCTTCAGGGTCTTCTGGAGCACGATCAGCGCGATCACCGCGAAGGGCACGCCGACGTAGAAGCACCAGCGCCAGCCCATCCAGCTGGTGTCGGTGATGACGCCACCGAGCAGCGGGCCGCCGACGGTGGCGACGGCGAAGGTGGCACCGAGGTAGCCGCTGTAACGCCCGCGCTCACGCGGGGAGATCATCGCGGCCATGACGATCTGGGCCAGGGCGGACAGGCCGCCCACGCCTATGCCCTGCACGACACGGCAGGCGATCAGCATCCCGGAGTTCTGCGACAGACCGGCGACGACCGAGCCCGCCACGTAGATGACCAGCGCGATCTGCACCAGCAGCTTCTTGCTGAACAGGTCGGAGAGCTTGCCCCACAGGGGAGTGGTCGCGGTCATCGCCAGCAGCGAGGCCGTCACGACCCAGGTGTAGGCGCTCTGCCCGCCGTGCAGATCGTGAATGATCTCCGGCAGCGCGTTCGAGACGATCGTCGAGGACAGAATGGCGACGAACATCCCGAGCAGCAGCCCGGACAGCGCCTCCATGATCTGACGGTGCGTCATGGGGGCTCCGCTGGAGGGGGCGCCGCCGCCTCCATGCTTGGCGTGGCCGCCCCGCACACCGGCTGGTGTGGTCGTAGCCATGTAGTTCCTTTTCATCCTGCGGGTGTACGGGTGGTGGAGTCGTGATGCGCCCGGGTCCGGCAGTCGCCGAAGCTCGTACGGAGCCTGGCGAGCAGTTCGATCAGGTTGCCGACGTCGCTGTCGGTCCAGTCGTCCAGATACCGGGCGAGTGTCTGGGTGTAGCGCTCGGAGAGCTCCGTGAGGAGTTCCTTGCCGCTCGGGGTCAGGCGCAGCAGCCGCGACCGCTTGTCCGCCGGGTCGGGCTTCCGCTCGATCCAGCCGCGCTCCGCGACGTGGGCGACGTGCCGGCTGGTCACCGACATGTCGATCGCGAGCAGCTCGGCCAGGTAGCTCATCCGCATCTCACCGTGCCGGTCGAGAAGGGTGAGCACACCGGCCGAAGCGGGCGGGCAGTCCTGGGGGAGGATGCGCCCCATTTCGCGCTTGACGGCTCCGATGGCACTGAGTTGCCTGGCCAGCTCTTCGTATTGAGTCTGAGCGGCCATGGGCTCCTCCACGCATGTTTTTGTTGCTTGGGGCAACCATAAACTCAGTTGGTTGCTGAAGGCAAACGTATGGAGACGCTCCGGGTAAAGGGACGCCAAAGCACTCCTACGCGTCCGGTCAAGCCATCCGATCGCCGCCAGGAAAGCCACAGGTCAGGGCCGTCACCCCGCTGTGCGCCTGCTGTGTGTCCACTGTGAGCAGGCTCTCTTTCCCCGGTGCCGGACGCCGCCCGGCGCCCCTCCCGCGCCCGTCCGCCGACCTCACGTATCGCCGGGGCGATCCGCGGCCCGCGAACCGCCGCCTCACCGCTGCCCCGCGAGCCGAACTGCGAGCCGTCCGGGCGCCGTTCCGCGCGTCGTCCCACGCGCGCCCCTGGGGTGCTCCGACGCCCCTGGTTCGCTAGGGTCCTTGCCCATGGCGACCAACCCGCAGAACCAGGCCGAGGGCAACTACGACCCGGCGGGCAGCACGCAGATGTTCCGAGCCTTCGTGGACGAGGGCGCCCCGGCCCCCACCGTCGGCGGACGCCGCGCCGCGGCCCCCCAGCCGGCGTCCTCCGGGCCGCGCGTCGGCCTCATCGTCGGCGTGATCGTCGCCCTGGTGGTCGTGGCAGGCGCCGCCTGGCTGGCCCTGGCGTAACACCCGCCCACGCGTCCCCTCCCCTCTGCCTCTCCCTCCCCTCTGTCTCTCCCTCACCCACCCCGTACGCACAAGGGGCCCGGAGCTGTCTTCCGGGCCCCTTTCCGCTTGTCAGCCGCCGATGCGGGGGCCGGGGTGAAACCGCCGGGCCCGTCCGCGGCGTCCTTGTCCCGCAAGATCGCGGCCGTCCCGCAAGGGCGGCCCCGAAGACTCCCCGTCCACCAGTGGAGAGGACGACATGAAGAACACCGGAGCACGTCCGTCCCGTCGTGCGGTACTCGCCTTCGGCACCGGAACGGCGCTGGCCGCGGGGCTGGCCGCGGCCACCGGCGCGAACGCCGCGACACCCGGCGGGACTTCGGCCGCCGGCGGGATCTCCCGGCAGCTGCGGGGGCTGGAGCAGGAGTACGCCGCCCGGCTGGGGGTGTTCGCCCGCGACACGGCCACCGGCAGGACGGTCGCCTACCGCGCGGACGAGCGCTTCCCGATGTGCTCGGTGTTCAAGTCGCTCGCCGCCGCGGCCGTCCTGCGGGACCTCGACCCGCACGGCGAGTACCTGGCCCGGCGCATCCGGTACACCGAGAAGGACGTCAAGGAAGCGGGGTACACCCCGGTCACCGGCCTGCCCGAGAACCTCGCGCACGGCATGACCGTGGCCGAGCTGTGCGCCGCCACGGTCGGCCGGAGCGACAACGCCGCGGGCAACCTCCTCCTGCGGGAGCTGGGCGGCCCGACCGCGATCACCCGCTTCTGCCGCTCGCTGGGCGATGGGACGACCCGGCTCGACCGCTGGGAGCCGGAGCTGAACTCGGCGGAGCCCTGGCGGGTGACGGACACCACCAGCCCCCGCGCCATCGGGAGCACCATCGGCGACCTCGTCGTGGGCGACGCGCTCACCGCGGGCGACCAAAAGCAGCTGACGGACTGGCTGGTGGCGAACAACACCAACACCGAGCGCTTCCGCGCCGGCCTCCCCGCGGACTGGATCCTCGCGGACAAGACCGGCGGCGGCGAGGCGTACGGCATCGCCAACGACGTGGGTGTCGTCTGGCCGCCGAACCGCCCGCCGATCGTGCTCTCCGTCCTGTCGACCAAGTTCGACGCGGCGGGGCCGACGGACAACCCGCTGGTCGCCAGGGCCGCCGGGCTGGCGGCGGCGGCCCTCACCTGACGCGCGGCACGGCCGGTCCGGGCGTCACTTCCAGGTGAACGTGACGTCCTTGGTGTCGAGGTGCATGCCCAGGGGCACCCGCCAGGCGTCCACGCAGATCCGGTAGGCGGCGGTGCGGAGTTGGCCGGATCCGATCGGTAGCGGAAGGGCGCGGGACGAGGTGACCGTGGCCCAGTCGACGCCGAGGCCGCCGATGATGTGGGTGCCGAAGGTGACGGTGCCGGTGGTGACCGGCTGCTTCCCGGTGTTCAGCACGTCGAAGCTGACCTTTTCGCACCAGCGCTCGCCGGTGTCGTCGAGGCGGGGCTTGCCGATCACCAGGCCCACGGGCGCGCCGGGGCCCGCGGGGATCGTGGGGGACGGCGGCTTCGGGGCGGGGGATTCGCCGTCCGGGGCACCGGGTCCTGGCGAGCCGCCGGGGGAGCCGGGACCGCCGTCGGCGCCGCCGGGCGGGGCGGTGTCGTCGCCCGGAGCGGAAGGGCTCGGCGAAGTGGCCGGATCAGTCGGAGAGTTGGCCGGATTCCGACCGTTGTCCGAGGGGGTGCCGCCGGGCCCCGAGGGGTGTCCCGGTTTCGGGTCCGGGGTGCCGGGAGTTCCGGAGTGCGGCGCTTCGGTGCCGTCCAGCGGGGTCAGCTCGACGCCGTCGTCGGGCGGCACGGCCTTCGTCGGTGCCCGGCTGGGGCCCGCGGCGGCCGGCGCCAGATAGCCGGTGTCCGTGGGGCTGGCGCAGCCGGTGAGCAGGGCGCCCAGGCAGAGCGCGACGGCCGCGGAGGCGGCGCGTGCGGGTGTCCGTGGCGTGCGGGGCGCGAGGCGGGCGCGCCGGGGCGGCGGGATGCGTCGTAGGTGCGCAGCGGGTATGCGGGGCAACTGTCGCATCGGCACAGTGTCGATGACGGCCCGTCAGATTCCTAGGGTCGCGCGGCACCGCGCTTCACTGCTGTCCGCCGAGTGGTGCTCGATGGCCTCAACGACCTCTCGGCGGACCGTTCCTCATTCCGCGATGAGCCCTTCGCGCAGCTGCGCGAGAGTGCGGGTGAGCAGCCGGGAGACGTGCATCTGGGAGATGCCGACCTCCTCGCCGATCTGGGACTGCGTCATGTTGGCGAAGAAGCGCAGCATGATGATCTGCCGCTCGCGGGCCGGGAGTTTGGCCAGCAGCGGCTTGAGCGACTCGCGGTACTCCACACCCTCCAGGGCGCTGTCCTCGTAGCCGAGGCGGTCCGCGAGGGAGCCCTCGCCGCCGTCGTCCTCGGGGGAGGGCGAGTCCAGCGAGGAGGCGGTGTAGGCGTTGCCGACCGCCAGGCCGTCGACGACGTCCTCCTCCGACACCCCGAGGCAGCGGGCGAGTTCGGGGACGGTGGGCGAGCGGTCGAGCTTCTGGGCCAGTTCGTCACTGGCCTTGGTGAGCGCGAGCCGCAGCTCCTGGAGGCGGCGCGGTACGCGTACCGACCACGAGGTGTCGCGGAAGAACCGCTTGATCTCGCCGACGACCGTCGGCATCGCGAACGTCGGGAATTCCACGCCGCGTTCGCAGTCGAAACGATCGATGGCCTTGATCAGACCGATCGTGCCGACCTGGACGATGTCCTCCATCGGCTCGTTGCGGCTGCGGAATCGGGCCGCCGCGTACCGCACGAGCGGGAGGTTCAGCTCGATGAGAGTGTCGCGTACGTACGTACGCTCCGCGCAGTCCTTGTCGAGCGTGGCCAGCCGCAGGAACAGGGAGCGGGAGAGCGTGCGGGTGTTGATGGCGTCGTCGTCGTGCACGTGCGGTGCGGGCGCGGGAATCGCGGAAAGCACCTTTGAGCTGCCCAGTTCTACGGACATGCCACCCCCTTGAGGTCGCGGGTCGGGTCGCTGCGGCGTCCCCGGACCGAGGCGGACCGGGAAGTGATACCTCCACCTGAATACCGGAGGCAGCGCCGTGGCAAACGCGGTTCCTGCAGAATGTCACATGTCGGCAACACGCTGTAGCGCCAAGTCGACATATCTGCGCAGGAACGCGGGGCCCTCGGTACCCCGTCCCGGTTACGCCTCGATCCTGTTTGCGGACCGCAGCCGAGCGAAGCTCCGTGACAGTAGCCGCGAGACATGCATTTGCGACACCCCGAGCTCCGCGCTGATCTGAGATTGCGTCAAGTTGCTGTAGTAGCGGAGCAGCAGGATCCGCTGCTCGCGCTCGGGCAGCTGGACGAGGAGATGGCGCACGAGATCGCGGTGCTCGACACCGGCCAGCTCGGGGTCCTCGTAGCCGAGGCGGTCCAGCAGACCGGGCAGCCCGTCGCCTTCCTGGGCCGCTTCGAGAGAAGTGGCGTGATATGACCGCCCGGCTTCCAGGCAGGCCAGGACCTCTTCCTCGCCGATCTTGAGGCGGTCGGCGATCTCGGCGGTGGTGGGGGAGCGGCCGTGCAGCACCGTCAGGTCCTCGGTCGCGCCGTTGACCTGCACCCAGAGTTCGTGCAGCCGGCGCGGTACGTGCACGGTGCGGACGTTGTCCCGGAAGTAGCGCTTGATCTCGCCGACGACGGTCGGCATCGCGAAGGTGGGGAACTGCACGCCGCGGTCCGGGTCGAAGCGGTCGATCGCGTTGATCAGGCCGATGGTGCCGACCTGGACCACGTCCTCCATCGGCTCGTTGCGGCTGCGGAAGCGGGCGGCGGCGTAGCGGACCAGCGGCAGGTTCGCCTCGATCAGGGCGGCCCGGACCCGGGTGTGCTCGGGCGTGCCGGGTTCGAGCCCGGCCAGCTCGGCGAACAGCACCTGCGTGAGCGCCCGCGTGTCCGCGCTCCGGCTCTCGCGGGATGGAGCCTTGGGCGCAGTACGGGCCGTCACGGTCACGCCACCCTTCACAGTGCATGTATCCGGCAAAAGCGGTCATAGCATCACAAGACATGTGCAGTATGCGCAAGCACCGCATAACGCCGTGTTGGGTGGTGAGTTGAAGGGCGCGCGAAGGGGCGTGAAGGGGGTGCGGGCGCCTGTGGCGGCGCGACGCGTGACGGCGCGGACGCGCGTGCGGAGCGCGTGAGTGGCGCGCAGAGGCGCGCGGGCGTACGCCGTGGCGTTGCGGGTGCTCCGGACCGTCGCGGGCGCTCTACGGGCCGTCAGGAGGCGCGTGCGGGCCGGAAGGTGGCCGAGGGGCCGGGCGGTGGCCGGGTGTGGCGACGGACGGGGCCGCCGGGCGCGCTCAGAACTCGTAGTCGGCGATCACCCAGGTGGCGAAGGCGCGCCACTGCGCGGCTGCCGCCCGATGGGCCGGGTGTTCGATGTAGCGGGTGAGGGCTTCCCGGTCGGCGACGGCCGAATTGATCGCGAAGTCGCGGGCGATCGGGCGGTCGGTGATGTTCCAGCCGCACTCCCAGTGGGTCAGCTCCGGGATCTTGTCCCCCAGTTCCCTGAAGGCCCGTGCGGCGTCCTGCACGCGCGGCTCGTCGCGGGAGACGCCTTCGTTGAGCTGGAACAGGACCAGGTGGCGGATCACTGGGACCTCCGAGCGGGCGGGCGGACGGTGTGCGGCCGGTCCTGGCCGGCCGTGGCGGCAGCGGTCAGCTGACCAGCTGCGTCATGAACTCGCCGACACCCTGAGCTGCGGACGAGATGCCCTCGAAGCCTATCTGGACGAGATCGGCGGCCCGCCCCGGGGAGGTGATGATCGTGTAGAGCACGAAGACGATGACCAGATACAACGCGATCTTCTTCGCTTGCGCCATCAGTCCCGTCTCCCCTACGGCAGTCCCTGCAGTTCCCCGGTGCAGTCGGGCGAGTTTAACCACACCGGCGCGCCGGTACCCCGGGGAGATCCCCGCCCGGCACCGGACGGGCCCGGCGGGTGCGGTGCGCCGTGTCCGGTCCGTCCGGTTCGTGCACCCGCGGCGCGGACGGCGTCCTCATCTGGTCTTTAGGGACCAAAGGCCCCCGGGGGGAGGTCCTTTGCCTGCCGCGCGGGGTGTGCGGCGGAGGCAGGATGGAAGTGCCCCGGCGGGTCTGGCAGGAGTCCGCAGGGCCGGGATCCGGACCTCACTGCGGGGTCCGCGCCGCGCGATCCCCCCTGACCGCGGCGTGGACTTGGAGGTCCGGTCCCCTCCGGGGGAGGCGGCCGGTCCCCCGACGAGGCCGTCTCCCCCGACCCCCGCCCGTGGCGTATCGCCCGGTATGTACCGATTTTCGCTGCCGCTCGCGCCCTTGGACGGCCCCCGGCCCGTGCCGCTGAAGATCCACGGGCTGACGGAGAAGGCCGGCACATTCAAGATCGCCACGCTGTCGGCGAACCTCCTCGTGGTGCTCCACATCCTGCTCGCCGAGCGGCTGTTCGGGCTGCGCGGCGGTCGACGAGGAGCGGTACGGCGTCTGTCCGGCGGAGGTGGAGACCTCGGCCGGGGTGTCCGTCGTCACCGCATAATGGCTGACGACCCGCGGGCGTCCGAGCCCGCGACGTACGGCACGACCCACCGACCAAGGGGGAAGACGACCATGGACACGCACTCCGCGCACGGAGTGGCCGACGAGGGCGGCACGAACAGCATGAATGGGGCGAACTCCGGCCGCCGCCCGGCCGGTTCGGCCGCCGCGCGCCGGCCCGCGCTGGTGCTGGCGCTGCTCTTCGGCCTGCTCGCCGCGGCCGTCTCGCCGGCCGCCGCGGCGGTGCGCGGCGAGGTCCCGCGTACCGCCGCCGTACATCAGGTGGCGGCGCCGCACGGCACGTCGGCGCACGCCGCGCAGGCGCCGGGCGCCCTGAACGCCGGCGCGCGGACGGCGGGTGCGGCTCCGGCCGACGCGTCGGCGGTGGCCGCGAAGGCGATGGGTACCGAGCCGGTGGCCCTGGCCAAGGACAAGTCGAAGAAGAAAAAGAAGGGCTTCTTCAAGAAGCTCGGCATCTTCCTGATCGTGCTCTTCGTGATCTTCCTGCTGGTCATCGTCCTGGTGATCTGGCTGATCATCCACTTCATACGGCGCGCCTTCCGCCGCCGCAGGGACTGAGAAGGCGACGCACCTGCGGTCACCCCTCCGGCCCGGTTCTCTCCGGGGCGGAGGGGTTTTTCGTGCGCGGGGTTGGAGGGGGCGGACGGTCAACTCCCGGTGTGTGTCCGGGTGTTGGTTGGTATCGGCGGGCGACGGTGGTGCGGGTGCGGGCCGTTCCTCCGTGCGGATGCCCGCGTCGGTGAACCGTGGGGCCGTGTCCGGCGTCTTCCTCTTCATGCCCGTGGTGCCGCCGAGAGGTGCTGCCCGCGCCCGCCGGCGGGAGATGACAGGAGAGCTGACGATGGCCCGTGACGGATCCGCCGAGCGTGACGACCGGCCTGCCGGGGACGGTCCCTGGTGGGCCGGGACCGGGCCGGTCGGCGCCGTCGGCCTGATCGTCGCCGGTGCCGGGCTGGGCCTGTGGTTCACCCTCCGCCTGCCCGGCACCCCGGACGAGCCGGGCACCGCCTCCTACGGGGCGGCCAAAATCCTCGCCATCGGCCTGGTCCTGGCGGGCACCGCCCTGATGGGACGCCTGCGCGCCCGCGCCGGGGGAAAGCGGCAGGGTGAGGGGGAATGACGGGCGCCGCCCCGTACGCAGCTTGGGGCAACGGCTGACTCTCGGTAAAGCAGGCGTCATTGTCGGTGGCCGACCGTAAGATCGTGGTATGCCTCAAACCTCCTGGTCCTCCTCGGTCACGGCGCAGTCCGTGAGTGCGGCGAACGAGGCCATACGCACCTTTATGGCCGAGCGCGCCGGCCGCGGCCTGTGGCCCGAGGAGCAGGACGCCTACGAGCAGCTGCTCACGGACTGGGCCGCCGCCGTCGGACAGGAGCCCGCCAGGACCGATCCGTGCGCCGAATCCCCCGAGGTCAGCCGGAGTTGCCGCCGCGACCGGGGCGATCGTCTGCCATGCCCGACGCCAGCAGCCCGGCCACGTGCGTGACGGTGCGGTCGGCCAGGTAGGGCCCGATGAGCTGGACGCCGAGCGGGAGCCCGTCGGCGGTGCTGCCCACGGGGACGGTGGCCGCGGGCAGGCGTACCGGGCCCGCGAGGTTGAGCCAGGCGGTCTGCTCCCAGTACCCGCGGCGCTCGCCGTCCACGGTGAGGTACCGCTCGGGTACGGGCACGCCGGACAGGTCGGGCAGCGCGGCGGTCGGTGCCGCCGGGGTGATGAGGATGTCGATGCCGTCGAAATAGGCCGCCCACCGCTTCCGCAGCAGCGCGCGCTCCTCGTCGGCGAGCAGCCAGTCCCGGTGGCGCATGGTGCGGGCACGGAGGAAGGCCGCACCGGGTGACACCTTCTCGGGCGGGAGGTTCCCGGCGGCCGTGACCTCGGAGGCGAACGCCTCAGGGGCGGCGCCCGCGGCGGACGCGGCGAACATCAGGCGCTGGAAGAGGCGGTCGGAATCGGCCATGCCGACCGGGCGCGTGGTGGCGTCGACGCGGGCGCCGGCGCCGTGCAGGGCCTTGGCGACGTCGTCGAGCAGTGCGCGGGTCTCGGCGTCCACCCGGCAGTACGGATCGTCAGCCCAGATGCCGATGCGGTACTCGTGGAGCCGCTCGTGCCGGGGGGCGGGCAGCTCCAGGCGCCATGCGACGCCGTCGTCGGGCGACGGGCCCGCCAGGGCGTCGAGGGCCAGATCGAGGTCGGCTGCGGTGCGGGCGAGCGGGCCGACGGTGAGCATGTCCGTCGGCGTCAGCCAGCCGGGCGAGCGGGGGATGTGGCCGCGGGTCGGCACGATGCCGTGGCTGGGCCGCAGGCTGTGGACGCCGCAGTAGTGGCCGGGCAGCCGCAGCGATCCCGCCAGGTCACTGCCGATGCCCAGGGGGCTCAGGTGGGTCGCGACGGCCGCGGCCTCGCCGCCCGACGAGCCGCCCGCGGTGCGCCGCGGGTCGACCGGGTGGGGCGTGGTGCCGAACAGCGGGTTGCTCGTCTGGAGGTCCTGGCACATCGGCGGCGTGTTGGTCTTGCCGATGACGACCGCGCCCGCGGTCCGCAGCCGCGCCACGGCGTCGGCGTCCCGTTCGGGCAGGTGCGCGGCCAGGTCCTGTGATCCGCAGGTGGTGCGCAGGCCCGCGGTCTCCAGCGAGTCCTTGACGGTGACCGGAAGGCCGAGCAGCGCACCGCCGGTGCGGCCCGCGGCCCGCCGCTCGTCGGCCGCCGCTGCTGCGGCCATGGCGCCGTCGTGGTCGACGGTGACCACCGCGTGCTGCTCAGGGTGCCGGGCGATGCGCTCCAGGTGCGCGGCGGTCAGCTCGCGGCTGGAGACCTCGCCCCTTTCCATGGCGCGCAGTTGGTCGGCTGCCGGGCGGTGCGTCAGGTCCATGAGGGTGTCGTTTCCTGTTCTGCGGGTGCGGGGGTGAAGTGGGCGGCGATACGGAGCAGGGCGCGGACGTCGTCGTCCGGGGTGCGCACGTCCTCGCGGGTGCCGGCGTCGGCGTACTCGGCCGGGGTCTGCGGTGCCACGTCGTGGCGGTGGGCGGCGAGCGCGGCGCGGAGCTGGTCGGCGGTGACGGCGCAGGCCAGTTCGGCGCCGTCGAGTCCGGCCGCGCGGTGGCGCCGTTCGGACGCGGTGCGTACCGACTCCTCCAGGCGGTGCCGCAGCGCCCATTGGCCGTCCCGGATCTCCACGGTGCGGCGGTAGAGGTGCCAGGTGGTGTCCCACAGCCGCAGCCGGGACGCGGCGCGGGTGCGGGCGGGCTGGAGGGCGACGGTGGGTACGGCGTGGTGCACCGCGTCCCACAGCGGCGCCAGGGTCCGGTGGTCGCGGCGCGCGCGGCTCCAGGCCCGCAGGCGCGGGACGACGTGCACCGCCAGGGTCGGGAGGAAGAACCCGGTCAGCACGAGCGCGTTGCCGCCGTCGGCGCAGAGCCACGCGAGGCTCTCGACGGCGGGCGCGGGGCGGTCCAGGCCGAACAGGGCGGATCCGACACCGGCGATGCGGATGGCGCTGTAGCCGAAGGTCAGCACCGCTCCGGCGCCGACGATGCGCAGCCCGCGGGCGATCCACGGCTGGTCCGTACGGCGGGCGGCGGCCCGGCAGCCCAGTGCGAGCACGGCCTGGCCCGCGCAGTAGACGACGAGGTAGAGCGCCAAGTACGCCTGGTAGACGCCGGAGTGGAGGTACGCGGCGGTGATGCCCTGCGGGGTGGTGCGGTCCGTGGCGGGGAGCTGGAGGAACAGTGCCGCCAGGGCCGCGATCACCGCGGCTCCCGCCCCGCGGTACAGGCGGGCCCGCCGGCGGGCCTTCTCCGGCGGCAGTACCCAGTGGGCGAGGACGACCGGTTGGTGGGAGACCTGGGCCACCACGGTGCCGAAGGCGGCGAGGATGCCGAAGGCGGGGCGTCCCGTGGCGTCGCCGAGCAGCGTCCACACCGGTGCGATGGACACCAGGAAGGAGACGGCGCAGAAGCCGTAGACGCAGGTCAGCGCGGCCAGCGCGGGGTCCTGGCGCAGCCGCCGCGGCGGCCAGAGCAGCAGCAGGAATCCGGCCACGGCCAGCACCGCGCACAGGGGGTGGAGGAGTTGCTGCACGCGCCCGCTATCCCCTCTTGCGCAGTAACGTCGCCGCCACGAGGTCGTGGCCGCCGGTGCGCCGCCCCGGGTGGTGCACGTGACGCTGGAGGTAGGAGCCGATCAGTTCGGCCTCCCGCTCGTCCTGGTACGTGTAGTCGCTGCGGCCCAGCATCATCTTCACCGCCGACGGGTCGAGGGTGGTGATCAGCCGGTCCGTCAGCGGCTTCGAGCCGGGGGTGTCCAGGCTCTCGTGATGGGCGCACAGGATGTGGGCCAGCTCGTGGGCGAGGATGTGGTCCTGGTGGGCGCGGCTGGTCTTCCGGTGGACGAAGACGTAGTCGATGCCTTCCACGGTCCGTATCCACATGCCGCAGACACCCTGCACGCTGTCCACGGGGGCGGGCGCGACGCGGATCGGGTGGCCCGACCGTTCCTCGATGGCAGGCAGCAGGTCCCGAATGCACGCCGCCTGCGGGAGGTTGAGGTCACGGACGAAGCGCCGGCAGTCGCGCCGTGTGGTGTCCCTGCGCCTCACCTGCACTCGTCCGTCCGCTCGCCGGCCGGTCCTGGACACAGTCCTTCCCGCTCGCGGATGTGCTCGATGGTGTCGAGTACCTGCTCCACGCTCTGCGGGGAGAGCCCGGCGACGCGGGTCGCCACGCGCCGCACCCCGCACTCGCGCAGCTGCCTGACGAAGCCGAGTTCGCCCTCGACCTTGGCGGCGACGTCGTCGTCGAAGAAGTAGGACACCGGGACGCCGAAGAACTTCGCCAGCGTCTCCAGATGGCGTCGGGTGGGGTTGTCCCGCCGTCCGGTGCGCAGCTGCCACAGGTAGACGTGGGAGAGCGTCGGGCCGCCGCGGTCGACCAGCATCCTGGCGACTTCCTGGTTCGTGTAGGGACCGCGGTCCGGCGGGTGCACCTCCTCAAAGAGCCTGTTCAGGCGCCCGCCGAATGCGTCTACCGGCACGGAGGCCCCCCGGGTGGCGTGTGTTGACGTTGCATCGCAGGGTGTGTCAGATTCATCAGCGGCAGACTAGCTGAGGTTAATCACGCCAACCAGTCCGTACCGCAGTAATACGCCGTTCCCGAATCAACCGAGGCGAGGTCCATGTCATCGCGCACCTCGCACAGTTGCCTGTAATAAAGACCTCCTGCACGCCAGGACGTTTGTATACAGCCACCTCATTGTGCTGCCCCTGGGGGAGGAGCAAGCAGTGCCATGAACGATTCCCACGACTCCTTGTGGAGTACCCGGAGCGGCCGAAGGCGACAGGGTCTGCCGGCCGCGGGCGTATGTCAGGTCAAGCTCATTCCACCGTACGGACGTTGGCGTTTCCCGGGCGGTATTCCCTATGGCGGCCTTTGTTCCGGACCGCGTCACGTGACACGTGGCCGGAATGCGGACCGGGCCCCCACGCGGCAGCGGTGCCCCGGCGGGCCGGCCGCGAGGGTTCTGCCGTAGCGGGAGCCCCTGTTGTGACGGGAGCCCTGCCGTAGCGGGAGCTTCGCCGTACCTGTTCTCGTGCGGGCGCCCGGTTCGCCGGTGCCCCCTCACCCTTCGTCGCCGCACTCCGCGGATTTCTCTGGAGCGATTCAGGGCATGTGGTGCGCAATTTCCGTGACGTGGCGGGCCGATGAAGAGTACGCGGCGAATTGTTGAGGTGGGAATCAACGCTGTGTGAGCCCGGGAGATGGTGTTCCGGCGCGCGCAAGAGTCCCGTCAACAGATGTTTGGCACAGTGCTGTGCATTCCTCTTCGACAGTAGCGTTTGAGCCATCCACTGACGTCGCACATATGACAGGGGCACATGGGGGCATCGGCCGGAAACGGACGATGGGCCCGGAGCGGCCGATACCGCACAGCGAATTCATCCGGATATGACCACGGATTCCATCCTGCGTGACGTACGGGAGACAGCACTCCGCCGTCTCCGATACGTCGCGTGAACAGAGAGGAAATGACATGGATGCTCTGGTGAACGAATGCTCGGTGACCGGCGGGACCTCGATGGAACTCACGTCGGCGGAGTTAGCGTCCTACCAGCGCATTGCCGAGCAGGGGCCGGTACCCATCGGTGAGATGACGTCCGACGGGCAGGGTGGCATCAGCGTCCACGCGGTGGACAATCTGATCGCCGCGGGCCTGGTGCGACGGCTGGGAAACGACCATCTGGCGGCCGTCGACCCCGCCGGAGTGTCGGATCAGCTCCTGGAGAAATGGGAGGAACGGGTGCGCGGCGCGCAGTTCGACTTACTGTGGATGCGCAGCCAGTTCGCCGAGCTGAAACTGATCTACGCGACGCAGCAACAGCCGGTCCAAGGGCCGCAATTGGAACGGATCGACTCGCACGAAGAGCTGGTCAGGGCCCTGGAGCGGCAGGCGGCCGAATGCCGCCAGGAAGTGCTGTCCGCCAGACCCGGCGGGCCACGCCAGGACGCGGAGCTGCTCGAAGCCCGCCACCGCTACCAGTCGCTGCTCGGGCGCGACGTACGGCTGCGCACCCTCTATCAATATTCCACGCGCTTCGACCCGTTGACGGCCCAGGAAGCCGTCGACGCGGGGGCCGAGGTCAGGACCGTGACGGGGGATCTCGCCCGGTTCATCATCTTCGACCGCAAGGTGCTCTTCATTCCGCTCCAGGACGGACCGGGCGGTGCGCTCGTGATCCGGAACTCCGATCTCATCACCTTCGCCGCCGAGATGTTCAACTCGCTCTGGCTGACCGGCGATCTCCTGAACAAACCGCGGGACAGAACGTTCATCCACACGCTGGCGAACCAGACGAAGCAGTCCATCCTGCAACACCTGATCGACGGCGCCGACGACCGGACGACGGCCCGCGCCCTGGGCATCTCGGTGCGTACCTGTCAGCGCCACGTCTCGGAGATGATGCGGCAGGTCGGCGCCTCCAGCCGCCTCCAACTCGGATTTCTGCTGCGCGAGCAGGAGATGGTGGCGTGGTGAGCGGGGCGATCGACCGGGGCGGCTGACGGGATGGCCGGCGCCAGGGGCGAGAATCGGCCATTCATCGGCGGGAGTTGACCGCTGATCCACACCGACGGATGCGCATCCGCAGGGGGACGCGCATCCGTCGGCTGTCGTTCTGCCGCCGGCCGGTGCCTCAGACCGTCGAGGCCAGGCGCGGGGATTCCACCGGGCTCTCGGACTCCGGGCGCTCCCGGCAGAGGGCGACGAGCAGGGCTCCGGCGATGGTGAGGGCGCCGGAGATGGCCGCCGCGTAGGTCAGTCCCGCGCCCATCTCGTGGGCGGCGCCCCCGCCGCGCGGCGCGAGCGCCAGGACGGCCGCGACCAGCGCGACACCCAGCGACGAACCGAGGTAGCGCGAGGCGTTGTTCGCCGCGGAACCCACGGCGACCCGGTGGGCGGGCACGCTCCGTACGGCCAGCCCGGCGAGCGCCGCGTTGACCACGCCGCTGCCGAGTCCGGCCAGTACGAGGCCCGGCACGAACCGCCACCACGAGGACTGCTCGGTGATCCCGATCAGGACGAGTTCGCCGACGCCGCAGACGACCAGACCGGCCGCGACCTGAAGGCGGTCCCCGACGAGGGCGACGAACCGGCGGGCCTGCGGCGCGGCCACGAAGGACAGACCGGACCAGAACGCGAGCAGGGCGGCGCTGGCCAGGGGGCTCATACCGAGCATGGTCTGCGCCGCGATCGGCACGTACGTCATGAGGCCGATCACGCCCATGCCGGTCATCAGCGCACCGACGATCGACGCGACGAACGCGGGGCGGCGCAGCAGCCCGAGGTCCAGCATCGGTTCCGCGACGCGCTTCTCGACCACCACGAAAGCGGCCAGCAGGAGCACCGCGGCCACCAGGAGGATCAGTACGTGCGGCTGGGTCCAGCCGCTGCGTCCCTCGGTGAGGCCCGCTATCAGCAGCATGATGCCGCCGCCGAGGGTGAGCACACCGGCCAGGTCGAAGCTGCGCCGGTGCGCGCTGCGGGACTCCTCCAGCGCCCGGCTGCCCCAGAGCATGACCAGCGCGGCGGCGACGGCGATGACCCAGTAGGTGGCCCGCCAGTCGGTGACCTTGCCCAGGAGCGCGGAGTACACCGGGCCGATGGCGATGCCGCCGCCGACCATCGCGCCCCACAGGCCGGTGGCGCGTGCCCGCTCGGGGCCTGGCGGGAAGACGTGGCCCAGGAGGCCGAGGCTGGACGCCAGGAGTGCGGCGCTCGCCGCGCCCTGCACGATGCGGCCCAGGACGAAGACCGGGGTGACGGGGGCGACGGCGCACACCACGGTGGCCAGCGCCAGCAGCCCGCCGCCGATCACGAACATCCGCTTGCGGCCGAAGTCGTCGGCGAGGGTGCCGGCCATCATCAGGCAGGCCGCGAGGCCGACGCTGATGCTGCCCAGGATCCAGGTCTGGCCCGCCGCTCCGGAGTCGAGCGCGGTCCTGATGGTCTGCACGGTCGATACGGGGGCGGTGAAGTTGATCAGCACGAGCAGGGTGGCCACGCACGACAGCGCGAGGGTCGCGCGTGCGGAGGAACTGCGGGCGACCGGTTCGGTCGTCACTACTACCCCCAAGGGTTGATGTACCGGACGAGAGACCGCACTCTAGCAGGGTAGTTCATTCACTGAACTGAACAGTTCGGTGAATGTACTGTTAAACTGAGCGGGTGGCATTGGGACGTGGCTACGCGGGTCAGGACTGTTCGATGGCCCGCGCACTTGAGGTGGTCGGGGAGCGCTGGACGCTCCTCGTACTCCGCGATTGCTTCTACGGGGTGCGGCGCTTCGGCGATTTCCACGCCCACCTCGACATCCCCCGCGCCGTGCTCGCCGACCGCCTCAAGGCCCTGGTGACCGTCGGGGTGATCGAGCGCCATCCGCACGTCACGGGTGTCGAGGTCGACTACGTCCTCACCGAGCGCGGGGCCGACCTCTGGCCGATGGTGTACTCCCTGGCGCAGTGGGGCGAACGCTGGCTCGCCCCCCGGGGCGCCCGGCGGATCTTCAGCCACGCGCCGTGCGGCACGGACATTGACTCCGGCGGTGAGTGCCCCGCCTGCGGCGTCGTCCCCCCGCCCGCCGACCTCGCGGTACGCCAAGGTCCCGGCGCCGACCCGGGGTTGCGCGACGACCGGGTCAGCGCGGTGCTGCGCGGCGGCCCGCACCGGCTGATGACGGACCTGTTCCCGGAGCCGGCCCGCACCGGCCCTGCCGCCTCCTGAGCGACGGCGCCGCGGGCCGTACGCCGCCCGCCGTTGCCTTCAGGGCACGGTGGCGCGCCCCGGCGGGCCGCCGCGGCCGGGCCGTGTGAAATGCCCGCCTTGTCACTCTCCTGTTTACGACAGTCCTGATCACGACAGTTGCCTGGCCTGTCGGCGCCGCATGCCTTTCTGCCAGGCTTTTCTCCGAGGGCACGGCGGCGGCTCCGGGGGAGACACCCCGCCCTTGAGGACGCGAATCATTCCATGGCGTTTCGGGGGAGGGGATCACGCATGCGTGGATCCGATTGGGAGAACGGCGATGCACTACGGCGCGAAGTCCTGGGAGACGCCTATGTCGACGGCGTTTCCGATGCCTGGGCCGGCGCAGCCGAGTTGCAGGACCTGGTCGTGCGATTCGCCTGGGGAACCGTCTGGCAGCGGCCGGCGTTCGACCGGAAACTCAAAAGCCTGCTGACGGTCGCCATGCTGACCGCGATGAACCGTAAGCACGAGCTGGAACTGCACATCGGCGGCGCGCTGCGCAATGGATGCACCGTCGACGAACTCGTCGAGGTCGCCGTCCATTCCGCCGTGTACTGCGGGGTTCCCGCCGCGATCGACACCGTGCGGTCGATCAAGCAGATCAGCGATGAAGTGTGCTGAACCGACGGCCCTGAAAGATCCGGCCGGGGCCATGCGCCCGCCGCGGGCCCGTCGGCCCACCACGTTCCGCACCAACTTAATTGGGAAAACCTGACGGAGTCCCATCATGAAACAGAGGACAGTGCACACAGTCGGCATCATCGGCGTGGGCCCCCGCGGTCTGTCCGTCCTGGAGCGCATTGTGGAGAACGCGCGGGACCGGGTCGACACCCCGATCGTGATCAACCTCTTCGAACCCTGGAATTTCGGCTCCGGTGACGTCTGGCGGACCGATCAGTCCCCCGACCTCATCATGAATATCGTCTCCTCCCAGATCACCGCCTTCGCGGACGACAGCGTGCAGATATCAGGTCCGGTCCGTTACGGTCCGAGCCTGTACGAATGGTCGGTCAAACTGGCGGCCGGTGACATTTCCGGCACCTACGGCGCCGAGGTCATCGCGGAGGCCGCCGATGTGCACGAGAACACCTACTGCCGCCGGTCCTTCTACGGGCACTATCTCGAATGGGCATACCGCGAGCTGGTGCGCAACCGCCCGGCCACCATCGACATACGCGAACACCGCTGCAAGGTCGTCTCGGTGCTCGACACCGACAGCGGCGGCCAGTTGGTGACCGGCGACGGCGGGCAGGCGGTCGAGGTCGACGAGCTGGTGCTCGCCACGGGGCACGGCGCGGTGGGCCTGTCCGCCGCCGAGCAGCGGCTGCGGAGCTTCGCCGACGGCGTGGGCGGTCTGTTCCAGCCGCCGGCCAACCCCGCCGACGTCGACCTCGACCGGATCGCCCCTGGCCAGCGGATACTCGTCCGCGGCCTCGGGCTGTCCTTCTTCGACTACATGTCGCTGCTCACCGCGGGCCGCGGCGGCAGGTACGAGCGACACGACGGCACGCTCCGCTACCTCCCGTCCGGCAAGGAGCCGCACATCGTCTGCGGATCGCGCCGCGGCGTGCCGCTGCACGGCCGGGCGGACAACGAAAAGGGCGACCGGCGCTACGAGCCGAAGGTGCTCACCGAGGCGCACATCGACAAGCTGCGGTCGAATGCAGGACCCGACGGCGCACTGGATTTCCGGCGCGACTGCTGGCCGCTGGTCGCCAAGGAAGTCGAGACCGTCTACTACACGCGCCTGGTGGAGATCAGGGAAGGGAAGGAAGCGGCGGACGAATTCAGCACGCTCTACACCTTCCTCCCCTGGTCCTGCGACTCCGAGGGTGTCGTCCTGCGCAAGTTCGACGTGCCGGAAGAACAGTACTGGGACTGGTCCAGGGTGGCGCAGCCGTGGACCGGAACCGATATCGCGTCGAGCAGGTCATGGACCGAATTCCTCATGTCCTACCTGGCCGCCGACGTATTCGAGGCACGCCAGGGAAACATCAGCAGCGCCGTGAAGTCCGCGCTCGACGTGCTGCGCGACATCCGCAACGAGATGCGTTACGTGATGAAGAACGGCGGCATCGAGGGCAGTTCGTACCAGAACGACGTGGAGGGCTGGTTCAATTCGCTGCACGCGTTCTTGTCCCTGGGCCCGCCGTGGAGCCGGATCGAAGAGCTGATGGCCCTGATCGACTGCGGTGTGGTCGAGGTGGCGGGCCCGCGTTTCTCGGTGGAATTCGACGAGGCGGAAGGCGTGTTCGTCGGACGTTCGGCAGTACCCGACGACGTCCACCGGAGCACCGTACTGATCGATGCGCGGCTGCCCAAGGTGGATCTCGCCAGGACGAGCAACTCGATTCTGGTCCACCTGAAAGAGCAGCAGCAGGTCAAGCACTTCACCGTGCGGACCGCTTCCGCCGGTGAATACATCACCGGGGGCGTCGCGGTCACCGAGCGGCCTTTCCGTGTCATCAGGAGCGACGGTTCGATCCATGCCAAACGCTATGTGTTCGGCGTCCCGACGGAGGGCGTGAACTGGGTCACCGAGACCGGCATCCGCCCGCACGTCAACTCCATCACGGTCGGCGACAGCGATTCCATCGCCCGTGCCGTACTGGGTCTTTCCGCGTGACCGTATTCCTGACACGAGAAGGAAGTGAAACATGAGCCCGCTTTCCGTCGCGGAGCCCGACCCCCTGGACATTCTCGCGGTCGACGACGAACTCGGCGAGACCGAACGGGACATCAGAGACACCGTGCGGTCCTTCGCCAGGACGGAGCTGGCCCCGTACATCGCCGAGTGGTTCGAAGCCGACACGATGCCGCGTGACCTCACCAAGCGGTTCGGGGCGCTGGGACTCCTGGGCATGCACCTGGACGGGTACGGCTGCGCGGGCACCAGCGCCACCGCGTACGGCGTGGCCTGCCGCGAACTGGAGGCCGTCGACTCGGGGTTGCGTTCCTTCGTCTCGACGCAGGGCTCACTGGCCATGTACGCCATCCACCGGTGGGGGTCGGATGAGCAGAAGCAGCAGTGGCTGCCGGCCATGGCCGCCGGAGACGCGGTCGGCTGTTTCGGCCTGACGGAGCCGGACGCCGGATCGGATCCCAGCACGATGCGGACCCGGGCCAGGCGGCAGGGCGACGACTGGGTGCTCGACGGCTCGAAACTGTGGATCACCAACAGCCCGATCGCCGAGGTGGCCGTGATCTGGGCGCAGACCGATCCCGAACAGGGCACGAAGGGCATCCGCGGCTTCGTCGTCCCGACGGACACCCCCGGATTCACCGTCAACAAAATCACCAGGAAGCTTTCCCTGCGCGCTTCCGTGACCGGTGAACTCGTCCTGGAATCCGTACGGTTGCCGGGAAATGCGATGCTGCCCGAAGCCAGGGGCCTTTCCGGGCCGCTGAGCTGTCTGAGCGAGGCGCGTTTCGGAATCATCTGGGGCGCGGTCGGCGCCGCCCGTGCCTGTTACGAGACGGTGCTCGACTACGCCGGTCAGCGCGAGCAGTTCGGGCGGCCGATCGCCGGATTCCAGCTGACCCAGCAAAAGCTGTCGGAGATGGCCGTACAGATCACCCAGGCATCGCTGCTGGCCGCCCGGCTCGGCCGGCTGAAGGACAACGGCACGCTCCAGCCGGTGCAGATCAGCGTCGGCAAGCTGGCCAACGTGCGGGCGGCACTCGACGTCGCGCGCAGTGCCCGCACCATTCTGGGCGGCAACGGAATCACCCTGGAATACCCGGTGTTCCGGCACATGGTCAATCTGGAGACGGTGCTGACCTACGAGGGCACCGAGGAAATGCACCTGCTCTCCATCGGCAAGGCGGTGACCGGTGTCCAGGCATTCCGCTGACCTGACAACCGCCGAGGAACGGGCCGGAACGGTGCGCAACCGTACGACCGGGACCGCGCTGCCCGACTTCGCGCTCCGCGCCGCCGGTGAATTCGCCGCTGCCGCCGGGCTGGTCATCGACGCGGCGGACGGCACCTTCGTACGCGGCCATATCGACCTCGGCGCGGACCACCACACGCCGTGGGGAATCGTGAACGGCGGCGTGTACACCACGGCCGTCGAAAGCGCCGCCACCGTCGGCGCGTCCCTCGCGGTGGCGGGAAACGGGCAGCGCGCCGTCGCCCTGCACATCTCCACCGACCTGCTGCGCTCGCGGACCGAAGGCCGCGCCGAGGTCATTGCCGAGCCCGTGCACCAGGGACGCACCCAGCAGATCTGGGCGGTCACGATCTCGGATGAACGGCCCCTCGCCCGCGGGCAGATCCGCTTGCAGAACGTCGACCTCGACCGGGGTCCTGCTTGACCCGCACGCAGCCGTTACAGGAGAGAGCATGGCCACATTCCCCGAGATGAGTCTCGACAAGGCGAGCCGCTTTCTGGCCGCGCTCGGCCTGGAATTCGACGAGATCACCGCGGACGCGGTGGCGGGACGTATCGAACTCGGCCCGCAGCACCACAATCCGTGGGGCGTCGTCCACGGCGGCGTCTACAGCACCGTCGTCGAACGCGCGGCCAGCGTGGGCGCCTCACGCGCCGTGCACGACCAGGGCCTGTTCGCCGTCGGCGTGCACAACATGACCGACGTATTCGTCACGACGGTGCAGGGCCCGGCAGTGGTCACCGCCTATCCGGTATTCCAGGGCGAACTCCAGCAGGTCTGGTCGGTGGACGTGTCCGCCGACGGGAGCGGCACCCTGCTGGCCCGCGGACAGCTGCGGCTCCAGAACGTCCCGGCGCGGAATTCCGGCAACGGCTGACCACGCCCCGAAATCCGACGCATACGACGCACGCCTCCACCGGGCGTGCGGACCGTGAACCACCACGGAACCCGGACGCCCGGGAACGTGGGAACCCTGAAAGGAAAGCGCATGACTGCGTCACCGACCCGCAAGGTACTGGACCTGATGATCGGCTACTGGGCATCGCAGAGTGTCTACGTGGCCACCAAGCTGAACCTCCCCGAGCACATCGCCGCGGGACACACGACCAGCCATGAACTGGCCGCGGTGACCGGTACCCACGAGCGCTCCCTTTTCCAGCTGATGCGTTTCCTCGTGGGCCTCGGCGTGCTCCAGGGCGACGACGAGACCGGCTTTTCCCTCACGCCGTCCAGCGAACTCCTCAAGGAAGACGCCCCGGATTCGCTGCGTGATCTCGTGCTGATGTACGGCGAGGAGTTCTACCAGACCTGGGGGAATCTGCTGCACAACGTCCAGACCGGTCAGCCGGCGTTCGAGGCCACCTTCGGCGCCTCGATGTACCCGTACTTCACCGCCAATCAGGAATCCGCCCGCCGGTTCGACGGCACCATGGCCGGCGGCGCGTTCTTCACCGATCTGCCCCGCGTCTTCGATTTCTCCGCCACCTCCACCGTGGTGGACATCGCGGGCGGCACCGGCGGCCTGCTTTCCGAGGTTCTCAAGGCGTCCCCGCAGACCAAGGGCGTGCTGTTCGACCAGGCGCACGTGATCGAGGCCGCGAAGGAAGCCATGGCGGACCGCGGTCTGACGGACCGGGTTTCCTACGCCGAGGGCGACTACACCGAGGCGCTGCCGGACGGCGGCGATGTCTACCTGTGGTCGCGCATTCTGCACAGCCGCTCCGACGCCTCCTGCGTGGACCTGCTGAAGCGCTGCCGCGACGCCATGAACCCGGACGGCACCGTCATCGTGCTGGAGCGCACGATCCCGCCGACCGGCGAATCCTCGCTCGGGCTCTGGTTCGACATGCAGATGATGGTCCTGGTTGGCGGAACCGAGCGCAGCGAAAAGGAATACGCGGACCTTTTCGACCGCTCGGGACTCGCCCTCCACTCCGTGCTTCCGCTGTCCCTCGACATGTTCGCCATAGTCGCGAAGCGCGCGTAACCATGGCGCCCACATCCGCGACCGGCCAGGCATTCACCGAGCTGACACCGGTTTCGTTCCTGCGTCGCGCCGCCGCTGTGTTCGCCGACCGCCCCGCCGTCGTCGACGGAGAATTCCGTTGCACCTACGCGGAGTTGTGGGAGCGGGCCCAGCGGCTGGCGGGACTGCTCGCGCGGCACGGTGTGCAGCCGGGTGACCGGGTGTGCGTGTTCGCGCCCAACACCCATCTGACGCTCGAAGCGCATTACGGGGTGCCGCTGGCCGGCGCGGTGCTGGTCGCCTTGAACACCCGGCTTTCCGCCGGCGAAATCGGCTACATCATCGAACACAGCGGCGCCCGCCTGGTTCTGGCGGACACCGAACTGCTGCCACTGCTCGGCAACGCCATTGCCGAGCTGAGCGACCGGCCCGGCGTCATCACCTCGGACGATTATGACCAGTTGGTCGCCGAGTCCCCCCGACACCGCGTCGAGGTGACCGATGAGCGGGGGCTGCTCGCGATCAATTACACCAGTGGGACCACCGGCCGCCCGAAGGGCGTGATGTACCACCACCGGGGCGCCTATCTGAATGCGCTCGCCATGGCATTCCACACCACCATGGACACCGCGACGCGCTATCTGTGGACCCTGCCGATGTTCCACACCAACGGATGGTGTTTCCCGTGGGCGGTCACCGCGGCAGGCGGAGTGCACCACTGTCTGCGCAAGGTCGATCCCGTCGAAATCTGGCGGGCCCTCATATCCGACGGCGTGACGCATCTGTGTGCGGCGCCGACCGTGCTGTCGATGCTCGCCGACCACCCCGACGCGACCCCTTTGGCGCACCCCGTGCGGGTATTCGCCGGCGGGGCGCCGCCGCGCCCGACACTGCTGGCCCGGGTGACCGAACTCGGCTTGGACGTCACGCATTTCTACGGGCTCACCGAAACCTTCGGAAACGCGTTGCTGTGCGTCGGGCAACCCGAATGGGAGGACCTGGCCCCCGGTGACCGGGCCGGACGGGTCGCCAGGCAGGGCATCGCCAATGTCGTCGGCGAACCCGCGCGAGTGGTCGACCGGGCAGGCAACGACGTGCCGGCCGACGGCAGTTCACTCGGCGAGATCCTGCTCCGCGGCAACAACGTCATGCTCGGCTATTTCCGGGACGAGCAGGCCACCGCCGACGCGACGGCCGGTGAATGGTTCCGTACCGGAGACCTCGCGGTGCGCCATCCCGACGGCTATGTGGAGATCAAGGACCGCGCCAAGGACGTCATTATCTCCGGCGGCGAGAACATCACGTCGGTGGAAGTGGAGAACGCGCTGACCGCGCACCCGGAAGTGGCCGACGCGGCCGTGGTCGCCGGTCCGCACGACGTCTGGGGCGAGGTCCCGATCGCTTTCGTCACCCACCGTCCCGGCGGCTCCGTCGGCGAACGGGAGTTGATCGAATTCGTGCGGTCCAGGCTGGCCCGTTTCAAGGCACCGCAGCGCGTTTTCTTCGGCCGGCTGCCCACGACGTCGACCGGAAAATTGCAGAAGAACCTGCTGCGTGAGCGGGCCCGTGGACTCGTTTCCGAAGAGAAAGTCACCACTCCATGACGGGAGCCGTCCCCCGTCCCGTCTCTTGAACTGCCAGGAAAGGATGAGTAGATGTCCCGCCGCCTGTTCACCTCGGAGTCCGTGACCGAGGGCCACCCCGACAAGATCGCTGACCAGATCAGCGACACGATTCTCGACGCGCTTTTGAAGGAGGACCCGTCTTCGCGGGTCGCGGTCGAGACGTTGATCACTACCGGCCTGGTGCATGTGGCCGGTGAGGTGACGACGAAGGCGTATGCCGACATTCCCAGTCTGGTGCG
>NZ_JBITJM010000017.1:0-172442 GCF_044460025.1 Streptomyces sp. NPDC050161 | reverse complement strand
GGGGGTTTTTGATCACACTAACCACTGGGCCTCTTTGGGGCTTAACCCTTTTTATCGCCCCCCCCCCCCCCCCCCCCCCCCGGGGGGGGGGGGGGGCCCGCCCCCCCCCCCCGCCCCACCGCCTGCCCGAGGAGGCCCTCATCCGTATCCCCCGTCCCGTCCCGAGTGCCGAGGAGGCCGCCGCGTGGGCGGACGTCCTGGTCCGCTACCAGCTGCTGCACGCCGCCGTGCCGGCCCCGAACGGCCAGTGGCTCGTCCAGCACCGCCCCGACGGCCTTGTCACCGTCCTGTGCGGGTCCGCCGCGCTGCTCGGCCTCGCCGCCGAACTCCAGCAAAGGGCCCGCGTCCGATGACGGGCCCGAACGAACCCGTCCCCCATTCGCCGGGCGAGCCGGACGTCAACGCGTCTGCGACGGGAGCAAGTTATCGGCCAAGCTACTCTTCCCCGTTGGGGAAGGCAGCTCGGCCATCTCCCGCCCCAGGGGTGGCGGGAGCGGACCAGCACCGGGGGGCGCAGGTCCGTCAGGCAGCGACCGAGGGCGGACCGCAGCCAGGAGAAGAAGCACCGCAGCGCAGCACGAGTGCCACGCCCCCAGCGCCACGAAAGCGCTCCCCCCTCAAACGCGAGCGCAAGCGATCCCGCATGTGCAACATCCGCCTCAACGACGACGAGTGGAAGCATCTGACCACTGCGGCGCGCTCCACGCGCACGAGCCTGCCCGCCTACCTCGTCAGAGCCGGCCTTGCTGCCGCCGACGACGGTGAGAACACCGCCGCGGCTATCGCCGGCCACCGCCAGCTGGTGACCGAGCTGTTCGCCGCGCGTCGGCACCTGGGCCAGGTCGGCAACAACCTCAACCAGGTCACCCGCGCGCTCAACTCCGGTGGGCAGCCGGCGGAACTCGATGCCGTGATCGGCGCCGTGAACCGTGCGGTGAACCGCGTCCAGGACGTCACCGACAAGCTGCTCGACCGGACTTAGAGGCGACCAACGGCATGATCCCCAGGGTTCACAAGCGCGGGAAGCGCACCATCGGCCTGCTGTACTACCTGTACGGGCCGGGCAAGTACGAGGAGCACACCGACCCGCACCTGGTGGCCTCCTGGGACCACCACGCCCCCGACCCCGGCCGCGACGCCAACGCCACCCTCAAGCAGCTCCAGCATCTCCTGGACCAGCCGCTCGACAACATCGACGACGCCGACCGCCCCACCCGGCACGTGTGGCACCTGTCCGTGCGCAACGGCACCGAAGACCGCATCCTGTCCGACGACGAATGGGGCGACATCGCCCGGCGCATGGTCGCCGCCGCCGGCATCGACCACCCCGACGACGCCGCCGGATGCCGCTGGGCCGCCGTACGGCATGCCGACGACCACATCCACATCATCGCCACCCTCGTCCGCGAAGACGGCTACAAACCCGACCTCAACTACGACGCCCCCCGCGTCCAGGCCGAAGCCCGCCTCCTGGAAACGGAACTGGGGCTGCGCCGCCTCAACCGCGGCGACGGCACCGCCGCCCAGCGCCCCACCAGCGCCGAACGCCACAAGGCCGCACGGCACAACAAGGAACGCACGCCGCGTGAGGAACTGCGCGAGACCGTACGCCGCTCCGTGGCCGGCGCGGCGAGCGAGGAAGAGTTCTTCGGTCGCCTGGCCGCCGCCGGACTTCTCATCCAGCGCCGCGTGGCGCCCTCCGGTGACCTGCTCGGCTACAAGGTCGCGCTCCCCGACGACCGCAACAAAGACGACGAGCCGGTGTTCTACCCAGGCTCCAAACTCGCCCCCGACCTGTCCCTGCCCCGTATCCGCGAGCGCTGGTCCCAGGGCACGCCCCGCCCTCACGTCGCCTGGGCAGACCGGGGCGCTGCGCGCACCCGGAGCACGCCGGCTCGGGCGCGTCGGCGTGCCGCGTCGGCCGTGTGGCAGGCGGTGCTGGTCATCGACCACGCCGACGACGCCCAGGTGGCCGCGCACGTCGCCGCGGCGGGCGAGGTCCTCGATGCGCTCGCCCAGACCTCCGCCGCCCATACCCGGCGCGAACTGCGCGACGCGGCCTTCGCCTTCGAGCGGGCCTCGCGCTCTCACGTCCGCGCCGAGCGCGGGCACGACCGTGCGCTGCGCCAGGCTGCCCGGGAACTCGTCTACAGCGGGCCCGCCGTCGGCCGCGGCGAAGACGGCGCGACCACGGCGATGCTGATCGACATGGCCTTCTTCCTCGTCACCACCGTTGCGCACTGGCACAGCAAGAAGGAGCACGCCCAGCAGGCCGCCGCCGCCCGCCAGGCCGCCGAACACCTGCGCACCGCCTACCAAGTGGCCGCCCGGCAACCCATGGCTGCCCTGCACCAACGCGGCCGGCACCTGTCGCAGGCACTCCAGCACCAGCATGCCGCGCACCTGCGCCAGGCAGTGCCGGAGCTGGCCGAGCAGATCCTTTCCGAGCCCGGCTGGTACGCGCTCGCCGCCACCCTCGCCGACGCCCAGGCCGCCGGACACCACCCCGTCACCCTGCTCGAAGACGCAGCCGCACGAAGGGAGTTGACCACCGCCGACTCGGTCAGCGACGTCCTGGTGTGGCGTCTTCGACGCACGGCCGGCCTCCCCGCCCACACCCGCGCAGCGCGCACCGACGACAACGCCGCGACGCCGCGCACCCCGCTCTCGGCGCCGGCCGCTGGCCGAAAGGCCCGGTGACCCGGCGGGTGGAGAGTTTTTGAGTAGAACCTGGTCAACGTCTTACGGCACGATCACTGTGGCCTGCAGGACGAGGAGAGGGATCACGTGTTCGGACGCAAGAAGGCGCGCCGCCAGATACTGCGCGAGGCAGCCGAAGCCCAGCGCATGCACGCGCAGATGACCGAAGGGCTGATCCCGCCGATATACGAGGCCGCGCAGCAGCAGGCCGCAGCCACGGCGCAGATGCAGCCGCAGGCCGTGGTGGACGACTTCCTGCCGGCCGACCTGCGGATGCCGGCCCGCGACGAAGTCGCCGGGATGATGATGCCCTGGCCCCGGCCGCTCGTCATCGACGGCGAGATCCGCGAATGCCCCGGGTGCGGCTCGTACCGGGACTGGGTCATCGTCAGCACGCGCGACGAAGTATGGCTGCGCTGCCGGACCGGCCACCAGACCCTCGAACCCCGCCTCGACGCCGCCTGGTACAACCGCCACTCCACCCCGGTGGACTCCCGGCACGACACCTTCGAAGACGGGCTCAGGCACCTCGGCCACCTCGACGGCTGACCCGCACGTTCCCCTGCCCCACGACCACCGTCCAAGGAGCGGTACTGCCGGCCCATCCGAATCAACCCAGGGGTTCACATGCACCGTCACACCACCGCCATCGCCGCCGTCCTCGGCCTCACCGCCCTCGCCCTCACCGGCTGCTCCCACGCCCCCGCTCCCACCGCCTCGGCAACGCCCTCGGCCACCGCAGACCACCAGAAGAAGGCCGCGAACAGCGCCGAGCCCAGCGCGCCGCTGTCCTCGGGCGCGCTGCGCGAGCGGCTCCTGGACGAGAGCGACCTGGGCGCCGGATACCTACGCAAGCCCGAGCGCGCCTCGGACAACGACGACGTGACGGTGACCGGCTGCCCCGCGCTGGAAAAGCTCGGCGGCGACGCCGCGGCCGGCGGCTCCCTCGACTTCCCGCGCCGGGCGAAGGCCACCTTCAGCCACACCGGCAGCGGCAACTCGGAGGTGTCCGAGGAGCTCTACAGCGACACCGCCTCGGAGCTGTCGAAGAACACCGGCCGGATCTTCGACGCCATGACCTCGTGCTCGTCATACCAGGTGGTGGCCGGCAGCACGCCGGTCGACATCACCGTCCATAAGCTGCCCGCACCGCAGCTCGGTGACGAGCGGTGGAGCCTTCAGATGACGTTCACCACCGGCGGACGCAGCACCGTCACCAAGGAGACCGCCGTCCGCACCGGCACCACCGTCGTCCTGGTCGCCGGATCCCCCGGCCTCGTGGACACCCACCTGGACAAGGCGCTCACCAAGGCCCGCGGCGCACGCTGATCCGCCCATGCGCCGGTGCCCCTGCCCTTCGGGCAGGGGCACCGCTTTGCGTCTCGGACAACGTGAAGCCGCAGGTCCAAGAGCTGGTGTGACCGGTGCTCGGGTGCTCACGCTGGTTGTGGGCGGCAGTCTGCGGAGCAGATCGTCCGACGGAGCGGCCATCGCTCTTCCCGGGTCAGGAGCGATGCCTGATCCGGTCGAGGTCTGCGTCGAGGACAGCCAGGTCCGGATGATCGCGAAGCTCCTGCTCGCGCGCCCATTGGCCGAGGTCGGCTTTGTGAGCGGCCTGCACCGCATCGATGGTGGTGCGGGTAGCGATGGCGAGGAGGTCCAGGTCTTCGCGGCTCAGACCGTGGTAGCGGTTGACGGGGGCGTAAAGGGAGGCCACCCACTCGGGACCGATGAAGCCGGCTTCCGTGAGTTTCTCGACCAGCCATCGCCGGAACGGAGTGTCCTGGGTCTTCCAGGCCGGGTCGTAGTCGTCGTACTCGGGGTCGTCGGGGCCGGGGCCGATAATAGGCATGGGCGCACTCTTTCCAGAGCTTCAGTGGAGTATGTGGGAACTGCTGGTCGCGGAATTCCGATCAGTTGTGTGATCCGTTTGGCGCGCATTACTCGCACGCTGATGTCACGGTCTTCCGGGATGCTCACACCCGTTATGGGCGGCGCTGCGAAGTCCCCTCGGAAAGCCGTCCCGCCAGCCTTTTGGCCTTCGGCTTCAAGTTGGCGGAGGCTCGTTGCTATGCACCGCGGAGACGCCGGCACCCTGGCCGACCGGCCGCAGCCGCCCACGTCGCACCCCAGCCACCGCCCGCCAGCAGGAGCCGTAACGCGCCCGTGCCCGGCAGGCCGAATCGGCCTGCCGGGCACGGCAGTTACGACACCCTCCGGTGAACGCTCACCTGGGTCGCGGGGCTATTCGGTTGTGGTGAGGGGGCGTTGGACGGTGACCAGACGGTCGCGTCGGATGCGGACCTCGGTCAGGCGGTCTTCGCCGGGGAGGTAGACGAGGAGGTCGGTGTGGCTGCCCCGGCCTCGCTCGGCGACGGTGGCGACATGGTGCCTGTCGGCACAGTCGGGCCGGGTGTAGGCATCGCCGGGGCGCAGCGCGCCGGCCCGGTCCTCGTAGACGTCGAGCGGGCGCTGGTCCCATCCGCTCGCGGCCTTCCGCATCGCGGGCAGGGTGGACATCTGGCGGGCGGTCTCGTTCTCCTCCCGGCGTCGTCGGCACGGGGCGCACTCCTGGGCGCCCGGGTTGGGCCCGGCGAGGTGCTGTCCGCACAGCGCCCTGCCGGTCGCCGCATCGCGGCGGTGCCCCGTGACCAGGTTCGCGCGGCCCCGAGGCGCCCACAGCAGGTCGGGGCCGCCGTGGCACGGTTCGTCGGGAGGCAGGAGCAGCGGGCCCACCCGCCGCTGGAACGCCGCGAGGGAGTCGCTGAGGCGCAGGCAGTTGGCGCACACCTTGCGGCTCGAACTGCGGCGTGCGTCAAGGGGTTTGCCGCAGTAGCCGAGCAGGTGGCCGGGGATCGGCCGGTGCCCGACCGCCCCCTTGCCTGTCCCGGCCGCGGGCCGGGCGTCCGGTTCCCCGGTGCCCGGATGCGGTGTGCTGGAGAGCGCCAGCCGGCCGCGGCGGCAGCTCTGGCACATCTGGTGCGCCGTGTTTGGCGCGATCGGCACCAGGTCCGGCGAGTGCGTCGCGCAGAGGGTGAACGGCACGCCGTCCTTGACGGCACCCCAGTGGGCGGTGCCGTTCGTCAGGCCGATGGACAACCGGATCAGGGGCAGGGGCAGGGGCAAAGGACCTCCAGGTGATCGGGGATACGCACGGTGTGCGCTGGTGAAGCCGCCACCAGGCCAGGCGGGGCGGGGCGGTGGAGGTAGTGCGGGTGGGTGCGTGTGGTGCCGGCGTCAGGGTGCCGGGGTGAGGGTGAGGCGGCCTTCGGTGCTCTCGGGCAGCACACGGCGCAGGACCGGCACTGGTGAGGCGAGCGAGGAGGCGAAGGCGGCGACCAGGTCGTGGGGGACGCTGGCGCTGAAGGTCGCGCACCACAGGTAGGGGGCGCCCAGCGCCGGTTGTGCCCACGTCTGCCAGCCCACCGGTTCGAGGGCCGGCTCGCTGTCCTGGATGTGCGTCGGCAGCCAGCACAGCGTGAAGGCGGAGGTGAAACCCGGATCGTCGGCGGCGGTGTCCGGGGTGTCGATGTCGCGTATCCAGCCCTGGTCCGCCAGCGCGGCCAGGACCGTGTCGGGCCCGTCGAAACCGGAGGCGGGATCGGGCCGCGCGTCGAGCGCGAGAAGGAAATCCGAGAGGGCTTCGTGCGGCACGCCGCCGGTGAAGTACGCATTCCACTGCGCGGGGCCGCGGACGTGCGGGCGGGCGGAGACCTGCCAGGCCACCGGCAGCTCGCCCAGGTGGAACGGCTCGTCCGCCAGGACCCACTGGGCCCAGGCCAGCGTATCGGGGCGCAGGTGGAGGACGGTGCTGCGCAGGACCTGCCGGGCGTCCTCCGGCTCGTCGGCCTCCCGGCGTCCGCGGACGATGGTCAGGTCCGCCCAGCCCAGCGTGGACAGGGTGGCACTGACCTGGTCGGCCAGCAGACCGTCATCACCTGCGAGATGACGTGGCGTGACCCAGTAAGCACCGGAAGGCTGAGGGGTGGACGGGTCGAGGGGGTGGTGCGGGTGCAGGGGCGCCTCCTGGCGATGAAGGGATACGGGGATCACGGGGTGTGGCTGCGGCGTGCTGAGCGCCGCATGCGCGGGGGTGCGTCGACCGGCTCGTGCCAGGTGAGGGCGACGGCGACCTCGGGCGGAAGCGGCCCGAACTGCTCGGCCTCCTTGCTCTCCCCGATGTACACCACCGAATCGCCGCACTCGTCCGTCCCGACGAGGACATCACCCAGGCGGTGCGCCATGGGAAAGAACGGGTTGATCGCCAGGCGCAGCACGGCGTCGCGGTCGCAGCGGGAGAGCCGGTCGATGAACTCGCCGACGGTCACTTCCGGTTCCAAGGCATTCTCCTTGACGTAGACGGCGGTGTTCCGAGTGGCACGCGTGCGGGCCGGGTGCGGACCGTTCGCATCGGAGGGCGTAGAAGGCGGCTGAGAATCGCAGGAATGCGAGAGCGGGCCGATGCCCGAAGCCGACATCCGACCGGCAGCTGGGCAGCTGCGTTGGGCGTTCGCCTCGTCCAGCGTGCCGAGGGTCGTGGCCTGCAGGCCCTGGTGTCGAGGCGGGACGCCGAGCATCCGTCCACGCTGTGCGCTCTCCGGTCTGGCGGGCGGTGTTCGCGTGTTCGCCGACAGGCCGGTCAGGGCGATACGGAAGGGGAGGACGCGGAGCGCTCACAGGGGGCGGGCGGTCGCCAGAACGCGGGCGACGGCGGCGGCGACGATCTCGGCCGGGGTTTCGGTGTCGAACGCGGCGCTGTAGCCGGGGGTGTCCGCGGTGCCGGTGACCGCGAGCTTCCATCCCTCGCCGTCGGTGCCGGGCCTGCCCGACGGGAACCAGCCGAGGTAGAAGCGGCCGTCACGGGAGTTGATGTGGACATCGGCCCGGTCGTCGACGACCAGCTTGAAGTCGGTCGCCGTGAACTGGTCGGTGACCAGCGTCGGCTGGCCGGGGCCCAGCTTCCAGGAGTGCAGCCGCAGGGCCTCGACGGTCGTGGAGAAGCCGGGAGTCGAAACCTCCACGGTCATAGGCATCACCTCTCTGACCTGGTGTTTCAGGGGAAGACGTCTACGTTGACATGCCCCTGCAATCGTTGGCCAGTCCTTTCGGGATCTTTCCTGTCTGCCCCAGGCGAACTGCTGTCCTTTGACGGCGAACCCAGTCGCTCTGGTGGGTCTCCGACGGCGTGATACCCACCTGGCAGGACGGGGTTTCCCGGCTGGAGCACCTCCACGACCACGGCGCCGCGCCGTACGCCTTCACCTTCCACCACTCGTTCGCCCCGGACGGAACTCCGACCAGGATCAAAGGCATCGGGCCAAAGAGCGACAAGGTTCACTGACGAGGAAGCCTGAACGACTGGATTCGCTGTCAAGCACCTCGATTGGATGACAAAGCAGCTGTAGCCGGCCCGCTGCCGGGTTCACGGGTTTTCTGGAGTACCCGTCTCTCGCGGCGGCGAAGCCGGTCATGATGTGCCGATCCGCCAGGACGCACCGAGTTCCGCAAGGCGCCGCCGAAGTGCGTCGCGCTGCTCCTCCAGGTCCTGCGAAGCGGGCGACAGGAGATAGACGTTGTCGCAGTGGAGGCGGAACCCCAGACTCTCCCACCCCTGGGTGATCTTGGCGTTCACGCGGTCCCACTCGGCCCTGTCCGTCAGGCGTTGGCTGCTGAGGTCGGTGATACCGGGTGAGCAGGCGATGGCCCGACAGCCAGCCATGAGCCGGTGGATCGCCTCGCAGCCAAGTACAGCCGCCAAGCCGTGCCCACGCCACGGGGGATCCAGGGTCACTCGGTCCATGACGAGCAGCGCTGAGCCAACGTACTCCAGCCGCTCGCTGACTTCGCTAGTGAAGGAGCCGGTCTCGGGATCAAGGAGAACCTGAGCGATCTCGTACAGTTCCTCGGACTCCTCTTCCATGGCCCAGAACGCGTTCCGGCCTCGGTCGAGGTGCACGCGGTAGAACGTCATTGACCCGACGGTGGTGTCCTCGACGGTGCACGAGGGGCAGTCGGAGGTGCTGCAGCTACTGGGAGCCGCTGACCTCTGCCCTCCGCCGTGCGTACGCCGGCGATGGAGGACAGCCACGTTCCATCGCTCTAGCGTGTCGGCCTGCGGGGTATCCCGGAGTTCGTCGTCGTGGGAGATGCGCAGGTGCAGCTCGGAAGGATCGCCGGGCAATGAGGAGGGCTCGATCACTGCGGCAGCCTAGCGGGGCACCCGTACCTGGCTTCGCGGTCGGGCAACCGCACTGCATACACGAGGGCCGCGGACGGCGAACTGTCCCTCCCGTTCGTGGTGACACGCTTGCCGCCGGAGGCGTCAAAACATTGCCTCGGTGACGCCGAGATCCCGAAATGCAGTCACCGCTCCAGCGTCTTGAAAATCTCTCACGTGATCCTGGTGAGGGCAGAGGCGAGCGAATGAATTCACACACGGGTACGGATGACGCTGCAATCTGCCGGACGTGATGCACACGGGCCCGCCTACAGCGGTTCGCCGGTTCACCACGCTTACGCCGTCTGCCCGATGGACGGGGCTCCCCGGTTCCCATGGATCCTGCGGGATCGCACCACCAGTTCGGTACAGGTCAGCGTACGGGCGAGCGGTCTTCCGCTCCGGGGCCGGCTTCACGGACGAGCACGTGATCGACCACCCGCTCGCCCGCGAATTCGGGCGGAACCCGAAGTCCATGGTTTCCGCCCCAGCACGGCTGCCGAGGGCAACGCATCGGGCCAAGGCGGAACGAGTTGGGGCCTGACCACGTGCGAAGGCCCCCGGGAACCAGTAGTTCCCGGGGGCCTGTTGGGTGCCGGAGGCTGTCAGCTTTCGTCGGTCTCGGTGTTGTCGTGGCGTCGGCGGGCCGCGATGACTGAGCCGCTGCCGGCGACGAGGAGCAGCGCGGTGCCGCCGAGCAGCCATGGTGTGGCGTCGGTGCCGGTGTGGGCGAGGGAGCCGTCCGGAGTCTTCGGCGTCGCGTCGTCGCCCGGGTCGGCCGCCGGGACGGGCGGGGAGCCGGCGTCCGGCGTGCTGGTGCCCGTCGGGGCGGGCTTCGACCCGCCGGAGCCTGCCTCGCTCGGCTTGTCTCCGGGTGTGGAGGGGGTGTCGGTGGGCTTGTCCGTCGGTGTCTCCGACGGGTCGGGCTTGGGGGTGGTCGCGGTCTTGGCGTTGGTGACGGTCACGGTGACCGGGGCGCCGGGGCCGGCGGTGAACGCCTTCGACGGTTTGGAAAGCTCGTAGCCCTCGGGGGCCTTGATCTGCTTGGCCCAGAACTGGGTCTTCCGGCTGGATACCGGGAGTTCGCCGGACGCCGTGCCCTGGGGGCCGGTCGTGAGGGTGAGCAAGACCGTCTGGCCGGTCCCGATGTTCACGGTGGAGCCGGGCAAGACCTTGCCCGTCTTGTCGTCCTTGACCTGCAAAATGACCTGCGCGGCCTTGAACGTGTCGGTGATCGTCAGGTGGGCGGTGGCGCCGGGGGCGACGATGACGTCCTGATCGGCGACGACGTCGTGAAGCGAGCTTCCGCTGGACGTCTCCTTGAGCCGGTAGACGCCCGGTGCGAGGTCGGGGAAGGTCAGCTTCCCCTGTGCATCGGTCTTCCCTCGTCCAGCTTCATCGCCTTCGGAGTCGAGCAGCAGGAACGTGGCGCCGGGAAGCGCGTCCCCGGCCGTGTCCTTGGTGGTGATCTCGACGCTGCCCGCGTCCGGCGCCGACGTCTCGGAGGGGGCGGCGGAGGCCGAGGGGGCCGGTTCGGAGGGCTGGGCGCTCGCGGCCGGCGCCCAGGTGAGGGTGCCGGTCACCGCGAGGGCGACGGCGGCGGATCGGACGAATCGTGCGTGCACGAGGAGGAGAACTCCATGGTTAAGGGGGCGGGGAAGGTCAGTGGGTCCGGCCAGAGACCGGGGCGGGAGGCGGCGGGGCGACAGGTGTGTTGCCGTGCGACTGCTTGGCTGTCGTGGTGGCGATGTAGAGGGCGCGACGGGTGTGGACGGGGACGTCCTGGACGGTGCGGCGCAGTGGCTCGGTGGAGATCAGCGAGACGGCGAAGGCCGCGACGAGCATGGTGGGCGTGCCGACCGAGAAGCGTGCCCTCCAGTGCGGCTCACTGGGGTATCCGCCCCAGAACCGCCAGGCCGGCCCGCTGGTGCCGCTGATGGCGTATCGGTGGCGTACGCCGCCGAGTCCTTCCGGGGTGAGGAAGGTTTGTGTGCCGTCGGTCTTGACGTCGTGGCTCCAACCGCTAGTGAGCAGCGGCACGTATGCCTCGTGCGGTGCCGTCTCGTCGTGGAACAGTCGGTCTTGGTCGCTGTAGCGGTCTTCGAGGTAGAGGTCGAGCAACTCGGTGTGGACTTCGTGGAGCAGCTCGACGGGGGTGGTGGCGTCGAAGGTGATCCGCCAGTTCGGCGGGGTGAACGGGGCCCGGTGCGCGTTGATGGTCCACGTGCCCTTGCCGGGCGTGTCGGGCTGGGGGTCGTAGGTGGTCTGCAGTCGCAGGCAAGGGCTGAAAGCCGCGGCCGGGCCTTCGTCGGTCTGGGCGAACGGCCAGCCCTCGTCGAAGGGGAAGGCCCATGCTGTGCGGGGGTCGACGGTGCCGGGCCCGGCGAGGTGGCGGGGAAGGACCTGCACGGTCTGGGCCGGGTCTAGGTTCTCAAAGGGGTGGGTCGTCACGGGCAGGGCTCCTGCTGAAGAGTGCGGAACGCCGGGGCTGGCCGTGTGGGCGCGGCTCAGCGGGCGCGGGCGCCGCTGTGGGCGACCGGCACGGCGGGAGCCGTGTACGCGGTCCGTCCCTTGGCGCGGCTCGGCGCGGAAGCGGTCCAGACGCCGGGGAACCAGACGGCGGTGTACTGCTCGATGGCGTCGCGCAACCCGGTGGTGACGGCTCCTTCCCAGGGTGGCCGCCCTGGGCGGTGGTACTTGTCGAAGGCGCCGTACTGCTTGGTGTTCGGCCGGGTGTTGGCGGCTTCGTCGCGGCGGTGGACAGTTCCGTGATCCACGAAGCTGAGCGCCACCGCGTCGATCTCACCACGTTCCGAATGGACGACCGCTCCCCGCAGCCCGCCATAGGTGTCAGCGTGGATGGTGCCGGTGAAATCGATCCACAGCCGCAGCGGTTCGCCGGGGACGAGGCTGCGAAGTAGGTGTCGCCCACGGCAGTGTGGTCGTGGAAAGGGAGGCACAGCTCGGCAAAAAACTCGGGGGCCTGCAGGGACAAGAAGGGTCTCCGGTCCGGGTTGCGCCGGCGTTAGCGGCGTGGGCCGGGCAGGGCCGGTCGGCTGGCGGTACTCCAGCGCGGGACGCTGACAGCAGGGAGCGCGGCCGGGCGGCGGGTGGTGGCCCGTTGGATATCGCGTGGGGTGGGGGCCGGCGGGTTCGGCGCGAGGATGGGGGTGAGCTGGGCCATGCCCTCGATGTAGGTGTAGGTGGCCTGTCGCCATCGGGGCAGCGGGGCCGGGTCGCTGACGCTCTCGGTGACGGCTGTGAGCAGGGCGACGGGGGTGTCGGTGCTGGCGGTGGCGTACCAGGCAGGCCGGTCATTGGAGGTGCCGGCCCACAGCTGCCACCGGGCGTCGCGGGTGGTCAGTTCGTCTTCGGGGTCCAGGTGGCCGGTGGTGAACTCCAGCCCGGCGCGCCTGTCGGGTGCCTGGACTGCGAAGACGCCCTGCCGTGGGCGTTCGATCTGCCAGCCGCGCTTGATGAGCGGGGCGACGGCGAGGAAGGGGTCGTGGTCGCCGCTTCGGGGGTCCGGGGCCGCGAGGTAGGCGTCCGGGCCCTGTTCGTATGCCGCGACGAGTGCGGTGGTGAACGCCGTGACGAACTCGGTGGGACAGCGGTCGTTGAAGCAGACGCCCCACGTCGGCGGCCCGAAAGCGTCCTTGTAGGCGTTGATGCGCCACAGGCCGTCGTCTTCGCCTTCGGGCAGGTAGCCGAGGCGGACCTTGCGGTCGGGTGCGGTCACGTAGACGTTGGCGAGGTCGTCGTACCGGAGGTCCCAGCCCTGGTTGAGGAGCGGGGTGAGGGCGGGGTCGCCGGTCGCGGTGGTGGCGGCGAGGTGGCGCGGGGAGACGTAGACGTCCCCGTCGGTCGGTTCAGGTTCGGGCATGACGTATCCGGTAGAGGCAGGCGGAAGGATCGCCCGCACGCGGCGGGCAACAGACGTGCGGGGGTGATCAGTTGGGGACGATGTCGGTGACGAGGTGCTGCTGGGCGGCCTGTGCTCGCGCCTGGGCGAGGGTGCCGGTGGGGCCGGTGGTGATCAGGTAGCCGAGGCGGGCGGTGAACGCGTCGCCGCCGTCCTGCGACAGCAGCACCTTCTCGCCGGGCCGGCGCTGGAAGACGGTGCGCTCCAGCCACGGCCAGGCGTCGTCCAGGTGCAGCTCGGCCACGGTTCCCGAGGTGTCGGGATACAGGAGTCGGATCGCCGCCGCCGAGGTGCGGGTGGGGGCGAGGTTGGGGGCGCGTCCGCAGGCGATGTCGGCGGCGGCGCGCGGCAGGTCGATACCGGTGGCGAGATGGACGAGATGGCCGATCATGTCGCCGGCGATCCGCCCGTTCACCTCGATCAGCCGCGGACGGCCGTCGACCAGCCGCACCTCGACATGGCTGACCCCGTCGGTGATGCCCAGAGCCTGAACTGCCGCCGTCGCGGCGGGCGCCACGGTGGTGAGCAGCGGATCGGCGGCGTCGACCGAGTGCGCGACCTCCTCGAAGAGCGGGGGTGGGCTGAGCGTCTTGCGGGTGACGGCGACCGCGGCCGTGACACCCCGGTAGCTGACGCACTCCACCGACACTTCCGGTCCGTCCAGGTATCCCTCGACCAGCACCCGGGGGTTCTCGGTACTGCGCTCGGCGGCGCGGGAGGCGAAGGCGAACGCGTCGTCGAGGGCGGCGCGGTGGTCGACACGGATGACGCCGATGCTGGCCGCGTGGGAGGCCGGTTTGAGGACGACCGGATAGCCGATCCGCTCGGCCGCGGCAGCCGCTTCGGCCACAGTGGCCGCGCTGGCGGAGGCGGCGGAGGGGACGCCGTGCCGGGCGAACAGGGTGCGGGAGGCGGCCTTGTTGCGGCAGCCCTGCATGGCCTCGGGTGCGGTGGTCGGCAGGCCGAGCTGGCGGGCGAGGCGGGCGACGGGGACGAGGTACCACTCCGTCCACGTCATCACCCCGGCCAGCAGGTGGCGTGCGGCAAGGGCCCGGCCGGCGGCGGACAACGCCGCCTGGTCACCGGGGTCGGCAACCTCGTAGTCGATGAGGTGCGGGCGCTGCCAGGTCGGTTCGGAGCCGGTGATCAGGACGACGTCATAGACGGCGGCGACCTGCTCCAGGCAGTAGCCGCGGTATGCCTCCGGATCCGTATCGGCGATGACGACGAGCACGACGGGACGAGCGGGCAAAGAACAGCTCCAAGGGGGTGGAGGGCGAGTTCAGCGGTGGCGTGCGGGAGGTGGGGGCCCGGCAGGAGCGGGCGGGAGTGTAGTCGTGCTCCCGCGGGAAGCGCTGCGGGTGCCGAGGGCCGGCGCGGGGCGTGCGGCGGTCGCGCGGTGCAGGTCGAGTGGAGTGGGCGTGGCGGGTCTCGGCGGCTGGACGGGGGTGAGGTGGGCGAGCTTCGCCAGCTGGGGATCCAGGTCGTCCCGGTAGCGGGCGACGGGGGTGGGGTCGGCGAAGGCGGCGGCCGTGGCCGCGATCAGGTGCTTCGGGGTGCGGGCGCTGAAGATGACCTCGGTTCGGGTGCCCCAGCCGGGCGGCCCGGCCCACAGGGTCACCGGCTCGGCGTGCGGGCCGGAGCTGACGATGTCGATGCTCGCGCCTGCCAACCCGTCCGGGGAGACGATCTCCAGCACGCCCCTCGTGAGGGGCTTGCGTTCCCAGCCTGCGTCGAGCAGGGGCCGTATCGCGTCGGCCCAGGACGGGGACGGGGTTCTGAGGAAGCTGACGCTGTTCTCGTCCCACTCGGTGGCCAGAGCGCTGGTGAGGCCGTGGACGATCTCGGGTGGTGTGTTCTGGTTGATGCGCGCTGTCCACCAGGCTTGGGATACGGCGTCCGCGGCGGCGCTGACCTGCCAGATGTCGTAGTCATCGCCGAACCAGCCGATCTTGATGCGGTGGTCCGGTGACGCGATGACGAGCTGGCAGGGGCCGGCGTCCAGGTGGTAGTGCGGCCAGTGCGCGACAGGGTCGAAACTGCAGTCGGCGTGGCCGGACAGTCCGGCGAGGTAGCGCGGCGAGACGTAGACGTCGCCGTCGATCTGGGTGGGGTCGGTCACGGGTACATCCGTTGGATTCCGGTCAGTTGACGGTGGTCGGGCCCGGGGGGATGAGGCTGCGGGTGCGCAGCCGGGCGAAGGCGACGGCGAGTCCGGCGGTCTGGAGGCAGGCGCAGGCGGTGATCGCGTGTCCCAGGGCGTCGGGCGGGGTGAGGGCGACCAGTGCGCCGGCCAGGGGGTAGGGCGCCAGGAGCAGCAGGACGGTCACGGCGAGGGTGCTGGCGTAGACGGGGGCGGGGATGAGGTGGGAGCGCACGGTGCGCAGGACGACGGTCAGTCCGCCTTCGCCGGCCATGAGGACGGCGGTGAGCACCAGGTAGGTGCCGTAGGTGTGTGCGGTGGCCACAGCGAGGCAGGCGCAGGCGGCGGTCGTGGCGCACAGGGCGCCGACGGGCCACAGGCCGACGCGGTCGATCGCCCTGCGGCAGACCGCCACCGCCACCAGGGTCACGCCCGCGGCCACCGACCAGACCAGCCCGAGCGAGGCGTTGGAGTGTCCGAGGCGTGCGACGACGATGACGGGGGCGGCGGCCTGGAGTACGCCGATGGTGACGTTGGACAGCGCCAGTCCGGCGACCAGCCAGGCCAGTGCGGGCAGGGACCGCAGGGTGGACCAGCCCACGCGCAACCCGGCCCGCACCCGTACGGGAACCAACTTCGGCGACGGGGTGCGGCGGGGTGTCAGGAGCGCGCCGAGCAGGGAGAAGGCGGCAAGGACGGTGAGCATGCCGGCGGCACCGGCCCGTTGAAGGAGCAGGCCGCCGAGCGCCGGGCCGGCCAGGAGGGCGACCTGGTCGATCGACAGCAGGACCGATTGGACGCGGTGGCCACGGTCGCCCGCCGCGCGGGCGGCGTCCGCTCCCTGGGTTTCGGCCGCGATGTAGGAGCACTGGGTGAGCATGCCGAGGGCGGCTGCCAGCGCCATCACGGTGACCGTGGTGCCGAGGCCGCCGCCGAGCGCGGGCAGCGCCACGGCGGCGGCGAGGGCCACCAGCATCCGCGCGAGGGCCGCGAGGCGGAACACCGTGGCGGCGCCATGGCGGTCGACCACGGATCCGACCGCCGCGAAGGCGGCCAGGCGCGGTATCCACTCCAGCGCGAAGGCGGCCCCGGTCAGCGAGAGGGAGTCGGTGGTGGCCAGCACGAGCATCGGGATCCCGTACGTGGCCACGCTGCCGGCGGCGGCATCCGCGCTGCGGGCCAGGTAGAGGCCGCGCACGACGCTCCGCTTGCGGTGCCGTGCGCCGCGGTGCGCAACGGCTGTGTGGCGGGGCATCGTTCGCGTTCGCTTCCTGGTAGTCGGTCAGCGGCTGCGCGGGGAGCCGCCCGAAGGCCCGTGGCCCCGGCGCGCCGACGCCGGGACGGGCGCCGCCGTACGGGCCGGCGCCGGGGTCTCGGACCTGTCGTCGGTCAGGTGCTGGTAGGACGCCAGCAGCGCCTTGAGGTGCTGGATGGCGTCTGAGCGCCGGGCGGCGAGCATGTCGATCTGCACGCCCTGGTACTGCAGGATTCCGTCGGTCGAACCGGGACGGACCCGGTCGGCGCCGGTGGCGACGCGCTCCAGCTGCTCGGCCGCGTAGGTGGCCTTGGCGACGAGTTGTTCCTGGAGGGAGTCGACCCGGTCGGCCATCTCGCCGATGAGAGAAGCCAGTTGGCCAAGCGGCGAGTCGGCGGGGTGGCCGCGCAGGTCATGGCGGCCAGATCCCAGGGTGTGGGCCACCAGGGCGGTGCCCAGCGCTGTCGGGCTCGCCCGGCTCACCGCCTGCCGCCTCTTGTCCGTGTCGAGAGCGGTGCGTGCCGCCGCACCCAGCTCGCGAGTGCGGCGAGCGGCTCCCGCGCGTGCTGTCCGGCACCGTTGAGGTGCCAGCAGCCGTCGTCCGCCTGCTCGGCCAGGCCGGCCTCGGCCAGGGCGGCCCACCCCTCGGCTTCCGGACCCGTCCCCGTTGTGGGCGCCGTCGTGTCCTGGAGCAGGACATCGGACACGTGCGGCCTGCTCAGGAGTGCGCAGCAGGCCCGGGTGCGGGTGAGGAAGTCGCTGCGGGGGTCCGGGAAGTGGTGTGTGCGCGCCCAGCGGGCCATCGCGTCGTAGATGTCGGCCAGTTCGGCTCCGGCAGGTGTGAGCAGGTAGTGGGGGTTCCCGGCGCGCTTCGCGATGCGCAGCACGCCGAGGTCCTGGCCCTCGGCCAGGGCCTGGCGGACCTGGTGGCGGGGGAGGTCGGCGACCGTGCCGCTGATCCGTCGGTCTTGGACCGGTCCGTTGTCGTCGATCTCGCTGACCAGCCGGATCAGGGCGGGGCGCGAGAGCGCGGTGGCGGCCGGCCCGCGCTTTCGGCGGGTGGGGGTGGCGGCGGACGTCATCGGCGCTGTCCTCCGGCCGGGGTGGCGGTCAGGGGCCGGGAGGGGATCGGGTGCGAGAAGAGGTCGCTGCCCTTCCAGGCGGCCGGCGCCGGCGGGGCGGCAGGCGGCGGGGCGCTGGTGCGGGGCTGGTGGGTGAGCCAGGTCCCCGGCGCGGACAGTGACGGCGCCGGATCCGGCCCCCACACAGGGTGGTCGTCCGCCTCGGCCGAGGGACGTCCGGCTGCCCACGCCGACACGGACCGCAGGACCGGTGCCAGTGCCTGGCCCGATGCGGACAGCTGGTAGAGCGGCATGTCCTCCGCCGTGCCGGCCCTGTCGACGAGGCCGTCGTCGACGAGCTGGCGCAGCCGTGGGTAGACGTCGGCGCCGTTCGCACCGGGCAGGGCGACGCGGGCCAGGGACTGCGCGCTGGACGTCCCGCGTTCCCGGAGAATCCACAAGATCGTCAGGGCGTTTCGGGGGGTGAGCAGCGCGAGGGCGCCCTCGATGTTCTGCGCGGGGGCGGGCTTCGCGGGCTCCAGCTTCCCCGTCGCCTTGTTGCGGACGAGGTAGTCATCCAGATACGTGTCGCCCCAGGCGGCGATCGTCTTCAGAACGGGCAGGGCCTGGGTGCCGCGGTCGGTCAGGCCGTAGGTGACGTGGCGCCGGTTGTATTCGGTGCGCCGCACCAGTCCGGCCTCGGTGAGCGTGCCGAGCCGCGGGGAGAGCTGGCCGTCCAGCAGCCACGGCAGGCGGGGCTTGATCTCCGCGTAGCGCATCGTCCCGGCGGACAGCGTCATCAGCACCCACACGCTCCAGCGCGGGGCCAGCATGTTCAACGACTCGGCAGTGCGCGCGAGATCGGCATCGGCGGCAGGGGACAGACCGGTGGTGGCCAAGGGGGAACTCCTGAAAGGGCGGGCATGTCAGCGCGTACGGACGGCGGACGGCGTAGGCGCGGGTGCGGGCGCGGGGGGTGCAGTCGCCGTGGGCGGTTGGGCCTCGGGGGCGGGAGTACGGCGCAGGCTCTGCAGCACCGCGCTCGTGGTCGTGGTGTGGGCGTCGCGGGCAGCGACCGATTCGGTGATCCGGCGGGCGCAGTCGAGGATGTGCCCGGCGTCGAACGGCCCGATCTCGCGTTCCGGATCAGCCAGTTGCCGTAGCCGCTCGACCTGGAAGTCGACGTTGTGCTCGGCGAGTTCGAGTGCGGTGCGACTGTCGAGGAGGGCGGTCAGCATGCTGGCGCCCGGGTGAGCATCGGCGTGGGCCTGGAGGTCGGCGAGCGGCGCTCCGTACAGCTCCTCGATGCGTTCGGTGATCGTCTGGGAGGTGGTGTGGGGCAAACGGCGGCCTTCAGGGGCGATGGTCCGGCGCCGCCCCGGCACGCGGGGATGCCTGGGCGGCCGGGGGCAGGGTGGTGGGGATCTTGTACTGGGTGAACCGCACGGGCCGGCGTCGGGCGGCCATGCCCGGCATGGTGCGCAGCAGTTCGTTGAGGGCGGTGCGCTGGTCGGTGCGGGCGCTGAGGGCGGCGGCCATCCACTGGGCGTCCATCCGCAGGTCGTCGGCGGACAGTGCGTCCATGTCGCCGTCGGCGGCGGTGGCCTGGTGGACCCGGTCGCGGACCCGGGCGACGTGTGCCTCGACCACGGCCAGGAAGGAGCGCAGCTCCAGCGCTCTGGTCAACGCCACTGGCGCCTCGGGCTCTTGGGCGGCCTCGTACAGCTGGCCGAGGGGAGCGCTGAAGGCTTCTTCGATCCGGCCGTCCATCGTGGAGGGCATGTCGATCCCGCTCACCGTGTCACCCCCCGGACCGGGGTGGAAGCCGGTGGGGATGCGGGCCGGGCGGGCTGGCTGGTCTGCAGGGCCGGGCCCCGGCGGGCTGCCGGGGCGGCACCGCGCCGGGCGCCGGGGCCCTGCTTGCCGGGGGCGTCCGGGTCGAGGAGATAGGTGACGACCAGGGCCCGTCCATCGCGTGCGGCCACGGCCGCGTTCACGCGGTGGGCAAGCCCCATTGCCGGGTCGTCGAGTTCGCCGGTCTGCGTATCGAGTGCGGCGACGAGGTCGTCCTCGGCCTTCTCCAGCGCGCTCTGGGACTCGCGCAGAAGTCCGTGCCAGTGCACGACGTTCGCGGCCTCGCGGTGAGCGTGCGGGGCATCCGCCACGGCCTGCTGCAATTCCGTGAGCGTCATGCCGAAGCGGTTCTCGATATGCGCGGTGATCACGCCCATGACGTCGCCATCCATGACGTCGTCGTCGCCGACAGGCACAGCGAATTCCTTTCATTCAGGGGACGTTGACGCGAGGCGCAGTGCGGTGCGGTGCGGAAATCGGCTCCGCCCGGGGCGGCAGGTCAGTGCAGGCAGGTGTAGACGGTGGGATAGACATACGACATGGAGGCCCAGCCGCTGACGCCGCTGGTCTGGTCGTGGACATACACCCAGCCGTTACTGATCTTTCCGTGGGTCCACTTGTGCGACTTGTAGAGAATGCCGACGACGGTGGACTTGGCGGAGGCACGGTTGTGGAGGCGGACCGCCGTGGTGTGCATCTTCCACGGACCGGTCTTGTGGCACGAGGCAGCAGCGACGGTCTGCGGAGCGGCGGCGCTTGCGGCCGGAGCGATGGCGATGGGCAGGGCAACGGCTGCGGTCACGGCTGCGGTGGCGGCAATGCGGGATATGCGCATGGGAATGTACTTCCAGGTGTGTGAGGGAATGCGGAATGGCCCCGGGCAGATGCCGTGCGGGGTGATTCAAGAGTCCGGAGAATCCCCGGTTTCGCTAACCGGGAATGTGCTGCTATATTCCGGCGGAATTCCACCGAGGGTGCGCGAAGTCGCTAGTGGCGCGAGGCTGTTGAGGCGGGCGTGAGCGCGGCCGGTGGCGGCCGGCGTCTCCTGCATCTGTGCGGGGCGCGCTCGCGCGACCGTGTGTCAGCGGCTTCGGCTGGGCGTGAACGGCGGATCGGGGGCAGGACTTGGGGCCGGCGGCGGCGCTGTCGGCACCCCGGTGCGGGGGCGGGACCAGTGCCGGTCCCACCACCGGGTGGCCTCCTCGGGCCGGGTGAACCTGCTCTCGCGCAGGGTGTGCGTTCCGGCAGCGAGGTCGACTGCCTCCACCAGCCCCCTGAACGGCTGCGGATCCCGTTCGTCGACGGCGCGCAGGAGCACCGTCGTCTCAGGGGTATCGGAGAGGTCGTCGGTATAGCTGCACAGGAGCGCGTAGTGATCGCCGTCGCCCGCCAGCCTCGCTTCGAGAGCCACGGTGGTCTCGTCGGCCGCGACGGTGCCTCGGCCGGGCAGCAGGCCGATGCCCTCGCGGGGGCAGCCTCGGGAGATCAGCCAGGACTGCGCCATGGACGCCAGCGGCAGCGGACAGCGATCCAGAGTGAACGTGCGCTGCTCAAGGTCGCGTTGGAGATGAAGCGCGACGACCTGCGCTTCGCCCGGGTGACCGTAGGTCGCGGCCCTGTCGAACAGGACGTAGAAGCTTGCGTCGTCCTCAGTGTGGTGTTCGGCCAGCAGCACATAGTCGTCCTCGACCAGGACCGACCATACGTATGCCGCATCGAGGCCCTCCTCTACCTCGTAGCCGTCGAGCCGGAAGTCCAGTTCAGTTTCAGTTGACGTCGTAGCGTCCCTTCGGGCCGGTCAGGCCGGTGCGGTGCGGTGTGGTGTGGTGTTCAGTGCCGGGGCCGGGCGGGCGCGGGCCAGGCTCCGGGCTGTGGGGGCGGGGACGCGGCGGGCCGGGTGCGGCGCGATGCGCTCAGCGCGGCACGCCCGGACTCGGACAGGGTGACGGGCTGCCCGGCGTGAACCGGGTGGGAGGTGTCGCGCTGAACGAGGCCGGCCTCTTCGAAGCGCTGGAACCGGTCGTAGGCGATGCGCGTCCCCGAGGCGGTGCTGACGGACAGGACCTCGGTCAGGAGATGTTCGTGCAGTTTGGCGCCCTGGGTGATGGCCAGCAGAGCGGTGATGTCCGGGGCGGACAGTTCGATGCCCTCCCCCGCTCTCACGGTCTTCGCGGCTGCTTCGACCGGCTCCAGGACGGCCACGGCCTTCTCCTGCTGCTCGTCCCGGGCCTTGGCGGCCTCCTCCAGCTGGTCGACGGTGCGGTCGATGCGTGCGAACAGGGCCTCATCGACCGGGAACTCCCCCGAGGCCAGGCGATGGAGGAGGGTGCGGTAGAAGGTCACCGATCTTTCCGCCTGCACGAGCAAGCGGTGTGCTTCCGCCAGGCGGCTGCGCGGCTCGTCGAGGACCTTCCGGTCGTGGTGTTCCCACAGCGTGTCGATGCTGTGGTCCACGGCCGCTTCGATGCGGTGGTCGAGCGCCGTCAGCACCTTCTTCGGCGGAGCGGACGGGGAGGGCATACGCGGTCAGGATCCCTGGGTGTTCTGACGGCCGGCCTCCGCGGCCAGCAGGTCCGCCATCCGGTAGGACTTGAAGCGGCCCCCGTCCCTATAGGTGACGTTGCGGGGCGCGATGCCGTGCGGGGACATGAGCCGGGCAAGGCGGACCGGGGTCAACTCGGCGTAGTTCCAGCGGCCTTCCGGCTTCCCGGGTATTTCGCGCAGGCAGCTGACCAGGTCGACGGAGGGCAGGGCCTCCGGGCTGCCGACGCACCCGAAGACATACAAAGCCGCCTGCACGATGGACTGCGGGTCCGCTTCGTTGCCGGGGCAGGACGAAGCGTCCGGGTCCTCGCGGCATGCGCCATCCCGGGTGTCCGCACAGCAGCACCCGGCGGACAGCAGCCGCCGCAGCACAGCTCCCGCGGCCATGCGCTCCACCAGGAGGTCGACGATCTGGTCCAGTTCGTCGGCGTCGTCGTCGCTGGGAGCACGCTCCGTCCACTCGGCGAGCTGCCGGTCGAGGGCCTGCACGTCGGTGTAGGTGTCCAGCAGTGCGCGGTGGCGGGGGTTTTCGGTCTGCGGCTCGCCGTCGAGCAAGGTGGCGGAGAGGGCGTCAAGCAGGGAGGGGTACATCAACGGGTTCGGCCCTTCGAAGGTGTCGGTGCAGGTTGGGCGGGGCCGGACGCGACGTGGGACGCCGGTCCGGGGTGGGGCAGGGGGCGCTGCGGGATCAGCTGCGGGGAGCGGGATCTGGCGGCGTGGGTACGGGCGCTCAACGGCCGGCGGTCCATTCCCAGTCTTTGCGCGACGGTGTCGTAGACGTCATTGCGGGCGCGGGAGCGCACGGCTATCACGTGGATCTCCGTGGCGTGCCGGGACGTTGCCGGGGCCGGCCGCTGCGCGTAGACGATGCGCCACTCCCGGCGGGCGTCGACGAGCAGTTTGCGGTAGCCCGACAGGTCGCCGGTCAGCTTGGTGCCGGAGCTCTGCGCGGTGACGATGTCCTGGAGCTGGGCGAGTGCCAGGTCCCGGATATCGCCGGGGGCGGCCAGGAGGTCGCCCAGCGCCCGCGGGTCGAAGCTGAGGCCGAACACCGGCTTGCCGGCGCTCACTATGCGGCCCCGCCTGTCTCCGGGTCGGGCTCATCCGTTTCGCCGGAGCCGGTGGCGGAGCGAACCGAGGGCTTCGGTCCGGGCAGCACGCGGTGCGCGGGCCGGTCCGGGGAGGTCATGCAGGCCGACAGCGGACCACCCGGGGCCCGGACGACGGCCATGGCGTGGGTGAGGAAGTCCCGGTGCCACACGAACATCCCGGCGAGGCCGGCGTCGGGTTCCTTGTGCTGCTGGTAGGCCATCCACAGGGCATGCAGCCAGGCCACGACGTCGTCGTGCTCCTGCCACTGCGCGCACCAGGGTGCCGCGGTGGTGACCTCCGCGCCGTAGATCTCCATGAGGCAGTCGTCGACCCAGTCGGTCAGGCTGTCGAGCTCGTCCTCGTACTCCTGGCCCTCCAGCTCCAGGATGGGGCGCGGCTCGGGCGGGGCGGGCTGGCGCGGCAGGCCCCCCGGCCCTGGCATCCCGAAGGCCGCGAACGGGGACGGTCCCGGCGCAGAGGAGAACGGGTCGGGCTGCCGGTCGGAGTCGGCGCTCCGGTCCATGAGGCGGCGGCGGACGCTGGCCTCAACGGCTTCGAGGCCGGAGTCCGGCAGCCGGACGGGCTCCAGCTCCCCCTCGTTGGGGGACTCTGTGGATTCGGGCATGAAGGTCTCCTTGCAGCTGCGGCACGTCTCGGAAAGGCAGCTACAACGATCCTGAGAATCCCCGGTTTCCCTAACAGTGGATCTGCTGCTATATAGCCCCTGCCGGGTACGGGCAGGCAAATGCGGAAGCCTGCCCGTACGACGGGAGAGGTCAGGCGGTCAGAGTGAAATCCGCCTGGGACAGGGTCTGCTGCACGGTTTGGGTGAGGCGGTCGGCGGCGATTTCCGCGTAGTGCTTCGTCTTCTCGACGCCGATGAAGTCCCTGCCTTCCAGCAGGGCAGCCACCCCCGTCGATCCGGAGCCCGCGCAAAAGTCCAGCACGGTGCCCTTCTCCGGGCAGATCTTGGTCATCTCACGCATCACCTCTACGGGCTTTTGCGTGATGTGATGGCGGTCCTTGCCGGACGGCTGCGAGGCCGAGTAAAGCCCCGGCAGGTAGACCGGGTTACGGGATCCGTCGATGGCGCCGTTGCTCGCCCAGACGATGAACTCGCAGTTCTGCGTGAACCGGCCCTTCTGGGGCCTGGCCTGGGGCTTGTGCCAGGCCAGCACACCGCGCCACAGCCATCCGGCCGCCTGGATCGCGTCCGTGGTGACCGGCAGCTGGCGCCAGTCCGTGAACAGCAGCGCGGTCCCGCCGGCCTTCGTCAGCCGGTGCGCCTCGGTCATGATCTGGGTCAGCCAGAAACCGTAGGAGCGCTGGTCCATGTTCTCGCCCGTGAAATCCGGCAGCGCATGCCCGGCATCCGCAGACGTGTATTTCTGGCGGGCGCTTCGCGTGGTGCGCTCCCGCGCCGTCCGGCCGCCGGAGTTGTAGGGCGGATCGGTGATGACGGAGTCGACGCAGTCATCCGGCAGGCCGGAAAGGACAGAGAGCGCGTCGCCCTGGTGGAGGGAAAAAGGCAAAGCGGTACCTCAGTTCGGTGCGGGTAAGGGAGAGTTCCGCTCGCGTGTATGCCGGCGGACCGGATCCGGGCATGACGAAGCCGGGGTCCGCGAAGCGGGGCGAGGGAGAACCAAAACCGTAAGCCACGATCCCCGGTTGGGCAGTGTCGTCGCCCCGGATGGGAAGCATTTCGCCCGGTGATTTCTTCAACCGGGGATCGTGGCCTACTGTTTTGGAACTGCCGGAGAACACGATGGCCTCCCGCCATTCCTGTGCCCACGAGCCGTCTCCCGGCAGACCGGCCCGCCGCCACCCGTGCGAGCGGCAGCCACCCCACCACCAGGCCCCGCTCCGCCACCGGCCGCCGCACCGTGGCCGTGCCGCGGGCCGCATCACGCCTGCCCGGCGATTCGCAGCCTCACGTTGAAGGACCCGCTATGCCATCTCCCCGCCCCCGCCTGCCCGATGACCGGCCGGCGGCCGTCCGCTTCACCCCGCCGGAGGGCAGGCCGGGTTGAAGTGGCTTGCCGCCGCCATCGGCCTCGTCTTCCTCGCCCCGATCCCCTTCGCCGGCACCGCCCTGGTGATGGCGTCCTCCAGCGAAGCCGCCCAGGCCACGGGGTCCGTCGACTGCCTGGACGGCATCAGCACCGACGCCGTCACCAAGCGGGTGACCGCCGTCCTCGACGGCGCGTCCGGCAAAGACGTGCACATCAAGGGCCTCACCCTGCCCAAGGAACAGATCCCCAACGCCCAGACGATCGTGGCCACCGGGGTCAGCCTCGATGTCCCCCCACGCGGCCAGATCGTCGCGCTCGCCACCGCGATGCAGGAATCCCGCCTGCGCAACCTCGCGGCCGGAGACCGCGATTCGCTGGGCCTGTTCCAGCAGCGCCCCTCCCAGGGATGGGGAACCGCCCAGCAGATCCACGACCCGGTCTACGCCAGCGAGCAGTTCTACAAGCGTCTGCTGAAGGTGCACGGCTGGCAGCAGATGACCGTCACCCAGGCCGCCCAGGCCGTCCAGAATTCCGGCTACCCGGACGCGTACGCGCAGTGGGAACACCTGGCGAAGGCGCTGCAGAAGGGCGTCACCGCCACCCTGCCGAACGCGGGCAGGAACAAGCCCGGCAAGGAATCCGGCACCGGGACGGGGACGGGGACGTCCGGCTGCGGTCCGGCACAGGACGGCTCCGCTTACGGGAAGATCCCCGAAGGCCGCGTGCCGAAGGGGTACACGATCCCCAAGAACGCCGCTCCCAAGGCGCGCGCGGCCATCACATGGGCCCTGCGCCAGCTCGGCACGCCCTACCAGTGGGGCGGCACCTGCACCAACGCGCACGGCCCGGACCCGATGGGCCGCTGCGACTGCAGCTCGCTGATGCAGCAGGCGTACGCCCACGCCGGCATCACCCTCACCCGCACCACGTACACGCAGGTCAGCGAAGGCAAGTCCGTCTCGACGAAGGCGCTCCAGCCCGGTGACCTGCTCTTCGCCCGCGGCAGCGCCGCCCGCCCCGAGCACGTCGGCATGTACATCGGCGCCGGCCTCGTCGTCGAAGCACCGCGCACATCGAAGCCGGTCCGGATCACACCGCTCAAGGACTGGACGGTCCTGGCCGCACGCCGCGTGCTGTAACGCCGCTGCCTGCCCGGACTTCGCGCCGCACGGGCCAGCCGGCCTCCCGGCGCCCCGGGCGCCGCGCCTTCTCTTCTCCCCGTGCCCGCAAGGAGTTTCACCATACCCATGTCCCTCGCAGACCGCGCCGTCGTCTACCTCGCCTACGACCCCGGCATCAGCCCCAAGGGCGGTGGCCTGCCCGGCCTTTCCGTCTTGAAGAGCGTCGTGAGCAGCATCAACTTGTTCGGGATCATCGCCGTGGTCGGTGCTCTTGCCATCTCGCTCGGCGTGTGGGCCTGGGGCCACCACACGGGCGGCCACCAAGCCGAATCGAACGGCAAGAAGGGCGCCACCGTCGCCGCCGGCGCCGCCCTCGGGCTGGGCGCCGCCAACGGCGCGGTGGCCTTCTTCTCCGAGCTGGGGTCGCAGGTCCACTAGATGCGCATGCGACTCCCGTCCCTGGCGGACTACGGGGCCGGCTGGTCGGCCAACCGCCGCATCGCGATCGTCGCGATCACCCTCACCGCCCTGCTCGCCATCGCCGCCGGCGTCGCCTGGTTCGCCGGGCGCGGCGACCAGCACGACCGCCCCACCACACCTGCGGCCACCGGCAGCGCCCCGGCCAAGCCCGCGCCGGTCCCTTCCCCTTCCCACGAGGGTTCGGTTCCCGAGCCGCCGCAGATCTCCGACCCCGTCACCTACGCCAAGGCCGCCGCCGCGATGCTGTGGTCCTACGACACCCGCGACACCAGCCGCGACCAGCAACTGGCCGGGATGCGGGCGTGGATGACGCAGGACGGCACGTACGCCGACTGGCCGGCCGTCTCCGCGCAGGTCCCCGATCCACTGCTGTGGTCGCGTATGGCCGACAACCGGCAGCACGCCACCGCGAAGATCACGGAGGGCCATTTCCCCGCCGCCTTCAAGGAGGCCCTCGCCGAGGAACCGTCCGCGATCACGAAGGCATACATCTACGCGGTCACCGTCACCGGCAAGCAGAAGATCGCGTGGAAGAAGGACGGCGGCGGTGCCGAGGACCGCTCCGTGACCCTCGCCGTGCAGTGCCGGCCCTCCCACGACTGCTCCCTGGCCTCCCTCGCTCCCCGTGTCGCGCCCTGACCCTCGCCCCGATCAAGAAAGGAGGCACAACTCCCCTTGGGTTTCTGTGACATACCGCTGGCGGACAAACTGTGTGCCGTCGGTGACGCGGTGGACTTCGCGACCAATCCCGGCAAGGCCGTCGGTGACTGGATGACGAAGTCGGCCGGTGAACTGGCCGCCGCGGCAGCCGACCTGGCGGCCAAGGCCGTCGACACCACCACCCGCGTCGACCTGAACGCCGGATGGTTCCGCGACAACTACGCGCTGCTGCTGCCGATCGGACTGATCATCCTCGTCGCCACCTTCTGCGCCCAGCTCATCCGGGCAGCTGTCCGACGCGACGGGCAGGCCCTGACCCAAGCGGTCACCGGAACCCTGTCCGGAGCGATCTTCGCCTTCAGCGCCATCGCCCTGACGACCCTCGCCGTCGAAGTGGTCGACGCGCTGTCGGCCGGGCTGCTCAAAGCCTCGAACCTGTCGATCGAATCGGCGGTCCGCCGCATCGTCAAGATCGGCCCGCTCGCCGCGGTGAGCGGCCTGGGGTGGCTGGTCGCCGTCGCCGCCGGGCTGGGGACCGCCCTCGGCGCCTTCCTGTACTGGTGCGTGATGATGGTCCGCAAGGTCGGCATCCTCGTCCTCGTGACCCTGGCGATCTTCGCCGCCTCGGGCGGCGGATGGGAAGCCGCGCGCCGGTGGCGCAAGGGCTGGATCGAAGCCACCGCCACGCTGGTCGTCAGCAAGCTGTTGATGACGATCATCTTCGTGCTCGGCGTGGCGGCGCTGGGCAAGACCGAGGCGAAGGACGGCGTCGCCGCACTCGCAGACGTCATGTCCGGAATCGTCATCATGATCTTGGTGTTGTTGTGCCCGTACGCGACGTTCAAGTTCGTGCACTGGGCGGCCGAAGGCTCGGACGGTGAGACCCTGCACCGGGCCGGCGGCGCCGGCGCGCAGATCGCCCGGCAGCACGCCGAAAAGGCCGGCCGAAAGGCCACGTCAATGGCGGCGACCGCGGGAACCGGCGGCGCGGCGGCCGGTGCCGGTGCCGCCCCGCAGGGCCCCGACTCCGCATCCGGCGGCGGATTCCCCGGCGACATCGCCGCGAACGCCACCGGCGGCACGGACAAGCAAGCGGGCGGCGGATCCGGCGTTTCCCCGGGCGGCGATGCCCTCAAGTCCGGCCTGGAGAAGGCCGTGCAGCCCCCACCGACCAGCGCGCGCCAGGACACCAGCGGCCAAGCCGGTGGAGGCGGCGGCCAGGGCGGACCCTCCGCAGGCCAAGGCCCCAACTGGATGGCCTCTGCGCCGGGCGCCTCGATGCCCCCGCCCCAGGGCGGGCCCTCCGCCCCCACCGCGGGCGCCGCCGGCGCGAGCGGACCGGCTTCCGCCCCGCCGCCGGCCACCGGCCCCTGACCCGTCCTCCCCCCGGGGCAGGAGGAACCGGCCGCCTTGCGGCACCTTCTGCCCCGGCCCGCCCGCGCCATTCGGAAACGCCCTTTGTCTGACATCCCCCTCACGGTCAAATTCCCGCACCGATCCCGCCGCGGCATCCTGCTCGGCCTCTCCCTCCCCCAACTCCTCCTCGTATCAACCGCCCTGGCCCTGCTGCTGGTCACCGTCGTCAGCACCGGCCTGGCGGGAGCCATCGCGCTCACTCCCCTGTGGGCCGCGGTCGCCGCGCTGGTCGCGATCCGCCGCAGTGGCCGGTCCCTGATCGACTGGGCGCCGATCGTCATCCGCTACGCCCACCGACGGCGCACCGGGCAGACCATGTGGCTGGCCCGGCCGGCCTCCCGCCCCCGGCAGGACGGCGTACTCCATCTCCCCGGCAGCGCCGCCTCACTGCGGGTCGTCACCCCCGGCGACTCCGCCACCCAGGGCGCCGCCGTGCACGACCCGCATCACCAGACCCTGACCGCCGTCGCCCGGGTCTCCTCCCGCGCCTTCGCCCTCCTGGATCCGGCCACGCAGAACCACAACGTGTCCGGGTGGGGCCGCGCGCTCGCGGGCATCGCCCGCACCGGGCACGTCGCCACGGTCCAGGTCCTGGAGCGCACCGTGCCCGACTCCGGCGACACCCTCGCCCGCCACTGGGCCCAAAACGGCCGCCCCGAAACCCCGGTCGCCGGCCAGGTCTACACCGACCTCATGGCCTCCGCCGGGCCCGCCGCCGCGCCCCACGAGACGTACCTGGCCATCTCCCTCGACATGAAGGCCGCCCGGCGCCTGATCAGCCAGGCCGGCGGAGGGCTCCCCGGTGCGTTCACGGTGATGGCGCAGACCACGGCCTCGATCGCGCAGGCCGTCCGCAGTGCCGGGCTGACGGTCACCGGCTGGCTCACCGCTCGCGAGATCGCCGCCGTCATCCGCACCGCCTACGACCCCCAGGCCCTGGCCGGCCTGCAGCAGTGGTCCTCAACCGGCCGCGCCGAAGCCGAACCGGCCGCCGCCGGACCGGTCGTCCAGGTCGAGGAATACGACCGCCTCACCACCGACTCCGCCCGGCACGCCACCTTCTGGGTCGAGGACTGGCCCCGCACCGAGACCTCCAGCGGATTCCTGCACGGGCTGATGTTCAGCGCCGGGATCCGGCGCAGCCTGTCCCTCGTCTACGCGCCGCAAGCGCTGGAGTCCGCGCTGCGCGATGTCCAGCGGCGCAAGGCCGCCATCGTCTCCGACGCCAACGAGCGGGCACGCCGCGGGCAGGTCGACTCCGAGGCCGATGCCGTCGAGTATGCCGACGTCAAACACCGCGAGCGTCAGCTCATCGCGGGCCACTCCGACGTCGCCCTCACCGGACTGATCACCATCAGCGCCGAGACGGACGCCCTGCTCGACGCCGCATGCGCGCAGATCAAAACCGCCGCCTTCAGCGCCCAGGTCGACCTGCGCCGCCTCTACTTCCAGCAGCCCGACGCCTTCACCCTCGGCGCCCTCCCCCTGGCCCGCACCGCCCTGTAGCGAAGGAGTCCTTCATGGGCACCTCTCGCCCCCGCGCCAGGCAGACGCCGGCCACCCTGCCGTCCCGCCCGCCGCCGGCCCTCGCCGCCGCTGAACCGTCCAGCAAGGACCGTCTTGAACTCACACACTGCGCCCGACGCGCACCCCTATCTCCGCGCCGCCACCGCCGGCATCCGTCACCACGCCCGCAGCCGGCCCGCCCGGGACCGGCCCGCCGCCGACCGCGCTCACCTCGACGTGGTGCACGCCCACCTGACCGCGCTGCACCAGCTCGCCGACCAGCTCGCCGAAGCCACCCGGCCCCCGCACCCCGCGGCCGGGCGCCATCTCGCCACCGCGCACACCCGGCTGTGGCAGGCCACCGCCGAGATCCACGCGGCCTTCCACCTCCTGCCGTCGGACTCGGCCGCCTCCGCCGAGTGCCACCCTGAGCAGCTCCCCGAGGGCCCGCCGGTCCTCACCATCTGCCAGCGCCACCTCGCCGCCGGCCACACCGTCCGCCGCAAGACCACCCCCACCGACCTCAACAGCCCGCCGCACACCACCGCATGCGCGCGATGAGCACCACCCGCCGAAACGAGGGCCCGCGATGAACCACCGGCCCGCACGCCGCGCACGCCGCGCCTCCGCCTCCCCCCTGTTCACCCCGCACGGCACCGACCGGGCCAGCCGCAAAGCCGCCCGCCGCCAGCTCGCCGAAGCCACCGCGAAGGCCCGAGCCGAAGCAACCGCCCACCCGGCGGGCACCGCACCAGCCGAACACGAAACACCCGCACCCCTCTACCCGCCCGGCGGACGCCCCGGACCCGGCTCCGCCCGCGGAAACCACCTCAGGCTCCCCGCCCACCGCATGACCACCGCAACGGCCTCCGGGGCCTACCCGTTCCTGGCCGAGGGCGGCCTCGGCGCCGAAGGCATCTACATCGGACGCGACGTCCACGCCGAAGCCAGCTTCGTGTTCGACCCGTTCGCCCTGTACGGCAAGGTCGAAGGATTCACCAACCCGAACGTGCTGCTCGCCGGCGTCATCGGACAGGGCAAGTCCGCACTCGCGAAGTCCTTCGCCCTGCGCTCCATCGCCTTCGGCTACCGCATCTACGTCCCGTGCGACCCCAAGGGCGAGTGGACACCCGTCGCAACGGCCTTGGGCGGCACGTCCGTTGCCCTCGGCCCCGGGCTTCCCGGCAAGCTGAACCCCCTGGACGCCGCGCCCCGACCGGAGAGCATCTCCGAGGCCGACTGGGTCAGCGAGATCCGCAAGAGGCGCCTGCTCCTGCTCGGCTCCCTGGCCCGGACCGTCCTCGGCCGGGACCTGATGCCCATGGAGCACACCGCCCTGGACGTCGCCCTCGACGCTGTCGTCACCCGCGCCGCCGACACCGGCCGCACCCCTCTCCTCGGCGACGTCACCGCCGCCCTCAACAACCCCGAACGGCTCGACGAGGCCGCCGGGATGATGTCCGGACGGCTCGGAGAAGCCGCCCGCGACCTCGCCCACGCCATGCGGCGACTGATCCACGGTGACCTCGCCGGCATGTTCGACGCGCCCTCCACCGTCGCGTTCGACCCCACCTCTCCGATGCTCACGATCGACCTGTCCCGGCTCGGCGGCTCCGGCGACGACACGGCCCTGGTCCTGGCGATGACCTGCGCCTCCGCCTGGATGGAGTCCGCCCTCACCGACCCGCGGGGCGGCCGGCGGTGGATCGTGTACGACGAGGCGTGGAGACTGATGCGCCACCCGGGCCTCCTGCAGCGCATGCAGTCCCAGTGGAAGCTGAGCCGCGGCCTGGGCATCGCCAATCTCATGGTCATCCACCGGCTGTCCGACCTGCTCACCGCCGGCGATGCCGGATCCCAAGGACGCGCCCTCGCCGAAGGTCTGCTCGCCGACTGCTCCACCCGCATCATCTACCGCCAGGAAACCGACCAACTCCATGCCGCCGCATCCCTGTTGGGTCTGACCTCGGTGGAGACAGACGCCATCTCCCACCTCAACCGCGGCCGTGGACTATGGAGGGTCGCCGGACGGTCATTCATCGTCCAACACCTCCTCCACCCAAGCGAATTGACGCTATTCGACACCGATGCCCGCATGCATTGAATCCCCCGCCAGTTCCGGGCAATTGACGCCTGCATTCCCAGAGCCCACGGGTGGCTTTATCGAGCACTCGTGAAGTCACTTGTCGATGGGTCTGGGAGGCGCCCTGTTCCACGGATGGTCGATATTGCTGCGTTTGGGAGGCACTACGGGTCTTGCCAGGGCAGCATCGGGATGCTCATGGCGAAACCCCCGAGGTACGGCCAGGCTCCGGGATCGGGGATTCGTCAATCGGTGTGCCGCCCCAGGACCACGGCTGTGACATCGTCCCGGTAGCCGTCGTCATCTGCCTCGGCGGCGGAGACCAGCGCATCCGCCAGGGCCTGCGGATCGGAAGCGTGCTTGCGGCACAGCCCCTCCGCAGTCTCCTGATCCACCTGGTCCGAAATTCCGTCCGAGACCAGTAGCACCAGAGGGACGTCTTCGGGGATCTCCAGTTGGCGGCAGGTCATCTCGGTCGCCTGCGCGAGGCCGAGCCTCGCCCAGTTGTCCTGGGTCTTCGCGATCTCGATCGGAACGCCGCCATTCCAGCGGAGCCACTCTCCCATCGTCTGATCCACAGACCACTGAGTGAGTGCGGTGCCATCCCACCCGTACGCCCGGCAGTCGCCGATCCAGTGGATGCTTGTGGGGCGGCCAGGCTCCATTGAGGCGTAGACGGCAGACATGTGCGGCGGACGGTCGTACGCGGCAGCCATTCGCCCGGCGGTGGTCAGGCCGACGAGCCCTCCCATCGACATGCCCATGAGGGTGATCGCGGATGGCGCGTGCCGGGCGAAGTTGACGACTTCCTCGTGGTGGCCGGCCCCGTCCACGACGGCCGCACACACCCGGTCGCCCCGACGGTGAACGTGGGCGCCGTCCGCGCACGGCGGTTCGGTTCCCGGCCGCTGCGCGACCCCCACCGTCACCATCTCGCTGCCCGTCGCGCTCTCGACCATCTCTGTCATCTGAATCCCTCCTTGGCCCCTTTGAGCCCTACCGGACTCACGCCCTCTATAGGCACTGCCACGAACGCTGTGGCGGGAACCACGAGCCTTACCAAATCTGTGACCGGTGTGACATGTGAGCCGGAGTCCGCAAGCACCTTCGGCCCTGGCTGGATCTCAGGACACGACGGTGGCGTCATTTGTCATCGACATCCGTGACCGGGGTGATCACCAACTGCCTCCGGAACCAGTCGACAAACGCTGTTCCTAGAGACCAACGAAGCCACCACGGGCGACTACCCCTTCGACAAGAACACCCACCTGTGGAGACACCTATTCACCCACCCTCCGACTCCGGTCCCGCCCATGACGGCACCGAGGTGTTCGTGAGCCCGCGCTACCTGGCCGGCCCCCGCGACGACGCCTTCGAAATCTTCACCGCCGCGCTGTTCCACCACGGCTGGACCCATACCGATGACGGACACGACATCACGCTCTTCACCAGCCCGTGCCTGCGCATCCGGGTCGGCTGGCTCCCCGAAGTCCACGCAGAAGCGCCGATCCAGATCACCGCCAGCACACATCCGCTGAAATCGCCTCTGTGGCACATCTCCCTGGACGACCACGCGCCCACCGAGTTCCTGACGGCCGTCATCACCACGCTGGCACGCTCACTCGCCGAGTCCCCCCACACCCTGTTCACCACAGACGACAACCAGCCCGCCGCCCTCCCGTGGGAGTTCCGCGTCGGTCCGCGAGAACGCGCCTGGCAAGCCCGGTTCAGCCCGGCCGCGCCACCCGTTCTCGTGGAGGCGTTCCACCGCGCGTTCACCGACCCAGCGCCATTGGCCCGCCAGAGGCACGAACTCGATCCCCTGCTACTTCCACACCTCACCCTTACCGACCCGACCGCGTCGCGCCTCTCCGGCACCCCCGCAGGCAGCCAGAACGGCCCGCACACACAGCGCAGCACAGTCGCTCCCCGCATGGCTGCGGCTCCGCCACCTGCACGAAGGCGCTGAGCATTGCCAAGGCTTCAGGAATCCCGACGAAACGACGGAATCTCATCCCGCCCTACGAACCCCCGCCGACCTGGTCCTGCAGGTCATCACGACGTGCCCGCCGGGATCGAACCCTCGGGAGTAGAGACAAAATATGACAGTTTACGCCCATTTGACGATTCCGAGCGGCTCAGGGATACACACAGGACAGGGATGTACGACACCTCCACTTACCCCTATGACATCCGTATCACCAACCCCGCCTGCCTCCGGGCAGCGGCGCGGAGCCTCGAAAGGTTCGCAGACCGACTCCCGCAGTCCGTCGCCGGAGGACAGGGCGAGGCCATCAGTAGCGCGATCGATGCGGCGCTCGCGCAGATCACCTGGGAATTGATCTGCATCGCCGATGGCCTGGTCACCAGTTTCAACGGCAAGGGCAGCGACCGCGACATGCACGCGATGGCCATTCGCCAGTGTGCAGCACCCCTGGGGCTCGCCCACCACCACCTGGCCAGGGCCATGGACCACATCAGCTCCCACCACCATTTCTTTGCGCCTCCCACGGACGCGCAGATCGAAGCCCCGAAAGATCTGCTCCACCTCTTGCAGCAGGACATCGATCACGCTCGCAACGCGATCTACGCCACCGCGAACCAATTCAAGACCAACGCTTCGCTGCTAGGTAGCCGCCCATCGCCAGCGCGTTCACGCCGGACTGACGGCAATACAGGCAAAGCAGGAGGCTCATGAATCCTGATATCCAGCGCGAGCTGATACCTCGCGGCGACACTCTCCGCCTCATCGAGGCGCTCGACGGAATGAAGGCCAAATTCGTCGATGCCGCCGGGCAGTGGCAGTTGCTGGACGACGCCGGTCATGTGCCGTCTTCACCGGCATACGCCGAGCTGATCCAGCATGCCGCCGACGCGCAGGCTCTCTGTGGCGACATCGTCCAACTGACCGCCGAATTCGCCCGGACCGCTCACAGCACAAACCGAGACGGCAGTGCCGTACTCGCCCACCTCGCGACGGCTGTCACCATGTCGGGCTTCGCCGCACCGTACTTCGCCGAGACAGCCGAGTCCGCCCTTGCCCTGCCCCGGGCCTCCGGCCCGATCGACAGGCAGTATCTGGAAAACCGCATGGTCCTCAACCACGGCACGGCGCGCGCCTATCTGCGGCGCACCTCGGAATCGCTCCGCGACGCGGTCAGGGAACTCCACTCCCACCTCGAATTCCACCGCTTCTTCCCGACGCCTTCCCGGCAAGAGACCCCGGCGCCTCCGCCGCCCGGCCCGAGCGGACGCCACCGCTAGCCCGCACCGAACCACCCGAGCCGGCATCACATTCCAAGGAGTCCCCTGAACCGCCCCGCCCATTACAGCGACGCCGACTGGGCCGAGTACCAGCAGTGCCAGGCCGAGCACGACAACGATCGCGAACTCATGCACCAGGTCGCCGCCCAGAGGGAAGACGACCTGATCGGCACCTGCGACGCGTACGAGCCCGACGTCACCATCCAGCCGGAGCAACAGCCCCACACCGCACGCCGATTGCCGCCATCGCACCGCGGACCCGCCTCGCGCAGGAGACGCCGTGGCCACTGACGACAAGGACGCACCGGGCACCTTCCCCGCTGACGCCCGCCGCGATCCCCTCGACGCCCCGCCCCGCGCACCAGAGCCCCCGGACCTCTCCGGCAACGCGGACCGCGCCTCCGCCTATGTCTACGGCGACGCCCTCCTCCATCTCACCGACCGGCTCAACGGAACCGCGTCGTATACGGACGCCGCCGCCATGCTGCACCAGATCCTGGAGCCGACCAGCGGCCTGCTGGAGCGGCTCGGCGACTTCTTCGAAGCCGCCGGTGAGAAGGCCAAGGAAGCCGGGCACGACGACGGCTTCGACCTGTCCTACGACCTCGCCGACGCGGCTGCCGAGATCCGAAACCTCGGGGAAGTGCTGCACGTGGCCGAGGACCGGATGCGAGCCCTCACCTCGCCCCCGCAGCCACTGCGTCCCTCAGCGCCCGCGGCCCACACGCCGCGGCTTCCCCTGCCGGCCCGTCCTCCAGCTCGCCCGCCGCACACCCGCTGACGCCGCCCGTCCCCGCCCCGCCGCCCCAGGACCCCATGCCCAGTCCACGCACCGACCTGTCCGACTTCGCCACTGGCCTGGCCGCCCGCCTGCCCGGCACCTGGACCAGCACCTAGTCGCCGTCCCAGCAGGCCCGTCCAGGAACCGCCCATGAAAGACCCCGACTTCGACCTGTACGACAACGTAGGCCGCGACGCCGATCAGATCGCCGCCGCCCGCCACGGCACCGCCACCCGCAACGACCTGCTCCGGTGGGCGAAGCGGGACGCCGAGCCTTTCCTGTCCGAGCACCCGCTGCCGGACGAGCCCCTGCCGTGCCCGGACCTGGCGCCGTATCTCGCCGCGCTCGCCGCGGCCGAGACACCCGCTGAAGCCAGTGCCGTCACCCAGCGCCTCCTGGACGCCGCCGAACCCGCCCTGCGCGCCGTGAGCGACTACCTCCTGGCCGCCGCCCAGTGGCGCGGCCAAAACCGCGGAGCCGCGAAGGGGTCACCGCCCAAGCTGCTGATGGACGCGGCCGGCACCAGCCTGTCCGTGCTGGCCCTCGCCGACCACGCCGACCTGGCGGCTCTGCGCGCCGCGTACGACCCTGCTCCGGCTTCGAACTCCCCCGCGCCGGGCCCAAAGAGGGCATCGTCCGGTCTTCCCCCGGCTTCGCCGGGCGCCCCGCCCGCCGGCTCCGCGCCCGGCCGATAACCCGAAACTCCTGGAGGCCCTCCTGTCAACCCACTCCTTCATCGCCCGGCCCACCGAGACGGGCTACGAGGGCGTTTACGTCCACTTCGACGGGGAGCCGAGCGAGAAGCTTCCGGTGCTCCTCGCCGCCTTCCAGCACAAGTTCGGGCGGGACGTCGAGGTCATGACGCAGCATCTCGTGGACGACGTCGCCGTCGGCTGGGACGAGCTGGGCACCGACCTCCTCTCCGGCACACCGCCCGAGATCGTCGAAGCCCTGACCGGCGGAGAGCAGTGGCCCAGCAAAACCCTGGATCACCTGATCACCCCTGACGGCTCGCCGCCGGTCCGCATGACGGTCACCGAACAGACCGCCGCAGCCCAGGACTTGGCCTGGGGCTACGTCCTTCGCCCGCACGGCATTGAAGTGCTCTCCGTTCCCTACGGCCGAGTCGGCCCCGTCGTCGGCTGGGACACCGATCCGCGCGCGGGATTCAGCAACCACCCGGGCCACTGGCCCGCCCCCGCCACCACGCCGGCCCGCGCCGCACAGCCGCCCCGGACCGCTCACACGACAGCGCCCGGAGAGCCCCGCACGCCCGCCCGCCGCTGACCTGCCTGTCCACGCTCCCGGAGACTTCCCTGCCCACGCCCCTGATCACGGTCGTCATCGCCACCCGCCTGCGCGAGGACCGCCTCGGCTACCTGACCGCCATGCACGCAAGCCTCACCAGGCAAACCGCCTCCTGGGAGGCGGTGATCGCCCTCGACGGCGCCGACCCGGAACGCCTGCCTGCGCCGCTCGCGGCCGACCCCCGGGTGCGCACCCTCGCTCTGCCCCGCCCGGTCGGCGCCGCCTGCGCCCGCAACCTCGCTCTCGCCCAGGTCCGCACCCCGTTCGTGAACTGGGCCGACGACGACGATGAGTTCCCCGACCACGCGATGGCCGCGCGGCTCGACACCCTGCAGTCGACCGGGGTGGGCTGGTGCGCCGGGTGGAGCGAGGACCTCCATCCCGACGGCTCGACCACCCTGTGGCGATGTCCGGCGCCGCCCGGCCGGCACGAGGCCGGCGACGTGTGGACGTACTGGAAGTCACCGGCCGACACCATCCCGATCGGGCCGACCACCCTCCTCGCCCGCACCGAGCTGGTGCGCGCGGCCCCGATGGGCGGTCTCGTCCAAGGGGAGGACTACTGCGCGGCCGTCGGCGTCACCTGCCTCGCCCCCGGAATCCTGCTGCGCCTGCCGGTCTACCGCTACCGCAAACACGCAGGTCAGATGACACAGGGCCCGTCGTACAACCAGCTGGAGGCGGCAGCCCGAGAGCACGCCTGGCAGTACGGGCGCAGCCTGCGCGCCGCCGTCCGCCGTGAGGTTCCCGTCCATGGCTGACGCGCAGATCATCCTCGCCTACAGCCGGGGCGCGGGCATCGTCGCCCTGGCGTCCGGCGAAGAGTACGCGTCCGCCCACGAGGCGCTGGCCGAATCCGGTTTCCAGCGGGGCGACGCCGGGGTGTACCGGCTGCCGGCCGAGGACCCGGACGTCTCGCGCACCACTATGGCCGGCCTGGTCCGCTGCGCCGAGGAGCACGGCGCCACGGTGACGACCAGCAGCCGGCGCTTCCTCGGCGACGCCGCCGAGGACCTCGCCCGCCTCCTACCCGGCCGGTGGGACGCGCAGGTCGAGGTTTACTCGCATCCCGTGTGGCAGGAGGACCTCGTGCCCTGGCTGTGGGACAGCGGTGAACTCGGCCGCGCTGTCCAGAGCCAGCGGATCCCGTACGCCGCCCTGCTCACCGACCGGGCGTCCGGGATCACCCTGATGCTGGTGGAGCGCCCCGGTCACCAACTCGACTACCTGGTAGGCGCTTTCGCCCCGAGGGCGTTCAGCGAGGAGGGGTACGGCGATCCGCACGCCCCGGCCAGCATCGTCCTGTCGCCCTTTCCCGGCCGGGCGGCGCGGGCCATCACGGAGCGGTATCTGCCCGCCTTCGACCGGGCCGTCCACGCCCGCAGGACCGCGGCCGTCTCCGACGCCCTGGACCGCATCCGCACCGAGCACGATGCCTGGACCGCGATGGTCGCCTCCGGCCGCTACAGCGACGCCACCCCCCTCGGCATCGACGCGCTCGGCGCCGACACCGCACAGTTCCTGGACACCGCCTGGCGCGAGTTCCTCACCGTCGTGGACCACGCCCCCGTCCTGCTCGACCGGTGCCGCCCCGCCGCCACCCCGTGGCCCCAGGACGCCGAGGCGCTCGCGCAGCTCGCCGACGCCGTCGCTGATGCCGCAGCGGTGCGCGAGGACCTGTCCTGCGGTACTCCGCTCACCCGCCCGCAGCGCAGCGCACGCACGTGGCCGGCCATCGAGAACTGGCTCGCCCACGGCGCATCGTTCCTCCGGCAGGCGCGATCCGCCACCCCGCACCCGCAGCCCGCTCTGAAGGTCTCGGCGCCGCCCCTCGCTCTCCCACCGGGCCGGCCCGCACCCCGCCGCTGACTGCGGCCACCACGTCAGGAGCATCTCTCTTTGGACCCCGGCACCCACTTCGTCTTCGGCACCCATCCCCAGCACGGCTTCGTCGCGTCCTTCACATCCCACATGCCCCCGCACCTGGCCGACTGGTTCCTCGTGCGGGAGCAGTTCGAGCCCGTGCCCGACCGTCCGCATCTCTTCCGGCTGACCGAGCCCGAGCGTGACGGTCCACGCCGCGCCCTGCAGGCCGCACGAGATCTGCGTCATCTTGGCTACATTGCGCACGTCGACGCCGACGTTGCCCTGGCCCCTGTCACCTCCCCCGCCCCGCCGCGCGCCGTCCGGCCCGACGGCTCGCCGGAGCAGCGCAGCCGGATCGCGCAGGCCGCCGGCCGTTCATCTCCGCGGCGTTCGACGCCCCCCACGCCGGTGCCCGCCGTGCAGCCGGTCCCGCCGATGCCCAGTGGCCCGTCCACCGTGCGCCTGTCGGGCTCCCCCGCCGGCCGGTCGCGGTGATGCCCGGCGCCGAGCCCGACCACCAGGAGCAACAGATCCCTGACACTCACGCGGCCCGCATCGCCGAACTCGCCTCCCGGGCACGTGACTTCCACAGGCGCATAGCCGTCATCGACCGCGAGGCCGAGACCGCGCTCGAAGGTGTTCGCGGCCACCAGGCCGCAGCTGTCCGCGCGCGCCGGAACCGCGCAGCCGTCGAGACGTACGCGACGTATCTGGCCTCGCACGCAGGCCCCTTGCTGGACGCGGGCCGCAGTGCCGTCGACACGCTGCCGCCCGCCGCGCACACGCGCGCGTGGTGCGACCTGCTCGACTCGCTGGCCGCCTCCCACACGGAGATCGTCCGCGTCCTCGGCCATCCCGCCGCCCCCGGCTCGGCCGCCGAGCGCGAGCAGCACACCGCGGTGTGGCCCCACCTCGCTATCTGGGCAGATCACAGCTCCATCGCCGTAGCCCTCGCCGGACAGCACCACCAGCCCGAACCCGGGTTGGCCGACGAGGAGCGGCAGAGGTGGACCGAGAGGGCCCAGGTTGCGCGACGGCGAGGCGAGCTGGACCTGATCGAGTCGTGGTACGTGGCCGATGGCCGCCGCATCACGCTCGCCCACCTCGTCGAGGACGACGACTCCACGGTGGTCGTCGCGCTCGCCGGAGACCCGGACGCGCCGGGCTGGGAAGTCATCGGGCACTACGCCGACGAGGACGCCGCCAGGCAGGCACTGCCGTCGGCGGTCCCGCCCGGAGTCCTGCGACCCGAGGCCGCCTCCCGGTTCAACCGCCCGGAGCCCGCCCCCGAAAGGCCGCTGCAGGAACTGGTCCAGGAGGTCGTCGAAGCCCGCGCCGCCGGCGACGCCTCCGAGGCCCTGCTCAGCGCCACACAACAGGGTTACGACGCCGGCCCGATGGTCCGCCTGCAGCACCTCCTCACCGCCGCCGCCCGGTTCTCGCACGCCCTCGACACCGTGCAGGGCCGGCAGATCGGCGCCCGGCTCGACGCACTCGGACGGCAACTCGGCTTCCTCGTCAGCGAGGTCCACGACGCGGCAGAGGACCTCGGCGCCACCGTCGCCGTCCTGCCACCGCACCGCACCCCGAAACCTCCGCGCGTCCCCCCGCGCCCCGCCCTGGAGACCACACCTCCGCCCGCGCCGCCGCAGCGCACCACGACGCCCGCGCGCCACCCCTAACGGCCTGACGACAGGACTTCTCACCATCCCCGACACTCCCCCCGACCACTCCATGCCGCCGCATCGCCCCGCCCATCGGGCACCTCTGCCGCCCGGCTGGGACCACAATGAGTTCTCCGAGCGGCTGTGGGAGCGGTTCGCTCCGATCACCACCCCGCTGCGGGACCTCGGCCTGTACTGCGAGATCGACTTCGGGCTGTCCGACTACCACGTCCGTGTCCACCTCTCCGACGGCTCGTACGTGGTGATCGCGCCCCCGCAGGAGCCGCCCGAGGAGGGCTGGGAGATCGGTGTGCGCGGCCCCTCGTACTGGGTCGCCTACCGCCAGCACGACTCCCGCGACGTGTACGAACTGATCTACAGCTCCGACCCCGACGAGCCGACCCACCACCTGCAGGCTGCAGCCGGGGGCCGTCCAGGGCCGCTGCTCAACGTGGTCTCCGGCCGGCTCGACACCCTCGGCCTCCTCCCTGCCCGTCCCCCGTTGAGCACCGCCGACCGCGAGGTGCTGCTGACGCTGAAGGACTCCCTGCGGGGCCAGTTGGAGTACTTCGGGTACCTGCCCCGGCTGATCCCGGTCCCCAGCCTCCAGGGCGAACTCCCCGAACCGGGGGAGATCATCGAGCTCTGCGCCGCGGCGGCCGGCATGGCGCACAAACTCGCCGACATCCCCACCCGCCAGATCGGCCTGCCACCGGAAGCTCCCCGGGCCGGTACGGTGCGCGCCCAGGTCGACCAGGCCATCGCCGACGCCGCCGAGCCCGCCGCGCTCGCCACCATGCACCTCAGCCAGGCCGCCGCACAGCTGACGTACCTGCACCACGGCACGGAGCCCACCACGGCCGCCGCCTCCTCGCGCCGACTGGACCGTGTCACCCAGCAGCTCGACGCCGCCCGCACCCAGACCTTCCTGGTCGGCCTCGCACTGCAGCAGGCCCTGGAACGCCTGGACCGCACACTCGCCCCACCCGAACCGGCGTCGCGCGCCCGCCCCGCCCAGCTCGCCTTCACCCCCGCCCCACGCGCCGCCCAGCCCCCGCCCGGCATCCCGGGCGCCGCAGGCCACAGCCGCTGACCCGTGCCCAGGAGACCCTCATACCTCAGACCGACACCGCCGCGTTCGCCGACCAGCTCGCCCGCCGCCTGTCCGGCACCTGGACCGTCACCACATTCGACCATCACGCGCACGGCGTCAGGCTGTGGGAAGCCAACGTCCGGCGCACCTCCGCCGTACACACCGTCCACGCCAGTGCCGTGCTGACCCGCGCCGACCACCTGCGCCTGTACGTCATGCACCACTCCCTGCACCGGCGCCAGATACTCGTCTCCGCGCTGGAACCGGACCATCTAGGCTTCGACGCAGGCAAGTTGACGGAACCCCCCAAAGGGATCGCCGTGCCACGCGATCCGGTGCGGGCCGCCGCCACGGTCGAACGGCGGCTGATGCCCGCGATCAACGACGCCCTCGCCACCGTCCACGCTGCGGTCGACACCGCCCTGGCCTCCCCTGATGCTGCGGAGAAAGTCGACGTGTCGCTGCTGTGGCAGCCCGACGGCCCGCCCACCGCCATCACCAATCATCCCCTCGGCGCCGTCGTCCTCCAACGGCACTGGTTCCACTACCGGCCCCACAGCGGCGACTTCCGTCTCCCCGACGGCACCGCACACGACGCCGCCGTGCAGTGCGCGGTCCGGGCTGCCGCACACCTGGGCCGCCTGGGGGCCTCGGTGACGGTCGCCCACGCCTCGACGCCCCCGCAACCTGCCGGCCTCACCGTCGCCCGGCCACTGGACGCCACCCCGTCACCCGCCCCCAAGAGCCGGTGAAACCGCCGTCTGACGAAGACCGATCCCTCCCCTTCCCGTCCGGCTCACCGGCCTTCCGCCCCCTGCCACTTGCCCTCACAGCCGGGTGCTGGTCCGCACCGCGCCTTCGAGTCGCCATGCCCGGCAGAAAAATTTACGGAGTTCTCCATGCCTGTCCCCACTCTTTGGACGATTGACCACCACCCGTGCGGTCACCGCGTCGAACACGACCTCTCCGGCCGTGCCGCCGACCGGCGTGCCGGCTTCGCCCGCTGGCTCTCGGAGCGTGCCTGCACCGACTGCTGGAAAGCCGCGCGCGACGGCGACGCCGCCAGCAAGGAGGAATGGCTCGCCGCCAAGCACGCCGAGGAACAGCGGGCTGCCGCCGAGTGGTCGGCGCAGTTCGACATGCCGCCCCTCGAAGGACCGGAAAAGGCCCTTCCCTGGGGCGAGCGCTGCCGCCACCAGCTGGTGACCGCCGCGCACACCGCGCTCGTTGCCGAGGGCACGTGGGACGACGCGGACTGGGCGGTGCTGGAGGAAAAGATCCGTGCCGTCACCCGTGCCGGGTGGTGGATCGACCAGAGGGACGCGGACGACTCTGACCTGCCCGAACTCCTCGACGCAGCCGGTGAGTCGGATCTCGGGACGGAGAACCCGTACCGGTAGCCCGTGCCCGTATACCCGACGATCCCCGGTTAGCGAAACCGGGGATCGCTCGGACTATTGAATCCTCCCCACCGCCACACCGCACCGTTTGGGAAGGACGTTCACGTGCCCGATGCCGCCTACCGCCCGCCGTATGTCCCCGCCGACATCCTCACCCCCGACCGGGACATCACCCACGCCCATTTCCGGCCCGGCGATCAGGTCGTGATCATCAAGGGCGTGGCCGGCCGGGACCTGTGGGGCGACGCCATGTCGGTGGTCACCCCCTCGTGGCACACGCCCACCGACGAGGACGGCTGGCGGCTGCGCAACCCCAGCGGCGGCGACCGCACCTACCTCACCGCCCACCCGCGCTACCTCGTCCACCTCTCCCGGCACTGCCCGGACTGCCTCATCCACCTGCGCGCCCTGGAGGACTACCTGCTGCCCAAGCTCTCCCCCACCACCACCCCCGCCGACTGCGGCTGGTACACGCTGACCGCCCTCAACCAGCTCGTGCACATCACCGACCAAGGTCGCCGATGATTCCGCGTACCGACGATGCCCTGGAGCTGCCGGCGCCCCGCACGGGGGACGGGCACGCCGGCTTCGTGCGCGAGCGCTGCCTGACCACCGCTGCCCGCGAGATGCGGCAGCTGCCGAACGCCCCCAGTGCGAGGCGCCGGTGATTCCGCACGTGCACGGACAGGCGGCCTCTTCCGCCGAGGTCCTGGCCGGGATTCTCGGCCGCCCCGTCAGCATCCACGAGTTCCTCAACAAGGCGACGGTGAGGGCGTACTGGACCGGACGCGACCAGTTCCTCCTCGACGACGAGGAAGTGAACTGGACGTCGGCCCAATGGGCCGCACACCTGCACCACCTCCGTTCCCCCGTCGGCAGTCCGCCCGGTGACCGGCCTCCCCTCTGGCACGCCAGCGTCCGCCTGGATCCCGCCGACCGGGCTCTTACCGGGCCCGAGTGGTCCGAAATCGCGCACCGGCTCACCCGTGCCGCCGGCATCACCCGTCCCGGCGACGATCAGGGGTGCCGCTGGATCGCCGTCCAGGGACAGCCCGCCCAGCTCGACCTGCTGGCCAGCCTCGTCCGCGAGGACGGCACCTGGCAAAGCCTACGCACCGATCCGATCCGGCACTTGGCGGACGAAGTGCGCCGCATCGAGGGCGACTTCCATCTGCACACCCACCAGCCGCACCTCACGCAGGCGCCGGCCCCGCCCCACAGCGCGCCGCACCTCCCCGACGCCACCCAGCAGGTCGCCCAGCTGCTGGTTCAGCTCGCGGACGAGCATGGCGGACCGCTCGCAACCGCGCGCGGCTTCGTCGAACACGCGGCGCAACGGCTCGCAGGTCTCTCCCAGCCCTACGGTCCCGATGCCGGGCACCGCCTGCAATGGGCGGCACGTCGCCTCCACGGCATCCAGCAAGACCTCGATTCCACCGCAACCGCCCTGCTCGAACAGGGCCGCCCGAGCACACCTCCAGCTCCTGCTCCTGCGCCGGTTCCCGCGCCGGCCACCCGCCGCTTCCGATGACGAACCGCAGAAAGGATTCTCCTTGGCAGCTGCCGACCACATACTGACCCTGAGGCGCGACGAGCACTCCGGCGAAGTCCTCGCCCGCGGAGGCGATCCGCAGGCCCACAGCATCCTGGAACGCACCGGCTTCGTCCCCGTCGTCCGCGTGCATGAGCACTTCCACCGTCTGCCCACCGGCCTCGACGAGGCCGAGGAGACCCGCCTGGCCACCCTCGCGGTCGCCCGCCTGCGCGCCATCAACCACCAGGTCGACTGCTCCGCCGAGTTCGAGACCAGCAGCCGCGAAGCGCACTACCTCCCGCTGGGCGCCAGGGTCGCCCACCTCGCCGAGCGTATCCGTGAGGCGACGACCACGGAGGACGTCGCCGCCGTCCTGACCGAGCTGACCGCCGCGCACGACGGCGTCCTCGCCGCCCTCGCCGTGGTCCTCGATGCGGCAGCCGACTTCCACCAGGACCTCGGAGACGGCGCCGACCCGCACACCGCCCAGCGCCTGCGGTTCCTGGCGGAAGAGCGGCTCGGCAGCATCGCCTCCGACCTGCGTCATACCCGCAACGCTCTCGCCGACCGGCACGAAGCCCACCCCCGGCGCAGCGTGTGCAGCGGCGAAACCCCGGACAACGAACGGGAAAAGTCCGCCGTCTGCGCCTGTCCGCCGCCCCCACCGCGCCAGCCCGTCGGCCCGCCCCTGGCGGCGTCCGCTCGCCGGCGCTGAACTCCATCCCCTGCACCGAGGAACCATGCCCGACCCCCAAGACACCCGCGATCTCGCGGCATTCGCCGCCACCCTCGCCGACGAACTGCCCGGCCGGTGGACCTGCGAACACCACCAACACTCCGCGCCTGAAGACCTGTTCGCCTCGGCCCAGGACGTCTGGGACATGAACCTCGTCTCAGCAGCCCTCGCCGAACACGTCCTCGTCCAGGATGCCTTCCTGATCCGCGAGGACGGCGCCCGCCTCTACGTCATCAGCCGCCCCAACCGCCGTGGCGCCGAAGAGGAGTTCCTCGTCGCCGCCATGGCCCCGGCCGGATTCACCCCCGAAGCGTTCCGGGGCGTACGCGAGCCGGACGGCATCCTGGTGCCCGACGATCCCTTCCGCGCCGCCGACGACATCACGGTCGACCTGCTTCCCCGCTACGACAAGGCCGTGGCGAAGGTCCAGCGCAACGCCGACCTCCCAGAGCAGGCCGAGCGTGTCGTCATGACGTACCTCGCCGACGGGGTGCTCGCCGCCCAGAGCACCGGCCAGGAGACGGACCGTGCCCTGCGCGGCGCCGGATTCACGTGGGATCCGCACAAGATGGCGTTCGTCGTGCCCGGTGACGATCCCGGACAGCAAGCACGGTGTGTGCGAAAGGCCCAGGCGCGGTTGGCCTATCTCAACACCGACGTGACAGTGCGCAGCTCGCCGCCCAGGTCCGCCTTGGAGACCACGGCTGCCGCGCCCGCGCCACGCGCCGCCCAGTCTGCCTCGCGCACCCGATGACCGCAGCCGGCCAGGCAGAGCCTGAGTTCTTCGTTCAGAACTACATCACCATCACACGGGACCAGCACACCCAGCTCGTCGTCGCCATCGGCGGAGGCGAGCGTGCAGCAGCAATTCTGCAGAGCGCCGGGGACTTCATCCCGGCCCCCGGCCCGCACGGCCTCTACCACCGCCTACCGCACTCCCTGCCCGCCAACCAGCAACGCTGGAGCGCCATCGACGCTGCCGAGGCGCTCCGCCACGCCGGGTTCAGCGTCCACCTCGACGACGACCTCGTTCCGGACGGCGACCGCCTAGCCGCCCAACGTCACTTCCATCGGCTCTCCGCACGCGGCGAGCAGGCGGCCGATGACCGTGAGGTTGCAGCACTGCTGACGGAGATCACCACCCCCCTCGGCGGGCCGCTGGCGAACCTGACCTCGACCCTGGTCGTCACCCAGAGCGCGTGGGCCCAGCGCATGAAGAATGCCGGTCGAGACGGCGAGCTCCCGGACCGGCTGAGGCACACCGCCCAGGCCCTGGCCGCAACCTCCCAGCTGATCCGGGGCATCCGCGACCAGGCCGCCCCGCCCCGCCCGGCGGCGAAGACCGCGCCCGAGCAGGCGCCCGCAGCGGCTGTGCCCGGCCCCGCCGCCCCGCCACCGCCTCGGAGGCGATGAACTCCCGACCCGCAAGGAGCCCTTATGGGAAACCGCGCCGACGCCGCCGGCACCGACGTCGAGATCTACCACAAAGCCCTCAGCAACACGGTCCACGCCGACACCCGCACCGGCGCACCGGAAGAACTCCTCGCCCTGCTGGACCAACTCGGCCTGGAGCGCCGGACGGTGAAGACCGCCGGGCCGGCCTACACCTGGCACGAGGCCCCCGCCCACCTCGACGAGGGCGGGCAAAAGGAACTGGCCTCCCGTGCCGTTCCCGCGCTGTTCCTCGCCGGGTTCGACGCCGGCATCACCCCCGATGTGTTCGACGCCGCGGCCTACCGAGAAGCGATGGACCAGGTAGTGCGCCAGGTACGGGAGCTGGGGCCCGCCCCCGGGACGCGCTCCGGGGTGAAGCCCGCCCCCGCCACTCCGGGTTCCACCGCCCCCTCAGCACCACGTCGCGCCCTGTGAACCAACTGGCCCGGCCCGCGGCCGGGTCAGGCGCACCATCCACACATTCCTGGAGTTTTTGTAGCCCCCGCACCTCACGACGTCCCGCCCCCGATCACCCGCACCCGCAAGCCCCGCCTGGCGGTCTTCGTCCTGCGCCGCTATCTGCGTGCCTGCGCTGTCGGCAGCAGCGAACGTGCCCTCCCGCTCGCCGCCGGCCGGCCCGATGCGGTCCTCGACGAATCCCGTCGGCTCGGCCACCGCCGCAGCGCCGCACCCACGCCATCCAAAGGATCATGACGGACTACTCGCACTACCCCCTACGCCTCGCCGATGACATCGCCCGCCTCACCGCCGAGCTCAACGAGCACCTCTACCGGGCCGCACCTGACCAGAGCGCCGAGATCCTCGGCCGGGCCCTCGACGCCGAGGACGGCATTCTCGGCAAGGTCACCCAGCTGATGATCACCGGCTCCCACTTCGCGAAACGCCAGGCCGAGGCCGGCGCCCTCCCGCCCGAGGTCTGCCTCGCGCTGGGACGTGCCGCCAACGAATTGCACGACATCAGCCTGGACCTGGACGAGCACGCCGGAGACCTCGAACGCCTTGCCCGGCCCCCGGACGCCACGAGCGCCCCGGCGGTCAAACCGGCCGCCTGCGACATGGTCGCAAGGCGGCGCCGGTGAAGAAGAAGCAATGGGCCGACCCGAGCCCGAATGACCAGGCTGAGCAGCACTATCTGATCGAACCGCGGCACCTGGCCGGAGGCGGCGACCTGCGGCACGTCAGCGAATTCCTGCGCGCCTCGGGCTGGAAGGACCAGTCGATGCCCGGCGGTCCGCTAGCCTTCGCGAGCCCGGACAGCTCCGTGCGCGTCTCCTACGACCCCTACACCCAGCCGGGCGGCTGGACGATCCGCGGCGAAGCAACCGCGCAGCAGGAGACCTGGGTGGCTTCCCTGGGACGGCAGGCTCCGGTGGAGATCGTCGCCGGACTCACCGACGCCCTCACCCAGCCCCGCACCGCCCACGCCCCCAACCCGTGGGCGCCGCTGCGCGAACAGCGCTGGCACCCCCACCACGGAGAGCACTTCACCGCGACCAGTCCCGAAAGCGGCGCCTGGCTGCAGTTCCATCAGACCGGCCCCGGCCAGGCGTACTGGTGGGCCGGCGCCCTCAACGAACACGGCCAGGGCTGGAACGCCACCTTCAGCCAGACCACTCCGATGCACCTCGTCGAGGCGTTCACCGCTGCCCTGGCCGACCCGGAACCGGTGATGCGCCCGCGCGGGCACGTCCCGCCCAGCCAGCGCATCCGCACCCGGTCCGTGTCCGTGCGGCCCTCCCAACTGCGCGCCTGGCAGCAGGGCCGCGTCAGTGCCGCCCGCGCCGCTGCCTGGGCCCGCACCACGTGGGCCACCAGCCGGTCCCGAACCGCCCCCGCCGGCCGGCCCTACGCCGCGCAGGGAGGCCGGACCCGGTGAACCACGAACCCACCCCCCGCGCCCCGCACCTGTGCGAGGTGTCCCCGCGCCCGCTGGCAGGCGGCGGAGATCCACGGCATGTGACCGAGTACCTGCTCGCCGCCGGCTGGAGCAACCGCTCGGCCGCCAGCGCCCCGTTTGTCCTGCTGCAGAGCCCGAACGGACAGCTCTACCTGACCCTGGACCCTGCGTCCCCCGACCCGCACACCGACTGGTGGCACATCCAGACCGCCCAGGGATGGTCCGCCCACTTCGGGGGCCACACCCCCGTCGAGATCATCGCCGGATTCACCGATGCCCTCACCAGCACGGCGCCGGCACCCACCGGTGAGTCGCAGACCAGTGACCTGTGGCAGCTGGCCGTCGATCGCGGCTGGCCCCAGATGCTCCACAACCAGGACCGGTTCATGCTCTCCCCCGACGAAACCACCGTGCTCGCGCGGGTCCGCGCCAGTGTCCTGTCCGACACCCCCACCTGGCGGTGGCAGACCGACGTCCAGCTGCCGCTCGCGGACGGCCGCCGCCACTGGCTGTGGGGGGCCTCGATCGACGGCAACGCGCCCGACGCCGCCCTGCGCGGATTCATCACCGCACTCACCGACCCAGCGCCGCTGCACCGCTACGACAACCGTCTGCCCTTCCGCGCCGTCGGCCACCTCACCCTCACCCGCAGCAGCCACCGGCCCGAGCAGGAACGCCAGCGGCAGAAGCGCATCGACTCCGCCCGCCGCACCGCTTCACCGTCCGCCCCGGCCAACCGCCCCGCGCCGGCGCCGACACCCGCCCGCAAGAGGCGCTGACCGCAGCACGGCGCGAACCACCTCACCTCCGCCCCGCAAGGACCTCATGACCGCACCAACCCCCGCGCCCCTCCCAGCGGTTCGCACCGTCAACACCGTGCCGCCGGGGAAGGAGGCCCGCCGTGCCGGTACGTGAGCGGCAGCTCGCCGCATACGCCGAACGCCACGCAACGACGACCCCGCTCAACACCAGCCCGCGCTACCTGGCCGGTCCGGGCGATGCCCGCCACGTCACCCACGCCCTGGCCGAAGCCGGATGGACCTCCCCCTCCGATCCCCTGGACCCCCAAATCCGGATGATCAGCCCCGACCGGCGCCTCTCCCTCTGGTACGACCCGCAAACCAGCACCTCGGCATGGTGGCGGCTGCGCGGGACTTCTCCCGAGAGCGGCTACTGGTACGCCGCGTTCGGGGAAATGGTCCCCGCCGAGATTCTCGCCGGCTTCACCGACGCTCTCATCGCCCTGCCGCCGAAGGACGCGCCGCCCGGCGTGTGGGAGCAGCTCGCCGGAACCGGGTGGACATGCAGTCACCACGATGACGGCACCGGGCAAGCCGTCTCCCCCGACGACCTGCTGCTCGTAACTCAGCGCCACTGCGCCGACGGCAGCAGGGCCGTCTGGCGAGTTGATGCCTTCGACGGGCCTCACGGGCGGGGACTGCTCTGGGACGCCTGGCTGGAAGACACCGCCCCCGCGCCCGCGGTCGCCGCCTTCGTGACCGCGCTGATCGACCCGGGGCCCGTCCTGCGCGGCAAGTTCGACCGCACCGGCGCTTACGTGACCCAGGAGAGCAGCCCGTTCGTGCCCGAGCAGGTCGTCGAGGCCCACGTCGCCCGCCTGAAATCCATCCGCAGCAAGGCCCGCGCCGCACGCCGCCGCACGCTCGCCACCACCCCCGCGCCGACCCCCGCCGTACCGGCCCGCTCCCCGGACTCCGCACGGGCCCGGTGACGCCCGCCGGCCAGTGATCCCCACCGTTCGAAGGATGTCGTGCACCACCCCACCCTCGTGTTCCGCTCGGACGGCGCCGCATGCCGGTAACCGGGCAGCAGCTCGCCGCGTACGCCGAACGCCACGCAATGACGATCCCGTTCGACACCTCGCCGCGCTGCCTGGCCGGTCCGGGCGATGCCCGCCACGTCACCCACGCCCTGGCCGCAGCCGACTGGACCGCCCTGTCCGACCCCCTGAGCACGGAAGTCCTCCTTGCCGGCCCTGGCCGGCAGCACACCCTGGCCATCGACCCGCAGTCCAAAGGGGCGTCATGGCAGCTGATCGGTAACCCGCCCGGCGGCAAAACGCCCTCCTGGCACGCCGAGTTCGGCCGGATGATCCCCGCAGAAATCCTGGCGGGGATGACCGACGCCCTCGCCGCACCGACCGCCGAGGAGGCTCCCGGCCTGCAGACCGTCCTGGCCGGCGCAGGCTGGACGTGGACACAGCGCGACGACGGAACCCGCCAGGCGCATTCGCCCGACCAGCTGGTGCGCGTCTTCCAACAGCCTCTCGATGCTGGGTACTTCGACTATTTCGTCTGGCGCGTGGAAGCTTCCGGCACACCGCGCGAGGGCCCGCCGGTCTGGCACGCCTGGATCATGGACAGCACGCCTGCCGCTCTCGTCGCCGGCTTCGCCGCCGCCCTGGCCACCACCGAGCCCGTCCAGCGCGCCCTGGACGACCACACCGGCCACCACACCGTCACCCAGGAACGCAGCGACCTCACGCCGGAGCAGGTCGTCGAGGCCCACACCACCCGCCTGCACACGATCCGCAGCCAGGCCCTCGCCGCACGCCGCCGTACCCGAGCATCCCCGGCGCCCGCCCCCGCATCCCCCCACACGGTCGCCACGCGCAGCCGGTAGTCCACCCGAAAGACCTCCATGCCCTCCTCCCCCACCGAAATCCACCAGCAGCAGCTGGCACAGCTCGCCGCCTTCATCCAGGAGCACCACCGGATCGACGCCGACTGGGACGCCTACCACGACGAGCACGCCGACCTGGACGACCTCCCCCACGACGAACACGCCTACAACCTGCGCGCCGACAAGCGAAACGCCGACTCCTGGCGCGCTTTCAACCGTGTGCGCCGCGCTGCCGCCGGCCTCCTGGCGACCGCTGATGCACAGATACAGCAACTCCCCTCCCGAGGTGTCCAGTCGCGGTGGGTCTGGCAGGTCGGCGACCTCTCCCATGCCCTCGACCAGCTCGACGCACTGCAGGAGGAATGGACGGCCACCCGTGACGAGCTCGCGCCGTCGGCGCGGCCGGGCACCCCGGCCTACGACGCGGCACGCGCGGAGCGCAACGCCTCAGCCTGGCAGCACCTGTCGACGTGGGCGTCGGCGGGCGACGCCATCGCAGAGATCAACCGGGCAGCCCACCTGGCCCCCTCCCCTCTGACGACCCGGCCGCCGACGCCCGTCGCCGTGCAGCCGCCTGCCCCGGTACGGAGGTGACCGTGACCCACGACATCGACGTGGCACTGGTCGCCCCCCGCTACCTGGCCGGCGGCGGCGACCCCGCGTAGGTCACCGTCCCCCTGCACCGCGCCTGCGGCTGGAGCCACGGCCATGATCCGCTGATGCCCCGCGTGATCCTCTCCAGCCCCGACCAGAAGGCTGTGCTGCGCCTGGACCCCACACCCGACGGGCCGTGGTGGATCCTCCAGCACGCTCCCGTCAGCGACCAGCGGGCCTGGTCGGCGAGTTTCGGCGCCCGCACGCCGGTGGAGATCATCGCTGCCGTCACCGACGCGCTCACCGACCCAGCCCCCCTCCTGCGACACCCGGCCGCCCTCCCGGTGCACTCCCGCCACCTCATGCACACCACCACCAACGACCTGCAACCCCAAACCCAACTGGAGTACCGCATCCAAGCCGCTCACCGCGCCGCCGCCCTCCTCGGCGCCGCCAAAGACACCACGCCCGCGCCACGAACGGCCGTGACCACCGCACCCCAGGGACGTACGCGATGACCCGCATCGACGAGGAACCGGCCTTCAACCAGCTGGACTACGTCACCATCAGCCGGGATCCGCGCACCCAGCTCGTCGTGGCCATCGGCGGCACCGGCCAGGCAGCCGGGATCTTGCAGACCACCGGCCACTTCGTCCCGGACTCGGGGCTGCGCGGCCCCTACCACCGCCAGCCGCACAACCTGCCCGTCGACCAGCAGCGCCAGGGCGCCACCGCCGCCGCCCACGCCCTGACCGTCGCCGGATTCAGCGTGCACCTCGACCCCTCGCTGAACACGCTCCACGCGCCCGGCGGCGACCGCGAAGCAGCTCTCCGCTACCTCGACCAGCTCGCCGAACGCGCCGGCGCAGCAGCCGACGAACGCGAGGTCGCGGCGGTGCTGACCGAGATCGCAGCCACCCATGACGGCCTGCTCCATAAGACGGTGCGGGTTCTCATCGCCACCTGGGTGCCCTGGACGCAGCGTCTGGAGGCCGCCGGCCTGAGCCCCTCGGCCGCCGAGCGGCTGCAGGACGCCACCCGCACCGTCGAGAGCCAATTCTGGCGGATCCAGCGCATCCGCGACCTGGCGGCCACCACGTCTCCGGCACCGAAGGCCACACCGAGCCAGGCCCCCGCAGCCGCACCCTCCACCGCTTCGCCCGCTCCACGGAGACGGTGACCCGCCCCTGATGACCCACTCCATCCTTCACAGGACCACGCCGCCCATGACGGACTCGACCTACCCCGTACGCCTCGCCGCCGAAATCGCCCGCCTGATCTCCCAGCTCAACGAACATCTCATCCAGGCAGCACCTGCCGAGAGCACCAAGATCATCAACCGGGTCATCGACGCCGAGGAAGGCATCCTCGGCGAGATCACCACCCTCATGGCCACCAGCTCGTACAGCGCCAGACGTCACGCCGAGGACGGCACGCTCCCACGGGAGATCCCCCTCGCCCTGGGACGCGCCGCCAACGGCCTGCACGACATCGCCCTCGACCTGGACGAGCATGCCGACGGCCTGCATCGCCGTGCCCGGACCCCGGCCGCCGCGAACGCTCCGGCGATCAAGCCGGCCGCCTCCGGCCTCGTCACCAGGCAACGCAGGTGACGAAGCAGCAGCGGCTGACTGAACCGGGGCGCCGCAGGCGCCCTGCGCCCCGCCCTGAGTATCCGCGAGCGGCGCTCCAGTAACTCCTCACCGTTCAAAGGGCGTTATGCACCCGCACCATCACCTTCCGCTCGTTCGGATCCGTACGCCGGTGGCCAACCAGCAGTTCGCCGGCCACCCGCGTCAAAAGGACGGCGCCCCGGCCCCTACCGCGCACCGCACCCCCCGGGTGGGCGCACGATGACCGACCGCCACGGGCCGGACGACTACGTCCAGCGCGTCCTGATCGCGCCGCGTCATCTCGCCGGCGGCGGCGACCCCCGCTACGTCACCGCCCCGCTGCGGCGCGGACTGGGCTGGAAGAGCAGCGCCGACCCGCTGGTGCCCCGCGTCCAGCTCACCAGTCCCGACCGGACGGCAGAACTCAGCCTCGCCCCCCACCCGCGCCACAGGTGGTGGAAGCTCTACGGCCGCCCCACGACCGGGCCGTCCTGGCAGGCCGCGTTCGACGGTCACACCCCGGTGGAGATCATCGCCGCCTACGCAGACGCCCTCGCCGCCCCCGCCCCGGACCACGAGCCGGCATCCGACCCCTTCTCACCACTGGCCCAGGCCGGGTGGTCCCTGACCGAGGACCCGCATCCCACCGCGACGTCGCCGGACGGCACCTGCCAGGTGCAACACCATGCGGACGACATCGCTGACGACTGGTGGGTGGAGACGGTCATCCCCGCGTTCGGCGGGCGCCGCCTGTGGCAGGCGTACATCGGCAACCGGACGCCGCCCCACCTGATCCACGCACTGACCACCGCGGCAGCCGACCCGGCGCCCGTGGCCCGCGAACTGAGCGATCTGCCCTTCGGCTGCGAAGGACTCGTGACCACCGACAGTGCCTGGGAGCGCGCCGACCGCCGGATCGAGGCCCGCGTCGCCGCCGCACGCAACACCGCGCGCCGCGCCCGCCGCAGCTCCCAGCAGCCACCCGCCGCGCCCCAGCCGCCCCGGACATCCCCACCCCGCCGCGCCCGCTGACCGGCCGCCGTCCACACCCGCCGACGACTTCCGGAACCGTATCCGTGCCCAACTCCCCCTCCACACCCGACAACGACTCCATCCAGCAGGTGCTGGTCACGCCGCGCCACCTGGCCGGCGGCGGCGACCCCGCGTGGGTCACCGTCCCCCTGCACCGCGCCTGCGGCTGGAGCCACGGCCATGATCCGCTGATGCCCCGCGTGATCCTCTCCAGCCCCGACCAGAAGGCTGTGCTGCGCCTGGACCCCACACCCGACGGGCCGTGGTGGGTCCTCCAGCACGCTCCCGTCGGCGGCCAGCGGGCCTGGTCGGCGAGTTTCGGCGCCCGCACGCCGGTGGAGATCATCGCTGCCGTCACCGACGCGCTCACCGACCCAGCCCCCGCAACGGCACCCGCACCCGACCCGTATGAGCCGCTCCGGCAGGCCGGCTGGGGCGAGGGCCGCGATGACGGAGGGCTCGCCTCCCCGGACGGCATCGCCCACGTCGAGCACTTCGTCCACGGCGCGACCGACTGCTGGTTCGTCAAGGCCGCGATCAGCGAGGACCCCGAGGGGCAGATCTGGCGGGCGTACTTCAGCGGTGAGACACCTCCTCATCTGGTGGCCGCGTTCACCCGGGCACTGTCCGACCAGACCCCGCTGTCCCGGGATCCCCACCCCCTGCGCGTCTCCGCCTACGGCAGGCGCAACATCCAGCTCAGCTACCGCCAACTTCCGCCCGACGAAGTGGCGTTCGCGCTGGAGCGCCGCGTCAAGGCCCTCGCCGACCGGAGCAGCCGTCCGGCCCCCGCTCCGCGGTCGCCGAACGTGCCGCCGCCGCGGCGCACCCGCTGACCGCATGGCCCGCGGCCTGGAAGACCGCGTCCGAGCCCTCGCCTCGCGACGCCCGGTCACTCCGGCGCCACCGCCGCGCACGCTCCCCGCCTCCCCGCCGCGTCGCACACGCTGACCCCGACATCCCTGGAACCGCCCTCTTGCCCGACTCCTCCCCGAAATCCACCGACGGCTACGACATAGCCTTCCGCGTCCTGCTCGGCGCCCTGATCGTCTTCGTCCCGCTGTCCAACCTCGCCTGGCTCGGCGGGAACACGGCCGCCTGGCTCACCGGCACCGGCCCCGCCGCCCCCTACCAGCCCGCCGGCGCCCTGCTCCACCCCGAACGGCTCTGGCCCAACGCCACGGAAACGTCCCTGCTGATCGGTGCGCGCATCGTCCCGATCGCCGTGCTGACCGCCCTCGCCCTCGGCGCCGCGCTGCTCTGGTCGCGGCGCAAGAACACCGGCGGCCACAAGAAGCGGGTCGCCGGGATGGCGAAACACAAGGACGTCGAGCCGCTGCTCGCCAAGGCCACCGCCGCAAAGGCCCGCAGCCTGCGGCCGAGCCTGAAGGACGCCAAGTCCCTCGACGCCAAGGACACCGGCGTGCTCCTCGGCAACCTGCAGGGCACCCGTCACGAGGCCCGGATGGGATACGAGGACGTGGCCGTCGCGATCATGGCCCCCCGGTCCGGCAAAACCACCTCGCTGGCGATCCCCTCCATCCTCAGCGCCCCCGGACCCGTCCTACTCACCAGTAATAAGGCGGCGGGCGACGCCTACACCACCAGCATCGACGCGCGCGCGGCGGTGGGGCGGACGTGGTCGATGGACCCGCAGCAGATCGCCCACGCCGCCCGGGAGATGTGGTGGAACCCGCTCGCCACCGCCAAAACCCTGGACGGAGCCAACCGCCTGGCCGGGCACTTCCTCGCCGCGTCCGTGGACGCCTCGCAGCAGGGCGACTTCTGGTCCAAGGCCGGATCCAACATCCTCAGCCAGTTGTTCCTGGCCGCTGCCCTGGCCGAGCGGCCCATCACCGACGTCATGGCCTGGCTGGCCTTCCCCGCCGACCGCGCCCCCCTCGACATCCTCCGCGACCACGGTTTCGCCGCCGTCGCCGCCCAGCTCAAGGGCACCGTCGAAGGCCCCCCGGAAACCAGGGACGGCATCTACGAAACCGCCCGCCAGTACGCCGCCGCCCTCCTCAACTCCGAAATCGCCGCCTGGGTCACCCCGCAAGAAGGCGTGTCCGAGTTCCGGCCGGGAGAGTTCGTCACCAGCAAGGACACGCTGTACCTGCTGTCGAAGGACGGCGGAGGCGGCGCCTCCGCGCTGATCGCGGCGTGCGCGGACTCCGTGATGCGCGCCGCGACCGCCCAGGCCGAACGCGCCGGCGGGCGCCTCGACCCGCCGATGCTCGCGATCCTGGACGAAGCCGCCAACGTCTGCAAGATCAGTGATCTGCCGGACCTCTACTCGCACCTCGGCTCGCGCGGCATCATCCCCATCACGATCCTGCAGTCCTACCGCCAGGGGCAGCGAGTGTGGGGTGACGCCGGCATGGACTCCCTGTGGTCCGCCTCCACCATCAAGGTCATCGGATCCGGCATCGACGACCCGGACTTCGCCGACAAACTCAGCCGGCTCATCGGTGACCACGACGTGGAGACCACCTCCACCTCACACTCCGACTCCGGGAAGTCCACGAGCGTGTCGATGCGGCAGGAGCGGATCCTGGCCGCCGACGCCATCCGCGCCCTGCCCAAGGGCACCGCCTTGTGCCTCGCCACCGGCTTGCGCGCCGCGATGCTCGACCTGCGCCCCTGGTACCTGGAGCCCGGCGCCGACGAACTGTCCGCCGCCTCCCACCGTGCCTCCCAGGGCATCACCGAGCGCGCCGTGGCCAAGAGCGCGCCGAAGAAGTCCGACTTCACCAAGGCCGCGTGACAAGAACCGTAAGCGTCCCCTGATACCGCCTGGCCGGCCACCGCTCCCCCTCCCGCCTGCAACACCAGGACGGCTTCACCCGCGTCCCCGGCTTCCGCCGCCTCTCCCGCGCCCCGGGCATCCCCTCGGTGAGGTCGCCGCCGCAGCCGCCCGGCAACTGGTCGGTGAACGTCGCCATGCTCCCGGAGCGAGAAGACCAGGAGCAGCGCATTGCCTCCGGCCGCACCACCCCGGCACCCCGCCCAGACCAGCAGAGCCGGCATGCGCCGCTGACCGCTTGCCGCCCCAACCTCCCCCCTTCCGGAGCCCCATCCCCCATGCCCGAATTCACCCTGCCCCACCAGGCCGCGCAACTTCGCCACCTCGCCGAGGAGTTCACGGGTGTACGCGCCCAGGTCCGCGACCTGCGCTACACGCCCGGCACCGACGCCCTGCACCAGATCGGTGCCCTGATCCTGCAGACCCAGTACCTGGCCTCGCAGGCCGTTACCCAGCTCGCAGCGCTCACCGAGACCCCGTACACGACCGTGCCGGGCAGCCGCGGCGACCTGGAGGCGCTGGCCTCCGTCGTCGTCTCCGCCTCCGCCGCCGGCACCAACCTCGGGCGCGCGCTGCATGCCAACGCCTACGACGCGGCCCACGACAGGGACGTCGACCACCAGGCCGCGCACGCCGAACTCATGCAGATTCTCCGCCTTGCCGGCGGCCGGCTCGACCGCGGTGCTGCCGAGTGCTCCCGCCTCGCCGACAAGATCGACCTGCACCTCGCCATATTCGCGCCCGCAGCCCCGCCGCGCCTGACCGCCGAGCAGTACGCCGCCCTGCAGGCCCTGGCCGCGGGGGCGGAGATGCACCTCACCCACCGCGGGCGCGACGTCCGGATCACCACCCAGGGCGACACCCGCGTCACGGTCGAGACCATCGAAGCTCTCGCCGAGCTCGGCCTGGTCCATCAGGACACCAGCACCATGCTCCACCACGGCCAGCAGATCACCATCACCGCCGAAGGCCACCGCGCCCTCGCCCACCACACGTCGCGTACGGGCCCGGCAGCCCCTCCGCCGCCGCCCACCCCGGCGAACGGGGCCACCAACAGGCGGCGGAAGTAGCGGACTTCGCACCGACCGATCGTGTGCTGGTCTCCCCGCGCCACCTCGCCACGGCCGGCCTCGACCGGCGGGCACCACATCGCGCGTCACTCGACGACGCGCCGATCACTCCGTGCACGGCGCCGCCGCCAGCCCACACGCCCACTACGCCTTCGCGCAGCTCGGCAACGCCGCCCCGGGCCGCCGCCTCTGCCTGTCCCGCCGAAAGCCGCCTCTGATGCCCGACGACCTCCTTCCCTCCCTGCCCGAGCGCCTGTTCGTCCTCGCAAGTGCGTTCACCCGCCACAACGACGCCCTCGCCGCTTTGCCCCTCAGCGGTCCGAAGCCGACGAAGCGCCTGTTGGACCACATTCCCTTCACCCAACTCCTTGCCAGCAACACCCTCGACGCCCTCGATGCCCTCGACGCCGTCAGGGAACAGGGGCTCCACCGCAGCACCGGTGTACGCGATGCGGAGATGCGCCTCATCCAGATCGCGTCCCTGGCGGTAGCTGCCGCCGACCACCTCATCGATGCCATGGACACCATCAGCGCCGCCCGCGCCGAAGCCACCGGCGACGACGCCGCGCACGGCTCCTACCAGGATGTTCTTACGGACGCGGGCAACCAACTCCGGACAGCACGTGACCTGACCGCGCTCGCCCCCAGGGCATGCGCGGAGACCGCCGAGTCCCTCGCAGCAGAGCTGCACCGCCAGGGCCATGCCACCGCTACCTCGCAGCACCGTCCTGCTCTGCCGCCTGCCCAGCACGCCGCGCTGAGGGCCATCGCCCGGGGGGAGATCTACGTCTTCGACGAGGCCGGCAAGAAGTACGCCAACAGCCGGGAAGGCCGTGCGCCCATCGCCACCATCCATGCCCTCGCATCGAGAAATCTCCTGTGGTCGAGGCAGCGCCCCGATGCCCCGGGCCGATATCGGCTCCACCTCTCCCCTGCCGGCCACCGGGCGCTGGCAGCAGCGGCCGTCAGCCGGCCTCCGCTGGCTCCCCTCAGCACGAAGGCCGCCGCACGGCCCGCTCTCGCCACACCGCCAGCCTCACGCCGCCGCTGACACGAAACGTCCAGCGCCGACAGCACCGCACCAACTCGCCTGAAAGCCCCTATGTCCCAGCCTGCTCCCGCCGCCGCCCTGGCGCTCGACGATCTGCTCACCCAACCGAGGCCCGCCCTCGGGGTGTTCGTGCCCGCCGGCCTCCACGGCCTCTCGGCGCAACGCCGCATCCTCGACGCCCTCGCCGACCACGGAGCCGACCTGCTCGAAATCGGCATCCCGCACGCCGCGCCGGCGCTCGACGGTCCCGTCATCACCGCCGCCTACCGCCAAGCCCTTCGCCGAGGGACGACCATGGCCGACGTGACGCAGGTCGTCGAGCACGCCGCCCTGCGGGCACCGGTGGTCGTCATGAGCTACTGGTCGACGGTCCAACAGCACGGCCCCGAGGCCCTGGCTGCGGCGTGCGCAGCGGCCGGAGCCAGCGGGATCATGGTCGTGGACCTGCCTGCCGAAGACGCTGACGCCTGGCACCGCACCGCAGCGGCAGCCGGCCTCACCACACCCCGCCTCGTGCCCCGCGACCTCCCCGACACGCACCTGCGACGCCTGGCCGGCCAGGCGTCCGGCTGGCTCTACGCACCCGCCGCCACCGCACGTACCGGATACCGGGGCCCCCTCGACACCCCCTCGCTGGCCGAGTTCACGCGGCGCCTGCGCGCCGCGAGCGCGCTGCCGGTCGTCTCGGGCGTCGGCATCTCCAGCCCCCGCCTCGCCGCCGTCGTCGCACCGCACGTGGACGCCGTCGTCATCGGCACCCCCATCGTCCGCGCCCTCACCGCCACACCGGCCCAAGTCCCGTCCCTGGTAGCTGAGTTCGCCGACGCCCTCCATACCTCCAACGCAGGAGCACACCACGTCTGACACCGACACCGCCGAATACGTCAAAGAACTGTCTGTGCGAGCCGTTGATCTGCGCCGTTCCCTTCTCACGAAGGCCAGCAACTCCCCGCACACGGAGATCGTGCAGATCGCCACGGCGCAGGACATCAGCCAGCAGGCCCTCTCCCTGTACCTGCACGCCACGATGCAACCGGCGGCGCACACCACCGACGGGCTCCACGTGAGCGCGAACCTCGCCACGATCTCGAAGGCCGCCCAGGACGTCACCGCAGAGCTGACAGGGGCCATCGCCCGCGGCACCGAGAACCAGCTCCGAGCCGCAACGGCCACCGCCGGCCCCGTCGTCAAGGTCGGCCCCTCGCCGCGGCAGTCCGCCCACGCCGCCGCTGAACTGCTGAGCCGCATCCCCGCCGCATGCGCAGACACCGTCACCTGGCTCACCGCCACCCAGCCCCAGCAGGCGCCCGCATCGGACACACCGGGTGTGGCGAACCCCGCGCCCGCCACCGCCCCGACCACACGCCGTCATACATGACAACACCGCCCACCGAGGCCCCGCTGTTCGAGGTTCCCGCCCCACCGACCCCCGTCGAGAGACTGCTGCTCCTCGCGGACCATTACACGCAGCACAACGACGCCCTCGACGTCCTCCTCAGCACCGGCGCGCCCGGCCCCGACGCCCACGTTGCCTCCGCCAGACGACTCGCAGCCGAAACCCGCACCGTCATCAAGGCGATAGCCGACCAGCGGCTCTACGAGAGCGGCGAGTTGACGGACACCGTCGCCCGCCTCAAGCAGCTCGGCTACCTGAGCGCCGCCTCCACGGACCACCACCCCCAGATGGCCCGTGATCTGACCGCACTGGCCCCCGAGGCCACCGTGGACTGCGCCGCTCGCATCGCCGGAGAACTCCGGCGCCGACGCCGGACAACCGCCGGCGTGCCGGACGAGCAGCTGACCGCCACGGAGCACACCGCCCTGCAGGAGATCGCCCGCGGCCACATCGTGGCCACCAGCTCCCAGGGACGGCACTACGTCCACTACCGCGACGCCCGCGTGCTGATCAGCACGCTGCGGTCCCTGGAAGCCAAAGACCTCGTCGCACGCACCCCGAAGTCCGCGCCCGCCGCCTCCACGGGCGGACCGCTCCAAGACCGTGTCCGTCTCACACCGGCCGGCACCACCGCCCTCGCCACCACCATCGCCCTACCTCCGGCCTCGGGTACCGCACCCTCAACCACGCCCCGGCCCCTGCCCGCCGCAGCACCCGCAGCCGCCCGAAGCCGCTGACCCTGGATTGGACCATGGCTGTCATCGACCATCACGACGTGGTCATCGGCTCGACCGAAGGCATGCACACCTTTGTCGTCGTCAACGCCCGGATAGCGAGTGCTCACTCGCTCCTGGTGAAGGGCGGGTTCACCGCCCGCGAGCAGCAGGGCCGCACGGTATACCTCCTGCCTTCACCACCGCCGCCGTCATGGCCGCCCTCCCGCTCCGAGTCGGCGCTCCACTGGCTGCAGGCAGAGACACCGGACGTCGTCGACTTCCGCGCCCTCGCCCGGGGACGGTCACGCTTCGCGCCGGTCGGCGCCCGCTTCGACCTCTCCGGCCGGCGCTTCACGGCCAGCGCTTCCACGGCACTGGCACGGGAGGAGCTCGAACGCAGCGGCTTCCGTCCGACGACGCCCACCGGTTATGAACTGCCCGCATCCAGCAGTGAGCGGGACGACCTGGATTCCGTCCTCCGCGCCGAAAGCCGCCTGTGGTACCGCGGCCAACTCCGGAGCACCTTCTCCCTTGGCATCGCCACGCCTGACGCCATCCCACCCGCGCCGCGATCGACGCCCGCGCCCGCCCCACTGCCGCCCGGCGCGCCGCAGCCCCAGGGCCGCAGCCGTTAGCCGAACCGAAGAAGGCCCCTCTGACCACTGATCACCCCCAGCCCCCTACGGCGGGCCAGCCCACCGTCGACGACGTCGCACGCGCCCTCGCCAACCGCATCTCCGGCGGTATCTCCGGCGGCATCCCCATCCGCGACATCACCGTCACACTCAACGTCCGCCCCTCATCCGCAGCCGAGCACGGGTACCGGTCCTCCGGCGCTCCCCTGCACCGGATCGCTTCCTGGGTCCACGCCGACCTCTACGGCCTGCCCCTCGCTCCCCAGCCCGCCCCCGCGACCCTGCGAGAACTCGCCGACAGGTCCTACGAGGCGCTCGACGGGGACGAGCGGCAAGCCGTCCTCGAAGCCGCCCTCGCCCAACTCCCCGACCTCGGCGCCCTCCTGGACCGCGCAGCACTGTGGGCGCAGCGGAGTCCCGACACCCCCGAGCGCACCGCCCGGCTGCTCGCGGACGCCGCGGCCTCCACCCGCCAGCTGGCCGCCGGCCTCGCCCCGGCATGCCGCGACCTCGCCCGGCCCGCCCCGCGCACCTCTCCTGTGGCCGCCGGCGGGCCCGCCCCGCGCCCTGCGCCGCCGGCCGCCGGGCCTTCCCGGCGCTGACCCACCCCTCACCGAATCAGGAACTGACATTTCTACACCCCACCTCCGAATTCTTTCACTCGGCGCCGGAATTCAGTCCAGCACCCTCCTGGCTCTGTCCGCGCAAGGAATTCTCCCCAAGGTTGACCACGCCATTTTCGCGGACACCGGATGGGAGCCGCAGGCCGTCTACGACCACCTCGACCGCCTGGAGAAGGAGATAGCCGAACCTGCAGGAATACCCGTCCACCGGGTCTCCACCGGCAACATCCGCAATGACGCCCTGGATCCGGATCACCGGTTCGCCTCCATGCCGCTCTACATCCTCAACAAGGACGGCAAGCCCGGAATGACCCGGCGGCAATGCACGGGCGAATTTAAAATTAAGCCAATCAAGAAGAAGGTCCGAGAGCTCCTCGGATATCCGTATCCGGCGCGGATTCCGAAGGGTGCTTTTGTCGAGCAGTGGGTCGGGATCTCGACGGATGAATTCCACCGGGCCAAGGACGCCGACGTCAGGTACATGCGCAACCGGCATCCGCTGATCGTCGACATGGACTGGTCCCGGGCCGACTGCGTGCGCTACCTGACGTCGCTGGGGCTGGCCGACACCCCTCCCGCTGAATGGGATGACGTCGTTCGCTTCGACGCCGCCATCCGCCAGGGGAACGCGCGCGCCAGTGCGACCGGAAACAAGCTCCTGGGCCAGGCGTATCTCCACCGCTCCCGCGTGCCGCTGTCCGAGGCCCCGATCGACCATGTGACCGCCGCGGAATGGGCCGCCCGTCAGGAGAAGTTCGAGAACGCGGCGGGCGCGGAGGAGTGGGAGCAGGGCGTAGTTGACGGCTGCTCGCCCTGGGCCTGCCGCGGGTCGGACACAGAACGCTCGCAAGGCGAATTCGGGTTGTCAGCTTGATTCTTGATCTATTCGCGGGTCCGGGTGGCTGGAGCCATGCTCTGACGGTTCTCGGTGGGCACGATGTGGGTCTGGAATGGGATGAGTGGGCCTGCAAAACGCGTGCCGCAGCAGGACTGGTGACCATTCGTACCGATGTCGCGCGCTACCCGCTGTGGCCATTCCTCGGCTGGGTGGAAGGGCTGATTGCTAGCCCTCCGTGCCAGGCGTGGAGCAGAGCCGGCAAACGGCTCGGGCTCCTCGACCAGCCGCTCGTCCACCAAGCCGTCGCCGCCCTCTCCCAGGGCCGCGACACCCGCGCGCAGCTGCTCGCCTACTGCCGCGACGAGCGTTCACTCCTCGCGGCCGAGCCGATGCGGTACCTGCACGCTCTCAACTCCGTTGGCGAGCCCGGCTGGGTCGTCATGGAGGAGGTGCCCGACGTGCTGCCGCTGTGGCACCAGTACGCCGCCGTCCTTCGCACCTGGGGCTACAGCGTGTGGACAGGGATCTTGAACGCCGCCGACTACGGAGTGCCGCAGACCCGTCGGCGGGCGATCCTGATCGCCTCCCGCACCCGCACCGCCGGGCCGCCGCCGCCCACCCACGCCCAAAACGCCGAACCGGAGAGCCTGTTCGGGCCGGGACGCGAGCGGTGGGTGTCCATGGCTACAGCGCTGGGCTGGGGCGCCACCGACCGTCCCGTGCCGACCGTGTGCGCCGGCGGCGGGCCCGGCGGAGGGCCGGAACCGTTCCCCAGCGGCTCGCGCAAGACCCTCTCCGATGCCCGCGACCGAGGCGCCTGGACACCCCGGGCGGGGTGGTCGTGGTCCCTGCGCAGCAACAACCAGGCCAACGCCACCATCCGCTCGGTTCAGGAACCTGCCGGGACGCTCTTCTTCGGCCACCGCGCCAATGAGTGCCAGTGGATCGCCGAACCCGCCACCGACGGCCCCGGGCAGGCGCTCCCCTCTCCGGAGCCGATCCGGATCACCGCCCGGGAAGCCGGCCTGTTGCAGACCTTCCCCGCTGATTACCCGTGGAGCGGGAACAAGAGCCAGCAGTTCTCGCAGATCGGCAACGCCGTGCCACCCCTTCTCGCCGCGCATCTGCTGGCCCCGCACCTCGGCAAGCAACTCACGCCCGACGACTTCACCCTGGCGGCCTGATGCCCCCCACGAACCCAGCCGGGGAAGAGGACTTGGACTTCGTGCCGGTCCCGCAGCCGGTGCACTACGCCGAGCAGGCCCTCCTCGGCGCGCTCCTGCTCGACCCCCGCCACCGCACCACCCTCGGCCCGCTGGAGCCCGACAGCTTCGACAACCACGCGCACGGTGCCCTGTTCGCCGCCATCCGCACACTTCCGCTCCCCGACCCCGACCAGCACCGCACGAGCACGACCTGGCTCGACGCCGTACTGGACCGGGCCCGTCCCGAAGCACCCGGCCTGACCGCCTCCTACCTGCATACCCTCATCCAGTTCTGTCCCCGGCCCGGCCACGCGGCGGCGTACGCGCAGATGATCCGCGCCGACCACGCCCGCCGCACCCTGCGCGAGCACGCCGACCGCCTCGCCCAGCGCGCGACCGACACCGCCGGCCCGAACCCGGCCGCCGCGACCCTCGCCCAGGTCGACGCCACCGCCCGGCACCTGGAACAACTGGCCCGGCAGTTCGCGCCGCATCCCGGCTCCCTCCCGCGCACCCCAGCCCCCCAGCCCCCGCAGCCCGCCGCGGACGAGGACGCCCTGGAGGAAGAGCGACTCCTGCTGGCAACCGCCACAGCGCACCCCTCCGAACTGCCCGCGATGCGGTGGCTGCACCCCGACGACTTCGCCCTGCCCCTGCACGGCGCCCTGTTCCAGTGCCTGACCGCGCTGGCGCACCGCGGGGATGCCGTCGATCCCGTCACCGTGCTGTGGGAGGCGCAGCACCGCGGCCTGCTCACCCAGGGCATCGTCCCGGGCGACCTGCTCGCGCTCGTCTCGGCTCCGGCCGGGACGAGCGAGTACTGGGGCGAGCGGATCCTCACGCGCGCGCTGCTCTCCCGGGCTCACGCCGTCGCACTGCACATCCGCGCGTTCACCGACGACCCCGCCAACACGGCGCACCAGCTCATCACCGGCGCGCGTCGCGCGCTCGCCGACCTGAACGCCGTCCGCGCCCGCTGGCAGCGCACTGCCCCCGGCCCCGCACAGCCGGCCGGACGCCGCGATGCGCGGACGCCGGGCGCCGCGCGCGCCGGCCCCGGTCGCCCCACCCCGCCTTCTCCCGCAGCTCGCGCTGTCCGCTGACCCCTCACCCTCCGGCCGCCCTGCTACACGGCACCAGCCCCCTGAGGAGACCTCTTGACCACCCCCGCCACGCCGGACAGCCGCCGGATGACCAGCAGCCTGGCCGGCGCAGTGGCCCAGGCCCACCGCACCCCCGCACAGCGCGAAGCCCTCCGCGACAACGCCCGCGGGCAGCTGCGCAGACACGTCAACGTCGCGGCGGACTGCCTCGACCAGACCGCGTGGGAACACCACCTCGAAGCCGACGCCCTCGACACCACCACCGCGACGCCACCGGCACCCGCAGCCCCCGACCCCGCCCGACCCCGTAGAAAGAGCCGCTGACCATGACCACCTCCGTTGACGCGCACGTCCGCCTCGATGCCCACCCCACGCACCCGAGCGCCGTGACCGCCACCCTCACCGGCGCCCAGGCCCACATCCCCCACGTCGGCCTGGAGGCCGCCGGCTGGCACGTCGCGGCCAAGAACACACTGGTCCTGGCCCGCATCGATCACGAAGAGCCCTACTGGGCCGAGAAGGCCGCCCAGCAGCTGGCCGCGGACGGGATCACCGTCGAGATCACTCCCCGCCTCCGCGAAGCGATCGACGAGGAATGGACCTGGGCCGACTACCCGATGCCCTGGTGCACCCGCACCGAGATCCGCGAAGTCTCCGACGAGGCACAGAAGATCTACGACGACATCCGTCACGGCCGGCTCCTCGTCCACGCCCACGCCCATGACGGCCACACCACCGTCGCGGTCGGGACCTACCTCGACAGCGGCACCAGCGTCCACCTCCACGGCGAGAACCACCTGCGGCAGATCACCGACACCTCCGACTCGCCCGCCCAGGCCCTGGCCTCCTTCGAGAAGTTCCACGGCGACACCATGCGTCCGGGCCCCGCCCCGAGGACCGACACCGAACGCGCCGCCGACGAAGCCCGCACCTCACTCAGCACACCGGCCACCATGCCCGAACCTCCCGGCCCGGAACCGCAGACCGTGCCCGCCTACACCGCCGACGCCGGCGACCACGACGCCCTGCTCGACGCCTTCCTCGACGAACACGCCGACTGGCAGCGCTGGACCACCTGGTCCGACGAGACCACCCACGCCATCCACGACAACCAGACCCTGCGCATCGAGCGCATCCACCAAGCCCGACCCGACGGCAACGCCGCATGGACCGTAGCCGCCTACGAGACCCCCGTCTCCGACCGCATATGGCACCTCACCACATCCGGCGCCACACCCGAACCCGTCATGCGCAGCCTCCTCAACCACCTCGCGTACGGCGACGGGTGGCGCAACACAGGTAGGGACGAGCCCGTCGACGAGGAGACCGTCACCGCCGCCACCCAACCCCTCGTTGACGCCGGGTGGAAACACTCGGTCTACGGGCGCTGGATGCGCTGGACCAGCCCCGCCGACAACGCCGTCGTCCAGTTCGACACCTACACCGCCCAACGAAGCAGCAGTCCCCTCGCCGCGTGGACCCTGTGGGCCGGCCCGGACACCAACCAGCCCACCTGGAGCATCGCCGGCTCCCGGCATACCCCCAGCGCCCTGCTGGCCGACCTCGCCGAAACCCTCGCCAACGACACCGGCACCCGCCAGACCACAACCGCCGAACGCGCACGCCGCCCCGGTGTGAGCCCCACGCCAGCGGCACTCCCCGCACCACCGGCCGGCCCCAAGGCCGGCCGCGCCCGCTGACCCGGCCGCCCCCACGCCGCCTGGGCCAGCCCGGTGACCACAACCTCGCGGCGCCTGACACCCTCGACCGGCACCTCGACGACCTCGCCCCGCGCCCCAGCACCTCAGGGAACCTCAATGCCCTCCGCACCGGACTTCCGCCTCAAGGGCTACACAGCAGCTGACGCGCACACGCTCGACAACTGGCTGCGTATCGATAGGCGCAAATTCGTCGTCATGGCAGACCACCACACCGAGTGCGCCAGCTACTTCGTCCTGTTCGACCGGACGGCGATCTACGGCGTCCCCGGCGAACCCCAGTTCGCCGCCCTCCACATCATCCGCGATCCCGCGTTCCGCACGTTCCAGTACGACCTTCAACGGCCCCCGCTGCCGGCCCTGGCCCAGTCCTGGCTGATCGCCCGCCGGTGCCCCCGCGACGCCATCCGCCTGCGCCCCGGCCTCGGAACGGAACCGGCAGACGACGCGACCCGGGACCTCGAAGACCACCTCGTCCGCGTGGGCCACCGCTACAGGCTCGTGCACAGCTACACCTCCGAGGACGCCTCGTCCATCGCCGTGATGCTGGAGGACCCCGACGACACCGCTCCGGCACCCTTCCGCGTGCTGGTCCGAGAAGGTGCCGGCGATCACCACACGATGCGCCAGGGCGCCTTCACCGACCACGGGGACGCCATCCGCTGGGTGAACCGCTACTGGTTCACCCGCACCGCCCCGCAGCTGCCTCCTCCGCCCGCTCGCATCCGCCCCGCTCCGGCCCAGCACCCGGCCAGTCAGCTGCGGGCAGCACCCCGGAGCCGATCCCGGCAGCTTCAACTCCCGTTCAGGTGACACGGTTCCACCACCGGGCTGCGGGACGGCAGACCGGCTCAGCCCCCCGAAATCGCCGAAGAGCCGGAACATGCCTGAGGCGTGGACATGACGGCAGGAGAAAGGAGTGCCCTGAGGCAGGGCACTCCATCCCCGCCATGCGGGGCCGATGCCAGCCGTCTCATAAGAGCAGGAGCAACCCCGCGCATGCGGGGCCAACGCCGGCTTTGCCGCGACCCGGCTCATCGGAACCGGATCATCCCCGCCGTGCGGGGCCGATGTCAGCAGTCTCCTAAGAGCAGGAGCAACCCCGCATATGCAGGGCCAACGCCGGCTTTGCCGCGACTCGGCTCATCGGGGCCGAATCATCCCCGCCATGCGGGGCCAATGGATCATCCACTGCGTCCGGCAGACGCAAAAGCGGATCACCCCCGCGCATGCGGGGCCTACGGATCATCCGCTGCATCCGGCAGACGCAAAAACGGATCACCCCCGCAAACCGGGAACGTGGCGACGGTAGCACACAGAGGCCATCCGAGTTCCACCACAGCGGATGAACTCGCCTTCTGGCCCTGCCGGTTGGCGTGCCCGCCGCAAGGCGGCGGCACGTCCGTTCCGGGAACCGGTGGCATGGCCGGCCAGCCGCGCTCACCAAGTGCCCTGCCACTTGCGCTCGGCGTCGGTATACCACGTGGCCTCGTCCGGGAACCGCCGCGGCCGAGCGTCCAGATGGAAGAGCTGCGGGTTCTCGCGCCCCGGTCGCGCGTAGTCCTCCAGGACATCGTCCACGATGTCGGCAGCCGCCTGCCTCCATCGCTCCCACGTCTCGGCGTCGGCGTGCTGGAGGCGGTCGGCGTCCGTTGCCCGCAGCAGCCAGACCTCCGGGCGGCGTGAAATAGGACGCAGCGACCGCAGCTCGTCGGCGCGGGCAGGCTGAAGCGCCGCCCTCACGGCGCGCAGCGGCAGCCGACTCAACTTGACCAGGCGGCTGCGGCGGCCGGTGTCGTAGAGGGCCAGGGCCACGAGGAGGCAGGCCATGTGGGCGCACACGGCGTCCCCGCCCACCTTGGGGTAGAGCCGGGCATACAGCGATCCGTCGGCGGGTACGGCCAGGGCGCCCATGCACCGCGCGTACATCAGGCAGAACATCATCGCCGAACTGCTACTGGTGGTGGCAGTACTCGCATGCGCCTCCCACGAAATATCGTCGCGGGCGGCCGGGCCGCCTGGCGTCAGGCTGCGGTCCTCCACCAGGTCCGGCAGCAGCTGCTCGCAGACAGCGTCGCTGGGGTAGGGGTAGAGGATGCAGCCGTCATCCGGCGGGTACCACGTCAGGTGCAGGAGCTGGCGGACAGCCGAGGCGCAAAGATCTCGGTCCTGCCAGATGTGGTCCTGCAGACAGGCCGCCTCGGCCTGACGGCCGACAGCGATGAGCGCGATCCCCCCGGTCGCCCCGCACGTCGGGCACGTGAGCAACCGCCCGGGGCTGACCTCCGTCGGACGGACCATCCTCAGACGCACCGCGCCGTCCCCACCGGCTCCCTGAATAGTCATGACGCCATCCCACCGCGTGACGGTGCCGCCGTCCAGGATTGTTCGACGGCAGCCTCACCGCCGCACGGAAGAGGCATCCGCGCGGTGACCACCGGCGCCGCCTGAGTCCTACCAGCTGAAGATGATCGTGCAGCGGCAGCTCGGGCGGCATCGCGAACGTGTCGACGCCTTCGCTCTTCAGGCCGCGTCCAAGAACTCACATCCAAGAAGCAGGCTTTGGGCATTCACTCCCACAAGCCCGCACCGGACGCGACGGGCCAGCCCGCGGACTGGAGCAGGCCGAGGAGGTCCTGACCGCCGCCCGAGCCGGCCTCCGCCGCGTGTTCCGCAACGAGAACTGACACGCAGCGCCCGAGGGAGCCAACGAGTGGACAAGCCCCTGATCCATGAACTTCTGCAGCAAGCCCGCGCGGACGCCCCTTCGGTCACGGCCCTCGCGGCTGACCTGATCCGCCTGCCTTCGCGCGGCGGAATCGACGACTACGAACCGGTCCTCGCAGCGATCGAGGACTGGCTGACGCCTCGGGCCCTCCGGCACCGGCGGCTGCACTGCCCGGACGGCAAGGCCGTCGCCCTCCTGATCGAGGTCACCGGTGACCGCCCCGGCCCCGTCTGGGTGCTGGACGCGTGCCTGGACACCGCCCCGTTCGGCGATGAGTCCGCCTGGTCGTTCCCGCCCACCGCCGGCGACATCTCCAACGGGCTCCTGCGTGGCCGCGGAGCCGCCGATTCCAAGACCGGCGCCGCCATGTTCTGCCACATCGCCGCCGCCCTCAGCCGTCGAACCGGCCAACTCGCCGGCACTCTCGCGGTGTTGCTCGATGTTGACGAACACACCGGCAACTTCGGCGGCGCCAAGGCCCTCATGGAGGCCATCGACCCCGCGACCATCGCCGGGGCCATGATCGGCTACCCCGGCCACGACGAGGTCGTCATCGGCGGCCGAGGCGTCTTCCGGGCCCGTCTGCACGTCCACGGCACCTCTGGCCACTCGGGGTCTTCCAAACCGAACACCGCCAACGCGGTCAGCCGGGCAGCCCGCCTGGTCACAACCCTGGAAGACATGCCCTTGCCCGCCCCGGTGACCGGCGGATTCCCGCTGCCGCCCAAGCTCACCGTCACCGAGATCCACAGCGGCGAGGGGTTCACCGCTGTCCCGGACCATGCCGTCGTCGGCGTCGACGTCCGCCTCACCGACGGCCTGGACGCGAAGGCCGCCGAAGAACTGATCCGCAAGGCAGCCGTCCAGCTGGACGCCGACTTCCCCGCGCCCCGCGCGACCGAGATCGAGGCCGTGCTCGCCTGGCCGCCCTACCAGTTGGCGCCCACCGACCAGCCCGCTGCGGCCCTCCTTGCCGGGGCCGAAGCAGCGGGCATCCCTGCCCGCCCCAAGGTCGCCGGCCCCTCGAACATCGGGAACCTACTCGCAACCCGGCAGATCCGGACCACAGCTGGCTTCGGACTGCCATACACCGGCCTGCACGGCACCGATGAACACGTCGCCCTCTCCGCTCTCCCCGCGGTCCAAGCCGCCTACCACCACGCCGTCCTCAGCCTTCTCACGGCACGGACCGGGCAGCGCGGGCGCTGAGGAGACCAAAGCCCTCACCAGGCGCCGGGCCGCCACCGGACTGGACGTAGTCGATGGTGACGCGTGGAGCGATCCGCTCGCGGAACAGCTCAAGCTGCCCCGGAGGGACGTCCGTTGGTTCCGTCGTCGGCGCGGCGGGTCCGGTCCTTGCTGCGGGGCCTTGTCCATGAAGGAGATGGTGGCGCGGAAGCAGCCGGGGCCCGTCCTCTCCGCTGATCGCCTCGCGCAGTGGCAGTACCGGAGAATCGTTGAGAACCTGGCCTTTGACTGAGGGGCACTTGACGCTGGGTTCACCGCTCGTCAGCAGCACAGACGGAGCGGCTCGGTCCGCCGAACAAGCCGGCCAAGGCCATCAGACACCCGGGCCTGCGGTCGCCGTTCGCCGGGCCTTGCACCTCGCAGCAGCCGCCCGACCGTCCGCCGGTGACGGTGCCCGCCGTCCAGACTTGCTCCCCAGCAGCCCCACGGCCGCACGGAAGAGACATGCGCCCGGCGCCCCGCACGCAGCTCCCGGTCATCAGAGCCGAAGGCTGTAGCGAGTAATGAGGGAGCGGGCGTCCTTCGCGGTCAGTCCGAGACCGGTGCCGATCTCCTCCCACGACTCCTCGTCGCCGCGAGCACCGAAGGCGGCCTGGCGGCCGATACGACCGGTCGTACGCTCCAGAGCCGCGACGCCCTTCAGGGCGGCCAGCGGCGCCTCGTCCGCCAGAGCGGTCAGGTGCTCGTCCATCCACTCCAGCAGCACTTGCAGTTCCGAGGGAAGCGGTACCGACAGGGCTTCGACGTCGGCGATGTGTGCTTCCCAGTCGTCGTACGGACCCGAGGTGTCGACGTCATCGGGGTGCCCGTCACCCGCCTGTGTCCAGTCGATCGGATAGTGCCGCGCTCCGCGCCACCCGCAGGCGCACGCGCCCCGCAGGTCCGACGCCCGCGGAACGCCGGGCCTGCTGCCGTTGTACACCCACCACCGCGTGGTGGCATGGAAGTTGCCGCCGCCTCCGGCATCCAGGTAGATCGGCCCCGGCTCGCTGCCGTCCGCCAGAACCGCCCCCACGTCTCCCTCGTGCGACGTCCCGAACTCCTCGGCCTGCCAACCCATACGCCGTCCATCTCCCTGAAGTGCCCAGTGGCGCCGTACCGTTCGGCGAAGTCCACGGTTCCAGCCTGGCGGAAACGACGGACCGCTGGCCGAGGAACCCCCGAACGGGTGACGCCTCCGCACACGCGGCGCGGCCCCTCCAGCGGAAACCGGCGGACCGCACTGTGTCGTGCCGGTGCCCGCCGGTCCCGCGTCAGCTTCCCTGCGGTGCGGTGTCCTCGTCCGGGTCCTGCCCGCCGAGTACCCGGTTGATGGTGGTGCGGGCCACACCGGTGGCGCGGTGCAGATCCGCCTTGCTGCTGCCGCTCCGGGCGGCCCAGTGGATGAGGTGGTCACGGGCCTCGGTGCCGGGGGCGTCCTGCCAGCGCTGCCCCAGGAGCGGCAGCAGGAACTCCGCCCAAGGGGGAAGCGGGCCGCGGGAGTTCCAGGCCACCGTCCACCGGGCGGAGAGCGGCGGCAGGGGCTGGCCGGCTGCGGGCAGGGCGTCGCGGGCGGCGTCCGCCGCGACGCGGTGTTCCCGGACGAGACGCTGCGCGATCGCCACGCCGAGGTCGTAGCCCTCCAGGCCCTCAGGGTCCTCGGGCGCAGCGAACGCGCGGAGCCTGCGCTCCCATGCGGCCCGGTCGTAGCCGGAGGCCACCGTGCCGGACTCCTCGCGGTAGACGGTGACATACCCCTCATGCGCCCGCAGCTCCTCCAGCGCGTTGCGTCGGTCGTCGAGGCGCCAGGCGTGCGCGAGGTGCGCCACGCTCCGCGCCCACGGGGTGATCTCTGCGATGGCCGCCGCCTGCCGGCGGGGCTGCGCATCACGGTCGTCGACCAGTTCGGCGACCGCGACCGCGTCGCCGCCGTCGAGCAGGTAGACGCGGCTGCCGAAGTCCACGGTCCACCGGGACATTCCCGACGGTGTGTGGATCTCGTCGTATGGGGTGAGGACCAGATGCAGGCCCGGCGCCTGCGGCCGGGGCGGACGGCTGCGGTCAGCGGCATCAAAAACGGGGATGGCGGACACGGAACCTCTCTCGCGGAACGCTACCTTTTGACTGGCGAAGACGTAGCACGGATTCGCTACGTTTCGAAGTCGACGAACGTAGCGCCACGGGCTGCCCGGGGAGGCATCCAGGCGGCACCCGGTCCCTGCGGCGCCGCCGGCGGTGTGCCCACCACCTGTCAGGTGGCGGGCCATCAGTCTCCTTATTGCCGGGTGGATCAGTTGCGGAACCGCTCTTCCCACAGCCGGTGGTAGGCGGCGATGGCGCTGTCGGCGTCCGGCCCGATGACCCTGAGCCACTCACCGTCATCGCCGTCCGTCGCCCAGTGGTGCCGCAGGTTCGTGTCCTTGTGCCCGTCCGGGCTTTCCCCTTGCGTCGAGAACCGGGGCCGGCGCCAGCCGCCGTCGATGCCGCCGCCCTCCACGATCCAGTACAGCCTCACGCCGTCCGGCTCCGCCGGAGGGCCGGGCAGTGGCCGGTCCTGCACCGCGTCCTCGTCTTCGCGGTAGAGGCCGAGGAACCCTCCTGGCAGCAAGCGCCTTGATCCGCGACACCGTGGCCGCCCTGGTGCGCCTGCCCCTGCCGGCCCCGGCCTCCTGCCTCCCCGAAAACGACGAGCAGGCCGCGCTGCCCCGCGAGTGAGAGCACACCCCGACAGTTATCCGGGGTGCCGGAAAGCCTTCAGGTGTGAGACAAGTAACCCTTTCGGAACTTGCCTCACGAGCATCTGAAGGTTCAGGCATGTTCGTCCGGATAGACCTCTGGGGAGGAAGACACGCATGAACGATGCCCATTCGGCAGCAGACGAAGAGTTCGTCGCCCGCACCCTGCGCACCGCGACGAGGGAACAGATCGACGCGGCGCGCTCCTACACGATCTTCACCTCAGGCATTGAGGCCGAGCACGTAACGGACCAGGTCGCGGTGGCTTACGTACAGCAACGCTTCGCGCAGGGCCCCTACTCGGGATGGCACGGATTCGTAGCGTCGGCGGAAGCAGAAGCGCACAGGCGTGCGCTCCTGCGTGACCATGTCGTCCGAGTCACCAGCGAGGCCGAGGGCGAGTACCACGTGGAGGGAATCCTGACGGAGCTGTTCCAACAGGGCCGCCACGACCTGACCCCGGACATGCTCCGCCCCGACGACTGGAAGTACCTCCTGGAAGACCACCGGTTCACCGAGAATTGAGGCTCATCATCGACTCCCCGAACTCACTCAGCTACCGCCCGCCCCGACGACTCAGGGACATGCACCAGGTCAAACCCTCAACCTTCAGCGGCGGCCCTTCCGAGGGTGAGCGCCCGCCGATCCGCCGCAGCACGACCGAGCCAGCGGAGTTCGCACACCACCACTACACGGTGCGCCTCACTGAGCGCCCCTTCAACGACGGCGCGGGCGAGGACCGCGTCGAGATCATCGCCCAGGCCCGGATCAAGGTCCCGGACATCGCCGGCCCTCCGCCGACCGCCCAAGACGTTCGTGCCGGGCAAGCGGGACCTGCGACCAGCCTGGAGCCCTGGATTTCCCTCCCCCCGGTGAGCATCACCGCCCCGGCTGGCGACCCTGGCCTGGAGGACCTGCGCTGGGTCACCCTGTACCGAGCGGTCGAAGTTGCTGATCGCGTCCTCCCGCTACTGCGCCAAGTCGCGGACCTAACCGATCAGGCCGCCACAGACTCCTGATCCGCGCTCACGAAGACCCCGCCCACGCGACGGTCAGGGCATCGACAGGGCGGCGCCGTGGCCCGGGGCGGGTCTCAAACGCCTTGCCTCACATACCTGAGTCGCCCGCGGCACCCTGGCCTGCCCAAAAGTCCGATAGCAGACGCCGCGCCTGGACACCGAACTCGGGCTCGTCCGCGAACCGGACGCACCAAGGCAGCTGAGTCGCTCGCAGCCCAGGTCATCGGCAGCCACCCGACGAGTCCCCCGGTGCCCGGCCGCATGGAGCAGCCCATATAGCAGTGGATTCCCGGTTAGCGAAACCGGGAATCCACCGGACCCTTAGTAGTCCACCGCCGCTCCGAGCAACTCCGTCGAAAGGCAGCGCACAACCACATCCCACAACTTCATCCTCTGCCCGACACCGGCCGCGCCTGCCCCGCCGTCTCTACGCCGCTGCGTAGCTGAGGCGGAAGTACTCCTGGGCGCGCTCCAGGTCGCGGTGGGTGCGTAGTTGGAGTTCCAGGTCGCCGGTGCCGTGGTGGCCGAGCCCTGTTACGTCCCGGGTGAATCCGGGTACGAGGTCGACGCTCTTCGGGTCGGCCTTGAGGTAGATGAGGAGTTTGGTCTGCTGCGGCGGACAGAGGCAGGCGAAGTTCCGCAGCCGCTGGTAGGCGCGGTATTGCTTGCGCTGGATGCGGGTGATGCCGCCCCCGAGGCCGAGCAGCGCCTCGTCGACCGCCGCGGCCAGCTCCGCCATCGTCCCGTCCTGCCTGCGGTGGCGCGGCGCCCCAGCTACGCGACGACGGCTCGCCAGCGCGAAGCCCTTTGCCCCTCCGGTGACGGAGGCGACGGTCTCCAGTCCGATGTGCTCGGTGCCGAAGAGGCGGTAGCGGACCAGGTCGATGCTGCGCCGGTACTCGCGCACGGCGTGCACGTCGTAGCGGGTGAAGTCGCCGGCCACACAGATCACCCGCGGGGCGCTCCACAGCACCTGGGATGCGGCCGTGGTTCCGAGCCGGTCGCGGACCAGGTGCTCGAACTCCGCGCGGTGATCCATCAGCCAGGAGAGGTAGAACAGCCCCTGGTTGATGACGCCGGCATCTGTACCTCGCTTGTATTCGACGATGACCGGGGCACCGTTCTCGTCGAGCCCGAGCGAATCGATTCGACCGCCGTGGACCGGTCCGGTGCTGTACTCGCTCGCCAGGAACCGCACCCCCAGCAGCATCTCCATGTGCGCCTCGACGAAGCCCTGCACATCCGCCTCGACCTCAGCAAGCCGCGGCACGACCTCGCTCACGCCGCTTGTCGTCTCGTGGAACAGTTTCAGGCCCGACACCTTCTCTCCTCGGCTCGAAGATCGGGAACGCCGAGGAAGGGTCTGATTATTTCCGCAAAGCCTTCGCGCTCACGGAAAACACGCAAGGCCCCGCGGACTGACTACCAGGGACGCGCCTGTCCCACGGACCTTAGAGACCCGCTTCATCCCACATACGTCCCACGAAATAGATGACGTGGCGTCATTTCTAGGTAAAGCAGCAGGTCAGGGGGCGCTGGGTAGTGACAGGCAAGGGTTCTTCTAAGCACCATATTCAAGAGTTTGAGCTGCTCACCGCCGCCCCGGGGGCAACCGCCACACGAACGTATCTGGATCAGCCGATGCTGGTGTCTCCGCTGCGGTCCTCGGCTTGGTGCACGCGGTTGCAATCCTCGGCCACCCCGCAGGACAACCACCACACGACGTGCGGCGCGCTCTGCGCGTTCGGCGGGCAGTTGCGATCCTCGGTCGCCCCGAAGGACGACCGCCACGCCGCCGCGGTGGTCGCTCATGTCCATGTCCGTCATGTTGCGATCCTCGGTCGTCCCGAAGGGCGACCACCACTAGTCCGCGGTGTGCGTCCCGACCCGGCCGCCGTCGTTGCGATCCTCGGTCGTCCCGAAGGACGACCACCACTAGTCCGCGGTGTGCGTCCCGACCCGGCCGCCGTCGTTGCGATCCTCGGTCGTCCCGAAGGGCGACCGCCACACTGCACGCCTGCGAGACATGCATCCGCCATGTCGAGTTGCGATCCTCGGTCGTCCCGAAGGGCGACCGCCACCCCCCCCCGGCTGCCACGTAGTCCGCGGGCAGCCAGGCGTTGCGATCCTCGGTCGTCCCGAAGGGCGACCGCCACCAGATCCCGAATCTCGCCCCGGGGCAGGCCGTGTGGTTGCGATCCTCGGTCGTCCCGAAGGGCGACCGCCACCGGTGCCTCGCCCGGCATGGTCAAGCACGAAGGCACCGTTGCGATCCTCGGTCGTCCCGAAGGGCGACCGCCACGAGAGCGCCAGACGACAGACGCGGATCAGCGTCAGGATCGTGGTTGCGATCCTCGGTCGTCCCGAAGGGCGACCGCCACCGATGGCCTTCTGTCGCACCGGCGGCGTGAGTAGCCGTTGCGATCCTCGGTCGTCCCGAAGGGCGACCGCCACCCGGCCCCGACCCCGACGGCGGGCCGCCTCGGAAACCAAAGTTGCGATCCTCGGTCGTCCCGAAGGGCGACCGCCACGAGATCACCCCGGACAACACCACCGACACCTACGCGTTGCGATCCTCGGTCGTCCCGAAGGGCGACCGCCACCCCAGGTCGCCGAGTGGCGCAAGAAGACGACCACCGCGTTGCGATCCTCGGTCGTCCCGAAGGGCGACCGCCACCCGGTTGTGATCCAGGGTTGGGTAGATCGCCTCCGCGTTGCGATCCTCGGTCGTCCCGAAGGGCGACCGCCACGCGAGATGGGGGCCCGGACCGGTCGTCCAACCGCCAAGTTGCGATCCTCGGTCGTCCCGAAGGGCGACCGCCACTCGCGCTGCGCGCTCACGTCAAGGCGGAGGCTGGCAAGTTGCGATCCTCGGTCGTCCCGAAGGGCGACCGCCACTGCGGCCGTGACGGCCTGAAAGCTGGTGTCTGGATGGTTGCGATCCTCGGTCGTCCCGAAGGGCGACCGCCACAGCGGACACTTTCGGGGACACACCGCGGTTGCGAGGTTGCGATCCTCGGTCGTCCCGAAGGGCGACCGCCACGTGAGCGCGGCCGTGGCCCTCTTCGCATCGAGGCCGTTGCGATCCTCGGTCGTCCCGAAGGGCGACCGCCACCGGGTCGTCGAGACTGAGCTCGGCGAGCTGCGCCTCGTTGCGATCCTCGGTCGTCCCGAAGGGCGACCGCCACGCGCTGACGTCGGTGGGCGCGTACCTGCCCGTCGAGTTGCGATCCTCGGTCGTCCCGAAGGGCGACCGCCACGGCGCGGCCGGGTGCCGTCCAGGTCCACCAAGCCGTGTTGCGATCCTCGGTCGTCCCGAAGGGCGACCGCCACGCTGGCCGCCCTGGGCATGGTCCGCACCGAGCGCGGTTGCGATCCTCGGTCGTCCCGAAGGGCGACCGCCACTCGGGCGGGGAGCACCTGCTGCCGCGCGCGGGCCGTTGCGATCCTCGGTCGTCCCGAAGGGCGACCGCCACCGGCCCCCTCGCGGGCCTCGCGGGCCACGGCCACGCAGTTGCGATCCTCGGTCGTCCCGAAGGGCGACCGCCACAGCAGGCCGGTGCCCCAACTGCCGAGCAGGTTGTAGTTGCGATCCTCGGTCGTCCCGAAGGGCGACCGCCACTCGTCGGCGGCCGAACCGACGGCGAGCGCGCTCAGAAGTTGCGATCCTCGGTCGTCCCGAAGGGCGACCGCCACCGGCCATCTGAGTCGACTCGCTCCGCCCTGCAAAAGCGTTGCGATCCTCGGTCGTCCCGAAGGGCGACCGCCACCACCGGCGGCATATGGGCGGGATGAGAACGATCCCGTTGCGATCCTCGGTCGTCCCGAAGGGCGACCGCCACTCTGCGTCCGGTAGTGCTTGCGCACCTGGTAGACGCCGTTGCGATCCTCGGTCGTCCCGAAGGGCGACCGCCACACCAACCTCAACTACATCTACGAGGGCGCCGCCAAGGTTGCGATCCTCGGTCGTCCCGAAGGGCGACCGCCACCAGCCCCTGCGGGCCGCTGGCCACATGGCCACGGGTTGCGATCCTCGGTCGTCCCGAAGGGCGACCGCCACGCTCGACACACAGGCCGCGGACGGCCAGCGGTGGGCGTTGCGATCCTCGGTCGTCCCGAAGGGCGACCGCCACTGGTGGTCGAGGATCGCGCGGGGGGCCGGGTCATTGTTGCGATCCTCGGTCGTCCCGAAGGGCGACCGCCACGGACGGCGTCCTGCCCTCCCGCGAAGCGGACGTCGGGTTGCGATCCTCGGTCGTCCCGAAGGGCGACCGCCACCATCCGGCGGAAGGTCAGCAGGAGGTCCCACGCACTGTTGCGATCCTCGGTCGTCCCGAAGGGCGACCGCCACACGGGTACGGCCGGTTCTGGGCTCCGGCCCGGAATGTTGCGATCCTCGGTCGTCCCGAAGGGCGACCGCCACCCGGGCACCTTCTTGTCGAACTGCGGCCGGACGGCGTGTTGCGATCCTCGGTCGTCCCGAAGGGCGACCGCCACCCGGCAAGACGACCCGCCTGGTGCGCCCCGTCGTGGGTTGCGATCCTCGGTCGTCCCGAAGGGCGACCGCCACCGCATCTGAGCAGGGAGGTTACCGGAGTCGGCCGCTCTCTGAGGAGCAGTGATCTAGCGTGAAAGGTGCGTAATCAGGCATTTATCTTCGGTGCGGTCTGCGTGTTGCGTGTGCACTTGGGGTTCCGAAGCCGTGCCAGAAGTCACAGGACGAGGTCTTCGCGGTGGGACTGCACTTGGGCGATGCCGAGCGTCTGAACGTTGTCGAAGCCGTTTCGGGGAAGCCGGTATAGGCGGATGCTGTCGCTGTCGGGATCGATGGTGTTGCTGAGCTGGTCGAGGAGCTGCAGGAGGCTTGCGTCGTCGGTGACGATTTCGAAGACGGATTTCTGGACGCGGAGACCGTGCCCCTCGCAGAGTTTGGCGACTTTGCGTAGTCGGCGGCGTCCTGCTGGGTCGGTGGTGTCGACGTCGTAGGTGAGCAGGAGGTCCATCAGGCTGCTGTCCAGGGTAGGTAGCCGGGCAGTTCGCCGCGGAGGTGGCGGGCCAAGAGGCGGGCTTGGACGACGGGGAGGAGGCCGGCGGGAACGGTGCGTCCGGCGATGGGGTGCTCCCAGGGTCGTGTCTTCCATTCCTGCCAGGCGCTCAAAAGGGTCTTGCGGCCTTCTTCGGTGAGGCGGACGGCGCCTCCGGGGATGTTTTCGAAGTGCTCGGCCCGAAGTTGGTGGCGGTTGAGCAGGGTGAGGGCGAAGCGGTCGGCGAGAACGGGGCGGAACTCCTCCATGAGGTCTAGGGCGAGAGCCGGCTTTCCCGGGCGCAGGCCGTGCAGGAAGCCGATGTAGGGGTCGAGGCCCACTTGTTCTGCGGCGCCGTGGACGAGGCTGCGCAGGAGCCCGTATGTGAACGACAGCAGGGCGTTGACGGGGTCGGTCGGCGGTCGGCGGTTGCGGTGGGTGAAGGTGGGGATGCCGGGGCTGGGCCGCAGTGCGTGCGGCAGGGCGGAGAAGTAGTTTCGGGCGGCGTTGCCCTCGATGCCCATGACGTTGTCGAGGGAGTCGGAGGTGCTGGTTGCCGTCAGGGCCTGGGCGAGGTCGTCGGTGGTGTCGCGGATGCGTTGCCGTGTCGCGGGCGGGGCGTCGCGGGCGGCGCGGAGCAAGATCCACCGGCTGTTGCGGATCTTTCCGGCGACGAGGTTTTGGGCGATGGCGAGTCTTGCTGTCGTGTCGTCGTGGATTTGGTGCTGGGCGTGGCGGAGGAGGACGTTGCCCTGGACGGATCCGTCGAGGCGGGCCATGTACCGGCCTCCTCTGGTCATCCAGGTGATGGGGCGGTTGTCCTGGGCGCAGCGGGTGATCAGTTCGGTGGAGAGGTTGACGTGTCCGTAGACGACGATGCCGTCGATGCGGCGCAGGGGCAGGATGCGTCGTCCTTGGGTTTCGGGAAGGTGGATGCGGAGGGTGTCGTGCTCCAGACGTAGGTCGGCGCCTTGTGTCTGGATGTAGAGCGTGTTGAGGAGTTCGGTGGTCACGCGTCGGTGTCCTGGAGGTCGTCGAGGTGGTAGAGGTCGGTGAGGGCTTGGCGGTAGCGGCGGGTGCCGGCGAGGAGTCGTGGCATGCATCCGGTGGCCATCGAGCAGCGTCGGCAGCGGCTGTCCGCGGCGGGCGGAGGGAGCTGGTGGGTGGTGTGCAGGTTGCGTACCGCGTCTGCCAGTTCGAGGACTTGGGTCCGGAGTGTGTCGGTGATGGCCAGGGGGTGGCGTCGCCGGTCGGCTGCGGAGTAGATCGCGGCTTCGGGGACCGGGCGGTGGAACATTTCCTCCAGGCAGATTGCCTGGGCCGCGGCCTGCACGTCGGCCGGGCCGCCTGGGTGGTAGCGGCCGGATTTGTGTTCCACGGGCAGGATGCGGCCGTCGCTGTGGAGTTCGACCGTGTCGCAGATTCCGGTCAGGCCGTATCCGTCGTGCCAGACGGGCAGTGCGTGGAGTGTGCGTACGTTGCCGCGCCCTCGGTTGCCGGGGGTGTCGACGCGTTGGTGGAGGAGGGTTCCTCGCACGGTGGCGGCGTCATCGGTGAAGGCGTCTTCGAGGAGGATGAGGCCGCATTGCCGCGGGCAGTAGGCGTAGTGCTCCAGAGCGGAGAGGGGGACCTGGATGAGGTCGCTCTCTCCGCTCTGCGTGGTGGGGTGGGTCATCCGATGAGGGTGGTGAGGGTGATGCCTTCCGGCAGGGCGGCTTCGTTGACGTCTACCTGGTAGTCGCTGAACGCGCGGGCGGTGGCGTCGCCGGGGCCCTTGACGGTGATGCGGTCCAGGAGCTGGCGGGCGGGTGTGTTGCCGTATTTGTCGTTGTGGGTGAAGACGTAGAGGCCGCGGAGGTTGAGTTCCCCGCGGGCGGCTGCGCGGTCGTGGTCGAACATGAGGGTGAAGGCTCGCCAGAACATGGCGAGGTCGTCGCTGGTGACGCCGGTGCGGGAGGCCAGGGGGGCGCTGAAGTGTCCTTCGCCGCGGTAGAGGCCGTAGGGGACGATGTGCTTGGTGCCCATCTCGGTGGCTTTGCCGGTGTCGACGTCTTCCTGCTTGGTGGGGGTGACGCGGGTGATGCCGTATTCGAGGGGGGTGACGGGGTCGATGGAGCGGGAGAAGGTGAGCTGGACGGGTCCGCGGACGCGGCCTGCCTGGCGGTCCTTCTTGCCGGTGGTCATCACGGCGCCGAACATGCGGATGTCGAAGAAGGTCTGGCACATCCACTGCTGGGCGTCGAGCTGGCTGGCCTTGTCGCCGAGGGCGTCGGGTGCGTAGGCGCGCTCGTGCTGGGCGTTGAGGGCGATGCCGGCCTCGACGTAGATGTCGTAACCGGGCTTGTTTTCCTCCTCGTTGAGGAGGGAGACGGTGTCGCGGAGCTTGCGCTTGAGGGCGACGTCGGTGATCAGGCCCTGGCCGGAGACGGGGTCGGTGCGGGGCATGCCGCCTGCGTCGGGGTCTCCGTTGGGGTTGCTGTCGCGTGCCTCGATCAGGTAGACGAAGTCGATCTTGCGGGTGGGGTCGAGGTGCGGCGCGCTCACGGAATGGTTCTCCTCATTACGGTCGTGGTCTGTTTCATCCCGCTCAGGCTGACGCCTGCGGGCGGGGTGGTGCGGTGGCTCAGGCGGCCGGGTCCTCGGGCTCGTCCGGCGTGTCGTCGTCGCCTTCCTGGGCCTTTTTGTGGGCGGCGCGGGCTGCGTTGTCGGCGGCGCGCTGTTGTTCGTAGCCGAGGACGAACCATGCCTTCTGGTCGGTGGTGAGCAGCGTCGGGATGCCCTTGTCGAGCTCGGCGATGGCGGCGAATGCGTCGGAGAGGCGGGCGTCCAGGGCGAAGTGGGTGCCGCGTTTGTCGCGGCGCAGCCGCTTGAGGTGGCCTTTGGCGCCGGCGTGGAGGTTGGTCAGCACGGAGGCGGGCGCGGTCATCGCGGTGCCGAAGTACTTGTCGCCGATGGTGGTGTTGATGTCGGGCAGCGCGGCGCGCTGGATCGCTTCGAGGACGGCGAAGGCGCGTCCGCACAGGTAGCCGGGTTCGTTGTTCTGGCCGTCGAGTTGGGGTGCGGGGCCGGTCACCTGGTGGTCCTTCCGGTTCGGGTGGAGGGCGAGGCGGAGCAGGGCGGTGCGGGGGTGGTCGACGCGTCGGTCGGCGCGGATGCGCTGCAGCAGGTGGGGCAGGAGGCGGGCGGGTGCGGGGCCGCGGGTGAGGGCGGCGTGCAGTAGCTCGGCCTCCAGGCCCTTGGGGGCGCTGCGGGCGACGTACCGGCCGGCCTTGGCGTCCCAGCGGCCGGTTGCGAGTGCCAGGTGCCATAGGGGCAGGTGGCGGTACGTGTCCTCCCAGCCGTCGTAGACCTGGTGGTGTGCGAACCAGGCGCCGAGGTGGTTGCGCAGGCGGCCGAGGGGGATGTCGAGCCAGTCCGACACCACTGCACGGGCGTTGTTCAGTCCGAGCGTGAGCGCGTAGTAGGCGGTGGGGTCCAGGCGTTCGGCGGCGACCGGGTCAGGGCATGTGTGCAGGGCGTCGAGCAGCTTGGCGACGTGTTCCTCGGTCGGGGTGTCCAGCGACTCGAAGAGGCCGTCGGCGGGTTCCTTGGTCCACCACACGGTCACCGCGTCGCTGCCGCGGCGGCGGTGGGTGTTGGTGGCGAGGAGCAGGTTGAGGGCGGCCATGGCGCGGCTGCCGCAGCGCTCGCAGACGGGGGTGTTCACCAGTTGCAGGGAGCCGCCGCGTCCTTGTGCTGCGGCGTTGATGCTGATCAGTTGGGAGTCGCGGCCCAGGCCGCTGGTGGGGATGGCTCCGGACTTGATGCTCTCGGGGATCGTGTCCAGCAGGTCCCCGTGCTCCCCGCACACCAGGCACAGTCCGCTGATGCCGCTGCCGGACTTGCGGGCGCGCACTGTGGCTGCCCAGGCGGTGTGCGCGGTGGGCAGTTCGTGGAGCCAGGTTCCGTCGTGGGCCATCAGAGCGACCGTGTCGGCGGCGGTGATGCCCTCAGGAACGGGCACACGGTCCAGGCCGCCGCCGGTGACGAAGGCGCGCACGCTCGTGGCGTAGGGATCGTCCGGGGCGCTGTGGGCCCAGGACAGCAGCAGGTCGGTGTAGTCGGCCTGGCGGCGCAGGGCTTCCTGCGTGGCCGCCTCGCTCGCGGTCCCGTCCGAGCCGGTCTTCGCGACTGCCAGAACGTACTGGGCGGTGTCGACCATCAGGTTCGGCGGCGGCCTCTTGCCGGAGCGGTAGGCGTAGGGCGCCTCCCGCTGCAGCGGCTTGTCCTTCGTCCCCTTGGCGGGGCGGCGGTCGTCGAGGCGCGCGGTCGTTCCGTCGGCGCTGATCCGCAGCACCCACTGGATCTTCTTGGGACGGTAGTAAGCGGGCGGGAGTTCACCGTCGGCCTCGGCCCGTCCGGCAACTTCGGTCAGGCGTTGGAGCAGCATCGGCGCCTCACCCCGCCTGGTCCCCGTCGGCGCGCCAGCCGGAGCCGGCAGGCATGGCCACCTCGCTCGCGCCCAGGGGCCGCTTCGGCACTTTCAGGACCCCTTGGTCCAACTGGGCGTGGAACCAGCGGTACTGCTCGCCCCCGGAGGCCGGGTAGGCGATGGAGTGCAGCATCACGCCCAGGTCCTCGTCCCGGGAGATGGGTGTGGCGTCGGTCTGCGGGCCGAAGGAGGCGCTGAACTCGCGGCAGCCGAGGAACGGCTGGGCGAAGCAGGCGCCCTTGTCCACGCGGCGGCGTAGCTGCTCCCGGTACTTCTCCTCGCGCTGGCCCTGGCCGCGTTCGGTCAGGACGATCTGGGCGCGGATGCGGTAGTGCACATCACGCAGCAGCATGCTGTTGCGCTGGTCCCGGTCCGTCTCGACGTCGTACCGGCGGCCGGGATTCTTGCGCAGGGCCGCGACCTCGCCGGCCGTGATCACGGACTTGACTTCGTTGCGCCGGATCGAAGTCCACTCGATCGGTGCCAGGACCTCGATCGCCCGCACCACGTACTGGAACTCCGGCTTCCAGAAGATGGCTTCCAAGACCCCGGTCGCCGCGGAGGGGCTCATCACCGGATACGAGACCCGTTCCACCTTCAGCTCCGGCCGAGTGAAGCAGGCCAGCGGACCGGCCACCTCCACCACCAGGTCCGGAAACACCCATCCGTCGTTCCCCCGCCGCTCAACTTTCCTCTGGAGAACGGACTTTCGCGATGCCAATCCGCACAACCCCTTCCTCGTCTCCCCAACTGACCCCAGATACTGCTGCGTTGCTGACCCATGCAGCGATGCCAGTGGGTGCACACACTAGGTGCACCCACTGACAAACGCTGCTGACCTGCGAGTTACCCCACGATCAGGCGAATCCGCAGCAGCCCGCAGCGCACCAGGATGACGACGATGACGAGCACCACTCCCGCCGTCGTCCCGGGCGCCGCCATAGCTTCGGGATCGATATACATCCGCACCACCGCCTTCTTCATGAACCTGTAATGGCTAACGCACCGATGGTGTCTGGCGACATGGGGGTAGCCGCTACTGGAATCGCCCTGGACGAGCTGGACTTACGCACATCGCAGTAGAGGGCAGACGGCAAAGAGCGGGGCCCAGGAGCGCATGCTCCTGGGCCCCGCTTCGATCTGATCAAGCACAGCCAGAACAGATTCATGTTGCGATTCCCGGCCCTACCGCGCACCGTCCGCCCGGCGGGCCGCCACGTGGCCTGAAAGGCCGCCGGACCATGGTGGCACGCCCAGGGGCCGGCGGGACGGCGTGACGGTCCTAGAGGTTGAAAGCGCCGCGGTCCTCCGGGGCGTCCGGGTCCAGGCCGCGCTGTTCGTGGTAAGCCCCCTGCCACCAGATGAGGTCCCCGGTGACCGGCTGGGCGAGGCCGGACCGCAAGGCCGCCTCCGCCTCCCCACGCGGCAGGGAGGCGGTGTGCTGCTGCAAGCCGCGCAGGACCTCAGGCCCGCACGGACGGACCGGGTCACGCAGCTTGGCGATGGCCGCCTCGATGGCGTCCCGGTCGTCTTCCCGTCGGATGACGACCGCGGGGACGCTGTGGCCGTCTTCGATCATCTGGAAGGCATCGTCGACCGCGGGGAAGTCCAGGCGCCTGCGCAGCGCCTCGATTTCCTCCCCCAGTTCGTTCTGCAGGGCGAAGCGGACCGGGTAGTACCGGTCCAGTGCCTCAAGGTCGTCGGGCCGGGCGAGGTCCGGGCCGAACTCGGAGTCGCTGGCCTGCATGGCCGCCCGGTACTCGGTACCGCGGGGCTGACCACCGTCTGCGGCGCGGAAGATGACCACCGTGCCGCTGCCCAGACGCCCGTCGCGGTTGCAGCGGCCGGCCGCCTGCTGCATCGACTCCGCCGGCGCCCACGCCCGGTACACGCGCGGGAAGTCGAGATCCACACCAGCTTCGATCAGGCTCGTCGACACCAGCTGCACCGGCATGCCGCCGGCGAGCAACTCCTTTACCCGGCCGATGACTTCACGGCGGTGCGCGCCCGTCATCCTCGTCGACAGGTGCCACACCTCTCCCAGCTCCGTGCGCTGTTCGACGTGGCGGTGGAGGCGGGCCGCGTCCTTGGTGGTGCCCGCCACGATCAGCGTCTGCCGGTGCCGCGCCGCCTCGGCGGCGATGCTCTCCAAGGTGACGTCCTCACCCGTGCGCCACTCGTAGTCGACCCGGCGCAGCTCGGTGAACAGGACGGAGGGATCCTCCACGATGGCCCGCCGCTCCAGGCCCTGCCAGCGGGGCAGTTCCCAAAACGATGGCTGGGTGGCCGACGCCAGCAAGACCGTGACGCCGTACTGCTCGGCCAGCCCGCGCAGCACGCTCAGGATCGGAGTGAGCAGGCGGTCCGGCAGAGCCTGGACCTCGTCCAGCACGATCACGGAGCCTGCCAGGTTGTGCAGGCGGCGCATCTGCGCCGGCCTGCGAGAGAACAGCGACTCGAACAAACGCACCGTGGTGGTGACGACGAACGGCGCGTCCCAGTTCTCAGCCGCCAGCCGGGCGGCATGCATACGCCGCTCCCACTCCTCCCGCTGCTGGTCGGACACCCCGTCGAGCGGCGCCTTCGCATCGAGATCCACCCCGCTGTGGTGCTCCAGCACCACAGCCTCCTCCCCCGAGCCGGGATCGGGGTCCAGCAACTGCCGGTAGACCGCGGCATTCTGCTCCGTGATGGAGACGTACGGCACGGCAAGAACCACACGACGCATCCCGTGCGCCGCCGCATGCCGCAGAGCGAACCCCCCGGCAGCCAGCGTCTTCGCCCCGCCCGTGGGCACGTGCAGCACGTACACGCCCGGCTCCCCCGACGCCGCGGCACACGCCTGCTCATACACCGACTGCCGCACCGCATCCACCGAAGACGGCTCCCGCCCGGCCAGCATCTTCGCCCGCCGCAGCTCGTACCGCTCCACCAGCGAACCCATGTCCGCCGGCTCACGCAGGCGCACCGCAGAGTCCTCGAAGTGCGCGGACGTGTCCAAGAAGTCCGCGTCCACCACACAGCTGAACAGCATCCGCAGCAACAGATCCAGCCCCAGCCGCCCCTCCGACCTGGGCAGCCCCCGCAACCACGCCGGCACCGCGGGGCGCTTCTCCGGATGAATCCCCGGAACCACCCCTTCCACCGAGCGGATCGCTTCCTCCACGAGCTGGGCATGCTCCCCTCCGGGCCGCGCCTTCACCAACTCGGTCCGCAGCTTGTCCATATCCGGCAGCCCCCCATGATGGCCGAAGACCACCGCACCGAACGCCAACTGCGTGTACCGCTCAGCAAGCACCGTCCCCGCATGCTTGTGCGGCAGGCCGACCCGACCACCACCACGTCGCTCCGCCCCACGGAGGCCGCCCTGCCAGGCACAACTGCCCTTTCCCACATCGTGGATCAACGCGAGATACGCAGCCAGCTCACCCGCACCGAACACCTCACCGAACCGCCTCGCCAGCGCCGCCGAGCCCCGCAGATGCTCCTCCAGCGAATGTCGCTTCCCCGACGCGTTACGACTGTGCGCGTACAACTGCCCTCCAGGCACCGACATATCCAATCCCCCACGACACAAAGCCACTTCCATGAACGACCACAGATCGCCAACCTACGCGCCACGACTGACAACAGGACCCCACCAGAAAAAGCCCGCGAGACAGGCACGTGGGCAACCACAAAGCACTTGATTAGGCGTCAGCAGAGTCAGCAAAGGGGCAGCAAATGTCTGACTAGACCTGGTCGCAAACGCCGACAACCGCACCTCGCCCCATCTCCCGAGCCGAGGATCGGCGGCACGCGGTCAGCACACCTGCCCCCGCGCCTTCAGTGTCACCGCTGGGAGTTCGGGGGCGGCAGGCGTGTTCCGTCGTAGCCGTGAACGGCGCCGAAGCGGGAGCCCATCACCCAGCCGGCGCGGGCCGCTTCGATGCCCTGATGGATACAGCCGAAGAATTTCCGCCGCAACCAGCACACACTGCACCCGGACGCCGAACTCGGCCTCGTCCACGAATCGGAGGCCACATGGACCATGCCCATATAGCAGTGGATCCCCGGTTAGCGAAACCGGGGATCCGCCGGACCCTTAGTACTCCACCGCCACCCCTGCCCCTTCACCGAAAGGCAGCGAACAACCACATCCCACAACTTCACCCGCCACCCGACGCCGGCCGCACCGGATCCGCTATCTCTACGTCACGGCGTGACTGATACGGAAGCGCTCCTGGACACGCTCCATGTCGCATTCCGCGCGAAATTGCAGCACCAGGCCGCCCGTGCCTTGGTGACCGCACCCCGTCACATCCCAGGTGAACCCGAGAACGAGGTCGACCTGAATTAGTCGGCCTGCGCATCGAATCGACCGCAGCGCGCGATGCGAGCCGCACAATTTGGCGGTTTCAATCCGTATCGACAGCGCAAATGCAACACCGCCCCAGAACCGGAGAATCCGACATGCACGAACAGACCAACCAGGCGCCGGGCACCCTGTACAGCCCTCCCAGCATCCGCGCCACCTGGGACGGAACGGGGAACGTGGATGACGCTTCCCGGGCGTTGGGATTCTCGCGGTCGAAGGGATACGACCTGGTTCGTCGTGGGGAGTTCCCGTGCCGTGTGCTCCGCATCGGCCGTAGCACTCGCGTCGTCACCGCGTCCTTGCTCCGCGTGCTCGAAAGCGGCGAGCCTGAGTACAACGGTGCCCGAGCCGACTGCACGCCGTCGTAACCCGCCACGCACAGAAGCCCTGCCGGAACGATCCGGCAGGGCTTCGTCGTGTCACGGCTCTCACAGGGATGTCACCGACTGTGCGGACTCCCTCCAGGCACGAGGCCCTGACCTGCTACTAAAGGGCCCGTCCTGGACCTGCCGGACGCCCCTGGACGGTCTATACGACCTGTGCCAGGTGGTCCCGAGCGAGGCGCCCAGTACGAGTACGGGGGCGTCGTCGGGGCCGTCTATCCGGTGCTGCAAGGTCTTCTCGCTCACCCGGCCACGCTACCCACTCCGTGACGCGATCCTGACACCCGGGTCAGGAAGAAGCCGCCTTGGGTCAGAACGTGATGGTCGAGACGGTGTGCACGACCGGGTGGCCTGGCTCGTCGAAGCTGACCGTGATCTGCTGCGTGGGGTGCGGCTTCTTCCCGTGCTGCCGCAGGCCGGCGAACTTGCCGTCGCCCGTGAAGTCCCAGCCGACCTGGGCGGCCTGCTGGGGCGTGATGGTGATCGCGCCCTTCTTCAGGTCGTCCGCGTCGGCGCCGATGTCGTCCAGGTAGCGGTTCAGGCCCACCTCGTTGGTCCTGAACTGCACGAACAGGGAGCTGGTCTGCCAGGAGTTGGTCTCGTAGTAGTAGACCGGGGTGGAGCCGAGCGGCACCGGGACGTCGTAGATCCGCTGCTGGACCTGGGAGGGGAAGGAGTTGATCAGGCCGGTGGCCGCCGCTTCGGCTTCCTTGACCACGCCGCTGTCGCGGCTCTGTTTGGCGGAGATGACGATGTAGCCCGCCGGGATCGCGATCAGCAGGAAGATCACCAGCGCGCTGAGCCAGGGCCTGCGGCGTTTGACGCGCGGAGCGTCGGCGGGCTGCGGTGCGTCGTGCAGGACGTCGGTTTCGGTCATCGGCGGCCGGCCCGTTCGTAGCGTTCGTAGCGCTCCACGCGGCGGCGGTTGGCGCGGCGGAAGCGGCGGGCGACCAGGCGGGCGAGGTCGGCGGCCCCGACCATGCCGGCCTCGGGGCCCAGCTGGGCCTTGGCGATCCTGGCTTCGGGGCGGTAGCCGCGGCCGGTCAGGGTGCGCCGGAAGGCGTCCCTGGCGGGGCCGATCAGCAGGTCGTCGGCCGCGCTGACGCCGCCGCCGATGACGAAGCAGGAGGGGTCGAGGGCGGCGGCGAGGTTGGCGATGCCGACGCCGAGCCACTGGCCGATGTCCTGGAGGAGTTCGACGCACATGGCGTCGCCCTCCCGGGCCAGCTCGGTGATGAGCGGCCCTGTGATGTCGGGGACGTTGCCCTTGACCCGCTCGATGATGTTGTACGCCACCGGGGAGTCGGCGGCGGCCAGCTCGCGTGCCTCGCGCACCAGGGCGTTGCCCGAGCTGTACTGCTCCCAGCAACCACGGTTGCCGCACGGGCAGCGGTGGCCGCCGGGCACGACCTGCATGTGGCCGAATTCGCCGGCCACGCCGTACTTGCCGCGCTTGACCGCGCCGTCCTCCAGGATGGCGCCGCCGATGCCGGTGCCGAGCGTGATCATGACGAGGTGGTCCTCGCCGCGACCCGCGCCGAACCGCCATTCCGCCCAGGCGGCGGTGTTGGCGTCGTTGTCGACCATGACGGGGACGGCCAGGCGGCCCGCGAGACGGTCGCGCAGGGGTTCGTTGCGCCAGTTCAGGTGCGGGGCGAAGAGGACCTTGGAGCGGTCCGCGTCGACCCAGCCGGCCGCGCCGATGCCGACGGCGTGCACGTCGTGCCGGTCGGAGAGGTCGAGGACCAGCTCGGTGATGGTGTCCTCGACGACCTTGGGGCTCTTGGACTTGTCCGGCGTCTCGGTGCGGACCTGTTCCAGGATGGTGCCGTCTGCGTCGACGACACCCGCCATCACCTTGGTGCCGCCGATGTCGATGCCGACGGTCGGCACGCGGGGCGCGGTCAGGTGCGACCGCCGCTCGCGGGTGCCGACGGTACGCAGCACCGTCGCTCTGGCCGACCCCCGGTGGACCCGTTCCCGGTACGTGCTCATCGACCCACCTCTTCGCCGTTGCGGCTGCGGCGTTGGCCCGGTCGGCTGCGTGCTCGCAAGAGTCGTCTCGTCCCTGCGGGTCTCAGGAGGCCGGGTCGGCCTCGGTGTGCATGGTTTCGGTGCGATTGTGCATCACGTGCGGTGTCCGGCGCACCGCGGCGTGAGGTGAAGGACCGGGGCCGGGCCGGGGCTCAGTCCGGGCGGTGGCCGCCGGGGAATTCCGGGGTCGCCGCGCGGGCCAGTTCGTGGCTGAGCTGTTCCAGCTCGCTGCCGCCTGCCATTTGGCGGGTCAGCTCGTCCAGGGCGATCTCCGACTTGGCGTGGCTGCCGGCCATCGTGCCGCGCTTGAGGAGGACGAAGCGGTCGCCGACGAGGTAGGCGTGGTGCGGGTTGTGGGTGATCAACACCACGCCGAGTCCGGCGTCCCTGGCGGCGGCGACGTACTTGAGGACGACGCCTGACTGCTTGACGCCGAGCGCCGCGGTGGGCTCGTCCAGGACGAGGACCTTGGCGCCGAAGTAGACGGCGCGGGCGATGGCCACGCATTGGCGTTCGCCGCCGGAGAGGGTGCCGATGGGCTGGTCGACGTCGCGCAGGTCGATGCCCATCCGCAGCAGTTCGCTGCGGGTGGTCTCGCGCATCGTGCGGACGTCCAGGCGCCGGAAGGGGCCCTTGCCCTTCGTCGGTTCGGAGCCGAGGAAGAAGTTGCGCCACACCGGCATCAGCGGGACCACGGCGAGGTCCTGGTAGACGGTGGCGATGCCGCGGTCCAGGGCGTCGCGGGGGGAGGCGAGGCGGGTCTCCTCGCCCTCGATGGTGAAGGTGCCCGCGTCGTGCTGGTGCAGCCCGGCGATGATCTTGATGAGGGTGGATTTCCCGGCGCCGTTGTCGCCGAGCACGCAGGAGATCTCCCCGGCGTGCACTTCGAGCGAGACGTTTTCCAGGGCCTTGATGTTGCCGTAGAACTTGCTGACGTCGGCCAGCTCGACCAGGGCCGTCATGCCTTCTCCTCCGCGCGCTTGCGTACCCATGCGTTCAGGAGTGTGGCGAGCAGCAGCATCGCCCCGAGGAAGAACTTGAACCAGTCCGGGTTCCACTGGGCGTAGACGATGCCCTTGCTGGTCATGCCGAAGATGAACGCGCCGACGGCGGAGCCGATCGCCGAGCCGTAGCCGCCGGTCATCAGACAGCCGCCGACGACCGCGGCGATGATGTAGAGGAATTCGTTGCCGACGCCGTCGCCCGACTGGATCGCGTCGTACGAGAACAGCAGGTGCTGGCCGGAGATCCAGGCGGCGAAGGCGACGCCCATGTAGAGGGCGATCTTGGTCTTGGTGACCGGGACGCCGACCGCGCGGGCGGCGTCCGAGCCGCCGCCCGCCGCGAAGATCCAGTTGCCGACGCGGGTGCGCAGCAGGACCCAGGTGGCCACGGCGACCAGCGCGATCCACCACAGGATGGTGATCTGGATGTCGACGCTGCCCAGCGTCAGGTGCGAGGCGAAGACGGCGCGGGCGGAGGCGAAGCCCTCCATGTCGGCGATGGTCTTCGTGGAGACGGTGCCGCTGATCAGCTTGGTGAAGCCGAGGTTGAGGCCGGTCAGCATGAAGAACGTGCCGAGCGTGATGATGAAGCTGGGGAGTTTGGTGCGGGTCAGCAGGAAGCCGTTGAAGAAGCCGATGGCGAGGGTGACCAGCAGGGATACGCCGACACCCACCCAGGTGTTGGCGGTCATCTGGTAGCTGAACATCGAGGAGATCAGCGCCGAGCTGACCACCATCACACCGGCCGAGAGGTCGAACTCGCCGCCGATCATCAGCAGCGCCACCGGTACGGCCATGATGCCGATCGTGGAGGACGCGTAGAGGACGGTGGAGAGGCTGGAGGCGCGCAGGAAGGGTTCGGCGGCGAAGGTGAAGAAGAGGAAGACGGCGGCGGCGCCGACCACCGAGCCGAGTTCGGGGCGGCCCATCAGCCGGTGGACCAGGGAGCGGTGCAGCAGCCGTTCGTCGCTGCTGCCTGCCGGTCCTGCGGGCTGCCGTGGCGGGGCGTCGGCGGGGCTCATCGGGTGCCCCGCTTCGTGTACTCCTGGAGCGCCGGCGCGTCCTTCTTGGTGATCACCTGGGGTCCGGTGAGCACCGGCTTGCCGCCGCCGAGCATGTCGGAGTTGTACTTGTACAGCCACAGCAGGTCGACGGCTTCGTAGCCCTGGAGGTAGGGCTGCTGGTCGACGGCGAAGCCGAGGGAGCCGTCCTTGAGGCCGCCGGCGACCTGGGCGTTGAGGTCGAAGGTGTCGATCTCGGCCTTGCTGCCGGCCTGCTCCTTGGCCTTGACGGCGGTGGGGGCGAACGGCGCGCCGAGGGTGACGACGGAGTCGATGGACGGGTCGGCCTGGAGCTTGGACTCGATGGAGGACTGCACGTCGGGCATGTTGGTGCCCTCGACGTAGAGCTTCTGGAGGTCGCCCTTGAAGGTCTTCGCGGTGCCTGCGCAGCGCTGCTCGTGGCCGACGTTGCCCTGTTCGTGCAGGACGCACAGGGCCTTCTTCCGGCCGCGCCTGTTGAGTTCGTCGCCGACGGCTTCGCCGGCCACCGTCTCGTCCTGGCCGATGTGGCTGAGCGCGCCGTACGCCTTGGATTCCTCGGCGCCGGAGTTGACCGTGACCACGGGGATGCCGGCCTTCTCGGCCTTGGCGACCACGTCCTTCATGGCGTCCGGCTTGGCGAGGGTGACGATCAGTCCGTCGACCTTCTGGTCGATGTAGGACTGCACCAGCTGGCTCTGCCGCTGGGCTTCCTTGTCGTGGCCGTAGACGAACTTGATGTTGTCCTTGGCCGCGGCCTGTTCGGCGCCGTTCTGCACGATGTCCCAGAAGGTGTCGCCGTCGCCCGAGTGGGTGACCATCGCAAAGGTCCACCTGGGAGTGTTCACGGCGGCCTTGCCGCCGGCGGCCTGTGCGGCGCGCGCGTCCTCGGCGCGCTTGCCTCCGGTACTGCTGCACCCCGCGAGCGAGGCGCCGAGCACCGCCACCAGCACGGCACTCATGACGCGTACGCCTCTTCGAACCCTTGCCACGAGGACTTGCCCTTCCCGCTGATTGTCACGCTGTGTGGTGCACGTCGTTCCGCGCACCGGCACCGGATGCCCGGCCCCAACCGACCAAGTATCCGTTACCGGCGATCTGTACCGGTTCATCGGGTCCGCTCTTCCGCCGGTGGTCACTGAGCGCCACGGCCGGTGGACCGGCTGGAGCGGAGTGCCGCCCTCACCGGCCGCCCGGTGGTGGCTGGAGGAGTTCTAGCGGGGGCGCGGAGCCGCGTCAATGCTTTGTCAGAACATTCTGACGGGAGCGGTGCGGCGGTGCGCCCACGGAAGCGCGGTCCTGTGTACGGGATCGACCCGGGGCGGCGCAAGGAACCCGGCTCGGACTCCGGCGTGTGAGGGCTGCGGCGCGTGAGGGTTCAGGGACGGACCAGCAGCTGGAATTCGAAGGCGTACCGGGAGGCGCGGTAGACGTGGGTACCGAACTCGACGGCCCGGCCGGTGTCGTCGAAGGTGGTGCGCTGCATCGTGAGGAGCGGGGCGCCCTCCGCCTCGCCGAGCCGCTCGCCCTCCTCAGCGGTGGCGGACTTGGCGCCGACGGCCTGCCGCGCGCTGTGCAGGGTGATGCCCGCCGACCGCATCAGGCGGTAGAGGCCGGTCTCCTCCAGAGCGGCGGTCTCCAGCCGCAGCAGTCCGGCCGGGAGGTGGTTGCACAGGTGGGCGACCGGCTCGCCGTGGGTGAGCCGCAGCCGTTCGACGAGCACGACCTCGGCGCCCTCGGCGACCCCGAGTGCGGCGGCGACCTCGGCGTCGGCGGGCGTGGTGGTGTGGCGCAGGACCCGGGTCGCGGGCTTCTGGCCTGCCGCCTCCAGGTCGTCGTAGAGGCTGCTCAGCTCCAGCGGGCGGCGGACCTGGCTGTGCACGACCTGGGTGCCGATGCCGCGCCTGCGCACCAGCAGCCCCTTGTCGACCAGCGACTGGATCGCCTGCCGCACAGTGGGCCGGGACAGGCCGAGCCGCCCGGCCAGCTCGATCTCGTTGCCGAGCAGGCTGCCGGGCGCGAGCCTGCCGTTCTCGATCGCGGACTCCAACTGCTGGGCGAGCTGGAAATACAGCGGGACGGGACTGCTCCGGTCCACGCTGAACTGAACGGGGCTCTCGGCTCCGATGGCTTCTGTATCGCGTTTCCCCACGGTCGCGAGCGTAACGGCAGGAAATGATGACGGGAAGTCCGGAGGTCACATTGTCCGGACATTGACCGGGGTCGTGTGGTGTACCGCACGGGACCAGCGGCTCCCGTGCGGTGCGCTCCCCCGGATCAGCCGTCCCTGTGCGCCGCGGCTACTTCATCCAGGCGTCCTCGTACTTCCGGTAGGTGCCGTCGTTCTTCGCCAGGTGCACCCACTGGTCGACGTACGCCTTGAACGCGTCGTCGCCGCGCGGCAGGGCGTAGGCCTTCTCGGAGAAGGAGAACGGCTTGTCGGGGTGGACGGCGCAGAGTCCGGGGTGCACCTTGGCCTGGTAGCGGGTCTCCGACGCGTCGGTCATCATCACGTCGGCACGGCCCGCGACGATCTCGTCGAAGATCGTGGTGTTGTCGGGGTGCACCGTGATCGTCGCCCGCTTGATGTGCGCGCGGGCGAACTCCTCGTTCGTGCCACCGGGGTTGACGACGACGGTCGTGCCGGGCCGGTCGATCTGCTGGAGGGTCCGGTACCTGTCCTTGTCCTCGCAGCGGACGATGGGGGTCTTGCCGTCCTCGCGGGTGGGTTCGCTGAAGTAGGCGGCGCGGGCCCGCGGCAGGGTGATCGAGACGCCGCCCATGCCGATGTCGCAGCGGCCCGCGGTCAGGTCGCCGACGAGCTTCGCCCACGTCGTGGCGACGTACCGGGGCTTGGCGTCCAGGCTTGCGGCGAGATCCCTGGCCATCTCGATGTCCACGCCCCGGTACTTCCCGGTCTTCGGGTCGAGGTAGGTGAACGGGCGGTAGTCGCCGGTCGTGCAGACCCGGAGCACGCCGCGGCGCGGGACGGCGTCCAGGAGGGTGCCGGGATGCGCCCGCTGCGCGGTGGCGGTGGCCGCCGCCGTTCCGGCTGCGGTGGGCGGGGCTCCAGGCGCCGGGGCGGGAGTTGCCGAGGAGGAGGGAGCGGCGGCCGTGACGGCGAGCAGCACGGCGAGGGCGGACAGCGTGACGGCGCGCTTCATGGTGATCGTGACTCCTGTACGCGGCGGGCGGTGGCGGCGGGACGGGAACGCGGCAGGCGCGTTCCGCGATCGGCTCGGTCGGCCGGTACGCCGCCGGCGGCCCGTGCGGCCCGGCGGACGACGGCGTGATCTTGCGATCGCAGCGCTCAGCGTGGCAGAGCCCACGGCCCGGGTGAAGGCCGTGACCGCCCTGTGGGACGGCCCCGTGCCATCCGGTGCGGACGGCCACCGGGCCGCGAACTCCCTCTCACTGACCGGCCCTGAACCCCCCCGCGCCCGTCCGCCCGTTCAGTCGTCGTATCCGCCGCCCGCCCGTTCAGTCGTCGTAGAGGTCCGCCGTGCCGATGGTCGTCCGGTGGTCGGGGGTCGTGTCGGCGAGCCGGATCAGGAGTTCGGCGGCGCGCTTGGCGACGGTGTCGCGGTCGCCGCCGGAGAGCGCCGAGCCCATGCCGACGGCCACGGCGCCCGCCGCGATCCACTCCGGCGCGCTCTCGACCGTCACCCCGCCGGTCGGCAGGAGCGGGGCCTGCGGCAGGGCGGCGCGGACGTCCTTGAGCCAGGAGGGGTCGTGCCCGGAGACGGGGAAGACCTTGAGGGCGTCCGCGCCGCACTCCAGCGCGCGGACCATCTCGGTCGGGGTCGCGACGCCGGCGAATACGGGGACGCCGTAGCGGTGTCCCGTACGGATGACCTCGGGGTCCAGGTTCGGCGAGACGAGGAAGCGGGCGCCGGCGTCGACGGCCATCCGGGCCGACACGGCGTCAAGGATCGTGCCCGCGCCGATGACCGCGTCATCCCCCAGCTCGCGGGTGAGGGTGGTGACGGCCTCCAGGGCGAAGGGGGTGGTCAGCGATATTTCCAGGCTGGTGATACCGGCCGACAGCAGGGTGTCGGCGGTGGCGCTCGCCTCGTCGTAGGACGTGCTGCGGACGATGGCGAAAACGCGCTGCGCCAGTGCGGCCCGGGTGATTTCCCAGCGATACACGGCAGTTCGCCGTCCTTCCTTGTCTCCGACGCTCCGCGCCGCCCGCCCCGCGACCGCGGCGTGACCGGCACGTGTCTGTGCGTGCCGCGACGGCCGACCACCAGATGGTCTCTTTGCCGCCGATGCCCGCCCCTTCCTCGTTTCGACCGAAACGCTACCGGCAGCCACTGACAATTCTCCCGCGGGGGTCGGCCCCACGTCCCCCGACCGGCGAGATCCGGGCGACACATCAGGGCCGTGGAGCCGTGGAACCGTACAGCCGGGACGCCGAAGTGGCGTGGAAGGGGAGGGACTTGAGGACGGAAAGGCGTGGAACCGAAGGTGCGTGGGAGGGACGGGTGACGCGGCGGGCGACGGATCGGCGCCGCGGCGGTTTCCTGGCAACAGGACGGCGGCCGGGGCGCCATGACTTCTGGCGCCCCGGCCGCCGGGCGAGCCGGGACCTGTCGGGCTCCGGCTCAGCAGCCGAAGTCGACGAGGTCGAACGACTTGTAGTGGTCGGAGGTGTAGTAGTCCTCCTTGTCCTTCTCGCCGGTCACGATGCGGCGCGCACCGCGGTCCGGCGAGCCGGGAGTGACGACGGTGTACTCGTGGTAGTAGCCGGAACCCTGCTTCGGAAGGATGCCCTCGCGGTTGGAGAAGACCGTGTTGTCCTGCGGGTACGGGTAGGGGCCGCCCTTGTTGATCAGGTCAAGGGTCTCGTGGGCCTCGTCGGGCAGCTTGGAGGTGCAGATCTTGCCGACGTCCTGCACCCCGGCCTGCGCGGCGTGCAGCGACGCGGCGGTGGCGGCGGGGCGGGCCGTGGCGGCCGACGGGGTGGCCGCGACCGCGGTCCCGCCGAGGAGAAGGGCCGATGCGAGGGCGCCCGCGGCGCCGATCCTGGTGATCCGTGGGGGGATTCTCATGCCGACAAGGATGACGCGCGTAGACATGGGCCTGTCAATCCCAAGGACCGGAAGTTTCCCGCGAGTTCACACGTGCGGCCGTAGGCGCCACGGGCGGCCGTCCCGCTCGTCCGGCGTCCCCGGCAGCCGCCACCGGCCCGTACTTCCGGAACACCGTCAGTCTTTGCCTCTCGGGCAAATCTTTTGCCTCTGGGGTTAAGGCTGGCTATACCGGATACATGACCGACCACCCGGAGGAGACCTCCGAAGCCGCCGCAGCGGAGCTGCCCACCGTCGCGCCACGCCTGCGTGACCTGCGGCGACGCAGCGGTCTTACGCTGGAGGCCGCCGCCCGGCGGGTCGGGCTCTCGCCCGCGCACCTGTCCCGGCTGGAGACCAACCGCCGCCAGCCCTCGCTCCCGATGCTGCTGGCACTGGCCCGTACGTACGGAACCACGGTATCCGACCTGCTCGGCGAGACCGCTCCCGAGCGGGATCCCATCGTGCGGGCCGGACGTACCGAGCCGTCCGAAGCCGGCGGCTGGACGTACTGGACGCTCGGCGGCGCCGGGCGGGCGATGCAGGCCCTGCGGCTGCACGTGCCGCAGCGCGCGCAGGGCGACCTGGTGCGGGTGCATCCGGGCGAGGAGTGGCTCTACGTCCTCGCCGGGCAGCTGCGCCTGACGCTCGGCGAAGCCGTCCACCTGCTCGGCCCGGGTGACGCGGCGCACTTTGACTCGCTGACCCCGCACCGTATCGCCGCGGCCTCGCAGGGCGGTGCGGATCTGCTGTTCGTGCACACCCTGCTCCAGAGCGGCGCAGCCGAGCTGTGCCTGGGCGACGCCGCGCCGCGCCGCGGCCTGTGACGCCGGTGACGCGGAGCGCCCGCGTGCCGCACCGTTTCGCAAGGGAAGGAACGTACGCCGTGCCCGACCACTCCACTCCCCCGCCCGCGCTCCCCGAACCCGGAGCCGGCGCCGCGCCGGACGCCGTTCCCGATCCCGCGGCGCCCGCCCGCGTCTACGTCGAGAACAAGCCACCGCGCGGGCTGTATGTGCGGGTCTTCATCTACGTCGTCGCCACGCATGTGCTGCTGGCGTTCATGAGCCTGTTGGTGATCATCGCCAAGACCCGCTGACCACGGGCAACTGCCCCCGTACGCCCGGACGACGGGCGTACGCCGGCCGCCGCTCTCCCCGGCGCGTCGCTCCTCGGCGTCCTAACCTGAGTCCATCGGTCCGAGAAGGCCGCTGCCCGGCGCACGGAGCCGGGCCGGCCCCGTCGGATACGGCACCGGGCACGGCGTCCCCGCGCGCCCGCCCCCGCACCGGAGGAGATCCGCCACCATGGTCCGACCCGCCGACGCAGCCCCCCGGCCGACCGCGGACGCCGTGCTCGACGCCGCGGTGCGCGCCCTCACCCCCGACACCGGCGCCAACCGGCTCGTCCCGCTGATCACCACGGGTGAGGCGCCGCGCTCGGTGTTCGCGACGTTCGCGCTGGAGCAGCACCAGGTCATCGCGTCCGACCGGCTCAGCTTCCGGCACCTGACACACCGCGCGGACGGCGATCCGCCCGTCGCCGCCTTCTTCGAACTGCTCGCGGACGGCGAGACGCTGGCGCTGGAACGGCTGGCCGCGCTGTCCGACGCCTGCGGGCTGACCTCGTCGGATCTCGACGGCTACCAGCCGCGGGCGGGCTGCCAGGCGTACCCGTCGTACGCGGCGCGGCTGGCGCTCGGGGCCGAGCCGGTCGACGTGGTGATCGCACTGACCGCCAACTTCGCCGCCTGGGGCCACTATTGCGCGGCGGTGGCCCGCTCGATGCGCACCCACTACGCCTTCCCCGACGCGGCCTGCGGCTTCTTCGACTTCTTCGCCAAACCGGCGCCGGAGCTGGACGAACGGGCCCTGGCCGCCGTGCAGCACGGCCTGGACACCGGCCAGGCACGGCCGGTGGCGGCGCAGCGGCAGGGCCGGCTGCTCCAGGCGTACGAGCTGATGTTCTGGAACTCGCTGACGGACCGGCCGGCGGACCCTACGGGCGGGTGAGAAGCGTCCCGGTGGGTTCGGCGAGGGTGCTGCCGTCGTTGATCTTCCGGCCGCGCAGCCAGGTGGACCGTACGACGCCGTACAGGGTCTTCCCCGCGTACGCGGTGATCTTGTTGCGGTGCTGGAGTGTGGCCGGGTCGACGGTGAAGGACGCGTCGGGGTCCAGGACGGCGAAGTCCGCGTCGCGGCCCGGTGCGATGGCTCCCTTGTGGTCGAGCCCGACCAGGGCGGCGGGGGCGGCGGCCATCCAGCGGACCACGTCGTCCAGGCAGTGGCCGCGGGCGCGGGCCGCCGTCCAGATGGCGGGCAGGCCCAGTTGGAGGGAGGAGATGCCGCCCCAGGCCGCGCCGAAGTCGGCGGTCTTGAGGTCGGCGGTGGAGGGCGAGTGGTCGGAGACGATGCAGTCGATGGTGCCGTCCGCCAGGCCCTGCCACAGGGCGTCCTGATTGGCCGACTCGCGGATCGGCGGGCAGCACTTGAACTCCGTAGCGCCGTCCGGGATCTCCTCGGCGGTCAGGGTCAGGAAGTGCGGGCAGGACTCGACGGTGACCCGGACACCCTCGGCCTTGGCGGCGGCTATCAGCGGCAGCGCGCCGCTGGACGACAGATGCAGGACGTGCACCCGGGCGTCGAGCCGCTGGGCGAGTGCGACGAGGCCGGCGATGGCGTCGTCCTCACAGGCCCGGGGGCGGGAGGCGAGGAAGTCGGCGTACTTGGGGCCGTGCGGCTGGGGGGCGGCGCCGAGGTGGTGCGGGTCCTCCGCGTGCACGATCAGCAGGCCGCCGAATCCGGCGATCTCACCGAGTGCTGCGGCCAGTTGCTCCTGGTCGAGCTCGGGGAACTCGTCCACGCCCGAGGGCGACAGGAAGCACTTGAAGCCGAAGACCCCGGCGTCGTGCAGCGGTCGCAGGTCGGCGACATTGCCGGGGACGGCGCCGCCCCAGAAGCCGACGTCGATGTGTGCCTTGCTGCGGGCCACCTCGCGCTTGGTGCCGAGGTGGCCGGCGGTGGTGGTGGGCGGCAGGCTGTTGAGCGGCATGTCCACCAGGGTGGTGATGCCGCCCGCGGCAGCCGCGCGGGTGGCGGTCCAGAAGCCTTCCCACTCGGTGCGGCCCGGGTCGTTGACGTGTACGTGGGTGTCCACCAGGCCGGGCAGCAGGACGTCGTCGCCGAAGTCATCGACCCGCGCTCCGGCCGGCACCGCCGCGTCGTGCGGCAGCACCTCCGCGATCCTCCCGTCCGCGACGGTGACGGACGCGGCGCGCGTCCCCTGCGGGGTGACGACGCGCGTGGAGCGCAGCACCAGCTCTACTTCGGACACCCGGTCCCCTCCTCGTTGTTCGGTGATCGTTGTTCGGTGATCCGTGTTCCGTGTTCGGTGTTCCGTGTTCCGTGTCGCCCGGCCGTCGGGGGGCTGCCCGGGGCGGGCGCCCCGGGCAGCAGAATTCAACAGTCTGTTGAACGGAGTCTTCACTCCGGGCCGCGGCCCGTCAAGACCCTTCGGCCGCCACCGGCTCACCGGCCGGCGCGGTCCGCCCCTCGGCACCGTCCTCGCCCCTGGCGGCCCGGCTGACCTGCGACGCGATGATGTCCTGCGGCAGCGGCCCGGCACCGCAAGTCACCCGGCCGCGGCGGGACACCAGCGCGTAGAGGGCGCCGGACACCCCCATGCCGAAGATCCAGGAGAACGGCGCGAGCGCGTCGAACGCCGGGACCAGCGCGAGCACGGCGGCCACCGCGGCGGCCGGCAGGAAGGCGATCACGGCCTTCGGGTTGTAGCCGCCGCGGTAGAAATACGCCCCGTCCCTGTCGGCGGAGAAGAGGGCGTCCACGTCGATACGTCCGCGCCTGATCAGGTGGTAGTCGACGAGCAGGATCGCCACCAGCGGCCCGAGGAAGGCCCCCAGCGCTCCCAGGAAGTACTGGATCACCAGCGCCGACGAGTACAGCTTCCAGGGCATGACGAGGATGGCGAGCACCGCCGTGATCAGGCCGCCGCGCTTGAAGTCCAGGTATTTCGGCGCGAGGTTGGCGAAGTCGTAGGCGGGCGAGACGAAGTTGGCGACGACGTTGATGCCGATCGTGGCGAGGATGAAGGCCAGCGAACCGATCACCGTCACCACCGGATTGTCGATCCGCTGGATGACCTTCACGGGGTCGTAGATCGCCTCGCCGAACACCGAGATGGTGCCGGCGGTGACCAGCACGGCGACGACCGCGAAGGCGGTGAAGTTGACCGGCAGCCCGATGAGGTTGCCGCGCCGGTAGGAGCGGTGGTCCGGCGTGAAACGGGCGAAGTCGGCGTAGTTGAGCACCAGCGTCAGGAACGTGGCGACCGTCAGGCTGGCCGCGATCAGGCTCTGCTGGACCTGCGAGGCACCGCTGAGACCGGTGAGGCTGCGGGTGAGCGAGATGTCGCCGCCCGACCGCACGACCAGGTAGACCGCGAGGGCGAGCACCACGAGCCAGACGACGGGACCGGTCGCGAAGTCCTGCACCTTGCGGATGAATTCCATGCCGCGGGTCAGCAGGACCGCCTGGAGCCCCCACATCACCAGGAACGCGACCCAGCCGAGGGTGGACAGACCGAGCACCGAGTTGTGGTGGTAGGCGTCGAGTCCCGGCGCGAGCTGGAGCGTCAGCAGGACCACGGCGGTCGAGGCGAGCCAGGTCTGGATGCCGTACCAGGCCACCGCCATGACCGCGCGCAGCAGTGCCGGAATGTTCGCGCCGCGGACGCCCCAACTGGCGCGGGCCAGCACCGGATACGGGACGCCGGTGCGGTGGCCCGCGTGGCCCATCCGGTTCATCAGCCAGTGGACGACCGAGATGCCGGCGAGCAGGGCGAGGAAGACCTCCCACGCGGGCAGACCGAGCACGAACAGGCTGGCGGCGAAGGCGTAGTTGCTGATCGCATGCGTGTCGGACATCCACAGCGCGAAGATGCTGTACGTGCCCCAGGTGCGCTCGGGGGCCGGCGCGAGGTCCTCGTTGTGGAGGCGCGGATCCGGCTGCGGGGGCTTCGAAGGGGTGGTCACGGGTCCTCCCAGGCAGGTGGGGTGGAGCTCGGACGTGATCGCGTACCAGTTGTCAGATGCCTGATGTCTTCGCCTTGCGTGGTGCTCCCCGGGAACAGGTGGGCGCTCAGCGGCCAGGAGCCGATGGCCTTGGGCCGGGGCGCGGCGAAGCTGCGGGACGCGCTGGTGGACAGGCCGAGCCCGACGGTCGCCTCGGCGAACTTCACCGCGGCGGCGACGCCGTCGACCACGGGGACACCCAGCTCCGCCGCGACCCTCTCCTGGAGCCCGGCCATCCCGCCGCACCCCAGGCAGATCACTTCGGCGCCCGCCTCGACCACCTCGCGGGCCACTTCGGTGATCACCTCGACGGTCCGCTCCGGGTTCCGCTCCAGTTCCAGGACGCCGAGCCCGCTGCCGCGTACGGCGGCGCAGCGCTGGAGCAGTCCCGCGGTCAGCAGCCGGTCCCTGATCTGCGGTACGGAGCGGTCGAGTGTGGTGACGATGCCGTAGGCGTGGCCCAGCATCATCGCCATCTGGGCGGCGCTCTCGGTGATGTCCAGGACCGGGACGTCCAGGAGTTCCTGCGCGCCCTCCCGGCCGGGTTCGCCGAAACCGGCCATGACCAGGGCGTCGAACGGGGTGTCCAGGGTGGCGAGCCGGTCCAGGACGGCAGCCGCGCTGAGGTATCCGTCGAAGTGGCCCTCGATCGACTCCGGTCCCCACAGGGGTTCGGTGGCGATGATCTCGGTGCCGGGGGCGGCGGCTGCGGTGGCGGTGGCGCGGATCGCGGCGGTCATGGAAGCCGTGGTGTTCGGGTTCATGACGAGAAGACGCATGACGCTCCAACGATTTGGAGGATTCCACGGAATGGACAGTAGGTTTCGCGGAGCAGAACGTAGCTACGGCCACTGGCCCGGTCAAGAGATCGCGGCTATCCAGCTCGCCGCCGGGGGCGAAGTCCGGACAAAGAGCCGCTGACCGGCGGGAACGAGTGTGCGATACACCGTGTGCCCACGGAACGGGACCGGTAGGCTGCTCCGCGGTCGGGCCCGGCGCCCGCCCGAGCCGAGACCGACCTGACCCGCCTCGAAAGGAACGCGACGTGCCGCCGTCCAGCGCCAGCACCCCCGCCGCCGATGCCAAGCCCGCGGGCGCGAGCGGCGGCGTCCAGTCCCTTGAGCGCGCCTTCGACCTGTTGGAGCGGATGGCCGACGCCGGCGGCGAGGTGGGGCTCAGCGAGCTCTCCGGCAGCAGCGGTCTCCCGCTGCCCACCATCCACCGTCTGATGCGCACCCTGGTGGCCTGCGGCTACGTCCGCCAGCAGCCCAACCGTCGGTACGCGCTCGGCCCGCGCCTGATCCGGCTCGGTGAGGGCGCATCCCGGCTGCTGGGCACCTGGGCCCGGCCGTTCCTCGCCCGCCTGGTCGAGGAGACCGGCGAGACCGCCAACATGGCGCTCCTCGACGGCGACGAGATCGTCTACGTCGCGCAGGTGCCGTCCCGGCACGCGGTGCGGATGTTCACCGAGGTCGGCCGGCGGGTGCTGCCGCACTCCACCGGCGTCGGCAAGGCCCTGCTGGCCAACCATCCGCCGGAGGAGGTCCGCGCGCTGCTGGGCCGTACCGGCATGCCGGCGGCGACCGAGAAGACGATCACGGACGCGGACACCTTCCTCGACGCACTCGCCGAGGTCCGCAGGCTCGGCTACGCGGTGGACGACAACGAGCAGGAGATCGGCGTGCGCTGCTTCGCGGTGCCGGTCCCCAACTCCCCCACCTCCGCGGCGATTTCCATCTCCGGTCCGACCGGCCGGGTGACCGAGGCGTCCACGGAGAAGGTCGTGCCGGTGCTCCAGGACGTCGCGGCCAAGCTGTCGGTGGCGCTGGCCAACCAGACGCCGGCGTAGGGGCCGTCGCCGAAGTCCCGCCGTCCGCGCGGAAGGCGGGACGCGCGGCGCCCTGTGACCGGCTCAGAAGCCCGTACTGCCGTCGATGCGCTCGCGTATGAGGTCGGCGTGCCCGCAGTGGCGGGCGTACTCGGCGATCATGTGGGTGTAGATCCACCGCAGGGTGACCTGCCCGCCCATGAACGGACTTGTGTCGTCGAGCGCGCGGGCCGCGCAGTTCTCCCGGGCACGGCCGATCTCGGCCTGCCATATGGGCAGCGCCGCCGCGTAGGTGGCCCCTTCGGCGAGGTCGAAGCCGCCGTCGGTGGCCTCCGGGTCGGCGTCGGGCGTGAAGATCGGCGGGGCGTCCTCCTGGGCCAGGACCCTGCGGAACCAGTTCCGTTCGACCTCCGCCATGTGCTGTACGAGGCCGAGCAGGGTGAGCGGCGAGGGCGCCACGGACGCCTGGCGGAGGCGGCTTTCGTCCAGCCCTTCACACTTCCGGGCGAGGGTGGCGCGGTAGAAGTCGAGCCAGCTCTCCAGGGAGGCCCGCTCGTCGGCGTCCAGGGAGGGCATGGCGCGTTCGGTAGTACTCATGTCCGTCATCGTGGCACGGGGGTCTGACAACGCGAGGGCGGCGGCACGGCCGGGGCGGGGCGGCCGGTGAGCGTGCCCGGGGTACGTCGCGCCCGGGTCACCTGCCGCGGGGCAGCCCGCCGAAGCGGTCGATGCCCTCGCGGACCTCGGTCAGGGCGGGTGACAGCGCGCTGACCGAGCCGACGGCTCCGGCGATCAGCAGCAACGAGCGGCGCAGCCTGGGGACTTCGGGCAGCCCGTCGCTCACCATCGCGTACAGGGCGGCGAGTTCCTCGTCGGCCACCGCGCGGTCCGGCAATTCGGCGGGGAGCACGGCCAGTTGGCGGCGGAGCCGGGACACGGCACCGCGCAGTTCCCGCACCCGTGGGTCGCCCTCGCCCCCGGCCGGTCGTACGCACCTCGGCCTCTGGTCCACAACGACGGCGTCCTCCCCAAGGGCGTCGACCCGCTTCGCAATGCGGGTCAGTTAACGCCACGGGCGGTCACCGCGCCATACGCAGAGCGAAATTCGCCGCCCGCGGGCCCTCTCGGGCGCCGGGCCGTACGTCAGGAATCCCGCCCGGATCCCCCGGCGGCGCGCCACTCCGGCACCGGCCCGGCGTGCCGCCGGCGGCCACTCCGCCTGCCCGCACCGGACATGACCATGCGCCAAGACATTCGTTCCCCTGGCCACCCTTTGGCGTGAGCATGGGCGGTCGGATGCGTGCGGCAGGGCGGTGTGGAGCATTCTCTCTTCCGGGAAATATCCGGCATATCACTGGATCGGAGAGTGGCATGGAATCCCCCAACGGCCCCGGCAACGGCCCTGATCACCACCCCGACAACGGCTCCGGCGGCGAGGGTCAGGGCCGGCGCGTCAGCGTCGTGCAACTCATCTGCCGCGCCTACGGCCTCTCGGACGTCTCGGAGATCACCGTGGAGCACATAAACCGCTACGTCACCGAGCGCCGCCTCATCGAGGAGCACACCCACCACATCCGCGGCCGGCTGCGACCACGGATTCCCCGGCCACGGGCGGCAGGTGACGCCGCCTGACCTCCCGTGGGCGCGCCCGGACGTGATGGGGTAAGCACTCCCCATGGGACAGACACCACGGCCGGACGGCGCGGCGCACACCACGGGGGACGGCCCGACTTGCGGGAGCGTGGCGGGGCTGCTGCTGGCCGCCGGTGGCGGCCGGCGGCTGGGCGGGCGGCCCAAGGCACTGCTGGAACACCGGGGGCGCCCCCTGGTGGAGCACGCGGCGCGGGCGCTGCGGGACGGCGGGTGCCGCCCGGTGCACATCGTGCTGGGCGCGGCTGCGGAGACCGTCCGCACACGCGCCGATCTGTCCGGGTACACGACGTGGGACAACCCGGACTGGGCGCAGGGCATGGGGTCTTCGCTGCGGGTGGGGCTGGCGGGGCTGGCGGGTTCGGGGGCGGACGCGGTGGTGGTGGCGCTGGTGGACCAGCCGGGTATCGGGGGCGCCGCGGTGGCGCGGGTGCTGGCCGCCTACGAGGGGGCCGGATCGCTGGTGGCGGCGGCGTACGGGGGCCGGCGGGGGCACCCGGTGCTGTTCGGCGCCGACCGGTGGGCGGACATCGCGGCGAGCGCGGAGGGCGACCGCGGCGCGCGGGCCTATCTGCGGCGGCATGCGTCCGCGCTCACCCTCGTCGAGTGCGGGGACATCGCCGACGCGTACGACATCGACACCCCGGAGGATCTGCGGCGGCTGTCCTGAGGGCGGGGCGGGACGGCGGGCGGCCGGGAGGCGGGTGCGGCGGTCATCGACAGTCACCGGAGTGGCACGCGGAGCCATTCGATCACCGTTTCTGTCGACCCGGAGAATCTCGACGTCAACAAACCATTGAAGTTCCGCGATAAGGAAACTACTCTCCACTGGTCAGAAGCGCCCTGAACCCAGACGGCGCCCGCGACCGCGTTCCGGAGCCTGCGGCACCCCGTGCCGTGCGGACTCACCGCCGGCCGTACGGCACCGCCGCCGAATGGAGTGACCGCCCATGTCCGCACCAGCGCCGTCCCCGCTGGCCATCGCCGAAGTCGACCCCGCTCACGTGCCCGCGCGGCAGGACGAGGTCCTCACCGGCGCCGCGCTCGCCTTCCTCGCCGAACTCCACCGGCGGTTCACACCGCGCCGCGACGAACTGCTCGCCCGCCGTGCCGAGCGCCGCGCCGAGATCGCCCGCACCAGCACCCTGGACTTCCTCCCGCAGACCGCGCAGATCCGCGCGGACGACAGCTGGCGGGTGGCCGCGTCGCCGGCCGCGCTCAACGACCGCCGCGTCGAGATCACCGGCCCGACCGACCGCAAGATGACCATCAACGCGCTCAACTCCGGCGCCAAGGTCTGGCTCGCCGACTTCGAGGACGCAACCGCTCCCACCTGGGAGAACGTCATCACCGGCCAGCTCAACCTGAGCGACGCCTACGAGCGCAGGATCGACTTCACCGACCCGCAGTCGGGCAAGTCGTACACGCTCAAGCCGGCCGATGAGCTGGCCACCGTCGTCGTGCGACCGCGCGGCTGGCACCTCGACGAGCGCCACCTCCAGGTCGAGGGCAAGCCGGTGCCCGGCGCGCTGGTCGACTTCGGCCTCTACTTCTTCCACAACGCGCAGCGGCTGCTCGACCTCGGCAAGGGCCCGTACTTCTACCTGCCCAAGACCGAGTCGCACCTGGAGGCCCGCCTCTGGAACGAGATCTTCGTCTTCGCCCAGGACTACGTCGGCATCCCCCAGGGCACCATCCGCGCCACGGTCCTCATCGAGACCATCACCGCCGCGTACGAGATGGAGGAGATCCTCTACGAGCTGCGCGACCACGCCTCGGGGCTGAACGCGGGACGCTGGGACTACCTCTTCTCCATCGTCAAGAACTTCCGTGACGGCGGCGCCAAGTTCGTCCTCCCGGACCGCAACGCGGTGACCATGACCGCGCCGTTCATGCGCGCCTACACCGAACTCCTGGTCCGCACCTGCCACAAGCGCGGCGCGCACGCCATCGGCGGCATGGCCGCCTTCATCCCCAACCGCCGTGACCCCGAGGCCAACGAGCAGGCCCTGGCCAAGGTCAAGAACGACAAGGACCGCGAGGCGGGCGACGGTTTCGACGGCTCCTGGGTCGCCCACCCCGACCTGGTCCCGATCGCCCGCGCCTCCTTCGACGCGGTGCTCGGCGACCGGCCGAACCAGAAGGAGCGGCTGCGCGAGGACGTCGACGTCCGGGCCGCCGACCTCATCGCCATCGACTCCCTGGAGGCGAAGCCGACCTACCAGGGCCTCGTCGACGCCGTGCAGGTCGGCACCCGCTACATCGAAGCCTGGCTGCGCGGCCTGGGCGCCGTCGCCATCTTCGGCCTCATGGAGGACGCGGCCACCGCCGAGATCTCCCGCTCGCAGATCTGGCAGTGGGTCGACGCCGGCGTCGTCTTCGACGACGAGGGCCACGAGGGCGAGAAGGCCACCGCGGACCTGGTCCGTACGATCGCCGCCGAGGCCCTGGCCGGCATCCGCGCCGAGGTCGGCGAGGACGCCTTCGCCGCCGGCACGTGGCAGCAGGCCCACGACCTGCTCCTCCAGGTCTCCCTCGACGCCGACTACGCCGACTTCCTGACGCTGCCCGGCTACGCGCTGCTGACCGGCTGAGCGATGCCGCCCGTCCCCGCTCCGCGTCCGGTGTTCCGGGCGCGGGGCGGGGGCGTCCAGGGCCCCCGCGCGGCCCGCCCGCGGGCGTGTTCCCACGCCCCGTCACCCGCCGCACCGGGCCCCGGCCCGCACCGTCAGGAGCCTTTCGTCCGGGCGGATCCATGAGAAGGTGACAGCTCGGGTTCCATTCCTGCTCACCCTTGTTGAGGCATGATGCGCGTCACCATTGCCGGAGTCTTCTTCTACATCCAGGCGAGCGAGGTGGAGCAGAAGATGAGCGCGGTCGAGCCGGATCCGATCGACGGCGAGTCCGTCCTCATCGGCACCACCGCCTACCCCGTCAAGCAGGTCGGCCGGATCGTCACCGGGCAGGACCCCCGGGACTTCAGCACCGGTGAAATCGTGCGGGCGCTGCGCCAGTTGGGCTTCACGTGCAAGCCGCGTCCGGCGTCCCCGGAGCCTGCTTCGTTCCTCTGACCACCGTTCGTCCGACGCGCCGGCCGCCCGGGAATCGGGTCCGTGGCCCGACCCCGGGGCCGCGCGTCGCTTTGCCCGTGCAGCAGGACGCGTCCGCCGCGGGCACCCCGGCCCCGCCGCTCCGGATCACCGGTGGCGGGGCGGCCCCGGCGCCTTCCGCCCGGCACCGCGGGAGCCATCGGCCCCCGGCCCGTGTGCCGCCGGGGCAGAAACGCTCCCCGGCCGACGTCCGCGACCTGCGGCAGCAGCTCCTGGGGCCGCGCCGCCCCCGCCACGCATCGCCGGTCGTGCGCCCGCGCACCTCGCATCCGCACGCCGCGCCGCTCGGGACCGCCTGGCGTCTTCTTCGCGATTTCCGCCGCAACTCCCCTTGTCCTGGCCGCTGTTCGCCTGAGCAAAGCGGGCCGTCGCGCGCCGTCGGACACCCTCCGAAGCCGGCTGCATCCCCGTACGGAACACCCATGCTTGACGGGTATACGTCACTCACCAAGTCTGGTAGGAAAGCTTCCTAACGATTGGGGAAACCCCCACAGCCCACTCCGGAACCGGAGGACCTCATGCGCTCCCGATCGATAAGCTCACGTGTGACCAGAATTGCCACCCGCGTCGTCCTCGGCGTCGCCCTGCTGACCGTCCCCGCAACCGCCATCGCCGCGACGGCCACCTCGGGCAGCCGCACCCCGGCCGCGCCCCACTCCACCACGCACTCCGCCCCCGCATCGCGCGCCGCGACCGGGCTCGACGACCCGGCCAAGAAGGAGATCGCGATGCAGCTGGTCTCCAGCGCGGAGAACTCCTCGCTGGACTGGAAGGACCAGTACCGCTACATCGAGGACATCGGCGACGGCCGCGGCTACACCGGCGGCATCATCGGCTTCTGCTCCGGCACCCACGACATGCTCGAACTCGTCGAGCTGTACACCAAGCGGAAGCCGGACAACATCCTCGCGAAGTACCTGCCCGCGCTGCGCAAGGTGGACGGCAGCGACTCGCACGAGGGGCTCGACCCGAACTACACCAAGGACTGGAAGAAGGCCGCGCAGGACAGCGCCTTCCAGAAGGCCCAGAACGACGAGCGCGACCGGGTCTACTTCAACCCCGCGGTCAAGCAGGGCAAGTCCGACGGGGTCGGCGTGCTCGGCCAGTTCGCGTACTACGACGCGATCGTGATGCACGGGGACGGCGACGAGGACACCAGCTTCTCCAGCATCCGCAAGCGCGCGCTGGACAAGGCCAAGCCGCCGTCGCAGGGAGGCGACGAGAAGAAGTACCTCAATGCCTTCCTCGACGCCCGGGTGTGGGCCATGGAGCAGGAGGAGGCACACAGCGACACCAGCCGGGTCGACACCGCCCAGCGGGTCTTCCTCAAGGACGGCAACCTCGACCTGCACACGCCGCTCGACTGGAAGGTCTACGGCGAGGACTTCCACATCGGCTGAGCAGGACCGGCCGACGGCCCGTGACGGGACGTCAACCGACGTTCCTCCACGGGCCGTTGTGTCCCGCCGCCGTCAGGGGAACGGGGTCGCCGCGGGGGTGCCGGCGTCGTCGGCGCGGCCCCGGTCGGGCTGCGGCGGGACGGTCGGGGCGGGCGGGGCGTCGGCCCCGTGCCCGTCGGCTGCCGGGGCGGCCTCCCGCCTGCCGAAGTGGTTGAAGGCGAGGTTGAGGACGATGGCGACCAGACAGCCGGTGCTGATGCCGGAGTCCAGGACGACCAGCAGGTCCTTGGGGAAGTTGCGGTAGAAGTCCGGCGCCGCGATCGGGATCAGGCCGATGCCGACGGCCGCGGCGACGATCAGCGCGTTCTCGCCCTTCTCCATCGCGGCGGATGCCAGCGTCTGCACGCCGCTGGCGGCCACCGAACCGAACAGGACGATGCCGGCGCCGCCCAGCACCGGCAGCGGCACCAGCGAGATCACCGAGGCGGCCACCGGGCACAGGCCGAGCACGATCAGGATCACGCCGCTGGTGGCGACCACGAACCTGCTGCGCACCTTGGTCATCGCGACCAGGCCGATGTTCTGCGCGAAGGCGCTGTTGGCGAAGCCGTTGAAGAGCGGGCTGAGCGCGGTACCGAGGGTGTCGGCGCGCAGCCCGCCGGCGATGGTCCGCTCGTCGGCCGGGCGGTCGACGATCTTGCCGAGGGCGAGCATGTCGGCCGTCGACTCGGTCATGCAGACCAGCATCACGATGCACATCGACACGATGGCCGCGAGGCTGAACTGCGGTGCGCCGAAGTGGAACGGCGTCGGGAAGCCGATCAGGCCGGCGTCGCCCAGCGCCGAGAAGTCGGTGATGCCGACGGGTATCGCGATCAGCGTGCCGGCGATCAGGCCGAGCAGGATGGCGATCTGCTGGAGGAAGCCCCGCAGTACACGGCGCAGCGCGAGCACGATGACGAGGGTCAGCGCGGCCATCCCGATGTTGGTCAACGACCCGTAGTCCGGGGCCCCTTCGGTGCCGCCCTGGGACCAGTTGAAGGCCACCGGGAGCAGGGAGACGCCGATCAGGGTGATGACGGTGCCGGTGACCACCGGCGGGAAGAACCGTACGAGCTTGGAGAAGTAGGGGGCCAGGGCGAAGCCCAGCACTCCGGCGACGATGACCGCGCCGAAGATGACCGGCAGCGCGTGCGCGGGGCTCTGGGACTTGGCGATCGCCACCATCGGGGTGACACCGGCGAACGAGACGCCGTTGACGAAGGGGAGCTTGGCGCCGACCTTCCAGAAGCCCAGCGTCTGGAGGAGGGTGGCGATGCCGGCGGTGAAGAGGGCGGCGCCCATCAGGAACGCGGTCTCGGTGGCGGTCAGCCCGCAGGCCGGTCCCACGATCATCGGCGGGGCGACCACCCCCGCGTAGCTCGCGGCCACGTGCTGGAGGCCGCTGGTGAACATTTTGAAGGGCGGGAGGGTGGCGTCGACCGGGTGCTTCCGGTCGCCCTCCGACTTCTGCCCGGGGGTTGCGGCCACTGCGGGCCTCCTGTCGATTTCTGCACCGCCGCGGGAGGGCGGCACGAGGCTGTCACGGAGGGCATGCGAGGTGGTGCGTGGTGCGAGAAGTCGCGCGGGTGGGCGCAGGGCGAACGGGCGCGGGTCAGCGGCGGGGTGCAGAGGCGGCGCTTGTGGCGCGTGACGTCAGTGGGGACCGGCCGGGACGGTGCCGGCGGCCGGCCCGGGGACGCGGGGTGAACTCCGCGCCCCCGGGGTCAGGCGCTTGCGGACCGCTCGGATCCACAAGCCCGGCCAGGAGCCGTCCCTCCCGGCCGAGTTCAGGGGCGCCGCGCGCGGGGGCGCGGCGCGGCAGGTCAGCTCTCGGCGGCGATGCGGGCCAGTCGCCGGGCCTCGGTGCGCGCGGTGCGGGCGACGGCGTCCTCGTCGACGCGGGTGAGGTGGCCGTCCTCGACGACCGGCCGGCCGCCCACCAGGGACAACGTGACCGGGGCAGCCGCGCCGAACACCAGCGCGGTGACCGGGTCGGCGATGGAGGAGTGGCCGATGCCGTCCAGCTTCCACAGCACCAGGTCGGCGAGCTTGCCGGTCTCCAGGGAGCCGATCTCGCCGGTGCGGCCCAGGACCTGCGCGCCGCCGTGGGTGCCGAGCCGCAGCGCCTTGCGGGCGCTCAGCGCGGCTTCCTTGTGGGTGCCGAGCCGGTTGACGAGCAGGGCGTTGCGCAGCTCGGTGTGGAGTTCACCTGACTCGTTGGACGCGGTGCCGTCCACGCCGAGGCCGACCGGGACACCGGCCGCCAGCATGTCGGGGACGCGGGCGATGCCTGCGGCGAGGCGGGCGTTCGACGAGGGGCAGTGGGCGACTCCCGTGCCGGTGCGGGCGAAGGCGGCGATGTCGGAGTCGTTCATGTGGACGCAGTGCGCCATCCACACGTCGTCGCCGAGCCAGCCGGTGGACGCGAAGTAGTCGGTCGGGCCCATGCCGAACAGCTCGTGGCAGAACTTCTCCTCCTCGACGGTCTCCGAGCCGTGGGTGTGCAGCCGCACGCCCTTGCGGCGGGCCAACTCGGCGCCCTGGCGCATGAGTTCGGTGGAGACGGAGAACGGCGAGCAGGGCGCGGCGGCGATGTGCACCATCGAGCCGAAGGAGGCGTCGTGGTGCTTGTCGATGGCCTCTTCGGTGGCGAGCAGGGCACCTTCGGTGGTCTCGACGGCGAAGTCGGGGGGCAGCCCGCCGTCCTTCTCGCTGCGGTCCATGGAGCCGCGGGCCAGGGTGATCCGGGCGCCGATGCCGGCGGCGGCGTCCAGTTCGGCGGCGACGAGGTCGCCGGAGCCCTGCGGGAAGACGTAGTGGTGGTCGGATGCGGTGGTGACGCCGCCCCTGACCATCATGCCGAGCGAGCCCTGGGTGGCGGCGGCCAGCATCGGCGCGTCGATGCGGGCCCAGGTCGGGTAGAGGGCGACCAGCCAGTCGAACAGGTTGTGGTCGGTGGCGAGGCCGCGGGTGATCCACTGGTAGAAGTGGTGGTGGGTGTTGACCAGGCCGGGGGTGACCAGGTGCCCCGTTCCGTCGACCCGGCGGACGACGTTCGCCAGGCCGTCGGGGGCGCGTCCGGCGCCCACCGACTCGATGACCGTCCCGGCGACGACGACGTGGCCGGTGGCGTACTCGGTGTCGTGGGGGTCGACCGTCGCGATGGCGCAGTTCTCGATGACGGTGCGCTCGACCGAGCTGTCAGGGGATGCCGATGCAGCCATGGTGCTTTCCTACTTTCCCTACTGGCGGTTCGGGCACGGCATGGCCCTAGGGGATTTGAGTGCCGGAGCCTGGCGATGCGGCTGACAGAACCGCTGCCCGTGGGGTGCTCCGGGTGCCGAGGTGATGGAAGAACAGGTTGAGGAGCACGGCGACCAGGGCGCCCGCGCTGATGCCCGAGCCGAGCACCGTCTGTGCCCAGGCGGGGAAGTCGGCGTAGAAGGTCGGTGCGGCGAGCGGGATGATGCCGGCGCCGAGCGACACCGCGACGAGGATGATGTTGGAGCTGTCGTCGAGGCCGGCCTCGGCGAGCGTGCGGATGCCGCTGACCGCGATCGAGCCGAAGAGGACGATCCCGGCGCCGCCGAGCACCGGCATCGGGACGAGCGAGACGACCGCGCCCAGTACGGGGAAGGCGCCCAGCACGATCAGGGCGGCGCCGGCCACCGCGACGACGTAGCGGCTGCGGACCCTGGTGAGCGAGACGACGCCGACGTTCTGGGCGAAGGCGCTGGTGGGGAAACCGCCGAAGACCGGTCCCAGCAGGGTGGCGATGCCGTCGGTGCGCAGTCCGCGGGTGAGGGTTTCGCTGGTGCAGCGGCGGTCGCAGATCTCGCCGAGTGCGAGCATCCCGGCCGCCGACTCGGTCATCAGGACCAGCATCACCAGGCACAGCGAGATGATCGCGGCGGGCTGGAACTCGGGCGGTCCCGAGGCGAAGGGGGTGGGGAGCGCGGCGAGCGGCGCCGAGCGCAGCCCGTCGAGTCCTGCCATGCCGAGGGGCGTCGCGGCGAGGGTGCCGATGACCAGGCCGAGCAGCAGGGCGATCTGCTTGACGAAGCCCCTCGCGAAGCGCTGGATGAGGAGGATGACGGCGAGGGTGAAGGCGGCCAGGGCGAGGTTCTTCATGTCGCCGAAGCCGGCGGCGCCCTTGTCGCCGCCCTGGGCCCAACTGACCGGCACCGGCATCAGGGTGACGCCGATGAGGGTGATGACCACGCCGGTGACCAGCGGCGGGAAGTAGCGCAGGAGCTTCCCGAAGAACGGTCCGACCGCGAGGCAGAAGAGGCCGGCGACCATCACCGCCCCGTAGATGGCGGGGAGTTGGTGGCCCTTGTGGGTGGTCTCGGCGATGGCGAGCATCGGGGTGATGCCGGCGGAGCTGGCGGCGTTGACGAACGGCAGCCGGTTGCCGACGGCCTTGCGGATGCCGAGCGTCTGGAGCAGGGTCGCGCAGCCCGCGATCAGCAGGCCGGCGGCGATGAGCCGGGTGCGGCCCGCGGCGTCCAGGCCGACGGCCTGTCCGATGATGAGCGGAGGGGTGACGACGCCGGTGTACATGGCAGCGATGTGCTGGAGGGCGGCGGGGATCAGCCGCTTGGGCGCCGGCTTTTCGTCCACCGGGTGCACCGGTGGAGCAGGGTCAACGTGCGGGTGCTGTGCCATGGGTCGGTCCCCTCAGGAATCGCGTCCCCCTCCCCGCTGCGGGGCGGGGAGGGGACGCGAGGCACGGCGCTGCGTCGGAGCCGATCAGAGGTTGGTCAGATCCAGCGGGATCCTGGCTTCGACACCGTCGCGCAGAACAGTGGCTTCGATCAGTCCGTACGGACGGTCCGCGGCGTAGTAGACGGCGCCGTCGGCGGCTTCGTTCTTGAGGCCGAACGGCTCCAGGTCCACCAGGAAGTGGTGCTTGTTCGGGAGCGAGAAGCGGATCTCGTCGACCTCGGCACGGTTGTTGATGATGCGTGACCCCATCTGGTACAGGGTCTGCTGGAGGGAGAGGCTGTAGGTCTCCGCGAACGCCTCCAGCATGTGCTTCTTGACCTGCGCGTACGAGCGTTCCCACGGGGGCATCCGCTGCTCGTCGTCGGTCCAGTTGAAGCGCCAGCGGCTGGAGACCTCGGTCGCCAGGATGCGGTCGTAGTCCTCCTTGAGGACCGTGTACTTGTCCTTGATGTAGCCCCAGAACTCCGAGTTGGTGGAGTTCATGACGACGAGGTCCTTCAGCCCCGAGATGACCTGCCAGCTCTCGCCGTCATAGGTGATCTCGGCGAGGCGGGTCTCCTGGCCCTTGCGGACGAAGGAGTGGCGTACGTCGTCGGCGCCTATGAAGCGGGAGTTGTTGTCGGATGTGGCGATCCGCTCCCAGGTGTACTCCTCGATGCGGATGCGGGCCCGCTTGATCGGCTCCTGGCTGGTGACGAAGTGCCGGGCCAGGTGGATGCCGAACTGCTCGGCCGACTCGATGCCGTGTTCCTTGGCGAAGGCGAACACGGTGTTCTTGGTGGTGTCGGTGGGCAGGCAGTTGGCGTTGGAGCCGGAGAGGTGTACCTCTTCCAGGTCGCCGGAGAGGGCGACGGAGACGTTGAGGTCCTTGATGTGGTGGGTGTCGCCGTCGCGGGTGATCTTGACGACGCGGTTCTCCGCTTTGCCGTACTGGTTCTGGCCGAGAAGTACCGGGCGGGCAGGGCGGGAATGGGCAGTCATGTCGGTGCTAGCTCCCTCGGTATACGGAGTAGCCGAACGGGTTGAGCAGCAGCGGTACGTGATAGTGCTCGCCCGGCTTGACGGCAAAGGTGATTGCCACCTCCGGGAAGAAAGCTCCGCTGTCCCTTACGCGGGGGGCGTCCTGCTGTTCCTCGGCTTGCTGGTCGGGGCGGTTCTGGTCCGGCGAGCGATGCTTTTCGGACAGGAAGTACTCCTCGACGGCGAAGTCGAGGCGTACGTGGGTGGTGCCGTCCGGCAGGGCCGGCAGGTCCTTGCAGCGCCCGTCCGCGTCGGTGGCGGACGCGCCGTGGGCGCTCCAGGCGGCGCCGCTCCCGGAGCGCACCGAGAGCGTGAGGGCGACGCCCTCTGCGGGGCGGCCCACGCTGGTGTCCAGGATGTGCGTGGACACCGACGTCGGTGCGGCCGTCTCGCTGCTCATGCTGCGTCTCCTTCTGCGGTGTCCGTCATGCGGGCCAGACGGATGCGGTTGATCTTTCCCAGCTCCCTGCGAACGATCTCCCGTTCCTGTTCCGGGGAGTTGTCGATGCGGTTACGGACGGCGTCCCGCATCTGCTCGCCGGTGCGTCCGGAGGCGCAGATCAGGAAGACGTGCCCGAACTTTTCCTGATAAGCCAGGTTCAGTTCGAGCATCTCCGCCTTGAGCGCGTCGGATGACGCGGCCATACCGCTCTGCTCCCGCGAGGACGTCGGGTCGCCGGGCTTCGGCCGGCCGATGGGCGGGTGCCCGGCCATCGCCTCCGCCAGATCCGCCGCGGTCAGCTCCGCCATGGCGGCGTCGCTCGCGGCGAACAGGGCTTCGGTGGTGGCGTAAGGACGCCGGGCGCGAAGGGCCCGCCCCCACGCCCGGCTGGCGCACACCTCGTGCAGTGCGGCCTCGGCGCCGCCGTCGTCGGCAGCGTTGAACCGGGCGAGGCCCGGGGTCGTACTCGAAGACACGGGAAGCCTCCGTGGCCTGGTGCTGGCTCTGCTTGGCTGGAAACAGCTAAGACCTCAGGCAACATCACGTCAACACTTTGTTGAAAACTCGGCAACAGAAAAGCCGCCGTCCGGAAGTTCCGGACGGCGGCGCGCGCCAATCGGCCGCCACCGGGCGGCAATTGGCCTCACTCCTCCTGCTTCGCCGCGTTCTCCCTGTTCAGGTAGTTGTAGACGGTGAACCGGCTGACACCCAGCGCGCCGGCCACCGTCTCCACGCCGTGCCGCACGGAGAACGCCCCGCGCGCCTCCAGGATCCGCACCACGGACTGCTTGGTCTTCCGGTCCAGATCGGCCAGCGGCATGCCGTGCCTGCGCTGCAATTCGGCGAGAAGGTGATCCAGCGAGTCCGACAGATGCGGCAGGCGCACCGCGACCCGCTCCTCACCCTCCCAGGCCAGCACGACGTCGTCACCCCGGGCGAGGCCGGGCGCGACCATCTGGCCGCCCATCGCGTCCACCAGCGGCTTGACCGCCTGGACGAACGGGTGGTCGGCGGGCTCCGTCACCTGGCGCTCCCCTCGGACCGTGCCGCATCAGCCGACTCCGCGATCACGTTGACCTGGAGGGAGACCCGGGTGGCACCCGCCTCCAGGGTGTCCCGCAGCAGGGCGCCCACCGCGTCGAGCACCCGCTCCGCGCCGCCTTCCGCGGTATTGCCGAACGGGCCGACGTCGACGGCGTCGAGACCGGCGCCCGTGACGATCTCCCGCGCCACCACCGCATGGGCCGGCGCCTCGTCCAGGTCGAACGGTTCCGTCGTGAACTCCACTCTCAATCGCACGCCGTTCAACCTACGCGGGCGCCGCCCCCACCACCAGAAATCCGCCCGCCCCCCTCTTGACAGCCCCCGCGACGGCGAGGCAGAGTTCCGTTACGTAGAAAATAAGTTCCACTATCCGGAAAGGGCGCCGGGTCTTATGGGTTTCACGGAGACGCGCTTCAACGTCAACCTGTCGATTCTGTTCACCGAGTTGCCGCTGCTGGAGCGCCCGGCCGCGGCGCGGGCCGCGGGCTTCACGGCGGTGGAGCTGTGGTGGCCGTGGGTCGACGCACCGGTGCCCGAGCAGGCGGAGCTGGACGCGTTGCGTGACGCGCTGAACGATGCCGGTACCCGCCTGGTGGGCCTGAACTTCTACGCCGGGCAGCTGCCAGGACCCGACCGCGGCGCCCTGTCGGTGCCGGGGGCGGAGTCGGAGAAGTTCCGGGCCAACGTTCCGGTGGCCGTGGAGTTCGGCCGGTCGCTCGGCTGCACCACCTTCAACGCCCTCTACGGCAACCGCGTCGAGGGCGTGCCGGCCGCGGAGCAGGACGCACTGGCCCTGGAGAACCTCGCCTTCGCCGCCCGAGCGGTCGGCGCGGTGGACGGGACGATGCTGATCGAAGCGCTCAACGCGCCGGAGTCGCCGGCCTGCCCGATCGTGTCGGCACCGAAGGCCATCGAGGTCGTCGACGCGGTGAACGCCGCGACGGGCCTCGACAACACCCGTTTCCTGATGGACCTCTACCACCTGTCGATGAACGGCGAGGACCTCGAAGAGGTCATCGACCGCCACACCGGCAGGACCGCGCACGTGCAGATCGCCGACAACCCCGGCCGCGGCGCACCCGGCACCGGGTCGCTGGACTTCTCCGCGCTGCTGGAGCGGCTGCGCAAGAACGGCTACCGGGGCTGGACCGGCCTGGAGTACAAGCCGGGCGACGGCCCGTCGGCCGGCGCCTTCGGCTGGCTCCCGGCGCCGCTGCGCGCAGCGAAGTAGCCGCCATCCGCGGGCAGTTGGGCCCGCGTTGTCGTTTCGGACCGCTGGATGCTGAAAGAGGCTTTTCGATGAGCAGTCTTCCCGAGATCGCGTGGATCGGTCTGGGCATCATGGGCTCCCCCATGGCCGAGAACCTGATCAAGGCCGGCTATCACGTGACCGGCTACACCCTGGAGCAGGAGAAGCTGGAGCGGCTGGCCGCGGCCGGCGGCACCGTGGCCGGCTCCGTCGCCGAAGCCGTGGCCACCGCGGACGTGGTGATCACGATGGTGCCTGCGTCCCCGCAGGTCGAGGCCATCGCCTACGGGCCCGACGGCATCGTGGAGAACGCCAGGTCCGGTGCGCTGCTGATCGACATGTCCTCGATCACCCCGCAGACCAGCATCGACCTGGCGCAGGCCGCGGCGGCCCGCGGGATCCGGGTGCTGGACGCCCCGGTCTCCGGCGGTGAGGCAGGCGCCGTCGAAGCGGTCCTGTCGATCATGGTCGGCGGTGAGCAGAGCGACTTCGACGCCGCCAGGCCCGTCCTGGAGGCGCTGGGCAAGACCATCGTGCGGTGCGGACCGCACGGCGCGGGGCAGACCGTCAAGGCCGCCAACCAGCTCATCGTCGCCGTCAACATCCAAGCCTGCGCGGAGGCGGTCGTCTTCCTGGAGAAGTCCGGCGTCGACCTGGGCGCCGCCCTCGACGTCCTCAACGGCGGTCTGGCCGGCTCCACGGTCCTGACCCGCAAGAAGGACAACTTCGCGCGCCGCGACTTCGCCCCCGGCTTCCGCATCGACCTGCACCACAAGGACATGGGCATCGTCACCGACGCGGCCCGCACCGTGGGCGCCGCGCTGCCCGTCGGCAGTCTCGTCGCCAGCCTCGTCGCCTCGCTCCGCGCCCAGGGCGACGGCAGCCTCGACCACTCCGCACTCCTCCGCGGCGTCGAGCGGCTCTCCGGACACCCGACCGCGCCCTGAGCGGCATGACGGCGCAACGGGTTCCCCCACTCCGCGCGGCCGTGCGCTCCCTGCGGCAGGCCGGCGTGGACACCGTCTTCGGCTGCCACGGGCCCACGCTCCGGCCGCTGTACGCGGCGCTGGCCGCGGAGGGCATCGCGCACCTGCGGGTGCGGCACGCGGAAAGCGCGCCGCACATGGCGATCGGCTGGGCCCGCACGCGGGGACGGGCCTCGGTCGCGGCGGTGCCCGCCGGGCCCGGTGCCACGCGGGTGCTGCCGGGGCTCGCCCTCGCGCTGGCCGACGCGGTGCCGTTGGTGTGCGTCGTCGGCGCCCCCGGCTCCGGTGGCGAGCGCGCCGCCGGGGCGCCGGATCTGGTCCGGCTCGCCCGCCCGCTGTGCAAGTGGACGGTACGGGTCGATGGGCCCGCCCGGATTCCGTGGGCCTTTCGCGAGGCCCTGCGGACCGCGCAGGAGGGACGGCAGGGGCCGGTCCTGATCGAGTTGCCGGCCGAGGTGGCAGCGGCGGAGACCGGGGCGGCGGGGCAGGACGCCTGGCCGCCCGCCGGGGAGGCACGGCCCTGTCCGTCGGCCGGTCCGTCCCCCGCGGCCGTGCCGGACGCCGTACCGCCGCCCGCCGTGGTGCGGGAGGTCTGCGAGCTGTTCGGCACGGAGAACGACGCGTATGTCGTCGGGGCGTCGGCGCCCGCCTGCGCGACGGACGGGCCAGGACCGCGCCGCCGAGCGGTCGGCGGCCCCGGTGGCCCGCCGGGCTGGGAGGTGCCGACGGCCATCGGCGTCCGTACGGCTCTGGGCGACCGGTCCGCGACGCCGGACGGCGGGGCGGCCGAGGTGGTGGCCGTCATCGACGAGCAATTCCCGGCGCTGGCAGGCGAGTTGGCCCTCGCGGCACGGTACGGCGTCCCGCTCGTCCTGCTGATGCTGCACCCCGCGCTGCACGGCCTCGGGCCCGGCCCTCCGGACGGTGACGTCGAAGACGCGTTCCTCACGGACCACGTGAAGCTCGTGGCGGCGTACGGCTGCGCGGGCCGCCGGGTCGCGGATCCGGCCGAGCTGCGGTCGGCGGTCACCTGGGCGCGCAAGGAGTCCTTCTCCACCCGGCGTCCGGTCCTCGTGGAGGTCGGCTACGACCCGGCGGAGCGGGCCCGGTGCGGGGCTGCGGCCGGGTCCTGCACCTGAGTTCACCCCCGGGACCTCGGCCCCGGACCCGGACTTCCGGGCGGTGGTCGCGCTGACACCTGTCCTGTCGCGCCCAGGCGCGGCCACCGCCCGGAACACCCCTCGGCTTTGTTTCAACAAACTGTTGACGTTTGGTCGGAGCGCTTCTTACGCTCCGACACGCGGAAGCCAACTTCCGCGCTCTCGTACGGAAGGTCACCATGACGAAGCCCACGCTGACGGCGCGCACGCTCACCACGGAGGCTGGCGCCCCCGTCGCCGACAACCAGAACTCCGCCACCGCCGGCGTCGGTGGCCCGATGCTCCTCCAGGACCAGCAGCTGCTGGAGAAGCTCGCCCGTTTCAACCGTGAGCGCATCCCGGAGCGCGTGGTGCACGCCCGCGGGTCCGGCGCGTACGGCCACTTCGAGGTGACCGACGACGTCACCGGCTTCACCCGCGCCGACTTCCTCAACACCATCGGCAAGCGCACCGAGTTGTTCATCCGCTTCTCGACGGTGGCCGACAACCTCGGTGGCCCGGACGCCGCGCGCGACCCCCGCGGGTTCGCCGTGAAGTTCTACACCGAAGAGGGCAACTACGACCTGGTCGGCAACAACACCCCGATCTTCTTCATCAAGGACGCGATGAAGTTCCCCGACTTCATCCACTCGCAAAAGCGCGACCCCTTCACGGGCAAGCAGGAGCCGGACAACGTCTGGGACTTCTGGGCGCACTCCCCCGAGGCCACCCACCAGGTCACCTGGCTGATGGGCGACCGCGGCATCCCGGCCTCCTACCGCCACATGAACGGCTACGGCTCGCACACGTACCAGTGGACGAACGCCGCGGGCGAAGCCTTCTTCGTCAAGTACCACTTCAAGACGAACCAGGGCATCCGCTGCCTCGACGCCGAGCAGGCCGCCGCGCTGTCCGGCACCGACCCGAACAGCCACCAGACCGACCTGCTGCAGTCCATCGAGCGGGGCGTCTACCCGTCCTGGACGCTGTACGTGCAGGTCATGCCGGCCGCCGAGGCCGCGGACTACCGTTTCAACCCGTTCGACCTGACCAAGGTGTGGCCGCACCGCGACTATCCGCTCCAGCGCGTCGGCCGGCTGGTCCTGGACCGCAACCCGGACAACGTCTTCGCCGAGGTCGAGCAGGCCGCCTTCTCGCCGAACAACTTCGTGCCCGGCATCGGCCCGTCCCCGGACAAGATGCTCCAGGGCCGGCTGTTCGCCTACGCGGACGCGCACCGCTACCGCCTGGGCATCAACCACACCCAGCTGCCGGTGAACGCGCCCCGGGCCACCCGCGCCGACAACTACGGCCGGGACGGCCTGATGGCCACCAACGCCTACGACCGGCACGCCAAGAACTACGAGCCCAACTCGTACAGCGGCCCCGTGGAGACGAACAAGGCGCTCTCCGCCCCGCTCGCCGTCGCCGGTCACGTCGGCACCCACGAGGCACCGGCACACGCCAAGGACGACGACTTCTTCCAGGCGGGCGAGCTGTACCGGCTGATGTCGGACGACGAGAAGCGGCGCCTGGTGGACAACATCGCGGGCGGCCTCGCGCAGGTCGGCCGGGACGATGTGATCGAGAAGAACCTGGACCACTTCCGCGCGGCCGACCAGGAGTACGGCGAGCGCGTCGAGGCCAGGATCCGCGAACTGCGCGAGGACTGACGGGAGGTCAGCACCCTCGCGCATCCGCGCCGGACGGTCCGCTGAGGGGTGGCCGTCCGGCACGGAGGGGGGGAAGCGCGGCGCTCCGCGGCATCCGGGAGCACCGGTGCGGTGGCAGCGGCCCGCCCGGCAGAAAGCGGCGGGCACTCTCCGCCGCGGAGCCCGCCTCCTCCGCAGCTTCCCCCACGACTCCGTCCGGTGGCGCGATGTCCTGTCGCGCCCGATGCGCGCCACCGGGCGGTACCCCTTCGGGGCGGCAGCCGGTTCCCGTGAACCGGCCCCCGGCGCCCGGCTGTTGGCGCTGCCGGGCACCGGCGCGCGGCAAGCGCCCGCGTATGCGCCGTGTGCGCCGCACATCGCTTCCTGGCCGCACCATGCTCCCCCGGTGTCTCCTGCCCCCCGTGGCGATCGGCGCGAATGTGCCTCCGGCTCCTGCATTTGGAGAGACCATGGAGGTCAACAGCAGAGCAGAGCCGCCTGCCTGCCGACCTACCGCCAGGAGCGACCATGGCCGACAGCGTGCCGGTGCGGTGCCCGACGTGCCGCCGCGAGAACGCCTTCACCCCGCCCACCTTCCCCTGCGCCTGCGGGGCCCCGCTGACCCTGCCCGTGCTGCGCGGCGGCGTGCCCGTCGAAATCGTGCACCGCACCTGGCAGGGCTCGTGGGTGGCGGTGCAGTGCGACAGCTGCGGCCGTCAGGACGAATGGCCGGCGCCCGAGTCCGGCTGCGTCTGCGGCACGGTCGTGCGCATCCCCGTCGTGCCGGCGCCCGCGCCGCCGCCCGTCGCCCGCCGCTCCCCCGGACGCGGGCCGCGCACCCCGGCGCCGTCGGCCACCGCGCCGCCCGCGGTGCTCAGGCCGGCCTTCCGCCCGGTCACGATCCGTACGGCCAGGGACTGTGTCACGGCCGCCGCGCAGTACCTGAAATGGCTGGGGTTCACGGACGTCGGCAGAACCCAGGAACGGACCGCGTCCGGTCTCGACCTGCGCGGCAGCGGAGTGGTGGCGCAGGTCGACCCGACCACCCGCTCCACCGCGCTCCGCGAGATCGAGTGCGTCTGGCTCAACGGCCTCCACGACTCGGCCGTCGCGGTCTTCTTCTCCCTCGCCGGCTACGCGCGCGACGCCCGCTCCCGGGCCGACGACCTCTACCTCCCGCTGTTCGTCATGGACCTCACGGGCACCCCGCAGCCCGTCAACGACCCGGCCGACGACCTGATCAGGCACGGCGCAGCGGGACGCTGACGGCGGGGCAGCGGGGCAGCGGCGGAAAACCGGTCGCGCCGGTACGGCCGTCGCGGCGACACTGGCCGGATGATCATCCGTACCGCCACGTCGGCCGAACTCCCCGCCCTGCGCGCCATCGAACGCGCCGCCGGAGCGCCCTTCCGCGAGCTGGGCATGGCATCGGTCGCGGACGACGAGCCGCCGTCGCTCGCGCAGCTCGCGGCGAGCCGGGACGCCGGGCGGCTGCTCGTCGCGTGCGAGGGCGGGGCGCCGCTGGCGTATCTGATGTGGGAGCCGGTCGACGGCGCCACCCACATCGAGCAGGTGTCGGTGGATCCCCGGCACGCCCGCCGCGGTATCGGCCGCGCGCTGATCGACCGGGCGGCGCGGGACGGCGGCGCGGCGGCGCTGACCCTGACCACCTTCCTCGACGTGCCGTGGAACGCGCCCTACTACGCCAGGATCGGCTTCCGGCTGCTCGACGACGCGGAGCTGACACCGGGCCTGCGGGCGATCCGCGCGCAGGAGGCGGCGCTGGGCCTGGACCGCTGGCCGCGCGGCTGCATGCGCCGCGAGCAGGACAGCTGACCGCGACGGGGCCGTTGCGGTGCCGGGTGCGGGCCGGGTGCGGGCCGGGTGCGCAGGTCACCAGGCCCGGACGCCTGACGGAACGTCAGCGAACGCTACGGGCACGCCATAATGCGGTCATGATCGATGCCGAAGCGCTGCGGGCCGCCTGCCTGGACCTCAACGGGGCGACGGAGGAGTTCCCGTTCCCCCGGAACCCCGACGTGTGCACCTTCAAGGTCGGCGGCAAGATCTTCGCGCTGACCGTCGTCGGAGCCGTGCCGCCGACCGTCGGCCTCAAGTGCGACCCCGAGGTGGCCAGGCAGCTGCGCGAGGCCCACCCGGAGGTGGTGCCGGGACACCACCTCAACAAGCGGCACTGGAACACCGTTCACCTGGACGGCGGCCTCGCCGACCGCGCGGTGCTCGACATGATCGAGGACTCCTACGACCTGGTGGTCGCGTCCCTGCCGCGCGCACAGCGGCTGCGTCTGGACTGGCCGGGCGAACGCTGACGGCGGCACCGCCCCGTCCGTTACGACGCCGCGCCCCGCCCCGCCGCCAGCCGCTCGCGCAGCTCGATCTTGCGGACCTTCCCGCTGACCGTCATCGGGAACGCGTCGAGGATCTCCAGCCGGCGCGGGATCTTGAAGTGGGCGAGCCGGGAGCGGCAGAAGAGCGTCAACTCCTCCAGGGTCAGCGGGGCTTCGGCGTCCCGGAGGATGACGCAGGCGGCGATCTCCTCGCCGTACTTCGCGTCCGGCACGCCGACCACCTGAACGTCGGCGATCTTGGGGTGGGAGTAGAGGAACTCCTCGATCTCCCGCGGGTAGACGTTCTCGCCGCCCCGGATGATCATGTCCTTGATGCGGCCGACGATCCGCACGTAGCCGTCGTCGTTCATCACCGCCAGATCACCGGTGTGCATCCAGCGCGCCGCGTCGATCACCTCGGCGGTGCGCTCCGGTTCCTCCCAGTAGCCGAGCATCACGCTGTAGCCGCGGGTGCACAGTTCGCCGGTGCCGCCGCGGGGAACGGTCACGCCGGTCGCCGGGTCGACGACCTTGACCTCGATGTGCGGCAGGACCCGGCCCGCCGTCGCCGTGCGGTGCTCCAGGTCGTCGTCGCGCCGGGTCTGGGTGGAGACCGGCGAGGTCTCGGTCATGCCGTAGCAGATGGAGACCTCCGCCATGTGCATCTCGGCGACCACCCGCTTCATCACCTCTTCGGGGCACGGCGAGCCGGCCATGATGCCGGTGCGCAGCGAGGTCAGGTCGTACGCGGCGAAGTCGGGGTGGTCCAGCTCGGCGATGAACATCGTCGGTACGCCGTAGAGCGAGGTGCAGCGCTCGTCCTGGACGGCCCGGAGGGTCGCGGCGGGGTCGAAGGACGGTGCGGGGATGACGATGCAGGCGCCGTGCGAGGTGGCGCCGAGGTTGCCCATCACCATGCCGAAGCAGTGGTAGAAGGGCACCGGCAGGCACACCCGGTCCTGTTCGCTGTAGCCGACGGTCTCGCCCACCCAGTAGCCGTTGTTGAGGATGTTGTGGTGGGAGAGGGTGGCGCCCTTGGGGAAGCCGGTGGTGCCCGATGTGTACTGGATGTTGACCGGGTCGTCGGCGGACAGCCGTGCCGCGCACGCGTCGAGCCGCTCCTGCGGTACGGCGGCGCCGGCCGTCAGCAGTCCGCTCCAGGTCGGGTCGCCGATGTAGATCACGTCGCGGAGGGCCGGGCAGTCGGCGCGCACCTGCTCGGTCATCCGCCGGTAGTCGCTGGTCTTGTGGCGGGTCGCGGAGACCAGGACCTGGATCCCGGCCTGCCCCAGGACGTACGCCAACTCGTGCACCCGGTATGCCGGGTTGATGTTGACGAGGATCGCGCCTATCCGGGCGGTCGCGTACTGGACGAGGACCCATTCCGCGCAGTTGGGCGACCAGATGCCGACCCGGTCGCCGGTGGATATGCCCTTGGCGAGCAGCCCCCGGGCCACCTCGTCGACCGCCCGGCCCAGTTCGGTGTACGTCCAGCGCCGCCCCGAAGCGACCTCGACCAGCGCCTCCCGGTCGCCGAAGCGCGCGATGGTGTGATCCAGATCGGCGCCGATGGTGCGGCCGATCAGCGGCTGCTCGCCTGCCCCGCTCGCGTACGACAGGGCGGTGTCCGGTGCCTTCAACGGTAGTTCTCCTCCCGGTACTCGGCGCCGCCGTCGCCCAGCGCGGTGCGTTCGCGCAGTTCGATGCGGCGGATCTTGCCGGAGACGGTCTTGGGCAGGTCGGCGAACTCCAGCCGCCTGATGCGCTTGTAGGGCGCGAGCACCTCGCGGGAGTGCGCGAAGAGCAGCTTGGCGGTCTCCGGGCCCGGATCCCAGCCGTCGGCCAGCACGATGTACGCCTTCGGTACGGCGAGCCGCAGCGGGTCGGGGGCGGGGACGACCGCGGCCTCGGCGACCGCCTCGTGCTCCAGCAGGGCGCTCTCCAGCTCGAACGGCGAGATCTTGTAGTCGGACGCCTTGAAGACGTCGTCGGCGCGCCCGATGTAGGTGAGCCGGCCGTCCGCGTCGCGGGAGCCGATGTCGCCGGTGCGGTAGAAGCCGCCCGCCATCGCCTCGGCGGTGCGGGCCGGGTCGCCGTGGTAGCAGGCCATCAGGCCCACCGGGTGGCTGGAGAGGACGAGCGCGATCTCGCCCTCGTCGGCCGGTGCGCCGGTGACCGGGTCGAGCAGGACGACGTCGTAGCCGGGGGTGGGGCGGCCCATCGAGCCGGGAGTGACGGGCTCGCCCGGGGTGTTGGCGACCTGGACGGCGGTCTCGGTCTGCCCGAAGCCGTCTCTGATCGTGACGCCCCAGGACGTCCTGACCTGCTCGATGATCTCCGGGTTGAGCGGTTCGCCGGCCGCGACGATCTCCCGCGGCGGGTGCCGCAGCGCCGTCAGGTCGGCCTGGATGAGCATCCGCCACACCGTGGGCGGGGCGCAGAAACTGGTCACCCGCGCCCGGTCCATCTCGGCCATCAGCCGGGCCGCGTCGAAGCGCGTGTAGTTGTGGATGAAGACGGTCGCCTCGGCGTTCCACGGGGCGAAGAGGTTCGACCAGGCGTGCTTGGCCCAGCCCGGCGACGAGATGTTCAAGTGCACGTCGCCGGGCCGGAGTCCGGTCCAGTACATCGTCGCGAGGTGCCCGATGGGGTAGGAGGCGTGGGTGTGCTCGACGAGCTTGGGGCGGGCCGTGGTGCCGGAGGTGAAGTACAGCATCAGCGAGTCGTCGGCCCGGGTCTCCCCGGTCGGCCGGAAAGCGTCGGAGGCTTCCGCGGTCTCCTCGTACGCCAGCCAGCCGGCCGCCGCGCCGCCGACCGCGATCCGGGTGTAACTGCCGGGCACGGTCGCGAACTTCGCGGTGTCATCGGCGCGCACCACGACGTGCCGTGCCTTGCCCCGGGTGATCCGGTCGGCGAGGTCAGCGGGGCCCAGCTGGGGAGTCGCGGGGATGACCACGGCGCGCAGCTTCATCGCGGCCAGCGCGGTCTCCCACAGTTCCACCTGGTTGCCGAGCATGACGAGGATCCGGTCGCCGGGCCGTACCCCTTTGCCGGCAAGCCAGTTGGCGACCTGGTCGGAGCGCCTGCGCATGGCGTCGAAGGTGACCCGGGTCTCGGAGCCGTCCTCCTCGACGAGGTGCAGGGCGGTGCGGTCGTTGCCGCGGGCGATGTCGTCGAACCAGTCCAGCGCCCAGTTGAAGTGCACGGGCCGGGGCCAGCGGAACTGCGCGCGCGCGGCGTCGTAATCCTCACGGTGCCGCAGCAACAGGTCACGGGCCGCCCGGAACTCCCGTGTCGCGCCCGGCGAGTGGCCCATCACTGTGCTGTCCGTGTCCGTCATGCGTCCTCCTCATTGCCCCGCGACTCCGTGTCATCGTGTAATCAGTGACATAGGTCTCACCACCCCCGAACGGGGGGAAGCGGAGGTGTCGAGGTGCGCGTCGGGTCGGGGTCGGACGAGTCCGTTGACGTAGGGGCGGCGCTGGCGCGGCTGCGCCGGGCCAGCGGGGTACCGGTGGCGTTCGGCGGACTGCTGGCCGGTGGTGGCCGCTTCCGGATCAACGAGCTGTCCGGGACCGCGACCACCGCGCTGCGCGGACTCAGCATCCACCACGGCAACGGCCTGGGCGGCAAGGCGGTGGTGCTGTGCCGCCCGTTCGCGGTGACCGACTACCGCGCCTCGTCGGTGATCAGCCACGAGTACGACGCGGCGGTGGCGGCCGAGGGCCTGCGGTCGGTGCTCGCGGTGCCGGTGGTGGTGCGCCGGCGGGTGCGCGGGGTGCTGTACGGCGCGCTGCGCCACCCGCTGCGGCTGGGTGACGGCCCGCTGTCCGCGGCGATGGAGGCGGCCCGCGAGCTGGAACAGGCGCTGCTGCTCCAGGACGAGGCGGCCCGGCTGCTGTCGGTGTCCCAGCAGCCGACCGCCGCCGACCCCGCCATGTGGGAGGAGGTCCGCGAGGCACACGGCGACCTGCGGTCCCTGGCTCAGCGGGTCACCGATCCGCTGCTGCGCCAGGAGATGCTGGCGGCCTGCGGCCGGCTCGCCGCGGCCTCGTCCGGCGGCACCGCACCGGCGGGCGAACGCCCCGCGCTCGCACCGCGCGAGGTCGACGTCCTGACGTGCGTGGCGTCCGGCGCCACGAACGCGCAGGTGGGCGAGCAGCTCGGGCTGCGCCCCGAAACGGTGAAGTGTTATCTGCGCTCGTCCATGCGGAAGTTGGGGGCACACACCCGGATGCAGGCGGTCATCGCGGCGCGACGGGCGGGGCTGCTGCCGTGACGCGCTGCGCCGGGGACGCGTCCCCGGCGCCTGCCCCCTCCTCCCCCTCCGGCGCGCACGCCGCCAGCAGCTCCGCGATCCCCGCGGGCGGCGACGCCCTGCGCACCACGAGATGGGTGGTGAGTTCCATGCCCGGGTCGCGGAAGGGCAGGAACGCCACCCGCGGGACGCTCAGCCTGCGGGCGTGCGCGGCGTAGACGACGGTCCACAGGCCGTCGTCGGGCCCGCAGGCGCCGATCGCCGCCAGGGTGTCCTGGAGGGCGCCGGGGGCCGGGCCCGGCACGGGTGCGAAACCGGCGTCGTGGCAGGCGGTGACGACCAGGTCGACGAGGGCGCGGTTGGTGCGGCGTTCGGTCAGTATCAGGGGCACCGGCGCGAGTTCGGCGAGCGAGACGTTGCCGGGCGACGCGGCCAGCGGATGCCGGGCCGGGACGACGGCGACCAGCGGGTCCTGCCACAGCGGGATGGCACGCAGCCCGTCCCGCCCGCCACCGGCCGGCTCGCCGCGGATGAACGCGGCGTCCAGCTCACCGGCCGCGACCCGGTCGAGCCGCTGCGAAGCGGGCAGCGAGACCAGTTGCACGGCGCACTCCGGCGCCCGCTCGGCGAGTGCGTCCAGCACCCGGTCGAGATGGGCGCCGAGGCCGGTGCTGGTGCCCAGGCGCAGGGTGCAGGACCGGGTGGCCGCCAGGCCGGCGACGGTCGCGCGGGCGCGTTCCTCCGCGGCGAGCAGCGCCCGCGCCCCCGGCAGGAACCGCGCCCCCGCTTCGGTGAGCCGCACCTGCCGCGCCGACCGGTCGAACAACTCGACCCGCAGCTCCCGCTCCAGCCTCCTGACCTGCTGGCTGACCGCGGACTGCACGATGTGCAGCCGCTCGGCCGCCCGCCCGAAGTGCAGTTCCTGCGCGACCATGACGAAATACCGCACCTGCCGCAGTTCCATAACTCCCCCTGGGCACACGCCCCCGCTCCCGGCACCGAACGCCTGCTACGGCGCCGGACACACCCCGGTCGATTCCCCGGCCACCGCCGCTATTCCCATTGCCGCGGCACCCGCTCCCCGCCATCATCCCCTCATGATCGATGCCACCGCACTCTCCGAGAAGCCGGTGCTGGCCGGTGCCCGCATCCGGCTCGCGCCGCTGTCCATACGCCACGCGACCGCCTTCCACGCCGCGGCGCTCGACCCGGAGACCCGCCGGCTGACCGGCTGCCACCACGAGTTCACGCTGGAGGAGGTCCAGCAGTGGTGCGCAGGTTCCGCCGACCGCGCGGACCGCCTCGACCTCGCCATCGAGGACCGCGAAACCGGCCGCTACCTCGGCGACCTCGCCCTGATGGCCATCGACCCCGACAACGCCCACGGCACGCTGCGCATCCTCCTCGTCCCCGGCGAAACCGGCCGCGGCCTCGGCACCGAAGCCATCCGCCTCCTCCTGGAGTACGCCTTCGACCGCGTCCGCCTGCACCGCGTCCAACTGGAGGTCTTCACCTTCAACGAACGGGCCCGCCGCACCTACGAACGCTGCGGCTTCGAGGTGGAGGGCCGGATGCGGCAGGCACTGTTCTGGGGTGGGGAGTGGCATGACGTGTGGGTGATGGGGGTGGTGAGCAACCGAAGCTCGTAGGGAGGCAGTTGGAGTCCGCGCAAGCAGACGACGGATCCCGTTTCTCCCCCAGCCGTCCCACTATGCTGAGCCACATGACGGACGGCATGCGCATCGGCTTGATCTCCTTCGGCGTAGCGGAGTTCGCCACGCTGCGTGAGACGTGCGTCGACAGCGGCCACGATCCCGTCGTCTACGCCTACTCCCGTTCGATGCGCCCCCGTACGCCTACAGACGAGGAAGCGTCCCGGACCGCAGGCCGCATCACCGCCGCGCTACCCGCGGGAACGGACCTGCTGCTGCCGGGCAGCTCCGAAGGTCTTGGCGCCGCACTGCGCGGATACGCCATCGATCTTCTCGTCTGCTACGGGTTCTCATGGCGGCTGCCACGCTCCGTGCTGCGCATCCCGCGCTACGGCGCGGTCAACATCCACTGCTCGATGCTTCCCAAGTACCGTGGCCCCGCTCCGGTGTTGTGGGCGATCCGCAACGGTGACACGCATCTCGGCATGACGGTCCACCGCATGAATGAGGAGTTCGACGCCGGTCCCGTCCTCGCCCAGCAGGACGGCATTCCCCTTCCGGACGACGTGACCCCCCAGAGCCTGTGGACCGGACTGTCCCCGGTGCTGCGCAGCTTGCTCAGCACCGCCCTGGAGCGGGTACCGGACCCGTCTGCCGGTGAACCGCAGGCCCCCGACGGCGTCAGCCACGCGGGGCTGCTGGAGCCGGAGTTCTCCGTCGTCGACCCGGCCAAGACCGCACGCGAGGTGCACAACCAGGTGCGGACCTTCCACTTCATGGGCCCGCACCTCGGCCCTGTCACCGTCATCGACGGCCGCCCCCTGAAGGTCCTGCGGACCAGCCTCACCGCAGCCGACGGCCTCCGCCTCGACTGCGCCGACGCCCCCATCTGGATCACCGCATCGGAGCCCGTGGCCGCACACTGTTAGGGCCCGTCGCCACCCAAGCTCCGCGCCACACGCTCGGCCAGCGAGACCGCCTGCGGATCACTGAACGGACCGAGGAGGATCAGCGCCTCCTGCCGGACGGCTCGGGCCTCTTCGTGCTCGCCAGGAGGGCCGAGTGCGCCGGCGAGGTGTTCCAGAGCGTTCGCGAGCTGCCAGCGGGCGTCGAGCCCACGGTAGGTGGCAACCGCACGGCGGTTCAGCTTCGCTGCCTCTTCGAAACGCCCCAGCACCTGGCACGCTTCGCCTGCACCGTCCAGCGCGGCAGCCTCCCTGGCGGCGTCGCCGAGCCGCCGCTGCACGGCGGCCGACTCCCGGAAGAGGCGCAGTGCCTCCTCAGGATTCCCGCGCGCGCGTTCAACCTTCGCCGACTCCGCCAGCCAGTGCCCCCGCCAGACGTGGTTGTCCTCATCGTCGGCGATCGACAAGGCCGCGCCGATTGCGCGGCAGGCCGCTTCAAGGTCTCCTGCTTCCCGCCGTGCCCAACTGAGCAGGAACAGAGCGTTGCCCTCGCCGAAGTGGTCGCCGAGTGCGCGGAAGTCGGCGAGCGCCTGCTCAACGATCTCTCCGGCCTCCGTGCCCCGGCCGAGTTCACACAGGGTCTCCGCGAGGTTGCTCCGCATCAGCGCCGTCCAGCGACGGTCTCCCAGTTCGCGGAAGATCTCCGCGCTGTCCTCGAAGTGGCGTGTGGCCTCGTCGAGTCGGCGGCGGCGCAGGGCGAGCAGACCGAGTGCGTTGATGGACACCGCCGTGCCACGCTTGTCTCCGATGCGTCGGCGCACGGCGAGTGCGGCGCGGTGGCATTCCTCGGCTTCGTCGAGCCGCAGTGCCTGGAAGGCGGCCTTGCCCAGGTTTTCGAGCGCCTCCGCCTCGCCGGTCTGCTCGCCGGCACGCGCCGCGGCATCAACGGCGATCCTGGCGGTCGTCACCCAGTCCTCGAACGCGTTGTGGTGCATATAGACGGCCCGCAGCACCACGGCGAGTCGCCAGGCGATGCCGGGGAATTCGGTGTCGGCGGCGACGTGGACAACGGTGACCAGGTTGGCGCTTTCCGTGCGGTACCACTGGAACGCGGCGTCATAGCCGTCGAAGTGGAGTTGCGTGGCGGGCGCGGGGATCCGGTCGTCGAGGTCGTAGCGGTCGAACGGCGCGATGGCGCATTGCGCCGCGTACGCGGTGTGGAGATACCAGGCAAGACAACGTCCGAGGATCTCGGCCCGGTCCGCCTCGCTCTCCTCCTGGCGGACCTGCTCGGCCGCGTACGCCCGCAGAAGGTCGTGAAACTCGTAGCGCCCCGCAGGGCGCCGCTCCAGCAGATGCGCGCGGACCAGCGTGTCCAACAGCACGCGTGTTTCCTGCAGTTCGGACCCGGCAAGGTTCGCGACAGCCGGGAGACCGAACTCGTTTCCGGGGTGCAGGCCCAGAAGACGGAACAATCGGGCCGCGGGACCGGGCAGCGCCTGGTACGACCACTCGAACACGCTGCGCATCGCGTCGGACCCCTCCTCGGCATCGGCTGTCAGGATGCTCCATCGTGCCGACTCATCGCGCAGTTCGTCGATCAGCTCGCCGAGCGGCAGCGCCGGCCGCCCCGCTGCGCGTTCGGCGGCGATGCGCAGCGCCAGCGGCAGTCCCGCGCACAGCCGGGCCAGCTCCGTCAGTTCGGAGCGCCGGTCACGGGTCCGGTAGTCAGCGGTGGTGGCGCGGAGCAGCGCCACGGCGTCCGTGGTCGGGAAGGTCATGAGCTCCAAGCGCAGTGCGCCCTGTTGCACGACCAGGCCGGACAGATCGTCCCGGCTGGTCACCACGACGAGGCACGCGGCGGTCGCCGGCAGCAGCGGGCGGACCTGCGTGCTGTGAGCCGCGTTGTCGAGGACGATCAGCATGCGCCGGTCCGCCAGCAGCGACCGGAACATCGTCTCCCGCCGCTCCCGTTCGGCCGGCACACGGGCGGAGGGGACGCCGAGATCTTCGAGGAAATTCCCCAGTATCTCCTGCGGCGACGCCGGAGAACCGGCGGAATGGCCGCGCAGGTTGGCGTAGAGCTCGCCACCGGGGAAGTGCGTCCGGATGCTGTGCGCCCAGTGCAGGGCGAGCGAGGTCTTGCCGACCCCGGCTGTTCCGGTGATGACCGCAACACGTACGACGTGCGGTTCATCATGATCGCTCGCCATGAGACTGCCGAGGCGGGCCCGCTCGTGGAACCGGTTCACGAAATGGCGGACGGCACCCCGGAGTTGATGGGGTACGACGGTCGGGGCGAGGGCTGGCTGTTGATGGAAGTGCACCCCGCCGTGGACTTCTCCTGCCTGCACGACGGTGTGCGCCGATGCCGAGCCTTCGAACCGGTTGATGTGCCCCGCTTCCTCATCCATCCCTAAGGCTGGCGCGGCGGGGGCGACAGGGGCGCCACGCGCGCGTCGAACCAGCCCTCCAGCGGCTCACCCGAGTCGTAGAGACGGTGAATAAACTTCTGGCATTGCAGGATGAGCTGGCGGTCGACGAACTTCCGCACGGATTCCAGAATGCCCTGGCCGTCATAGACCGCCTGGTACATCACGTGCGAGCCGAGCGTGTAGATCTCCGGAAGCGGACCGTCACCCTCGAACTGCGCCACCTGGTCCGCCCCGATGATGTGGACGGGGCCCCCGCACTGCTCCCGGATGCGCAGAGCGTGCAATTCCCATTGCATGTAGTCGGTGAGTGGTTCGTCGACCACACGGATCCGCCGGGCCTCGAAGCCGTGCCTGTCGACCTTGCGGTGATACTCGGCCATGTCCGCACGGCCCGCTTCCAACAGGCGCATGGACTCGCCCCACTCACCGCGCGCGAACGCTTCCCAGCTGTCGTAGCCGGGTTCCTTGAAGCTCTGCTGCCGCTCCAGCTTCCAGAATCCGAGGTCGGCACTGTTCCAGAAGTGCTTCTCGAAGTCCGTGTAGTAGGCGTCGAGCGCCATACGCTCCCCTGTGGCGCCGCCGAGGAGACTACGCATCCGGGATGTCCGCCTTGGCCGCCACGATCGTTGCCCTCGGGATGACGACCAGCCGCTCCCCGGGGTCGACACTCACCCCGTCCGGCAGCCGCCCCTCGTAGGAGGTGGTCAGGTCCGCCCCGATGACCACGACGTCCCCGTTGTCCAACTCCCAGACATCCGGGCAGCTGGCATTGCCGGACGTCTGCCCCAGCTCGTGCGACGACTTACCCAGCCGTCGCACGAAGGACGCCTCGGGATCGGCCTCCCATTTCTTCGCCATGTCTCCTCCATACGGCGGCATTTGACGCCATCTCAGTTGCGAACCCATCAAGGTTATCGCTCACAGTGTTCGTTCGACCGTGAACTGTCATCCGTTTCCCGCCAACATGGGCCTTCCACACGAGTCCGACGTTTCCCGCATGACCAGTGGACGGGTGCCTGGCGAGGATCGCTCCGGTCCAGAGCTCGTGCCTGGCCCGGCAAGGGGGGAGCCGGCCTCGGCGGTGGCGGCCTCACCACCGCCCAACTAGCGCGATCCGGGAAGCCCCGGGGGGGACGAGCACGTCCGTGGCACAGCCCTCGCGAAGAACGGTGCACGATCATGGCGGAGAAGCCCTCGATTGTTCTCGTCCACGGATTCTGGGGCGGCGCCGCACACTAAGCACTGTGCATCGTGAAGTTGCAGCTCGCGGGCCTGGCGTGTGCTGTCTTCATTGCGCTGCGACCAGCGGCCCGGCGATCTGGCCGGCGGCAACGGCGTCCACCGCACCACCGTGGGCCGCTGGGTGCGTGAGGCCGTCGGCCTGCTGGCCGCCGTGCGCGCCCCGGTCGAGCACCGCTTCGCCCGTCTGAAGAACTGGCGCGTCCTCGACAAAGTCCGCACGAATCCGAGGTGGGCGACCGCGCTGGTACGGCCCTGCTGGTGCTGACGAACCAGGAAGTCGCCCGCTGAGGGATGACCTTGTCGGTGGCCTTCCGACCCGGGCCTGCCCGAGCCTCCCGACACCTACGCACACCAGGCCGGCTGACGTGCAGTCTTCACGATGCACCGTGCTCAATAAGCGTCGGCCCCGGTTCGGGCTGCTGCCGAGTCACCGGTCAGGGGCCCGGGTCCGCGCGTCGTCGCGGATGACGTGGATGACGCGGATGCCGCGGATGACGTGGATGACGTGGACCACCCCTATCGATCCTTCCGCAATCGCGGCGGTCGTGTACCTCGGTCGCGGCGGAGGCGATATCCCTAAAACTTCTTGACACGTTTCTGACATTTGCGGCCTACGGTCGGAGCGTGCCGCGGCACCGGTCAACAGCACGGTCGACGAGCTGCCCCCATGGGATCGAGACATCCGGATGGAGACATCATTTTGCGGAAAAGTAGATGGCTGGCGCTGGCTGCCGTTGCCGGGCTGGCCTTTACAGCGACGGGTGAAGGAACAGCCGGCGCTGCAACGGATATGACCCAGCGGGCCGTGGTGGGAAACCCGCCCCCGTGGACCGCGTCGGCTGAGCACCTCGGGCATGCGGACCCGGGCGGGACTCTTGAAGCAACCATGCTGTTGGCCGGCCAGGATCCCGCAGGGCTGGCCCGTCATGCTCAAGAGGTTTCGGATCCGCACAGTCCCTCCTACCGGCATTTCCTGACCGCACAGCAAGCTCTTGACCGGTATGGGACCAGCCATGTGCAGTGGGAACGGGTCACAAAGTGGGCGCGTGCCGCGGGCCTGAAGGCTACGGTCAGCGGACCTCACTCGATTTCCGTGCGGGGAAACACAAGCCGGATTGAGGCGGCCTTCGGCACCCGCATCGACAAGTACCGCGTCGACGGACGTACAGTGCGGGCGCCCGCCCGTTCCGTCAGCGTTCCGCACTCCCTCGCAGGCGACGTCTTCGGAATAACCGGACTGGACACGAGGCGGCTGGCGCATCCTATGAGCGTTCACAAGAACGCTCCTTCCACAACGAACGCCCCTTCCACAACCGGCAGTAAATGCTCGTCGTTCTACGGGGAAAAACCAGCGGCCAACCTCCCGAAGGCTTACGGGCGGACCGTCTCATGGGAACCGTGCGGCTACACGCCGGCGCAGATACGCAGCGCCTACGGCATCAAGGGGACCGGTCTCACCGGCAAAGGCGCCAAGGTCGCGATCCTCGCCGCCCTGGTCTCTCCCACCCTTCTGAAGGACGCCAACACCTACGCCGCTCATCACGGTGAGCAGCCCTTCGCCCCAGGACAGCTGACCATGCGCCTGCCGCAGGGCGCGCCTCAGGTCGTGGGTGACGACGAAGGGGCGATGGATCTCGAAGCGGTGCATGCCGTCGCTCCGGACGCCGCGGTCACCTTCGATGTCGGGACAGGCGACGTGACCGGTAACGCGGTGCTGGACGCGCTGACCGACGTCGTCGACCACCGGCTCGCCGATGTGCTGACGAGCTCCTACGTGGAGGGCGTTCTGCCCGGTGGACAGCAGGATGAGGACCGGGTGGATCCGGCGATTGTGAAGGCAACCGAGCAGTCCCTCCAGCAGGCCGCCGTTGAAGGCATCAGTACGAACTTCTCATCGGGCGACGGCGGCGGTTTCCACGACGGCAACGCCTCCCCCCATGGGACTCCGCAACTGGAATATCCCAGTTCCAGCCCCTGGACCACCGCTGTCGGCGGGACGAGTCTGGCCATCGGGGCGAAGAACGAGTATGAGTGGGAGACCGGTTGGGAGAGTGACGCTTCGAAACTGGCCGCCGACGGTAAGTCCTGGGCTCAGCCTTTGCCCGGAACCTTCTCGGCCGGTGCAGGCGGCGGTGTGAGTACTGTTTTCGCCCAGCCTGCCTACCAGCGCAATGCCGTACCTGTCGCGCTGAGTTCACCGGACGGCAAAAAGCCGATGCGGACAATGCCCGACATAGCTGCTGTGGGCGACTTCCATACCGGCATCCGCGTCGGCGTGTCACACCCATCCGCTACCGGCCAAAAGCCCCAGTACCGCGAACAATCCGACGGAGGCACAAGTCTGTCATCCCCCCTCATCGCCGGCATGGAGGCCCTGGCCGTCCAAGCGGCAGGCGGAAAGTCTCTGGGTTTTGCGAATCCGGCTCTCTACGCTCTGCAGGGGACGGGGGCCTACCGTGACATCACCGACCACCCCAGTGGGGCGCACGAGAAGGAATCCTTCGCTGCGGAGATGGTGAACCCTCGCACGCAAGAAAAGTACACTCAGCTGTTCACTCTCGGACAGTCGGCCGACTCGGGTCTGGTATCAGGCCCCGGCTATGACACGGTCACCGGTCTGGGCTCACCGACAGGGAACTTCTTCAAAGCCCTGGCAGGCAAGTAACGCACATAAAGTTGTACGCGCGTGAAAACAGGGCCTCTTGGTGACTCGCGGTGGTCAATTCCAGCGAGCGGCAAGAGGCCCTGTGCCTCCCTCTGGCGCGTGATCTGCCCCGAGTTCCGCAGAGTCGGTGATCGCGTTTCAGCCCGGACCTGCTCGGCCAGGCGGTTCAACACCCGCTCCGGGACCGCCAGTTCGTCCCTCTCGACCTGGACTTCATGAACTGGACTTCATGAAGCTGCTTGGCCAACTGCCCCGCGAGGGCGTCCAGCTCGCTCCGGCGAGCGGAATTCCACTGCCGCTCCTGCCGGTCGTACGGAAGTCCGCGCGGCCACCGCACCGTGCGCGTGTACACCGCTCCCGAGGTCCGGCCGGACGATCCGTCCGGCCGGACCATCCCGATCAGCTACCGGACGGCGCGCGGCCCTGGACGCGGCGGGCCACGGCGAGCGCGATCGGCGCCGCCAGCCAGCACAGGTACGCGCCGGAGCTCGTGGTCAGGAACGAGAGGGGAACGGACGCCCCGAACACTGCGGCCAGGCAGATGCTGCGCACCAGGTTCTCGGCGAACACCCGGGGCGGGACGTCCGTGCGGTACAGGTGTGCGCGTCGGATCTCCCGGATGATCAGCGCGAACGACGCGGACGCCAGGACCTGCACGATCGCGTACAGGCTGAACCGGGGCGGGAAGGCGCCGTCGGCGGTGATCACCCGGGTCGCGAACGGCATCAGGACCTGCATGAACAGCCATGCCAGGGTGAGGCTGGTCAGGCGGCTGTTCAGTGCGCGGACATGTCGGAAGATCTCGTGGTGGGCGCGCCAGTGGGCGGCGATCACCACGAAGCTGAGTGCGAAGGCCAGGTACTCCTTGCCGTGGGCCGACACCGAACGCAGCACGGCGCCGGTGGTGTCGCCGGCAGGGACGGGGAGGTCCAGCGCCAGCAAGGTGAGTGCGATCGCGACTGCCGCGTCGATGAACGCGGTGAGCCGCTCGGCGGAGAGCGCTCGCGCCTCGCCGGTCTCGTCGTCGGGCTGGTGGCTGGTGTGAGTCGCCATGGTGAGGGACAGCTCCTGCGGCTCAGGCGCCGATTTCCACGGCCGGCCGGGGCGTGGCCGCCAGGCGCCGGGACCGTACGGCCAGGATGATCATGACCGCCGGGATCAGGAGGTCGTTGACGAGGACTCCGCCGGTGTTGCCGGGAGCGTGGTCACCGCCTGCGAACCACTGGTAGAGGTGACCGGCCACGGCTCCCCAGAGGAACATCCCGCCGCCGATCCCGATGGTGATGCGCTCCCGCGCGGACGCCGAGGCGGCCCGGAAGCCCATGACGGCCAGTCCGAGGTTGGCGAAGGCGATCTCGAACATGAAGGGCGTCCGGTCGAAGCCGATCGCTGTGGCCATGACATCCGGGAAGGCGAGGAACGCGACCGTCATCCACAGGCTGCCGCAGCCGAAGGCACCGATGGCCCACCAGCGCTGCCAGGTTTCCAGCGCCTGCTGGGGTGACGGGGCGCGACGGGTCCGCACGAAGGCCCCGATGGCCGGTATCAGGATCCAGACCAGCGGAAAGGCGGACTGGGCGAGGTAGGAGAAGTTGTCCATGAGCCTGATTCTTAACTGGTTAATATTAACCTGTCAACGGTCGGGTACAGTGGTAGCTGTGGATGATGGACTCGCAGACGCGCTGCACCGCGTGGTCATGCTGCTGGGTGAGGCGGCCCGGCAGCGCACCGATGGCCCCGACGGCTTGACGTACAGCCAGATACGCCTTCTGGGCACGCTGGAGGACATCGAACCGACGACGCAGCATCGGCTCGCTCAGGCGCTGTCGGTGTCCGACCCGGCGATCAGCCGGGCGCTACGACCACTCGAAGCGGACGGTCTGGTACAGATCGCCGTCGACCCCGAACACGCGCGGCGGCGGCTGGTCCGCCTCACCGAGGCCGGCCGGAGCGCCTTCCACACCGCAGGAAAGCCGCTAGGCGACGAGTTCCGGGCCGGGCTCGTCGCGGCCGATTTTCCCTACGACCGCTACCTCCACGACACCCTTCGGCTGGCCGAGCTCCTCGCATCCGACTGAGAGCGCCGCTACGCGTACCGCGACAGCACCTGGCGCCGCCTCAGGCGACGTTCGCCACATCACCGGACCGCCGATTCCAGTATCTGGATTCGTCTTCTCATGATGTGGGCTGCTCGCTACGCTCCTGCCCATCGGTTCCCGACAGGGAGGTATGGGGCACATGATCGAGGCAACGGCGCTTCCGGCGGCCTGGCAGGTCAGGTTCCGGGCGGGCGAGAACGAAGGGCTCGCCGACACCCTCAAGAGCGGTATCGGTGGCTCTGCCGGGATGCGGCCTCATGAGCTGCTGGAGGCATCGCTGGCCACGTGCATGACCATCTCGGCGCGCATGGCACTGGCCGACCTTGGTATCGCCGACGCCGACGTGAGCGTGCGCGTGTATCTGGAGCGCGAGGAGTCGACGACGCGGTTCCGGTACGAACTCGCTCTCGACCCGGCGCTTGAGGCTCACCGAGCGTTGGTCATGGAGCGCATCGAGTGCTCCCCCGTACGTTCCACGCTGAGCAGGCGGCTGGTATTCGAGGCCGTGTGAGCGATGCCCCTCAGGCGGAGCCGAGGTCTGCTCGTCCCGCTAACCCCCCAAGGACTCGATCATGTGATCATCGAGTGCGGCAGCCCATTCCTCCCGGCGCCACGGTCGCAGTTCGCGGCGGGCTCGGCGGAGTCGGATCGTTGCCACTCGGCCGCCGCTCGCTGACGCCGCGTCGACGCAGTCGTGCAGCAGAGCGGCTGCCGACTGTGGGTCGCCCAGGCGGAGTTGAGCGAGGGCCTGGTCCGACGTGACGATCGACCGCTGCACTCGCTCGCGCCTCTGCGTGAGTGCCGACGCCGACTGCGCGAACTCCTCGTGTGCCGTTGCCGCGTCACCGACGTACAGGGCTACGACGCCCTCGAATCCCCGCAGGTGGGCAGCGGTGAACGACACACCGGACGGGTCGTCCGCGCGGTCCCGGTCGAGGTCGTACCAGGCAAGGGCGAGCGCGGAGCGCGCCTGCCGTTCGGCGTGCTCTCCTCCGCCGCGGGCGCTCAACTCCGCCTGAAGGGCGTGCGAGCGGGCGCGGACGGTGACGCTGTGACCGGCACGTGCGTCACGTACCGCGGCGGCGACCAGACGCTGTGCCGCTTCGATGCCGGGCGTCGCATACAAGGTGACCAGGGCATGACTCATGTGCACCACCGCGCGATGCCACGGGGCACCGATGTGTCCTGCGGTCTCGGTGGCGGCGGCGTACAGGCCGCGCGACGCGGCATCGTCACGCGTCTCGAAGGCAAGCCGGCCCGCCAGGGTGTAGGCGTGTGCGGCGACCGTCCGCAAGCCCGGAAGCAGTGGCCCGGGTACGTCACCGTCGAGCAGTCGTCTGCACGACTCGACAACGGGCGCGAGAAGCAACTGCAGGCGTACGAACGGCAGGCTCCCGACCTCGCGGTTCACGTCACCGATCGCGGTGCGCAGCACATCGAGGACCATGGCGTCGGTTCTTTGCGGGTCGGCGAGCGCCCCGGCGAGGGCGGCGCCGGCCTGCGGACCGAGCAGCGACAGCAGGTCGAGGCCGGTATCGGTGGTGGTGCGCACGAGCAGCCGACGCAGCTCGCCGATGGCCCGCTCGCTCGCACCGAGGTACCTGAGCGCGTCGAGAAGCTCGGCGACATCGGAGCCCGGACCGAGGGACGTCTCGCCTCCGTTCCTGGCGTAGTGGTGAGCAAGCAGCAGTTGATACCGCTCGCTCGGCAGGATCGGACGAGCACTCTCCCAGCGGGCGACGGACCGCTGCACACTGGCGGCACTGCTGTCGAGGGGCAGCCCCAAGCGTGCGGCAACAGCGGCCAACGCGCGGGCGGTGCCGGCCAGGGACAGGCCACGGCTGTGGCGCAGCCGTTTGAGTGTGGCAGCGCCGACGTGGCGACCGTGCTCGCTCATACCTCCATCATGCCCATGCCCCGGGTCACACAGGGGCGATCAGGCGTGGTTTCCCTTGCTCCGCCGCGTAGTTGAGCGTCTGCCACGTGCCGGACATGCTCTCGCTCTCCTCCAGAGGGAAGCCGATCACCATGCCGGATCGGTCGACCATGTATCGGTTGCGTGCGTGGTAGGCGCGTGATTGCAGTTCCGGGGCGCGCAGCTCGACGACTTCTGTGATGCGGCCCCTGTACTGGTCGACCGCCTGCCGAGCCTCGTCGGGTTGTTCAGCGACGGTCCCCGGGACGACGACAGTGATCGACGCTGACGAGTGATCCGCGATCCATCGCAGTGCCAGGGTGTCCACTCCCTTCGCGCCGCCGATGTAGAAGCGTGCCTCCTCGGTGGCAAACGGACCGAGATACGTCGCGAAGAGGTCCCCGTACCAGGTGAGTTCGTGGTGGCCGGTTGACCGGGTTCCGGTGACGGCAATGCTCAAAGCCATGATCAAGTCCGTGTCATAGGTTGTCGGATGCCGCGCCGGCCCGCTGCGCGATCCACTGAGGGCATGGACGTGAGAACCGACTCGACCGCCATTCTGGCCGAACGCCTCCGAGAGCACAGGGCCGACGCGATCCGCATCGACTCGACAGCCCTCACCGTGGAGACGATCAACACCACCATCCACCAAGCCCTCCACCTCCGCACCGCCCGTCCCGACCTCGGTGTACTCGCCGAGCTTGAGCAGGAACTGCGTGCTCACATCGCCCGTCTCCTCCCCAACGCCCGTGAATCCGTCAGCCGCCTCCGTCACGGCGGCGAGGCGCATCGGCTGACGGCGCGCCTGGACGCCATCGCCCACCAGGCCCGCCAGGGGCTCGGGCCGGGCCCGCTCTCCGCGCACGTTCAGGTGCAGCAACTCGCCCGCGACTGCGCGTGGTTGCTGGGCCTGGCCCGACGGGCGGACGGTGCCTCGTGAGCGGGCCCCTCGACGGCCGCGCGGACGGTCACGCCTACGCCTACGTCTACGACCGTGCCACCGCCCGTCACTCCCATCGGCTGCTGGAGCAGCGCCTCCTCGGGTGCCGGAACACCGCCGAACGGTATGGGTGGGAGGTGGTCGGCGTCTGGATCGATCGTGGGGGCGATGCTCTGGCCGAAGTTCCTGGCAAACGGGCTGAGTTCATGCGTCTCGCTCGGCAGATGGCCGTCGACACCCACGCGTTCGGCCGCCCCGCCGTATGCCTCATCCACAACTGGGACCGTCTCAGCCGGGAACACACCGTCCGCCCGGCCTTCCAGCGCCACATCGTCGGTGCGGGGGGCCACACTTCGACCACCTTCGATGAGTCCGACCGGCGTGCCCGGGACACCCTCACGGTGAGGAGTCCTGTCGCGGATGCACGTGGCGGCTTCCCGAACTTCCCGTTACGAGAGGGCGTTATGACCGACACCGATCGCTGCGAGACCTGCGGCACCACCGATGACGTCGCCGAGGTCTATCAGCATTCCGCTTCCGGGCCCGGCTGGGAGTTGGTGTTGTGCGAGCCGTGTGCGCGCGGTCCGCAGCGACGGCCGCTCGATGTGGGTGTCGAGGCGCACCCGCGTGCGCAGCGGGCCGACGCGTTCCGGGTCGGCAATCGGGGAGGTGCGGTGCGGTGACGTTCTCCGAGCGCTGTGACTGCGGATCCACCTGGAATCTGCGGGACGCCTATTTCGACACCGCGTCCGGGCCCTGCGTCGTCCGGACCTTCTGCGGCCGGTGCGCGCCGGGGCCGGACGGGACGGTGGACGGGAGCGTGGACGGGACGGAAGGAGCGCTGCCGCCTCCCGTGGGCCCGCCTCCCGTGAGCCCGTCTCCTCACGCCACCGACCCGATCCGCCCCAGCCCTCGCGGGTTGTCGTGGTGAATGGGGGTGTGGGCGCCGGTGAGGGGGACGCCGGTGCCGCCGCGGCGGTCGGCGATGATTTCGGCGGCTATGGAGAGGGCGGTCTCTTCGGGGGTGCGGGCGCCGAGGTCGAGGCCGATGGGTGAGCGGAGGCGGTGGAGTTCGAGTTCGGTGAGGCCGGCGTCGCGCAGGCGGCGGAGCCGGTCGGTGTGGGTGTGCCGGGAGCCCATCGCGCCGACGTAGGCGACCGGGAGTTTGAGCGCACGTTCCAGGAGCGGTACGTCGAACTTGGCGTCGTGGGTGAGGACGCACAGCACCGTGCGGGGGTCCAGGTCCTGGGAGTCGAGGTAGCGGTGCGGCCAGTCGACGACGATCTCGTCGGCGTCGGGGAAGCGTTGCCTGGTGGCGAAGACCGGGCGGGCGTCGCAGACGGTGACGTGGTAATTGAGCAGCCTGCCGACCTTGACCAGGGCGGCGGCGAAGTCGATGGCGCCGAAGACGATCATGCGGGGGGCCGGGACGGATGATTCGGTCAGGAGGACGACGGGCGCTCCGCACCGGGCGCCGTCCGCGCCGATCTCGGTGGTGGCGGTGCGCCCTGCGTCCAGCAGTGCGCGGGTTTCGGCGACGGCGGTGCGGTCCAGGGCGGGGTGGCCGCCGAGGGTGCCGGTGTGGCTGCCGTCGGGGCGTACGAGCAGGGCGCGGCCGAGGAGTTCGGGCGGGCCCTGTACGACGCGGGTGACCGCCGCCGCCTCCCCCTGGGCGGCGGCGGCCAGCGCGGCGGCCAGCGTGGCGGGGTTGCTGTCCACCGGCTGTGCCTCGTGTCGGCCGTCGGGGGCCGGTGCGAGGGTGCTCGCGGGTACCGGCGTGACGAGGATGTCGATGATGCCGCCGCAGGTCAGGCCGATGGCGAAGGCGTCCTCGTCGCTGTAGCCGAAGCGTTCGGTGGCCGCTTCGCCGGTCTCCAGCGCTTCTTGGCACAGTGCGTAGACCGCGCCCTCCACACACCCGCCGGAGACCGACCCGATCGCCGTGCCGTCGGCGTCGACGGCGAGCGCGGCGCCCGGCTGGCGGGGCGCGCTGCCGTGGGTGGCCACGACGGTGGCCACCGCGAAGTCGCGTCCCTGCTCGACCCACCGGTGCAGCTCTTCGGCGATGTCCAGCATGTCGTTCTCCTAACGGGCGGTGGGTGGGCGGGAGTTGGCGGGGGTTACCTGACGCCCAGCCAGTTCTCGATGGGGTGGAGGGAGAAGTAGACGACGAAGACCAGTGTCAGCACCCACATGAAGCCGCCGACCTCGCGCCACTTGCCCTGCGCGGTCTTGATGGCCGTGTAGGCGATGACACCGGCGCCGACGCCTGCGGTGATCTGATAGGTGAACGGCATCAGGGCGACGGTCAGGAAGACCGGGATGGAGGTCGCCCGGTCGCTCCAGTCGACGTGCGCAGCCGCGCTCATCATCATCGAGCCGATGACGACGAGGGCCGCCGACGCGACCTGGGCGGGCACCAGTTGGGTGAGCGGCGTGAAGAAGAGGCAGGCCGCGAAGAACAGGCCGGTGACGACCGCCGACAGGCCCGTACGGGCGCCCTCGCCGACGCCGCTCGCCGACTCGATGAACACGGTCTGGCCCGAGCCGCCGGTGACGCCGCCGATGGCGCCGCCCGCGCCGTCCACGAAGAGCGCTTTGGACAGGCCGGGCATCCGGCCCTTGTCGTCGGCCAGCTTCGCTTCCGTGCCGACGCCGATGATGGTGGCCATCGCGTCGAAGAACCCGGCCAGCACGAGGGTGAAGACGATCATGCCGACGCTGAGGGCGCCGATGGATCCCCAGCCGCCGAATTCGACGTGTCCGAAGAGGCCGAAGTCGGGTGCCGAGACGGCGCTGCCGTGCAGGGCGGGGGCGGCGCCCTGCCAGTCCTTGTCGGTGAGGCCGCCCGCTTCGGTGGCGACGATGGACAGCACGCTGCCTGCGACGATGCCGATGAGGATGGCGCCGGGCACCCTGCGGGCCTGGAGCATGAAGATCAGGATCAGGGTGACGCAGAAGAACAGGACCGGCCAGCCGGAGAGGTTGCCGGTGAGTCCGAGGGTGACCGGGCCGCCCTCGCCCTTGCCGACGAAGCCGGCCTTCACCAGACCCAGCAGGGCGACGAACATGCCGATGCCCATGGTGATGGCGTGCTTGAGCGCCAGCGGAATGGCGTTCATGATCATCTCGCGCAGCCCGGTGACCACCAGGAGCATGATCACCACGCCGTACAGCACGCACATCCCCATGGCCTGCGGCCAGGTCATGTGCGGGACGACCTGGGTGGTCAGCGCCGCGGAGACGTTGAGCCCGGCCGCCAGCGCCAGCGGTACCTTGCCGACGAAGCCCATCAGCAGCGTGCAGACCGCGGCGCCCAGCGCGGTGGCGGTGACCACACCGGCGTGCCCGAGCGTGTGCTTGTCGACGTCGGGTGTCGACAGGATCAGCGGGTTGAGCAGGAGGATGTAGCACATCGCCATGAAGGTGGTGATGCCGCCGCGTACCTCACGGGGGATCGTCGAGCCTCGGTCGGATATGTGGAAGTACCGGTCGAGCCACGAGCGGCCGGCGGGTGGCCGCGAGCCCTCGCCCGCGTCTTCCGCCGCCGTCTGCGGCGCTGTGGACTGCTGGGTCATGGTGCCTTAACTCCCAAGGTTCATAGGTGCACTCGCAACGCTGCGAGATTTGGGATGGATATGCGGCTGCACGACCCGGGGGACGGCCCGAGGCGAACGGTGGGTGCTGCCCGGCGCGGTGCGGTGCGGTGCGGACAGCGACTGCGTGGTGCGGCATCAACTCCCTTGACGGAGAGGGGCGATGTGGCCGGGGCGGCTCCGGGCGGTGGGCACAGGAGGAACGGGCAGGACATCCTGCGGCCCGCCGCCCGGAGTACCGGTGTCCGGGGCGGCTGCCCGGACGGTCAGGTGCCGGTGAGGTGCTCGGGGCGTACCGGCGTCTTGTTCAGTTCCAGGCCCGTCGCGTTCCGGATCGCCGCGAGGACGGCCGGGGTGGACGACAGGGTCGGGGCCTCACCGATGCCGCGCAGCCCGTACGGGGCGGCCTCGTCGGCGAGTTCGAGCACGTCGACCGGGATGGTCGGGGTGTCGAGGATGGTGGGGATGAGGTAGTCGGTGAAGGAGGGGTTGCGCACCTTCGCCGTCTTCGGGTCGACGACGATCTCCTCCATGACCGCGACACCAAGACCCTGCGTGGTGCCGCCCTGGATCTGGCCGACGACGGACAGCGGGTTGAGCGCCTTGCCGACGTCCTGGGCGACGGCCAGCTCGACGACCTTGACCAGGCCCAGCTCGGTGTCCACCTCGACCACCGCGCGGTGCGCGGCGAAGGAGTACTGGACGTGGCCGTTGCCCTGCCCTGTGCGCAGGTCGAACGCCTCGGTCGGCCGGTGCCTGAACTCCAGCTCCAGGTCGACGGCCTCGCCCTCCAGGACGTCCGCGATATCGGCCAGCACCTCGCCGCCGTCGGTGACGACCTTGCCGCCCTCCAGCAGCAGTTCTGCGGTGGCCCACGCGGGGTGGTAGGTGCCGAGTTTGCCGCGGCCGATCTCCAGGACCTTCTCGCGCACCGCCTCGCAGGTGTTCTTCACCGCGCCGCCGGTCATGTACGTCTGCCGGGACGCGGAGGTGGAACCCGCCGAGCCCACCCGGGTGTCGGCGGGCTGGATGGTGACCTGCTGGACCCCCAGCTCGGTGCGGGCGATCTGCGCGTGGACGGTGACGCCGCCCTGGCCGACCTCCGCCATCGCGGTGTGCACGGTCGCGACCGGCTCGCCGCCGACCACCTCCATCCGCACCCGGGCGGTGGAGTAGTCGTCGAAGCCCTCGGAGAATCCGACGTTCTTGATGCCGACGGCGTAGCCGATCCCGCGCACGACGCCTTCGCCGTGCGTGGTGTTGGACAGGCCGCCCGGCAGCGCGCGGACGTCCGCCCGTTCGCCGGCCGCCAGCCACTGCTGTTCGGGCGGCAGCGGCATCGCCTTGACGCGGCGCAGCAGTTCGGCGACCGGGGCGGGCGATTCGACCGGCTGCCCCGTCGGCATGATCGTGCCCTCTTCCATGGCGTTGAGCTGCCGGAACTCGACCGGGTCCAGGCCCAGTTCGGCGGCGACCTTGTCCATCTGCGCCTCGTAGGCGAAGCACGCCTGGACCGCGCCGAAGCCGCGCATCGCACCGCACGGCGGGTTGTTGGAGTAGAGCGCGATGGCCTCGATGTCGACGTCGTCGACGACGTAGGGGCCGACGGCGAGGGAGGAGGCGTTGCCGACGACGGCGGGCGAGGCGGACGCGTAGGCGCCGCCGTCCAGCACGATGCGGCACTTCAGGTGCGTCAGCTTGCCGTCGCGGGTGGCGCCGTGCTCGTACCTGAGCTTGGCCGGGTGCCGGTGAACGTGTCCGAAGAAGGACTCGAAGCGGTTGTAGACGATCTTGACGGGCTTGCCGGTGCGCAGCGCCAGCAGGCAGGCGTGGATCTGCATCGACAGGTCCTCGCGACCGCCGAACGCGCCGCCGACGCCGGACAGCGTCATCCGGACCTTGTCCTCGGGCAGGCCCAGGACCGGCGCGATCTGCCGCAGGTCGGAGTGGAGCCACTGGGTGGCGACGTACAGGTCGACGCCGCCGTCGTCGGCGGGCACCGCGAGGCCGGACTCCGGGCCGAGGAACGCCTGGTCCTGCATGCCGAAGACGTACTCGCCCGTGACGATGACGTCGGCCCTCTTGGCGGCCTCGTCGGCGTTGCCGCGCACGATCGGCTGGCGGTGCACGATGTTGGGGTGCGGGACGTGGCCCGCGTGGTGGTCGTCGCGGTGTTCGTGGACCAGCGGCGCGCCGTCGGCGGTCGCGGACGCCTCGTCGGTGACGACCGGCAGCTCGGCATAGTCGATCTTGATCTTCGCCGCGGCCCGGCGGGCGGTCTCCGGGTGGTCGGCGGCGACGAGCGCCACCGGCTCGCCGTGGTGGCGGACCTTGCCGTGCGCGAGGACCGGCGTGTCCTGGATCTCCAGGCCGTAGTGCTTCACGTCGGTGGGCAGGTCGTCGTAGGTCAGAACGGCGTGGACACCGGGGGTGGCGAGCGCTTCGGAGGTGTCGATCGACCGGATCTCGGCGTGCGCGGTGGTGGAGCGCAGCGTGAAGCCCCACAGCATGTCCTCGTGCCACATGTCCGACGAGTACGCGAACTCGCCGGTCACCTTGAGGGTGCCGTCGGGTCGCAGCGTGGACTCGCCGATGCCGGCCCTGGTCCTTCCGCCCTGCGTGAGGTCGGTGGGTGTGCGTGTGACGCCCATGGTGGTCAGGCCCCCTGTCCTGCGGTCAGGTTCTCGCCGCGGGCGGCTGCGAGCCGTACCGCGTCGAGGATCTTCTCGTAGCCCGTGCAGCGGCACAGGTTGCCCGACAGCGCCTCGCGGATGTCGGCGTCCGACGGGGAGGCGTTGCGCTCCAGCAGTTCGTCGGCGGCGACCAGCAGGCCCGGGGTGCAGAAGCCGCACTGGACCGCGCCCGCGTCGATGAACGCCTGCTGGATCGGGGAGAGTTCGACGTTCCCGCCGGTCTGCGAGTCGGCGGACGCGGGCTTGGCCTGCCACCGCTTGGCGGCGTCCACGCTCGTACCGCAGGCCCCGGAGGCGCAACCGCCGTGCTCGGCCCGCTGCTTGGCGAAGTCGGCCAGGCCCTCGACGGTCACCACGTCGCGGCCCTCGGCCTGCCCTGCGGCCACCAGGCACGAACACACCGGCACACCGTCGAGACGGACCGTGCAGGAGCCGCATTCGCCCTGCTCACAGGCGTTCTTGGAGCCCGGAAGGCCCATCCGCTCGCGGAGGACGTACAACAGGCTCTCGCCTTCCCAGACGTCGTCGGCCTCCTGGCGGCGGCCGTTGACGGTGAAGTTCACGCGCACCGGTTGCTCCTCTCCTGACCCCGGTAGGACTCCCAGGTCCATCCGAGGGTGCGGCGCGCCATGATGCCCACGGCGTGGCGCCGGTACTTGGCGCTGCCGCGCACGTCGTCGATCGGGTTGCAGGCGCCGGTGGCGAGCTGCGCGAACTGCTTGGCGACGGACGGCGGGATGGTGCTGCCCGACTCCCAGAACCCGCCCTCGTCCAGCGCGGCCGTCAGGAACTCCTCGGCCTCGCGGGCCCGTACGGGGGTGGGCGCCGCGGAGCCGATGCCGGTGCGGACCGTGCGGGTCTCGGGGTGCAGCGCCAGGCCGAAGGCGCACACCGCGATGACCATGGCGTTGCGGGTGCCGACCTTGGAGAACTGCTGCGGACCGTCGGCCTTGGGCAGATGCACCGCGCGGATCAGCTCGTCCTGCTCCATGGCGTTGCGCTTGACGCCGACGTAGAAGTCGTCGACCGGGATCATGCGGCGGCCCCGTACCGACTCGACCTCGACCTCGCCGCCGGACGCGAGCAGCGCGGGGTGCGCGTCGCCGGCCGGGGACGCGGTGCCGAGGTTGCCGCCGACGCCGCCGCGGTTGCGGATCTGCGGGGAGGCCACGGTGTGCGAGGCCAGCGCGAGGCCGGGCAGCTCGGCCCGCAGGTTCTCCATGATCATGGTGTACGGCACGGACGCGCCGAGGCGTACGGTCTCCTCCCCGACCTCCCACTCCGACAGGTCACCGATGCGGTTCAGGTCGAGCAGGTACGCGGGGCGGCGGTGATCGAAGTTGATCTCGACCATCACGTCCGTGCCGCCCGCGATGGGTACAGCTGTGGGGTGCTCGGCCTTCGCGGCGAGCGCCTCCTCCCAGCTGGCGGGGCGAAGGAAGTCCATACGAGGCTCTCTTCTATCTTCTCTGAAAATGGGGGCGTCCGCTGCTCGTGGTGAGGACCTTCGGCCCTCGTCGCCATCGAGCCGTTCATGTCTTGTTCATGCTGTTGGGGCCAGTGAAACCGCTCACGGCCCGGCCGGTGCAGTCACCGAAACCATGAAGCGGTTGGCTGGCCAGCACCTGTGTCTTGTAGATTCGAACGAATAGCGGGGTGCGGAAACCTCGCGGCATTCCACCGGCACCACAAGACACAGCAAAGATCGGCGGGCGAGGTCATGCGGCTCCGCGCACTCCTGGACACGACATCCCTGGGCCTGCGCCTGCTCGGGGGCGAGGACGAGCTGGAGCGCTCCGTACGCGGCGTGATGACCACCGACCTGCGCGACCCGAGCCGCTACCTGTCCGGCGGGGAACTGGTCCTCACCGGCCTCGCCTGGCGCCGCGAGGCGGCCGACTCCGAGCGCTTCGTCCGGATCCTGGCCGCCGCCGGTGTCGCCGGGCTCGCGGCGGGCGAGGCGGAGCTGGGCTCGGTGCCGGACGATCTCGTGCAGGCGTGCGCCCGGCACCGGCTGCCGCTGTTCTCCGTCGTCGAGGACGTCTCGTTCGCCTCCATCACCGAGTACGTGGTCCGGCAGGTCTCCGGCGAACGGGCCGGTGACCTCGCCGCCGTCGTCGACCGTCACCGGCGGCTGATGACGTCGGGGCCCGCGGGCGGCGGCCCCGAAGTGGTGCTCGACCTCCTCGGCTCCGACCTCGACCTGCGGGCCTGGGTGCTCTCCCCCACCGGCCGGCAGATCGCCGGATCGACGCTGGCGGGCGCAGGCCCCGAACTGCCGGGGGAACTGGCCGCGCAGCTGGCGGGCGAGCACCTCGCGGCCTCCCGCGGCGGCCGGCGCGGCCCGTACCGCGTCACGCTCGGCGGCACCACGTACTCGCTCTTCCCCATCCGGCACGAGGGCCGTGACCTGCGCGAGACGCTGCTCTCCGACTGGCTGCTCGCCGTCGAGGCGGACGCCGGCGACTGGCCGGCGGAACGGCTCGACCTGCTCCAGGGCGTCACCCAGCTGATCGCCGTCGAACGCGACCGGCGCGACGCGGCGCGTACGGTGCGCAGGCGGCTCGCCCAGGAGGTCATCGAGCTGGTGCAGACGGGCGCGCCGCCCGCCGAGATCGCGGCCAGGCTGCGGGTGGCCGCACCGGTGCTGCTGCCCGGTCTGGGCGCCGCGCCGCACTGGCAGATCGTGGTGGCCCGGGTGGAGTGGGACGGCGACGGGGTACCGGGCGGCCCGGTCGCACAGGCCCTCCTGGAAGAGGTGCTGGTCGATCCCGGCACGTTCGGGCCCGAGCCGTCCGACCGGATCGCCGTCGCACACACCGGCGACGAGGCGGTGGCGCTGGTTCCGCTGCCCGCCACGGCCGACGCGGCGGGCGAGGGCGCGGCGACGGGGCTGCACGCCGGATCGCTGCTCTCCGTCATCCGGGAACCGCTGGGCCACGGCCTGGCGGACGACGGCCGGCTGACGGTCGGCGTCAGCGCTGCGGTGCACTCGGCCGAGGGACTGCGCGGCGCCCTGGAGGAGGCCAGGCACGCCCGCCGGGTCGCCGCCGCCCGCAGCGGCCGGGTCTGCGCGGCTGGCCACGAGGAGCTGGCCTCGCACGTCCTGCTGCTGCCGTTCGTCCCCGACGATGTCCGCCGTGCCTTCACCGCCCGCCTCCTGGACCCGCTGCGCGACTACGACCGCAGGCACCGCGCCGAGCTGATCCCCACCCTGGAGGCGTTCTTGGACAGCGACGGCTCCTGGACCCGCTGCGCGGGCCGCCTCCACCTGCACGTCAACACGCTCCGCTACCGGGTGGGCCGGATCGAGCAGCTGACCGGCCGCGATCTGTCCCGCCTGGAGGACAAGCTGGACTTCTTCCTCGCCCTGCGGATGAGCTGACGGGCGCCGGGGGCTGACGGCACCGAGGGCTCCGCGCGCACCCCGGCGTGCGCCTTCCCCGCGCCCCGGCGGGCCCCGGCGCACTCCTCGGCGCACGACCCGGCGCCGCCGCCGGCAACCGCGCACCGCCGCCCGGGGTCATCCGATCGGGCGGCATCGCCCCGTACCGCGCCGGACGGCCCCGCCCGCGGCCCGGCCGGGAGCGCGGCCGATCACCGGCCCCGGCCGGTGGCCGGAAGGCGCCGCGAAGATTGTGAATTCATTCACCCACCCCCTTGGCCGGGCGCCGGAACCGTGCTGAGATGCGCGCACGGCTCCACCATCCAGCTCAAAGGCGCGCTCGGGGAGGGCAATGTGGCGGATACCGCCATGTCAGGATCCGCGGATTCCGCGGCATCACGTCGGCCGGCACAACCGGTACCAGCGGTTCCGGGAGCCAGGACGGCGGAGGGGGACGATCCACTCGACCGCGCCGTATGGCGACTGCGCTCCCGCGGCTGCTGGGACGACGCCGCCGCACTGCTGGAGGTGCACGCCGCCCGTCACGCGCCGTCCGCACTGCGCCGCGCGGCCCTCCTGGTGGAGGGCTGCATGTACACCGCCGACGGCTGGGCCGGCGCCGAGGACGCGCTGCGCGCCGCCGAGGCGCTCGCGGGCGACGACGACGAACGCGGCGCCGCGGCCTGCGAACGCGGCCAACTCGCCTACGCCGCAACGGTCCTCGGCGTACGCGACCGGGCCGACGAGGCGCGTTCGGCGCTCGGCCGGGCCGCCGCACTGCTCGCGCCGGGAGCGGCCGGCCGTCCACTGCTCGACTTCCGCCGCGGGCTGATGGCCGAGCACGTCGCCGACAGCCCGCAGTCCGCCCGTGCCGCGTACCGCCGCGCCCACGCGGGCGCCACCGCCGCCGGTGACCTGCTGCTGCTCTCCTCCACCTGGCGGCATCTGGCCGGACTCGCCCTGCGCGACGGCGAGTTGACCGAGGCGCGGCACGGCTTCACCGAGTCGCTGCGGATCCGCGAGGAGCTGGGTTTCCTCGTCGGGACGGCGCCCGCGCTGGTGGCCCTGTCCGACGCCGCGCCCGATGACGAGAAGGACCGTCTGGTCGCCGAGGCCGCCCGGCTTTTCCGTCTGATGGGCGGTCTGCCCACCTGGCTCGCGGGCCGGTTCACGGTGGCGGCGGTCACCCCGTAGCGACCCGCCGCGGCGGCCCCGGCCGGTGCCCTGGCCGCCGCGGCCGGGCCGTCAACCACTGGCCACCGGCCATGCCCGCCCCGGCGAATATTGGCCGGATCTGCCCTGTGCCGGGGCCGGAACAGCTGCCGGACCGCACCGGCGTGACGCCATGACCAGGCGGAACTCCCGTACAACGGGGTGATGTTGGCACCTCGGGGACGGTGCCCGAGGTGCCGAAAATGGCCGCAAGTCGCACTGCGGCGCGATGACGGGGACTGGAAGCTGGTCCAGGGCCGGAGCCGGTCCCCCCATTCGCAGAGCCTGTCAGGAGGCCCCCGTGGCACCCGGAACGACCGAAACCACCGCAGCATCCGACTGGGGCAAGGCCGACTTCGAGGCGATCTACAACCGCCCCGATCCACAGCGCTACTTCACCACCCTCCAGCCGCTCGACTACCAGATCCCGCACCACGGCCAGGCCGTGTTCCGCGCCGCCGTCGACGCCCTGCGCCGGCGCCGCGCGGACCGGCCGCCGCTGAACGTCGTCGACCTCTGCTGCTCGTACGGCATCAACGCCGCACTGCTCAAACACCGGTTGACCCTCACCGACCTCTACGACCGGTACGCCCGGCAGGACCAGGACGCGCCGCGCCTGCCGCAGGACGACCGCGCGTACTTCGCCGCCCGGATCCTCCCCGACGCACCGCACGTCACCGGCCTCGACGTGGCCGACCAGGCCGTCGGCTACGCCAGGTCAGCGGGCGTGCTCGACCAGGGGTTCGCGGAGAACCTGGAGACCGACGAGCCGAGCCCGCAGCTGCGCGCCGCACTGGCCGGCACCGACCTGATCACCGTCACCGGCGGCGTCGGCTACATCTCGGAGCGCACCTTCGGCCACCTCATCGACTCCATGGACAGCCCGCCCTGGGTGGCCGCGTTCGTGCTGCGCACGGTCTCCTACCGGCCGGTGTCCGCGCTGCTGGCCCGCGCGGGCCTGGTGACCGAGAAACTGACGACGCGCACCTTCCGCCAGCGGCGCTTCGCCGACGGCGACGAGCGGCGGGCGGCCTTCACCGCGCTGGCCGGACACGGCCTGACGACGCACGGCAAGGAAGCCGACGGCTTCTACCACGCCGACCTGTACCTCTCCCGGCCCGCGGCCGACGTCGCCCTCCTGCCGATGAGCGAGCTGATTCCGGACTGAGCTCGTCGTCCACCTCTGTCTGCGCCGCACGGCGCAGACAGAGGTTCCGTCGGCGTCGAAACCGGCTGACGCACTTCCGGGGCCCGCGGATGCCCATCCGATAGGGCATCAATCCCGATCACGCGGAAAGGGAGAGCTGTTCGCGCACACCGCTCCAGCCGGGTCACGCCAGATCTTGAACTCACCTGCGCCCGGCGGCGGTTCAGCCCGGCGGGGAAGCCCACCCCTGACGCCACATCGCCCAGGCGGCCTACGCGGTGGTGGCGATGCCGCCGTCGACGGGGATCACGGTGCCTGTGAGGTATGCGCCTGCCCGGCTGGCGAGGAACACGGCGACACCCGCCATGTCGTCGTCGCGGCCGATCCGGCGCAGTGGGGCCGACGCCGCGATCGCCTCGCCGAGCTCATCGAGGGTTGCCGCCATCATCGCCGACGGGAACGGTCCCGGCGCCACGGCGTTCACGGTGACGTGCTGCGGTCCCAGTTCCTTGGCGAGCACTCTGGTGAGTTGATGCAGTGCGGCCTTGCTGCTGGAGTACGAGTAGTTGGGCCGCTGGGGGATGTGGATGGCGGCGATGCTGCCGATGTTGATGATCCGCGCGGGATCGTCGGCGGTGCCCGCCTCGCGAAGTGCGGGCAGCAGCGCCTGGACCAGCCAGAACGGCGACTTCAGGTTGAGGTCGACGACCGTGTCCCAGGCCGCGTCCGGGAACGTCGCCAGCGGCTCGTCCCACATGGCGCCCGCGTTGTTGACGAGGATGTCGAGACGTTCCGAGTCGGCGGTGACGAGGTCGGCCAGTCGCCGGCACTCGTCGTGGCGGGACAGGTCGGCGGGGATGGCCCGCACCTCACCGAATGCGGAAAGCTGTTCCTGCGCCTGAGCGCACGCTTCTGCGTTGCGTGAGCTGATGACCACGCGGACGCCCGCCTGGAGAAGGCCACGCGCGATCATCATTCCGATGCCTCTGGTGCCACCGGTGACGAGCGCGCGCTTTCCGCACAGATCGAAAAGTTCTGCATGCGTGGTGAATTGGTTGTCCGTCACTTGCCGTCACTCTCGTTGGTCGTGCGGGATGATGCGTCGACGCGTCGGGTGTTCGGTTCAGCTGTCTCAACGCTATGACCCTGGAGTGCACTCCAAGCAAGCGGATCCCGGTCCCGACGGACCGCGCCCGCAACCGCCTCAAGCGCCACCGGGCTGTAGCCACGAGGTATGACACGCCCGCGGTCCGCTACGAGGCGACCGCGCTGGTCGCAGTTCTCAACGAGTGGCTGTGCCCAGCGCTTTCACAACAGAACCCAGGGGCCTGCCGGTCCGGATCAGGTCCGGCTCGCAGGCTCCGGACACGGACTCTGCCGCCACGGCCCGCCCCCCCCGGCGCCACGACCGGTCAGTGCGGGTGGCGGGCCACCGACAGATGCGCGCGGGCGATGCGCTCGACGACCTCGTACTCCTGCGCGGCCAGGGCGTCCAGGAGTGCCGTGTGCTCCGACGCGTCGGCCAGCAGCTCCGCGGTACGCAGCCGGGAGCCGCCGGCCGGGCGCTGGGTGCGGCGCAGCAGGTCGTCGGCGACCTCCACCAGGCGGCGGTTGCCGGTCAGGGACATCAGGGCGTGATGGAAGGCCAGATCCGCCTCGGCGTAGCCGACCCGGTCGCCGTGCGCCGCGGCCGTGACGCAGGCCGCGGCCTGCGGGCGCAGTTCCTCCCAGCGCTCCGGGCGCAGCGCCCTGGCCAGCCTGACGATCGCCGGGATCTCCAGCATGGCGCGGACCTCGGCGAGTTCGGCGAGGTCACGCGCGCTGCGCTCGGCGACCCGGAAGCCGCGGTTGGGGACCACTTCGACGGCGCCCTCGCCCGCGAGTTGCTGCATCGCCTCGCGGACGGGGGTGGCCGAGACGCCGTACCGCGTGCCGAGCGCGGGCGCGGAGTAGACCTCGCCCGGCGTCAGTTCACCGGCGAGCAGCGCTTCCCGCAGCGCCGCGAGCACCTGGCCGCGTACGGAGTGCCGCCGCAGGCGCGGCGCGCCCTGCCCCGCGGCGTCGGGTGTCGCGGCACTCGCCGCGTGGACCGCCGTGGCACGCTCATGGACGACGTGATCGCCGTGCGGCGCGGCGGAACCGGCTTGCGCGGGCACCCGTGCCCGGACCGGGGTCTGCGCTTCCGCTCTGCCCTGCTCCATGGTGCTTCCTCCTGACATCCCCAGCACTTTAGGCGTCCGGAACCGGGGTTCACACCTCGCGGAGTCGGGGTAATGTCTTCAGGTAAGGTAAGGCTTACCTGCCAACGATCCCGATTCGGTGGTCTCCCGCATGACTCCTGCCCTTGCCGCGCCTGCCCTGACCTCACCGTTCGCGGGCGCCTACGCCAGGCTCACCGAGGTGTTCCCCGGCCTGCGGGTGACCGAGTGGGACACGGCCGCGCCCAGCGGCCCCGGCTGGGTGCCAGCCGCCGCACTCGCGGCCGGCGACGAAGCCCTGGACGCCTTCCTGGCCTGGGACGACGAGCAGGTCCTGCGGGATTACCACACCCGCGCCCGGCCTGACGTCATCGCCAGCTTCGCGCTGCACCGCTACGCCTGGCCCGCCTGCCTGCTCATCACCATGCCGTGGTTCCTGAACCGCCGGGTGCCGCGGCTGCCGGTGGCGGACGTCACCTTCCAGCGCGAGCTGGGCCGGATGGCCGTACGGGTGCGCTCGTTCGCGTGTCTTCCCGGCGACCCGGCGGCCGGTCTGCCCGGGGCCCGTGTGGTGCCGGACGAGGAGGCGCTGCGCGCCGAGGTGCGGGACGCGGTCGCCGAGCATCTGGCGCCCGTGCTCGACGGGTTCCGCCCCCGGATGCGGCGCGGCCCGCGCGCCCTGTGGGGCATGGCGACGGACGAGATCGTCGAGGGCCTGTGGTATCTCGGGCACCTCCTGGGCGAGGAACCGCGCGCGATGGCCGAGCTGGAGCAGCTGCTGCCCGGTGCCACCGCCCCGTACGTCGGCAGCGCGGCCTTCCGCGAGCTGACCGGTCCCTCCGGCGAGGCACTGCCGACCCGGGACCGCGCGAGCTGCTGCATGTTCTACACGCTGCGCCCCGACGACACCTGCGTGACCTGCCCGCGCACCTGCGACGCCGACCGCATCAGCCGCCTCAGCGCGACCGCCTGACACACACCCGGCCTCCCGGGCGGCCGGGGCAACCCTCAACTCCCGGCCCCCACAGGGACGTTCGGTTGACGCCGCGCACTCCCCCGCTCCCCTCCCTCAGGCCGGTTCCGGGATCCGGCGGCGGGCGGCGGCCACCACCAGACCGCCGGCGACGGCGAGGGCCGCGAGGACGGCGGCGAAGACCGTCGCCCCGGTCGTCAGCCCCGTGGCGTCACTGAGGTAACCGGCCGCCACCGGCAGGGAACCGGCCGGCAGGTAGCCGCCGACGTTGAGCGCGGCGATGGCCTCGGCCAGACGCCGCGGCGGGACGGCGGAGTTGAGCAGGGAGAGGCCGCCGAGCTGGCCCAATCCCTGGCCCGCGCCCGCCAGCACGGCGGACGCGGTGAGCGCCGGGACGGACGAGGCGTGCACCGCGACGACGAGCGCCGCCGTACTGAGTGCCGTACTGACGGCTCCGGCCATGAGGACCGTGCGCCTCCGCAGCCGCTGCACCGCGAACTGGACGCCGGTCGCGACGAGGAACATCACGAAGGCCATGCCTCCCGCGACCACCCGGCTGGTGGTGTGCAGCGCGCCGGACAGCAGCGAGGGTCCGAGCGACAGCACGAACGAGGTCGCGGTGATGCCGGGGCCGAACGCGGCGATGCCGAGCACCAGTTGCGTACGGCTCTCGCGCGGCACCCCGGGGACGCGTATCCAGGCCCCGCCGCCCGTCGCGGCGGGACGCGGCACCGGCATCCGCACCACGACGAGGGCGGCGGTCGCCAGCAGCACCGCCTCGACGAGGAACACCGTGACGGTCGGCGCCGGGAGCGTCTCGGACAGGACACCGGAGAGGAACGGGCCGAGCCCCGCCCCCAGGACCATCGCGCAGGACGCGAGCAGGGCCGCCAGCCGCTTGCGCCGCTGCCCCGCCACGTCCGTCACCGCCGCCATGCCCGCGGAGACGGCCGCGCCGACGGCGATGCCGGTCAGCAGCCGCGCCACGACGAGGGCGGCCACCGATGACGCGGTCGCGAAGATCCCGCAGGCCATCAGGGCCAGAGCGAGCGCCGGCAGCAGCACCCGCTTGCGGCCCAACCGGTCGGAGACCACACCCGACACCAGCAGCGATCCCAGCAGCCCCACGATGTAGCAGGCGAAGATCACGGTGAGCATGCCCTTGGAGAAGCCGATGTCCCGCTGCCAGAGCACATACAGCGGAGTGGCCGCATTGGACAGCACGAAAATCGCGGTGACCGGCCATGCCGCCATCCAGATCCACCACACGGGGGCCGGGTCAACGCCCCCTGGAACCACACCCGTTCGCCCGGCATCCCGCTCACGTACCGCGCCCCGGGGCACCGTTGAACTCACCGACATGGGCATTCCCTCCACCGTCCAGTACGAGTTGAGTCGAACTTAGCATGCAGTACGATTGAACTCGTACTAACGGGTGACGTCGCAAGAAAGGGGTGGCCATGCCGTCCACCGAGCCGCCGGAGTCAGCCATCAAGGTCCTGCCGGAACCCCCCGGCCTGCCGGAACCGCTGCCGGAACCGGCCGTGGCCGACCTCCGCCTGGAAACCGTGCTCGGCGCCCTGAGCGACCCTCTGCGGATGGGCATCGTGCACGCGCTCCTGGTGGAACGCGAGGAATTCGACCACCCCTGCGGCTGGTTCGGGCTCGACCGCCCGAAGTCCTCGCTCACCCATCACTTCCGCGCCCTGCGCGACGCCGGCATCACCCGGCAGCGCCAGTACGGCCTGGAACGCCGCAGCCACGTACGCGTCGACGACCTCAACACCCGTTTCCCCGGCCTGCTCGACCTGATCGCCGCCTGGACACCGGACACGAGCCCCGGGAAGTGAGCCGCCGCGGCGACGGCCCGCGGACGCGCCTGCCGCCGCGTACGACCGACGTTATGATGTGTGCATGCATCGTTCTTCATGCCTGACCTGGTGGCGCTCCTCGTAGGAGCGGCCACCTCTCACGCATGACCGGGCCGTTCACCGGACGGCCCTTTCGTCTTCCCTGGATCAGGGGTTTCGCCGTCCCGATGACGGCAGCGACCCAGACCAGGAGAGTTCATGATCACCACTTCCCCGACCCCGGGCACCGCCTCCCCCGCAGCCGGTTCACCGGCGGACGCGATCGGGACGTCCGCCGCACAAACCCGCAGCGCGGAGCTGGAGAAGCTCATCCAGGAAGACCCGGGGCGCTTCCGCGTGCTGACCGGCGACCGTCCGACCGGGCGGCTGCACGTGGGCCACTACTTCGGCACCCTCCACAACCGGGTACGGCTCCAGGACCTCGGGGTGGACCTGTTCGTGATCATCGCGGACTACCAGGTGCTGACCGACCGCGACGTGGCGGACGACCTCACCGGGCACGTCGAGGAGCTGATGCTCGACCATCTCGCCATCGGCGTGGATCCGAGCCGCAGCACGATCTTCACGCACAGCGCCGTTCCCGCGCTCAACCAGCTGCTGCTGCCGTTCCTCAGCCTGGTCTCGGTCGCCGAGCTGAGCCGCAACCCCACGGTCAAGGACGAGATCGCCCACTCGCGGCAGTCCTCCGTCAGCGGCCTGATGTTCACCTACCCCGCCCATCAGGCGGCCGACATCCTCTTCTGCAAGGCCAACCTCGTCCCGGTCGGCCAGGACCAGCTCCCCCACCTCGAACTCACCCGGACCCTCGCGCGCCGCTTCAACGACCGCTACGGCAACGGCGGTCCGGTGTTCCCCGAGCCCGACGCCCTGCTGTCCGACGCGCCGCTGCTGCTCGGCACCGACGGCACCAAAATGAGCAAGAGCCGGGGCAACGCCATCGCTCTGGCCGCCGACGCCGACGAGACCGCCGCACTGATCCGGCGCGCCAGGACCGACTCCGACCGCCACATCACCTACGACCCGGCCACCCGCCCCGAGGTGTCCTCACTCCTGCTGCTCGCCGCCCTCTGCCAGGGCGGCACACCCCAGCAGATCGCCGACGGCATCGGCTCCGCGGGAGCCGCCGCCCTGAAGAAGACCGTCACCGAAGCCGTCAACGAGTACCTGGCACCGATCCGGGCCCGCCGCGCCCGGTACGCACAGGACCGCGGCCATCTCCGTCGGATACTGCGCGAAGGCAACGAGCGGGCCAGGGACGTGGCCGATACCACGCTCGGCGAAGTGCGCAGGGCGATGAAGAGCGACTACTGACGGTTCCATGCCCGTTCGGTGACGGGCAGTTGACCGTCAGCAGGCGGGAGGCGCGTTCCGGGACCGGGCCGCCCTGCTCGGCGCACACCCCACGTGCGGGTGAATTCCCCATGATCCATTGGCACTTGATCGACTACTGCGGTCAGGATGACCGGGGACCTCCGGCAGGCTCCGGCCCCGGGGCCCGGCGAAAGATCTCCAGCCGAACGCGCATCGATCCGGCAGCGCGAGGCGGTACGTGAACAGGCCAAGGCCCGCATCCGGCCCGCGGCGAGCGCGGGGATCCTGACCACGCACGGCTTCGCGCACGGCCCGGTCGACGGATCCACGGTGCGGTCGGCGACAACGAACCGGCCACGTCAACAGCCCGCCGCTCCGGCGCGCCGACGGGAGATGTATGCCCAGCACCGACACCATCCTCCCCCTGCACCGTCTGACCACCGCCGAACCCGCACCACCGCGGCGCACGACCCTGCCCGACGGCACCCCCGCCTGGCACTTCAGCCGCTACACCGACGTCCGCTTCGTCATCAACCACGCCACGTTCCAACGCGACGCGCCGACCGCAGCGGACGACGACACCACCAACCTGGTGGACGCCCCCGACGCGGTCGCCAACGTGCACGACGACCAGCACCTCCGGCTGCGCCGCGCCATCAAGCGCGCGTTCAGCCCCCGTGCGATCGCCCGCATGACGCCGTGGGTGGCCGGCGTCGTCGACCAGCTGCTCGACGCGCTCGTCGAGCACGGCTCGCCGGCGGACCTGGTCACCCACTACACCCAACCGCTGCCCATCGCGGTCATGCGCAGGCTGACGGGCGTCCACGACGTCGACAACGCCCGCCTGCTCCACTGGGCCGAGCACGCCTTCGCCGGTGCCACGACGGACCTGGCGAAGACCACCGAAGCCACCCGGGAGTTCACCGAGTTCACCCTCAAGCTGCTGGCCGAGCGGCGGCACACACCGGGCCCTGACCTCGTCAGCTCCCTGGTCCAGGCCACCGACGAGGAGGGGGGTATCACCGAGCCGCAACTCGTCAACCTGGTCAGCACGCTGGTCGTGGGCGGCCACGACACCGCGATGACCATGCTCAGCAACTCCCTGCTCTACCTGCTGGGCGAGCGCCCCGATGTCTGGGCCCGCCTGGGCTCCGACGAAGCCGCGGCCCGCCTTCTGACCGAGCGCATGCTGCACCTGATCCCGCTCGGCGACCCCGACGAACGGCCCAACCCGCTCCGGGCACACGAGGACATCGACGTCGGCGGCGTCACCGTCCGGGCCGGCGAGATCGTCGTCGTCGACCGCGCCGCGGCCAACCGGGATCCGGCGGTGTTCTCGGACGATCCCTTCAGCGACCTGTTCGCACCGCTGGAGAGCCCGACCCTGGCCTTCGGCGGAGGCCGCCACTACTGCCCTGGCACCTGGCTGGCCCGCACCGAACTGCACCTCGGCCTGCACCGCCTCGCCGCCCGCCTCCCCGGCCTGCGCCTGACCACATCGGACGACGCCGTCCAGTGGCGTCTGGGCACCATCACCCGCAGCCCGCTGCACCTGCCCGTCACCTGGTAGGCAGCAGCGGCGCCCCGCCCCACGGCCGCCGCTGCCACCGGCCCCGTCGCCGTCGCCGTCGCCGTTGAGCGCACACGGGCGTATCCGGGGCCGCACGTCCCACAGATCGCGATCACTGACGCTCACGATCGGCAGCACGGTTTCCGATTCGGCGGATGCCGGTGCGTGAGCGGAGGTGAGGGCCATGGAGCGCCCCTGGGTCGTGGGAGTGGACGGATCGGATCCCGCGGTGCGGTCGCTGGACTGGGCGGCGGACGGAGCGGCACGCCACGGGGCGACGCTCCGGATCGTGCACGCTTCCCTGTGGGAACGCTACGAGGGCGGGGGACAGGACCGGGGCCCGTTGCGTCCCACGGAGCAGGTGCTGGCGGATGACATCGTGCGGTCCGCCGCCGACCGCGCCCGCCGCCGCCACCCGCACCTCGGGGTCTCGACGGAAGTCCTCGCCGCCGACCCGGTCACGGCCCTGCTCGGGGAAGGGCGCCACGCCTCGGTACTGGTGCTCGGCCGGCGGGGGCGCGGCAAGATGGCCGGGGTGCTGCTGGGTTCGGTGACCCTGGCCGTTGCGGGCCGGGCGCCGTGCCCGGTGGTCGTGGTGCGGGGAGAGCCCGCCGCCGTCGCGGGGGCGCACGCGCGGGTGCTGCTCGGTGTGGCGAAGGCGGCCGACGCGCCGGACGCGGTGAGCTTCGCCGTGCGCGAGGCGGCGGCCCGCGGCTGTGCGCTGGAGGCCGTCCACGCCTGGCAGCACCCCGCGCACGAGCCGGGTGGTCCTTCGCTCCACCGGGAGGCCCTAAGCCGCCACGAGCAGGACGCGTGGCGGCTGCTGGACGGTCTCCGCGACGACGTGGCAGGCGAGCAGCCCGAGGTACCGGTGCATCGCCTCGCGGTCGAAGGGCCCGCGCACAAGGCGCTGATGCACCGCTCGACCACCGCTGATGTCCTCGTCATCGGCGGGCATCGCCGCGCTCACGGCGAACCGCATCTCGGGCGGGTGGCCCGTACCGCGCTCTTTCATGCGGCGTGCCCCGTGGCCATCGTGCCGTGGCGGGGGTGAGCGCGGGCGCGGCACGACGCGTCCGAGGGGCCGGGCGGCCGTCGGCCGTAGGGGCCGTTCGGTCCCCGGCAGCGCTGGTCGGCTCATTGAGCACCGGGCGGGGCGACGCGCAGGCTTGACGTGCCCGGGGCGGGTCCGCCGGGCCTGCGCGCCTCGCCCTGTACCGGAAGAAGGTCACCATGGAGCCGGAAACGATCGCTGTGGGCCTCGACGGGTCGGTGGAGAGCCTTGCCGCGGCACGGTGGGCGGCCGATGAAGCAGACCGGCGCCAGGCGGTGCTGCGGCTGCTGCACGCCTGGATACTGCTGGCTGCCGAGGCCCAGGACACACCCCCGGAGCGCGACCAGAACGCCGGCGCCCGGCAGATCGTGCGCCGGGCCGTGGAGGAGGTACGTACGCGCCACCCCGGCCTCGGGATCATGGAGGAGCTGGTGGGATCCGAAGCGGTGCCGGCCCTGCTGCGCGCGGCGGACACGTCGCGGATGGTGGTGCTCGGGTCGCGCGCCCTCACGGCGTGGGAGGGCTACGTACTGGGCGATGTCGGCTGGGACGTGATCGGCCGGGCGGAGCGGCCCGTCGTGCTGGTCCGCGGCAGTTGGTCGGCAAAGGCAGCGGCGGCGGAGGCACGGACCGAATCCGCGCGCGGCACGCCGAAGTCGGCCGGGCCGAGGGTCGTCGTCTGCGTCGGCCTCAAAAGGCCGTGCGACGCGCTGCTCACCTTCGCCTTCGACGCCGCGGCGAGCCGCGGCGTTCCGCTCCAGGTCCTGCACGGACGCCCGCTCCCCGTCCACGCCTACGTGCCCTGGGGAATCGAGCCGGACGTCGCGGCGGAGGTCACCGAGGACGCCGAGAAGGAGCTGCAGCAGGCCATGGCCCCATGGCGGGAGCGCTTCCCCGATGTACCGCTCCAGCTGACGGTGCTGCCGGAGAGCCCCTCGCACGCCCTGGTCGGAACCACCGCCGGAGCCGAGCTGGTGGCGGTCGGCCGACGGCTGCACCACCCGCTTCCCGCACCCCGTATCGGCCCCGTCGCACACGCCGCCATCCATCACGTGACCTGTCCTGTGGCGGTGGTTCCGTACAGCTGAGGTGGGGGCCCGGGGTCCGGGGCGGCCCACGCACCCACCCGTCAGGGTGACTTCCTTCGAACTCAACTCACCTGCCACGTCCAGCAGTTCGACGCCAAAGTGGTGCATGCCCGCCGCATCGCGCTCATTGGCGTTCTCTTGTGCCGAATCCCCCTGTACCGGCCGGGCGTTCCGCCAGGATGGCGCGCGGAAGCGCGGAACGCGAGGCAAGGAATCCCGGCATGAGAACAACCGACATATCGCTGGATTGGCTGGTCCCGGCGGCGCTGCTGCTCGTCGGCATCCTGGTGGCCGTCGCGGTGGTCGCGCGCGGCAGGCGCTCGGCGGGCCGTCCGTCCGGCGACGACTCCTGGGAGCGCAGCGAGGATCGCAGGCGCCGCAAGGAAGCCGTCTACGCCATGGCCTCGTACCTGCTGCTGTTCTGCTGTGCCGCGGTCGCCGCGGCACTGTCCTTCCACGGTCTGGTCGGCTTCGGCGTGCAGAACCTCAACCTCTCCGGAGGCTGGGAGTACTTGGTGCCGTTCGGGCTCGACGGCGCGGCGATGTTCTGCTCGGTGCTCGCCGTGCGCGAGGCCAGCCACGGTGACGCGGCGCTCGGCTCGCGTCTGCTGGTGTGGACGTTCGCCGGTGCGGCTGCCTGGTTCAACTGGGTGCACGCGCCCCGGGGGCTCGACCACGCGGGCGCGCCGCAGTTCTTCGCCGGGATGTCGCTGTCGGCCGCGGTGCTCTTCGACCGGGCGCTGAAGCAGACCCGGCGGGCGGCGCTGCGCGAGCAGGGTCTGGTGCCCCGCCCGCTGCCGCAGATCCGGATCGTGCGCTGGCTGCGGGCCCCTCGGGAGACGTTCGCCGCCTGGTCGCTGATGCTGCTGGAGGGGGTGCGGTCGCTGGACGAGGCCGTCGAAGAGGTCAGGGAGGACCGCAAGGAGAAGGAGCGGAACCGGCTGCGCAGGCGGGAGCAGGGCAAGCTCGACCGGGCCAGGATCAAGGCCATCAACCGGCAGCACCGCTCCTGGGGCGTCGGCAGGCAGGGGCGTCAGCTGGCGGTTCCCCAGGGCGCGACGGCCACCGCGACCGCGGAGGTGCCGGGTCCTGACCCCGCCATAACCGACGGACCGCCCTCGCTGCCCGCGGGGGAGTTGCCGTTGCGTTCCCGGCCTGCCCTCAAGGCGGTGAGCGGCGCCGACGGCGACCCCGCCGCCGCCCGTCCGCAGTCCTTCGACCTCACGGCGGAGGACGACACCCAGACCCTCCCCCGGCTGGACTCGCTGGAGGAGAAACTCGCCGCGATCGAGCGGCAGTTCGGCTGAGACACGGCGGGCCCGCCCGGCCCTCACGTCACCGGGTCAGGCCGGTCCGCCCAGCTCGAACCAGACGCTTTTGCCGAGGCCGTGGGTGCGTACACCCCAGGCGTCGGCGAGGGTGCGGACCAGGAACAGGCCACGGCCCGACGTACCGTCGCCGGTCGGCGCCCGCGGCTCCGGGCGGGTGGTGGCGCAGTCGCGGACCTCGACGCGCAGCCGGTCGGTGACCGTCGCGGTGACGACGGCGCCGCCCGTGGTGTGCACGAGGGCGTTGGTGACCAACTCGCTGATCAATAACGACGCGACGTCCGATATATCGCCGTGCGAGGGTGCGTCCCAGCGACTCAGCATCCGGCGCAGCTCCCTGCGTACGTCGGCCACCGCGCTCAGGTCGGCCTCCTGGACCTTGCGTTCCATCACCCACGGTTCGCGTGCGGCAACTGCCGTCCCCCGGCTCCCCCCGGTCGTCCGTTCCCGTCCGTCCCGCTCCTGGCGCCACACAGGGTGCCGCATCATCTCCCCCGCCCCGAACGTCCCCTCAGAACCGCTCTCTCGAACAGCCTCACGGTGATGCATGCCCACGGGGCAAGGCGACATGCTTGCGGTTTCACGGTTCTGCGGCGGCGGGCCGCGGGGCACGCGGAGAGGCGCCGGATCCGGCCATCAGCAGGCCGGATCGCGGTATGCCGGACGTCATCTCCGGGGAATATTCCGGAGGTTGGAGCGTGCCATCTGGAGCATCCGGCCGACTCCGCCGTCCAGCACGATCTTGCCGGCCGACAGCGCGAAGCCGGACACCATCTCGGCGCTGATCTTCGGCGGGATGGACAGCGCGTTGGGGTCGGTGACGATGTCGACCAGCGCCGGGCCCTTGTGCGCGAACGCGTCCCGCAGCGCGCCGCGCAGCTGTTTGGGCTTCTCCACCCGCACGCCGTGCGCGCCGGCCGCACGGGCGAGCGCCGCGAAGTCCGGGTTGTGGTTGGTGGTGCCGTACGAGGGGAGCCCGGCGACCAGCATCTCCAGCTCCACCATGCCCAGCGATGAGTTGTTGAACAGCACGACCTTGACCGGCAGGTCGTACTGGACCAGGGTCAGGAAGTCGCCCATCAGCATGGTGAATCCGCCGTCGCCCGACATCGACACGACCTGCCGCCCGCGGTCGATGAACTGGGCGCCGATGGCCTGCGGCAGCGCGTTCGCCATCGATCCGTGGGTGAACGAACCGATCACCCTGCGGCGGCCGTTGGGGCTCAGATAGCGGGCCGCCCAGACGTTGCACATACCGGTGTCGACGGTGAACACCGCGTCGTCGGCGGCCTCTTCGTCCAGGACCGACGCCACGAATTCGGGGTGGATCGGGATGTGCTTCTCGACCTTGCGGGTGTAGGCGCTGACCACGCCTTCCAGGGCGTCGGCGTGCTTCTTGAGCATCCGGTCCAGGAAGGTGCGCTGTGACTTGATCTGCACCTTGGGTGTCAGGCAGCGCAGCGTCTCGCGGACGTCTCCCCAGACGGCGAGGTCGAGTTTGGAGCGCCTGCCCAGGTGTTCGGGGCGGACATCGACCTGGACGATCTTGACGTCGTCCGGCAGGAACGCGTTGTAAGGGAAGTCCGTGCCGAGCAGGATCAGCAGATCGCACTCGTGGGTCGCCTCGTACGCCGCGCCGTAGCCCAGCAGGCCGCTCATGCCGACGTCGTACGGGTTGTCGTACTGGATCCACTCCTTGCCGCGCAGCGCGTGCCCGACCGGGGCCTTGATCCGCTCGGCGAAATCCATCACCTCGGTGTGTGCGCCCGCCGTGCCGCTGCCGCAGAACAGGGTGACCTTGCCGGCCGCGTCGATCATCTCGGCGAGCCGGTCGATCTCGGCGTCGCCGGGGCGTACCGAGGGGCGCGAGGTGACCAGGGCGTGCTCGACGGCGCGGTCGGGTGCGGCCTCGGCAGCGATGTCGCCGGGCAGCGAGACGACCGCGACGCCGCTCTGCCCGACGGCGTGCTGGATGGCGGTCTGGAGGACCCGCGGCATCTGCTGCCTGCTGGAGATCAGCTCGCTGTAGTGGCTGCATTCGGCGAACAGCCGGTCGGGGTGGGTCTCCTGGAAGTAGCCGGTGCCGATCTCGCTCGACGGGATCTGCGAGGCGAGGGCGAGCACCGGGGCCATGGACCGGTGGGCGTCGTAGAGGCCGTTGATCAGGTGCAGGTTGCCCGGCCCGCAGGAGCCGGCGCAGGCCGCGAGTCTGCCGGTGATCTGCGCCTCGGCCCCGGCGGCGAACGCGGCGGTCTCCTCGTGTCTGACCTGGATCCAGTCGAGGTCGGGTGTGCGGCGGATGGCGTCGACGACGGGGTTCAGGCTGTCGCCGACGACCCCGTACAGCCGCTGCACGCCGGCCCGCACCAGGATGTCCACGAATTGCTCGGCCACGGTCTGCTTCGCCATGTCGCGCTCGCTCCTTCGACGCCTTCGGTGGGCGGTTCCCTCCTCATCAACCCACGAGCGTCCGCGCTCCGCCTCCGCTGGCCGCGCGGCCCGCCCGCCATCGCCGGGTACCCGCGCCGGGGCGGCTCACCCGTATGGCGTCGCCGTCGTTCCCTGGTCTGAGCCGCTCGTGCGTCCTAGGTGTCCCACACGGCGACGGCCGTGCGGTCCTTGGCGTGGCCCTTGACGCGTATCTGTGCGGTGGCGAGGAAGGCGGTGAGGCCGGGCGGTTCCGGGGCCGACCAGTCGGTGGCGAGGCGGGAGGCGAAGGCGGGCTCGTCGGCGAGCGGCTCGGCGAGACCGGCGCTGCACAGCAGCAGGGTGTCACCGCGGCGGGCGGTGACGGTGCCGAAGACGAACGGGTCGGGGCGCGCGGGCTCGGGGGCGCCGGAGGAAGGGGCTTCGGCGGGCGGCGCACCGGGGTCCGAGGGTGTGGGCTCCAGGTCCTGCCAGCCGTCGCCGTCCAGCCGTAGGGTGCCGCCCTCGCCCACGCCGAAGAAGACCCGCAGCCGGCACTCCGGGTCGGCGGGCAGCAGCAGGCAGCGCAGCGACGCCGTGTACTCCTGCGGGGCGCGGTCCAGCTCGGCGGCGCGGGACCGCAGCCTGCCGTAGCTGCGGTCGGTGAGCCGTTGCAGCCCGGACTTGAGTGCGCTGCGGTTGTCGGTGCGCAGGTCATCGGCCAGATGGGTGCAGCTGCGGCCGACCGCGCCGCCGATCCAGGCGCAGGCGTCGTGCGCGGCGCGGTGGGCGCCGGCGACGGCGGGTGTGCCGGTGCCGACGGCGACCAGGATCAGGGTGTGCCGGCCGGTGCCGAAGCGGGTGACGAGCAGTGCGTCGCGGCGGGGTTCGCCCCGGTAGCGGGCGGAGTCCCCGCGCTGCGATGCGGCTCTGAGGGTGAGCGAGCCGTACTGGGCACCGTCCAGGACCGTGTCGGGTACCAGCTCGCCGAGCGCCTCCGGGTCGGCGGGCGGCAGCGCCACCGGCTCGGGTGCGTAGGTCGGCGGCCGGTCCCCGATGAAGCCGACGGCCGGATGCGGGGGCGGTGTGCGGCGGGGGGCGGGGAGCGGGCTCGCCTGCGGGGCGGCGGCGGAGGCGGCTCGGGGCGGGGCTGCCCGGGGTGCGGCGGGTGCGGGCGAGGCGGGCGCGGGCGGCGGGGCGGGTCGCGGTGGGCAACCGACCGCCCGGAGTGCGGAGTTGACCCGTTCGTCCAGGGTGTCGGGGGACTTGCCTGGACCGGTGTCGCGGGGCGGCGGGTGCGGGGCGTGGCCGTTCGGGGCTCCGGGGGCGGCGCCCCTGCCGGTGTCGGCTTCGCCGTACAGCTGCCGCCACCAGTGGTCCTCGTGGCCACGTCGTGCACCCTGCTGGTTCATGGACGGATTCTGCGCAGCGGGGCGGCCCGGGAAACGGGGCGTGCGGGCGCATTCCGCCGGGGGGGGGCCCCCCCCCCCGGCCGCCCCGGCGGGGGGCCGCGGGGGGGGGGCCCCCCGGGCGGGGGCCGCGGGGCGGGGGCGCGGGGGGGGGGGGGGGT